>JALOCI010000069.1 GCA_023227835.1 Bacteroidales bacterium
AAGGACCTGAAGGGACTTGTGACAGAGCCACAACCACTCATTCAAAATCAAGATGTCAATGAACTTACTTTGTTTTAAAAATTAACGCATCAGTAGTATGGATACATCAATTGAATATAAACTCGGGGCAAGAGGACTACGTTCGATTTGTGAGGCAATTATGGTAGATGCCATGTACGAAACTCCTTCTCAGGCAAAGAAAAGTCTTGTTATCAAGCTTGATTATGCAAAGAAAAAGATTGATAAGTTCACAGGCATATTAGCAGCTTCAGCGTAATCACAATTACTTTTTCGGTAAAATATCATAACCGGCAGCAGTAAGAATCTCTGCTGCTGTTTCGTATTGATCTTCAGGAACCTGAAGCTTTACATTGGAGGTGGGATAGATATTGATTACGGAGTTATAGTACTCATCTTTAAGGAAAGTTTGTATCCCGTTTGCTTCAAGGTTCGATCTTGGAATAAGTATATCCTGAGGGTATGCTGAAGTAAGTATGGTAATCCATTTATCCATAATGATTCATTTTATATTCATAAAGATAGTGAATTATCGGACATTTGTATTAAAATGTGCTTCTTCTAATTAGTCTGAAGTTACAATGTATCTTGCGGAATGGCTTTTCCAGAATCATCAGGGCGGCAAGTTCTCCCATCTGTATGAAGTCTGTGGACATTACAGTAAGTCCGTCAAGAATAATCTCGTTTATCGGAGATTCATTATAGGAAATGATACCAATATCCTTCCCGATGAGGCACCCCTTCATCTTTGCAATCCTGACCAATTCTATCAATTCAGAGTCTAGCTGGCTGTTCAGAATAAGAAAAATTTCACCCTTTTCAATCTTATTCTGATTAATCGTATGGTGAAATTCGTATTGTATTCCGTTTTCGTCACAAAAACGCTTTATGCCTTTTTCTATAATAGGAGAGTATAGGGAGCCTTTCATTGATACTATGTTCAATTTTCTGAATTTTAGTATGTCATTTTTACCCTGACACAATCCTTCATATATATCGTTTTCGAAATCCTGATACACAGAACCGAAGTTGCCTTTAAGCTCATCGATATATCTGTCGAGAAGGATGAGTTTCCTGTTCGGTATTCTTTTGAGAGTTCTTACCACTCTGCTCTGGATATCTTCTTGTAGCGAGAAGTGGGGGGTGACAATATAGTAGTCGAATTTGTCAAGATTCTCCTCTACGAATTGCTCAAAAAGATCAACATCCTGATTGTGAAGGCGGATTGTTATCTCGGACAGTTCACCAATATGATTCATAAATGAGGAGAAAAGGACCTGTTTATAGGTACTTAGTTTGTCGAACAAAACAAGTATCCTTATTTTATTCCCGTTTTTGTTAGTAATGTAGAATCCTTTTCCCTGGGCCGATCCGATAAGCTCTTCGTCTCTTAGTAAAGCATAGGCTTTTTTTACAGTCTCCTTGGAAATATTCAGTTCGGCTGACAACTCGTTCATGGATGGCAGAAAATCTCCTATCTCGTAATCTCCCCCATTTACCAAATCCCTTATAGATTGCATCACCTGCTTATAAACAGGAATCTGGGATGCTGAATCTACTTTTATTTTTGAATTCATATTCAGATTTTATATAAAAGTACAAACTTTCTATTGTATATTAAAAAACAAACTTTAAATTTGTACCACACTACACAACACTTAAATTAATCTCAATTAACTTAGCTGTGGTGTGGTTGTGGGTGCAAATTTAAACAACAAAACGTTAATTTAAACTTGATTTAATGAAAAAAAATGTTGGATCAAATGATTTAATGCAGTTATTCCAAAAATATTGGACTGCAACTTTAATGATGCTGTTAGGGTGTATTTTGTCTACTGACCTGATGGCTCAAAACTTGTCCGTATCGGGAACTGTCAGATTTTCAACCGGAGAGGTTGTTCCCGGGGCAAATGTCTCAGTGAAGGGCTCTGCAAATGGGACTATGACAAATGCAGATGGTACCTATAATCTGACAAATGTGGCGGCAAATTCTGTTCTTCAGTTTTCATTCGTAGGTATGGAGACTCTGGAGGTGAGTCTTAATGGCAGAAAACAGATAGATGTCGTACTTAAAGAGAGTGCCATTGTACTTGATGAAGTAGTGGCAATTGGTTACGGAACTGCAAAGAAGAAGGATCTGACAGGTTCGGTAGCGGCAGTAGGCGGGGAGAGGCTTCTCTCACGTCAGAACAATCAGGTTATAACAGCTCTTCAGGGTGCTATGGCCGGGGTGACCGTTACAAGATCAAGTTCTGCACCAGGTGCAGGTGGTACAATCCGTGTCAGGGGTATAACCTCAATTCAGGAGAGCGATCCTTTGATTATCATTGACGGTGTGCCGGCAAACAGCATTAATGATGTGAATCCTGCAGATGTTGAGAATATCACTGTCCTTAAGGATGCAGCATCTGCCTCTATTTATGGAGCAAGAGCTGCAGCGGGCGTTGTCCTTGTTACTACAAAGAGAGGTTCCAGGGATGGAATGAATATCGATTATAACTACAGCCTGTCATTGGATGTCCCAACGAAAATGCCTGAATATGCAAATGCTGTTACCTATATGAAGGTGCTGAATGAGAGAAACTGGAACGACAATAATGCAGGCGGGGAATACTCTGTGTATGAGAAGGACCTTATTGATAATTATTGGAGTCTGAATAAACAGAATCCTGATCTTTATCCTAATACTGAATGGGTTAACTTATGTATGAAGGATTATGGTGTGAAACACAGCCATCAGCTCGGAATCTCAAGCGGAAATGAAAAATCCAGGACTAAGGTTAGTTTCGGATATGATAATGTGGATGGTTTATATGTGGCAAACAATTCCTGGAAAAGAATAACTGCCAGAGTCAACAATGACATCAAGCTTAAAAAATGGCTCTCTACATCAATTGACCTTGGTCTCAAGCACAGTGAAACTATAGAGCCGGCTTTCAGTCCATCCTTGAGAATGAGATATGCGGCTCCGGTATATCCTGCAATATTTTCTGACGGTCGTCTTGCCGGAGGTAAAGATGGTGAAAATCCATACGGAAAGCTCGTTTATGGAGGTAATGAAAACAGTAAGGGTTACCAGGTCAGCGGCAAGGTTTCTGTGGATATTAAGCCTATCGAGGATATTACTGTTACAGGAGTCTTTGCTCCTATATATAATTTCTCTAAAGTCAAGCTCTTCAACAAGCAGGTTGAATATTATACCGCTTGGGATGATATGGCGAGCACCGATTTTATGGATGAAACAAATACAACTGACCTGAAGGAGACCAGAAGTGACAGTTATTCAATCACTTCGCAGATTTATGCAAACTACAATAAAACAATAAACAAGCATAATATAAGTGCGACTTTAGGTTATGAAACCTTCCACTATTTTTATGAGAATCTATGGGCTTCACGCGGAGAGTATGACATCCCTTATTACCCATACCTGGCAGCAGGACCTTCAACTCTAATGGATAATAATGGAGATGCATACGAAAATGCTTACAACTCATATATCGGGAGGGTAATGTACAACTGGGGATATAAATATTATGTTCAGGCTAACTTCCGTTATGACGGTTCAAGTCGTTTCCACAAGGATCACAGATGGGCATTTTTCCCTTCGGCATCTCTGGGATGGGTTATATCTAAGGAGAGCTTCATGCAGGATATTTATTGGCTCAATTTTGCTAAATTGCGTCTTTCCTACGGCCAGCTTGGTAATGAGAGGATAGGTAATTACCCTTATCAGTCTTCAATTGCATTTAACACAGGTACATTATACCAAGGCAGTACAATTATCCCGGCACAGGGTGCTTCTGCATACCAGTATGCAATACAGGACATATCATGGGAGACAACTGAGACAATTGACCTTGGTCTTGACCTCAGCTTCCTTGGTGAAAGACTGAAATTCACAGGAGATTACTATCAGAAAAAGACAATGGATATGCTGTTGCAGCTTCAGATTCCGAATTATATGGGTTATGCTGATCCTGATCAGAATGCAGGTACAATGTCGACTAAAGGATGGGAGATTGAACTTGGATGGTCTGACAAGATTGGAGATTTCTCTTATGGTGTTAACTTGAACCTATATGATTCAAAAACTGTCATGGGAGACCTAAAGGATACTCAGGTGCTCTCGAATGGCCTCATTATCAAAGAAGGCAGTGAATATAATGAGTGGTACGGATACAAGAGTGACGGCATATTTCAGACAGCAGAGGAGATAGCATCTTCTCCTGTTACTTCAGGAGCTGTTAAGGTTGGAGATGTCAAATACAAGGATATAAGCGGCCCTGAAGGAATCCCGGATGGTAAGATCGATGCTGTATACGACAGGGTTCTACTTGGCGGATCTCTTCCACGGTTTAATTATGGCGGTAATATTAACCTTGGATATAAAGGATTTGATTTCTTGCTGGCATTCCAGGGTGTAGGTAAACGTAACTCTATGATAACTGAGGAGATGGTGCAGCCAATACGCGGCGACTGGTACAATGTACCACAGATAATTGTAGGTAAATACTGGAGCAACTACAATACTGAAGCACAGAATTTAAATGCAAAATATCCGAGAGTTTCCAGAACAGGAAATACAAATAACTACGCTGTATCGGATTTCTGGATGATTGACGGGTCATACTTCCGAATTAAAAATATAACACTTGGCTATACAATTCCTTCTAAGCTTTTAAGAAAGATTTCACTTCAGAATGTGAGACTGTATGCTTCACTTCAGGACTTCTTTACAGTAAGCAACTATCCTCAGGGATGGGATCCGGAGGTGAGCTCTACAGGCTACCCTATAACAAAATCGGTAATTTTTGGAGTTTCAGTTAAATTTTAAGTGTTAATAAACAACCTAGAAAAATGAAAAAAAGGAATTATATATTATCGGCAATGGCGGTTGTTGCTCTCTATTCATGTAACAATCTAGATCTTCAGCCGCTTTCAAAGGCATCCAATGAGAGTTGGTTCAAAGACCGCACTCAGGTGGAGATGAGCCTTAACACTCTTTATCTGCATCAGTTCTGGCCAATTCATAAGACAGATTTCGGCAGTAATATTATGTCTCTGGATGAGCCAACCGATGACTGGACAAACAGAACTACCCTTATTGTTTTTACAAACGGAACATTAACAGGAAGTAACTCATCATTTCTCAATAATACATGGACATACAGCTATAGGGCAATCAGCCGTGCAAATACCATAATAAATAACATTCATAAGGCTAAGGATAATCTCTCTGCTGAACTATATGAGAGATTTATTGCCGATGCCAGGTTTGTAAGAGCCTGCCAGTATTCAAGAATAATCGAATATTGGGGTGATGCAGTCTATTTTACTGATGATATTGATATAGAAAAAGCATACTCTCTCTCAAGAATAAGCAAGGATACAATACTTGCCCACATTTATGAGGATTTCGATTATGCTATTGAGAAGCTGCCGGTTGCCTATGAGAGCACCGAGATAAAAAGGGCAACAAAGGGTGCCGCTTATGCAATGAAGGCAAGAGTTGCTCTTTTCTTCAAAGATTATGCAACTGCACGTGATGCTGCAAAGGGTTGTATGGATCTCGGAGTATATCAGCTCTATCCTGATTTTGGGGAACTTTTCCTCAGCAAGACAAAGAACTCTGTGGAAACTGTTTTTGGTATTCCTCGTTCATCTCAATATGGTACAGCTCTTACAAGTGGCTCGGTTACTGCATATCTTAGCAGAAACATAACATCACCGTCTGCAACAGCATCTCCTTCATGGGATCTTCTCTGTTCTTTCCTTTGCACTGACGGAAAGCCGATTGATGAGTCACCATTGTATGACCGCAAGAATCCGTTCAAGAATCGTGACCCTAGATGCTCTTATACTATTGTAGAGTTCAATTCTGATTACTTCGGGTTTAATTACACACCTCATCCTGATTCATCAAAATGCTGGAACTACAATACCAGGACTTTTGTAACTAATAAGGACTCGAAGGCAGGTGACCAATATGCATCTTATAATGGTCTTATTCTCAGGAAAGGTATCGATTCTGACTGGAATGATAATCTGGAGGCAGAGAACGATAAGCTGATCATGCGCTATGCTGATGTGTTGCTTATGTATGCAGAGTCTAAGATTGAGCTTAATCAGATTGATCAATCTGTATTGGATGCAATGAATATGGTAAGGGCACGTGCATATAAGGCTGATTTCAGAACAGGTAACTATCCTAAGATAACTGAAACAGCACAGTCTGCACTAAGAACCATCCTGAGAACAGAAAGAAGAATGGAGTTTGCATTCGAGGGACTTCGTTATAATGATATTCTTCGTTGGAGAATTGCCGAAAAAGTGATGAACTATCCTAACTATGGTCTTCCGACAAGTGTGGCTCTATGCAAGACATATTACAAGAGTGGTTATTGGTTTATCCCGGGTGTTCCGGATATTGATGAAAACGGCTGTCCGGACTTCTCCAAAATGGCCAACTTATCGCAGGCCCGTGTATTAAGTACAAGAGTTTTTGATAAGAACAAACACTATCTGTGGCCGATACCTACGGCAGATATGCAGATTAATCCTAACTTGGTAAATAATCCAAATTATTAATAGCCCTATATATGAGACGATTTTTTTCAACATTTTACCTGCTGGTTATATTGATATTGACCTGTCAGTATTCAGAAGTCACTGCAAAAGAGTTTATCTCTTCGGCAAGTGTCACCAATGCCTCCGGTAAGCTGATATTTTCTAAAGATGGGATAAAGATTGAGACAGACGGAATTGCTCCGGAATCAGATTCAAAGAGCGAGGCTGTATGGTCAATAAAGATACAGAATCTGTCAGATAATAGCAGCGAAATAATTTTCAGTGAGAGAGACAATAAACCGGTCATCTCATCATCGGAAAATGGATTTGTGTTGTCATATAACGATCTCATATTTAATGGAAAACGTTGGGATATAGATTTAAATCTCATTTTTTCCAACCATGGTGAGGCATTTTCTGTCAAGGGTGAAATTAAAAACAATGTCCAGGGTTGGGTTGTTGTTGGCTTCACCGGTCCTGTTATCAGCGGGATCAAAGCAGAGCTTGCTTCTTATCCTCTGATCATGCCTTGCGGTCTTGGTCAGAAATTTACAAAGGCTCCATCGAGCAAAGATTCAATTAATAAAGTTAGTTTTAAAGGAGGATTGGCCTGGACATACGACCGGGCCAACTCTTCCTTTTATTTGAAATCAGATTATCCGTCCAGGTTTGCCACTATGCAATGGTGTGCCTTTGCAGGCGAAAAGGGTGGTTTGTATTACGGCAGTCACGACAAGAGACACGGATCAAAACACTTCAAAATATCATATAAATCATCAGACAATACTCTCGGCGTGGCTTTTGAGCATGATCTTGTTTGTGCTCCGGGAGCTAAATGGCTGATTCCCGAACAGATAATCTATCCTTACAAGGGCACCTGGCACAAAGGCGCAGATTTATACAGAGAGTGGTTTAAGACTTCTGTAGCTTTTCAGCAGATACCTGAGTGGCTGAAGAACTCTTCGGGATGGATGTTGACCATAATGAAGCAGCAGAACAACGAAGTGATGTGGAATTATGCAGATCTCCAGGGGCTGGCCGATATCTCACTTGAGAGAGGCCTTGACATAATAGGCCTTTTCGGATGGACAAAAGGTGGTCACGATAAATTCTATCCCTATTATGAGCCTGATCCTGATATGGGAGGAAAAGAGGAGCTGGAAAAAGTTCTGAAAGAGATTAAAAAGAAGGGGGTACGTTCTATCATATATGCAAACGGACAATTGATAGATCAAAACGGAACGGATTACTGGGAAAAAGAGGGAAAGAGAATATCTGTCCTCAAGAGAGACGGAAAGGTCGATTATCAGAAGTGGCACAAATATTATGACGCACCGGCCCGTTTTCACGGGATGGCATGTCTTGGATGCAACGAGTGGTATGATATAATGCTGAATCTTGCGTTGCAGGCCAACGAACTTGGGGCAGACGGCATATTATACGATCAGCTTGCCGTGACAGCTCCTAAATTCTGTTATTCTCCGGATCACGGACATGCTGTACCGGCAGTTGTATATGCTGAGGACAGATATCTGTTTTTACGCAAGATATCTGAATACATGAAGACAATTAACAAGGATTTTGTGGTTATGACGGAGGGGCTCAATGATGTTGAAATGGAGTCGATATCAATGTTTCATGGTTATGAAAATGGTGCATATGTCCCGCTTATAGAGGAGTTTTCTGCAAGATTGAACGGTAGTGCACCAACATTTATTTTCCCGGAGATGTTCAAATACACATTCCCCGAAATGATAACTACAACAAGAAATCCGGCGCCGGTTAATAACAGGCTTATACTTAACTATGCAACAGTGTATGGTTTGAGATCCGAGCTTGAGACCCGTTATGCGGCAGATGTACGTTATCTTAAAGAAAACAGGATTCCGGTACCTGAGGATTACTCAAATGTTATAAGTAAACCAAACATCGACCTTGTTACTTCAGAGGATCCTGTCGCCATGAAGATTTATACAAGAGAGGTTATAGATTTCCAAAGAGAAAATTCCGGCTTGCTTTGGAGAGGTGTATACAATGATGACAAGGATTTTTCAATAAAATGCAACCCAGATGCAGTTATTGCAAAGTCTTTTATTTCCGGTAACAGATTTGGTGTTGTTGTATGGAATACCGGCAAGGGTAAGGAGTCTTTTGAAGTGAATGTGCCGGGATACATTTTAGAATATGCTACTGAACCAGGCAGAGGAACAGTTTGCGTCTCAGAAAAACTTTCTGCCGAAAGTATCCGATTATTAGTGTGGAAAAAAGATAATAAATAGATATGAATTATATTAAAATTCTGGTATTCTTATTTGCCATGTCAGTCTTTACTGCCTCGTGCGGTAAGGAGGGCAAACCTTCAGGGGACGGGGGAGATGATGATAACCCGATAAATATTGTAAAGGCAGGAAAAGTGCTTTGTGACTCCAAAGGAGTTGCCGGGGTTGTTGTGACAGACGGGACAAATTTTACTCAAACAGATTCTGACGGGGCTTATGAGTTGCCTTACAATCCATCTGCTACTCATATATATATATCATCCCCGGCAGGATATACTGTGCCGGTGGAGATGAGTGTTCCCAGGTTTTGGACAGCATTGAAAAATGCGCCGGATAAAAAGAATATAAACTTTACCCTTAATAAAATGGGTCAGTCTGACATAAAACACTTTTTCATTGCTGTCGGAGATCCACAAGTGAGAAATGAGACAGAACTGAAAAAATTGGAACCCATTCTTAACTACATGAGACAGGAGATTGCTTCAGCATCCCTCACTCCTGTTCATCTGATGATAACTGGTGACATCGTCTTTAACAAGCCACTTATGAATAACCTTAGCAAGAGTTATTTTTCGGCTGTCAACCAACCAGTATATTACTCGATAGGGAACCATGATCATGTATTCAGTACCACTCAGACACCATCCGTAAATTATGATAAAGTTGCGGATTCTGTTTATATACGCCACTACGGACCTACATATTACTCTTTCAATCGGGGTATGGTTCACTATATTATACTGGACAATATCTATTTTAAAGGGGGACCCGATGCAGAGTATACAGTAAATTTCACAGAAGCACAACTAAACTGGGTAAAGAAGGATTTATTATATGTAACAAAGGATAAAGCTCTGGTTCTTATGTTTCATGCACCTTCTAAGTCAAGATACTCATCATCGTACGGGAACAGTGAGACTTTGCATGCACTTCTGCAGGGTTATGCAAATGTTCAGATAATTTGTGGTCACACTCATTACAACTCAATGATGGTCGATAACACAGGAATCACCGAACACATAATCGGAGCTGCATGCGGTGGATTCTGGGAAGGACCTGTCTGTCTTGACGGTGCGGAATTGGGATATAAGGTGTTTGAGGTGGACGGTACAAATTTCAAATGGATTTACAGATCGTATGTTAACCCTGAATCACAATTCTCGGTATACAAGCCTGAAAATAGAGCCCCTGTGCTCAGACCTTCGGACGAGCTGCTTGTCAATGTCTGGGATTGGGATCCTAACTGGAAAGTTATGTGGTCTCAGGATAGCGGAGTTACATACCAGGAAATGGAGAGGATTACCGAAAGAACCATGGATCCCACTGCTTATTTCTGGTTCGGAGCAGATGGAGATAACAAGATATCAGGGAGGAGCTGGATAAATGCAGTAACTACAGATCACATTTTCAAAGGGCAGCCGGGTTCAGGTGTAAAAGCGGTGAAAATCAAAGTGACCAATGCTTTCGGCGTTGATTATATAAAAGAGGTAAGCTGGTGAGATAGTGTTAAATAGAAAGTTATGAATATTGTTAAAAATAAGAGTGATAACTATAAATGGGAGGTACTTGTGCTGCTCTGGATTGCTTTTTTTGTGAATCAGGCAGACAGACAGGTTTTTAATGTTGTCCTTCCATTAATAAAAGATGATCTCTCTCTCTCGGACGTGCAAATAGGGACCATTGCAACAGCATTCAATCTTATATATGCGCTTCTTGTTCCTATGGCAGGATATATAGGTGATCTTTTCAGCAGGAAATGGATAGTCTCTTTGAGTATACTTTTCTGGAGTGTTGCCACTATGTTCACAGGATTAAGTAACGGAATGATCATGCTGATTGTGATGAGAAGTGTTGCAACCGGAGGCGGTGAGGCGTTTTTCGGACCTTCAAATTATGCCTTGCTTGCAAGCTACCATAAGGATACAAGGTCTTTTGCAATGTCCATACATCAGACATCGTATTATGTGGGTGTTATTCTAAGTGGTTTCGTCGCTGGCTATATAGGTCAGCATTATGGTTGGCGTAGTGCTTTTCTTGTATTCGGTGCCATCGGGGTTATTCACGCTGTGATAATGATAATCAGATTAAAAGATAAAAGAGAGGGAAGTGAGGGGAAAGTGAATAGTGAGGAAGTGAATAGTGAAAAGAGGATAGTGAATAGTGAAAAGAGGATAGTGAATAGTGAAAAAGTGAAGAGTGAAAAGATATCTCTTTTTGAAGGGTTCAGAGTTCTTTTTACAACGCCGACAGCTGTTATGCTTACAATCGGATTCAGCGGCCTCATCTTTGTGCTTACAGGCTATCTTACATGGATGCCGACATATCTTTTTGAGGAGTTTAACATGTCTTTGGCTGAGGCCGGGTTTCACTCGATGTTCTATACACACCTGTTTGCCTTCTTTGGAGTTATGATAGCGGGAAAACTTTCAGATAAGCTTGCAGGGAAAAACCCGGCCAACAGAATATTACTGCAGGCCGGAGGACTCCTTTTTGCTGTACCTTTTATAGTGTTAATGGGTAATTCAGGTACACTGACAGCCATATATATCGGGTTTGCAGGATTTGGGTTTGCCAGGGCATTTTTCGATGCAAATACATACACCGTGCTTTATGATGTAATTCCGGAAAAATATCATTCATCGGCTTCAGGTGTGATGATTATGCTCGGTTTTGCCGTCGGGTCACTCTCGCCTGTTATTTTGGGATTGATGAAACCTGTATTAGGTCTCTCTTTCTCAATATCAAGCCTTGCAGTAATATGGCTGGTTTGCGGATTATTGATGGTTGTTGCATATAAATTCTTCTACAACAGGGATTATGCTAAGATACACAACATATAAGGGTTGGAATGCACTCTCTCTGGATAATGGCTTGATAGAGAGTCACGTCGTTCCTGCTTTGGGAGGAAGGCTCATGCAGTTTTCCTTACAGGGACACGACTTCCTGTTTGTAAATAGCGCATTGGAGTCCCTTTATCCGGAACGTATTCCCGGCAAGCCCTGGATGAATTTCGGCGGTGAGAAGGTTTGGCCCTCACCTCAAGGTTGGGACGGTGAGGGTTATTGGCCCGGACCACCGGATCATATTTTGGAT
>JALOCI010000011.1 GCA_023227835.1 Bacteroidales bacterium
CACAGTTCAGAGGAGTTAATAATATTCCGTATTTCCTTTTTAGACTATCTAAAATTTATGCCTAAATATCAAATCCCCCAACTTTTGTTCGTGATCCGTGATCCCCCATAATGAGGCAATTAGAAAAATCAGTGCTATAAAAAAAAGAGCTACAAATTTTGTAGCTCTTTTTGCTCCTCGTCTAGGACTTGAACCTAGGACCCCCTGATTAACAGTCAGGTGCTCTAACCAACTGAGCTAACGAGGAATTTTTTGTACCCGTACGAAACTCTCTATGTTCCGGATTGGGAGTGCAAATGTAAAAGGAATTTTATAAAAGTCCAAATCTTTAATGCAAATTTTCCATAAAAATAAGGGCGTACCGAAAACTTTCACCTGTACGCCCTTTTTGATGCTTTTCTATAAGCCTTACCTTGAGGAAAATTGCCGCTTATGCACGACCTTTACCGTTCCTGTTACCGCCGCCGTTACCGGGGAATGTTCCGTTTGAGCAACCGGTGCAGGTGCCTGAAGCATTTACAGAGCCTTTCTTCTCCTGTTTCCCGTTCATCTTTTCACCGCTGTTTGCTGACTGACCGTTATTCAGATAACGATATCTTTTTCCTTGTTCAAATCCGGTTGCAATAATAGCACTATACTCCTCCTGTGTCATTACCTGAGCTGAGTAGCTGCCTCCGAGAGCTGTAATCTGACGTATAGTAGCTTTTAAATGATTCTCTGACCCCTTTTGAAGATTCTCTATGACAATCTTCACATTCGCATTTGTGATTAAGGCAAGATCCGCCTTATATTGAACGATGTTATACTCCTCATATTGAGCCATAACCTTAAATGCTTCGAGAGCTGTCGATCCTTTCTGCAGCAATGAGTCATAGAGAGCCTGGCGGACAGGATTCTCGAATTTGCCCTTATCACCTGCTGCAGGATATGTTATTCCGTAATACTCGAGAAGCCTCTCGGTGGCTTTCATGTGGTTGCTCTCCGCCTTTGCTATGTTTTCAAAAGCTTTTAGCTTGTACATTTCGAAAAATGTACTGTAGAGGTCTCCTGCCAGTTTTTCGTCCTCTCTGACTGCATAAATATACTCGATTTCGCTTGCAGTGAGGTCTGCTGTTGAATCAAAAGGAGCACTCATTGTTGTCATGTCAAATGTTGTTGTCCCGTCACTCTTGACCTGAAGCACAGACATCTGTATGCCGGATGTCATTATCTCTTCCACGTCTGTTGCAGGGTTTTCCTTTGTACATGATGCTGCTGCCAAAACAACAACGGCAGCTGTTGCCAATTGTCTGTAAGTTCTGTAACTTTTCATATTGATGAATTTTTAGGGTTAATAATCCTTCTTTGCTATTATACCGCAAAGTAAAAGGAATACCCTACCGGAATCAGAAATGCATCTCAATGTACAGGGTGGGGGTGAATGGGATTGATTCGGCATAGAGATTCAATGTAGATGTCCCGCCGCCTGCAGAACCTCTCTGAGAGAGAGGCAGTATCTCCAGTGTCTTCTTGTTGTCTGTATTGAGAACATTTAGAATTGAGAGCCCGGTTCTTATATCGGTTTTCCCGATATTGAACGCGTATGTTACTGAAAGATCCATACGGTTGTACTCATCTGCCCCGAATGATGAGTATCTTCCTGTACCGAATGCATTAAGGTAGCCCTTGCCGTAAACATACGCCCCGCTTATCCGGAAAGGATTAAGGTCAAGCACTCCACCGGCTTTTGCTTCAAGGGGGTTGTATGAGTATTCTCTGGAGTCGGAATATGTTTCTGTGGCAGATGCTGCAGTAGTGGATAGAAAGATTTGATTGCCGCCTTTTTCCCATTTGAGGAACAGATCAACACCTGATATCTCTGCATTCCCGGTCTTTATCGAGGAATTATTGTTGCTGTATATAATCTGGGCTATACCTCCGTTTTTACGGTTAAATCCGTCAATCGTAACGCTGAAATGCTTTGTGTTCCAGGATGCTCCGATGATTGTGTGGTAAGCTTTGAGTATAGGGTAACCTTTATTGCCGAGCAATGCCCATATTAAGGTTGGCGCCACCTCTTCGTATATTACCGGTACTTTGCCGAGAAATTGATTGTAGATTCCCCATGAACCGGATAAAGAGATGTTGTTACCTATATCGAGAATTGCGGATACCCTCGGTTGAAAAAAAAGTTTTTCTTTGTAAAGGTCTCCTCTGAGGCCCAGGGTCATTGAAAACCTCCTGAGAGATATCTGTTTGTTTATATAAAGCGCCTCTTTTATTTGCTCCTGCAGAAGTCCGTTTGTGGATGTCCTGATTCCGGAAATCTCGGCAGCAGCTTCGAGGGACCCACCTATGAAGGTACGCATACTGTGTGAAATTTTTATTTCACCTTCTGCAACTGAGTTGTTGTCCTCCAGCGAAAAATATGAACCTCCGGGGATTCTGACAATTTTGTCACCCTCTTTGTCAAGTGACGAGAAGTTTGTGGAAAATCTTGTTAAGGCACCGCTTTTGTGTTTAAGGTCAAACAGGGCTGAACCAGCGAACTGTGTGTTGTTTTCGTTTGCATCCAATTCACTTTCATTGTCGGCCAGAGAATAGGAGAACCTGTCGGATGCCCCGTAAATTGAGATAGTTGCAGAAAGGCTTCTGCCTGACTCTCCGGAGTATCTTATGTTGGCATCCCTGAAGCTGTAGTCGGGTGTTATATATACCTCTCTCTTGTTGTTCCCCTGAGAACTGTGTCCGTTACTGTTCACAGCAGAACTCACTCTCTTGCCGTAGGGGTTGAGAAGCTCATTGTCATAAAGCCCGTAGTATGTCTGCCTGTATGAGGCTGAAAGTGCGGATTTGCCGCTAATAGGGACTGATCCGTATATGTTGGCGGTAAGATTGTTGATGTTGGTTTTCAGCTCGGCTCTCTCTCTGTTGCCCCCTCTGCCTGTAATCTGTGCAACGGCTCCTGTCTGGTTTCCGAATTCCGGGCCATAACCACCTTTCAAAACTCTGATCTCTTTTACCATAAAAGGATTTACAGAACTGATCTGCTCATTGTAGCCGTTCATGCTGAAAAGCCTGCTTCCGTCAAAAATGACGGCACTCTCGCCGGCCTTGCTACCCCATACGGAAAAGCCAGAAGGTTCGCCTGCCGCTCTTACTCCCGGCATCAGTCTGAGCAGATTGAAAACAGAGTTGTCACCATTGCCGGGAAGATATTTAGCAATAGAGTGGTTTATTCTTATGACTCCTGACTTTTCTCCGGGCTTAAGGGCATTTCCTGTCTCGAACTCTTTGATTAATATCTCTTTAAGCAATATGTTCTTCTCGGTTAAGTATATAATCTGCCCCTGATTTGAATTGATGGCCGTGTCAAGAGAGTAATAGCCCAGGTAGCTGAATTGAATTTTTGCCTCTTCATGCGTGGCTGAGATTACAAAATTCCCGTTCATATCGGATATATATCTCCTTCCTTCACATATAATTGAAGTGAAAGGCAGCGTCTCTTTGCTTTTCCTATCTTTTACCTGACCTGATATGTTGTAATTTCCGGATAGAGGTGAGATAACCAGAACTTTGTCAATCACACTGATTTTGTATGGAATCCCTTGTAAAAAATATCTGACGGCACACTCTCCGTCCGTAAATGTCGAATCCACTGAAACCCTGTATCTGTCCAGCTCTTTTTTATTGAACGAAATGGCGAGATCCGACTGTTCCATGATATATGTAAGAGCCTCTCCGACTGTCCGGCCGGAGGCAGGGACATGTATTCCCTGCGCATGCAGGTTGATGCATGTGCTGAGAAAGATTAAAGATATTAATAAGCTCCTTTTTATTGTCAAATCTCTATTTTATTATCTTGTATCCACTTTCCCCCTTTACAATTTTCAAAGAGAAAGGAAGGGTTACTATCTCGAGGACCTTTTCAACCGGGAGATCTTTAGAGAATTTTCCGGTGTAAAGATACCCTTCTGTAGAGTTATATGCTATATCAATATTATATTGTCTGGAAATCTCTTCTAAAACCTGGTT
This sequence comes from Bacteroidales bacterium, assembly GCA_023227835.1. Taxonomy (GTDB): domain Bacteria; phylum Bacteroidota; class Bacteroidia; order Bacteroidales; family UBA932; genus Bact-08. The sequence continues at coordinate 4,015 of JALOCI010000011.1, forward strand.
CAAAGGAGCCTCTGTGAATACAAAGCGGTATTCCATCCATGAGGTCTTCTCTTCATTGGTTTTTCCAGAGATTCTTTCCATTTTTTCATTTGAGCTGAATGAGACACCCTCACCTCCTTCAATAATTACCTTTTCTTTGGTGGTGTTATCCAGGGGTGATATGACAGAAACCTTTCCTGTCATGCATGAAACCTCGAATATCCCGTCGCGTGATTTTACATTGAACTTTGTGCCAAGAACAGTGACTGAGCCGTTATTACTTTTGACAGTGAATTTTGATCCCTTCTCAACGCTGAAATGCACCTCTCCATCCATCTTTACATGTCTGTTAAAAAGCCATAACAGAGGTTTGTAGGTTATTTCACTCAGGGCATTCAGGCTTGCAACAGAGCCGTCAGGTAGTTCATAAGTGACATGCTCTCCTCTTTTGGCAACGATATTCCTTGTATATGCCAATGGTACTAGTAAAAGAAGAATTACTGCAGCAACAGCTGCATAGTAGAATCCTCTTCTTGTAAAGGCTACTCTGCTGGCAGAGATTGCTCTTTCGGGATCCGAGGCTGTCATCTTTTCAAAATGATCATTCCAGATCTCCTCTTTAGTCTTATCCCATTTTGGTTCTATCCTTATGTTATCTTTCATGGTCATATTAGTTCAAATTAACTCTTTTCTCAGATAGCCCAGAGCTTGTGACATTCTTTTCTCTACTGCCTTGACACTAATATTCAGTCTCTCGGCTATTTCATGGTATTTAAGTTCTTCGTTACGGCTCATCAAAAATGTGATTCTTTGTTGTTCCCCCATTCTTGTAAGAGCATCAGAGTATTTTTTTGCCAGTTCTTTATATTCCAAACTATTGTCATTATGCTCGTTGTTGGTAAAAATCATTGAATTTGTGTAGTCCAACTCTGTTTTTCTTCGTCTGAACTTGCTTACAATCATGTCAGAGGCCATTTTGTAAAGCAGTGCCTTGTCTTTGTCGGGATCAAGATCCATCCCCTTTTCCCAGATTCTGGCAAACAGGTCCTGTGCCACGTCAGAAGCCAGTTCTGTATCTGTGCATCTGTAGTAGAGGTAACGTCTTATTGCGTCAAAGTGTTTGTCAAAAAGCCTTCTGAAATTTTCCTTATCCAAATCCTCTCTTTTCCTTTTTACCGTTTCTGATTTGTTTTACCCTACCCAAATTTAATAAAAAGAGCTTTTAAATGAATAGATTTTATAACTTTGCGTATATAAGCTAAAACCTATATATGGATCTTCAAACCCTTTCCAGGCTTCTAAAGGATTTAATAACAGTTAATGACCGGGTGTCACTCCCCGGACTGGGAGGTTTTGTAACAGAGCTTGCTCCGTCAGTTTTTTCAGATAAGGCAATGGTAATAAATCCGCCTTTCAGAAGGGTCCTTTTCAAATCAAGCGAGACGTGGAATGATGAGCTTCTGGAAAATCTGTATGCAGATGAGAACAACCTGTCAATTGATGATGCCCGTAAAGAGCTGACCTTATTTCTGAAAGAGTTCAGAAATGACCTTAACAAGCAGAAAAGTGTTGTCATGCCCGGTTTCGGCATAATGCGGGCCACAGACCAGCTTGACTATTTCTTTGTCGCTGAGAAAGATCTTTTTATCTATACGGACTCATACGGACTTGAACCTCTGAATATAAAAATACTACCGAAAAAGGGTACTGTTGAGGTGCTTTCGGGGAAAAGGGTATCATTGCCATCTCAACCTGTAGCCAGGCCATATAACCAAAGCAAGCCGGCAAATGATTCAGTGGTAAAACCGGCTCCGGCGCCAAAAGTAAAACCTGTCAAGAGTGAAAAAAAGAAGAAGACAAACATCTGGTCTGTTATGCTTGTCTTCCTGCTTCTTATAATAATAGTCGTTGCTCTTATGGTTGTGTTCAAGGATGAAGCCCGTCCGATCTGGGAGTGGTTACTCTATTCTCAGGAGGAACGTGAACTCCTCAGACAGATGGGGCAGGGGATTTAACCCCTGGTGGGGGTTATCCGACCATGCTGCCGTTTGACAACGGTTCCTCCGGTGTCACAATCCGCATATTTCCGTTCTCCTCTTTAGCCATCAGAATCATGCCTTTTGACTCGATTCCCTTAATCTTTCTCGGAGCAAGGTTTGCCAGAATGCATATCCTCTTGCCTATCATCACTTCAGGTGTGTAGTATTCTGCAATACCCGAGACTATGGTGCGCACGTCGATTCCCGTGTCAATTGTGAGCTTGAGAAGTTTGTCTGTCTTCGGAACTCTTTCGGCTTCAAGGACTGTTGCTGTTCTGATATCCATCTTCATGAAGTCGTCGAATGTACACTCCTCTTTCTGAGGTGTTATTGCCGGAGCCTGTTTTGTGCTCTCTGCAAGTTGTTCATTGGCTGTCTTTGTCGCTTCAAGTTTGGCTATCTGTGCAGCTATTGCATCGTCTTCAATCTTATCGAACAGAAGAGTCGCCTCATTTAATTTGTGGCCAGGGACGAGTATTGAATCAGATCCGAAATCTTCCCAGTTACGAGCCTTCATATTGAGTATCTGAGAGAGTTTCTTTGTAGAGTGAGGCATAAACGGTTCAAAGGCAATAGTGAGGTTTGCACATATCTGAAGTGATATATTCAGGATTGTGGCAACTCTCTCCATATCTGTCTTGGCAACTTTCCACGGCTCTGTGTCTGCAAGGTATTTGTTTCCCAATCTTGCAAGATTCATTGCCTCTTTGAGTGCCTCTCTGAATTTAAAGTTTTCGAGACTATCCTCTATGTTTTTTCTTATAACGGGAATCTCGGCAAGAACCTCCTCATCGTATGGAGTTGTATTCATCGTTGCCGGAACCTCACCTTCGAAATACTTGTGAGTCAGGACAACCGCCCTGTTGACAAAGTTTCCGAAAATTGCAACCAGTTCACTGTTGTTTCTTGTCTGGAAGTCTTTCCAAGTGAAGTCATTGTCTTTTGTCTCAGGGGCATTTGCACATAAGACATAACGAAGGACATCCTCTTTGCCAGGGAACTCCTCGAGGTATTCATGGAGCCATACTGCCCAGTTACGGGATGTGGATATCTTGTTGCCCTCAAGGTTGAGGAACTCGTTTGCAGGGACATTTTCCGGCAGAATGTAGCCGTCTCCGTATGCCTTTAGCATCGAAGGAAAAACAATACAGTGGAATACAATATTATCCTTCCCTATAAAGTGTACCATTTTTGTATCTTCGCTTTTCCACCACTTCTCCCACTCGTCAGGCATAAGTTCTATTGTATTGGATATATAACCGATAGGGGCATCGAACCAGACATAAAGGACTTTACCTTCGCCTCCATCGACCGGAACAGGAACACCCCAGTCAAGGTCACGGCTGACAGCTCTTGGCTGAAGTCCCCCGTCAAGCCAGGATTTGCATTGTCCGTAAACATTGCTCTTCCACTCTTTGTGCCCGTCGAGTATCCACTCTTTGAGCCATGGCTCATATTTGTCAAGTGGAAGATACCAGTGTTTTGTAGATTTCATCACAGGAGGGTTGCCGCTGAGTGCAGATCTTGGATTTATAAGCTCGGTAGGGCTTAACGTGCTTCCGCATTTTTCGCACTGGTCTCCGTAAGCATTCTCTGCACCGCATTTCGGGCAGATACCTACTATATATCTGTCTGCAAGAAACTGGCCTGCCTCTTCGTCATAGAACTGCTCACTCTCTTTCTCTATAAATTTGCCTTCATCGTGCAGTTTCTTGAAAAAATCGGCTGCGGTTTTGTGATGTATTTTAGAACTGGTGCGTGAATATATGTCAAAGCTGATTCCCAACCCCTCAAAGGATCTCTTTATGATATCGTGATACTTGTCAACTACCTCCTGAGGTGTGATGCCCTGTTGTTTTGCCTTGATAGTGATTGGGACACCGTGCTCATCAGAACCGCATATGAACCTTACATCCTCGCCGCGCATTCGAAGATACCTGGCATATATGTCTGCAGGGACATAGACTCCTGCAAGATGACCGATGTGTACTGCTCCGTTTGCATAGGGAAGTGCAGCTGTAATTAGGTGTCTTTTGTAGTTCTTTTCCATTTTGGTAAAATTTTAACTGCTTTTTAATGGGTGGCAAAGATAGAGATAAAATTTCAGGTAGAATAATTCAAACGTTCAACCGGTTGAGCTCTTTTGAAAGAGAGTTACGGATGTGCATAAGAATTTGCAGCTTTCTGATTATCTCATTTTGCTCGTCTGAAGAAGCTCCCTCATTCTGGCTCTTTTCGAGGGCTTCGCATAACTTCTGATACGCCAGGGATGTAATCTTTGCCTTATATACCAGAATGGCTTTAGGCACACTGTGACTGAGAACATTCTCCTCGGGTATGAGTGTCTTTGTGAACTTCTTTATATTAAGATTGTGCTCTTGATGAAGCAGCTCGAGGACGACAGTTACAAACTGATGGTTAGTATGGTTTATAAAGTGCTTTTGTATTGACTCCTGCCCCGATTCCTTAACTTGAAAATATTCGTCGAATATGTTTTTATATAAAAGGTTGCTGAGCTCCAGATCATCATTTTGCAACTCAGTCAGTATAAACTGTGAGACTGTAAGCCGTGTGTCTTTGCCTTCATCTTTGCCGTATATAGGGTGCTCCCCGAACTTGATTAGATAGTAAAGCAGCTCTTTCTCTGCAGGTTCGCAGAATGTCTCTGTTACAAACTCCGGGAGCTTCTCTCCTGTTTCAATGTTAGGAAAGTATTCTGGTGTATAGCTTCTGCTCTCTGACTGAAAATCCGTCGAATAAGCTCCGTACTGCCTCTTCTGTCTTAGTTTCTTGACCTCCTGGGCAAGGATCTTCTCGTCAATTTTTAATCGCAGGCTGCAATCCTCTATATATACAGAGCGGCTTATTGCATCGGGAATAACCGCTATGCTCGCAACGACTTCTGATATGAGCTGAGCTCTTTTTACCGGATCCCGTTTGGTGTCTTCTGCAAGGAGTGTGCTTTTGAATGCAATGAAATCCTGTTCGGCCTCTTTCAGAAAATCCTTTAACTCGTCGCTTGTATGACTTTTTGCGTAAGAGTCAGGGTCCTCACCGTCCGGAAAGAGGACGACCTTTACCTGAAGCCCCTCCTCAAGAAGCATGTCTATACCGCGTATAGATGCTTTTATTCCTGCCGCATCACCGTCATACAATACCGTCACCTCCGGAGCAAACCTCTTTATCAGCCTTATCTGTTCTGTTGTCAGTGAGGTGCCGCTTGAGGCCACAACATTTTCCACTCCGGCCTGATGCAGTGATATAACATCGGTATATCCCTCCACCAGATAACATTTCTGTAGTTTTGATATTGAACTCTTCGCAAAAAATATCCCGTAGAGAGACTTGCTTTTAATGTATATTTCGCTTTCGGGTGAATTAATGTATTTGGCAAGAGTTTTATCCGTCCTCAGTGTTCGGCCGCCAAAGGCGATAACTCTCCCTGAAATTGAGTGAATAGGAAACATCACTCTTTCATGGAACCTGTCAACCAGCTCTCCGTTATCTCGTTCAACCGATAGGCCGGTCGATACCAGGTACTCCTTCTTATATCCAGACTTAAGTGCAGAGTTGCTTAGTGCATCTCTTTCTGACGGAGCCCACCCAAGCATGAATTTTTTGACCGTATCTTCGCTGAACCCTCTCTCTTTGAAGTAAGAGAGCCCTATCGCTTTTCCGGAAGAGGTATTCCAGAGAGAGTTTGTATAGTACTCCTGTGCATACTGGGAGACAATCATCAGGCTTTCGCTCTTGAGCCTGTTTTCGACCTCCTGGGCACTCTCCTCCCTGTCGGCTACCTCTATACCGTATTTTTTTCCGAGATATTTCAGGGCATCAACGTAGCCGAGTTGTTCGTGCTCCATGATGAAATTGACCACATTACCGGCCTTTCCGCAGCCAAAGCATTTAAAAATGCCTTTTGACGGGGAGACTGAAAACGATGGAGTCTTTTCATTGTGAAAAGGGCAGCAAGCTATATAGTTTGCTCCCCTTCTCTTAAGTGTCACGAAATCATTGACGACATCAACGATCTGTGCAGAGTCCAGAATCTTGTCTATCGTACTTTTGTTGATCATTTATGCTTAAAAGCTCTTGATACCTACAGCCGCCCTGACCTCTTTCAGTGTTGCCTGCGCACTCTCTCTCGCCTTGTCACATCCCATTTTCGCCACTTTTCTCAGATAGTCGGAATCGTTGTATATCTCTTCAATTCTCTCCCTGATAGGTAAAGTGTGCCTGCATATATCTGAAGCCAACTGCTTTTTAAGGTCTCCGTATCTGATAGAGCAGTTATTGTAAGCCTCTGTGAAATGAGTCACAGTGTCGGGTGTCGAGACAATCTTAAGTAGTGTAAAGATATTCTCAATAGATTCAGGCATCTTACTGTTCGGTTCTGTCGGCCCTGAATCTGTAACGGCCTTCATTACTTTTTTGTGGATGCTCTTCTCGTCGTCATACAAGAAAATGCCGTTTCCCTCGCTTTTCCCCATCTTGCCGGAACCGTCCAATCCCGGAACTTTAATCAGGTCACTCCCGAAGTTGAATGCCTGCGGTTCAGGAAAGACCTCAGCACCGTATAGTTTGTTGAAACGTCTTGCAAGAACTCTTGCTATTTCAAGGTGTTGTTCCTGATCTTTTCCTACGGGAACTTTGTTCGCCCGGTGTATAAGTATGTCTGCAGCCATAAGTACCGGATAGGTAAGCAATCCGGCATTAACATTGTCCTCCTGTTTCCTGACCTTGTCCTTGAATGAGGCTGTGCGCTCAAGTTCACCTTTATATGCTATCATGTTAAGCAGCACGTAAAGCTCCGATACTTCCGGAATGTCACTTTGAACAAAAAGGGCAGATTTCTCGGGATCAAGCCCTGCCGCAAGATATTCAGCAAGGATTGTTCTGACTCCTGCGTGGAAATCTGCAGGGTGCGGATGAGTGGTTAACGAGTGCAAGTCTGCTATGAAAAAGAAGCAGTTGTACTCATCCTGCATTTTAATATAATTTCTTAGGGCTCCGAAATAGTTGCCAAGGTGCAGATGCCCTGTCGAGCGGATCCCGCTTAATACTGTCTCCATTTAATAAATAATCATTTCTTTAGTCCTTTATTTCTGCCAATTTCTCTCTCACTTTTGCCTCAACCTCCTCCATGAGTGCAGGATTATCGGTAAAGATTTGTTTCACCGCGTCTCTTCCCTGTCCTATCTTTGTTTCGTTGTAACTGAACCAGGACCCGCTCTTGCGGATTATTTCAAATTCAACACCGAGGTCTATTACCTCTCCGATTTTTGAGATCCCCTCACCGAATACGATGTCAAACTCTGCTTTTCTGAAAGGTGGTGCCATCTTGTTCTTTACAATCTTAGCACGTGTCCTGTTGCCGGTGGCCTCTTCTCCGTCCTTGATCTGGGTTACCTTGCGGACATCTATGCGTACTGTTGAGTAAAACTTGAGCGCGTTACCACCGGTTGTTGTCTCCGGATTTCCGAACATTACACCAATCTTGTCCCTCAACTGGTTGATAAATATACAGCAGGTGTTTGTCTTGCTTATGTTGGCAGTAAGTTTTCTAAGTGCCTGGCTCATAAGCCTTGCCTGAAGCCCCATTTTAGAGTCGCCCATCTCACCCTCTATCTCAGCCTTTGGTGTAAGCGCTGCAACCGAGTCAATGACTATAACGTCTATTGCTCCTGAACGAATAAGCGAGTCTGCAATCTCCAGCGCTTGTTCTCCGTTGTCCGGTTGTGATATGAGTAATGTATCCACATTTACTCCGAGATTTTTTGCATAAGTCCTGTCAAATGCATGCTCGGCATCTATAATGGCAGCAATTCCTCCCGTTTTTTGAGCCTCTGCAATTGCATGTATCGCAAGAGTTGTCTTACCGCTTGATTCAGGGCCGTATATCTCAATAACCCTTCCTCTAGGATATCCACCTATTCCCAATGCATGGTCCAATGCGATAGACCCTGACGGTATAGTTGAAACCTCCCATTTTGGCTGGTCTCCCATCTTCATAACGGTGCCTTTCCCGTAATCTTTCTCTATCTTGTCCAGAGTTGCCTGCAGTGCTTTTAATTTTTCCGGACTGATCTCTGCACCTTTCTTTACTTCTTCACTCTCCTTTGCCATAATGTTGTGTTTTTATAATTCATGCAAAAATAGCAAATGATTTGCAAATTCCCTACATTTGCAAAATGAAAAAATGGCTACTGGGAAAGAGTCTGGATGAACTCAAGGAAGTTGCTGTAAATATGTCACTTCCGGCCTTTTCTGCCAAGCAGCTTGCAGAGTGGCTTTATAAGAAAAACTGCAGGGATGTACTGCAAATGACTAACCTTTCAAAGGTTAACAGAGAGGTGCTTTCAGAGCAGTTTGAAGTTGGAGGATTCGCTCCGGAACAGGTGACCGTCTCTTCAGATGGCACCAAAAAATACCTTTTCCCTTCTATATGCGGGACACCTGTCGAGGCGGTCATGATACCGGATGATGACAGGGCAACTCTTTGTGTATCATCTCAGGCAGGATGCAAGATGGGTTGTAAATTTTGTATGACCGGCCGGATAGGATTTAAAGGTAATCTTACGACCGGGGAGATCATCTCACAATTTCTTAATGTTGAAGAGAACGGCAGACTCACTAATGCAGTGTTTATGGGTATGGGCGAGCCTCTTGACAATTTCAAGGCCGTTACCGATGCTATTGAGATTCTGACTGCGGATTGGGGATTTGCATGGAGTCCGAAACGGATAACAGTCTCTTCGATTGGCGTGCATCAGCCGTTGATGGAATTTCTGGAAAAGAGCAAATGTCATCTGGCGATATCGTTACATAATCCTTTTGATCAGGAGCGTCTGGAGTTCATGCCTATGCAGAAAGCCTGGCCCATCTCAAAGACAGTGGAGATGATCAGAATGTTTGACTTTACAGGGCAAAGACGTGTGAGCTTTGAATATATCATGTTTGACGGCTGGAACGATTCCAAAAGACATGCCGACGGGTTGGTGCGAATGCTTAAAGGACTGGAATGCAGGGTCAATCTTATAAGATTTCATCAGATTCCGGATTTTCCGTTCAGACCGACACCTGTCGGAAAGATAGAACTATTCAGGGACAGGCTTAACAAGGCCGGTTTGATCTCTACTATCCGCGCATCGAGAGGTGAGGATATCATGGCCGCTTGTGGAATGCTCAGTGGAAAAAATTTAAAATTATCAGGAAGTAATGGAGAGTAGAAAGTTCTACAAAGGCCTCACATCTGTTGAGGCAGAGGAGAGCAGGAGAGAACATGGCAGCAATACGCTGACACCCCCAAAGAGAGATCCTCTGTGGAAATTGTTCCTTTTAAAATTTCAGGACCCTATTATAAGGGTGCTGTTGGTGGCAGCATTCCTCTCACTCGGAATTTCATTCATACACAATGAGTTCATAGAGACTATAGGTATATTCTGTGCCATTTTACTGGCAACAGGTGTAGCTTTCTGGTTCGAGATGGATGCCAGAAAGAAGTTTGATGTTCTCAATCAGGTAAATGACGAGACCCTTGTGAAAGTTATAAGAGATGGTAACATTAAAGAGGTGGTCAAGAGAGATGTCGTAGTGGGAGATATTATACTTCTTGAGACAGGGGAGGAGATCCCGGCAGATGCAGAATTACTCGAGGCAGTCTCATTATCGGTAAACGAGTCGACATTGACGGGAGAACCGGTTATTGAGAAAAGTCCCGACCCTGATATGTATGACAATGAGGCTACATATCCTACAAACAATATTTACAGAGGTACAACCGTAGTGGACGGCCATTGTACCGCCAGAATATTTGCAGTAGGGGATTCTACCGAGTTCGGTAAGGTTGCTCAGAAATCTGTTGAGAAGAGTACAGAAGAGACCCCGCTTAACAAACAGCTTGACAAACTGGCCAAATTTGTTGGTTTTGCAGGATTTCTGCTTGCAATACTCACTTTTTCAATGCTTTTCATTAAGGATATTTTCCTTGGGGAAACAAACTATACTCTTGGTGAGATTGGCCTGTTAGGTGCCGTAATTGCAGGACTGGTTGTTGCCATTACTAAGATATGGATTCCTGCTATATATGACGGTCTTGCCGTGCTTGGTGCAAAAGTATCGGTTCCTGAAAAAGTATCAGAAAGCGGATGGGTAAAATGGTTTGCCTATGGAATTAGCACAACGGTAATTATTCTGGCGGCCGGCTTCTTGTTCGGTGTGAACCCTATGGATCCGGAGCAATGGATATCTATCGATACCGCCGGCCGCATCCTGAACTACTTCATGGTTTCAGTCACATTAATCGTCGTTGCCGTACCGGAGGGCCTTCCGATGTCTGTTACACTGAGTCTCGCTATGAGCATGAGGAGAATGTTGCAGACAAACAATCTTGTGAGGAAGATGCATGCAACCGAGACAATGGGTGCAACAACAGTAATTTGTACCGATAAGACAGGAACACTGACCCAAAATCAGATGAGGGTAGCTGCTACAGATTTTATAACCGATAAGAATGACAGCATAATCAGAGAGAGTATATCAGTCAACTCGACCGCATATCTTGACCTCTCGGAAAACGGAAATGTAAAAACACTTGGAAACCCTACCGAGGCAGCTTTGTTACTTTGGCTTCACGATAATGGAGTTAACTACCTTGAAATTAGGAATAGTGCCAGAATTGTAGATCAACTGACCTTTTCCACCGAGCGTAAATATATGGCCACAATTGCTGATTCAGAACTTTCAGGTAAAAGGATTCTTTTTGTCAAGGGAGCCCCGGAGATAATTATCTCTAAATGCAAATCGGTACCGGATGGCTTGAATGAACTGTTGTTGAAATATCAGAACCAGGCAATGAGAACCCTCGGATTTGCATACGCAGAGGTCTCTGAGGACAATAAGGAGAGAATAGAGGTATTGGCAGAGAAAGGGCTTAATTATATAGGAGTTGTTGCAATATCCGACCCGGTCAGGAAAGATGTGCCGGATGCAGTTGCAAGATGTCTGAGTGCAGGGATAGATGTAAAGATTGTTACAGGAGATACTCCGGGGACTGCAAAAGAGATAGGCCGGCAGATAGGGATTCTTACAGAGAAGGATGGACCTGAATCTGTTATAACCGGGGTGGATTTTGAGGCTCTTAGTGATGCCGAGGCTCTGGAGCGTGTGTTAGGGTTAAAGATCATGTGTCGTGCACGTCCGACCGACAAGCAGCGGTTGGTTCAGCTTTTACAGCACAAAGGAGCTGTAGTGGCTGTAACAGGAGATGGTACTAACGATGCCCCGGCACTCAACCATGCGCATGTCGGTCTCTCTATGGGAACCGGCACCTCCGTGGCAAAAGAGGCCAGTGACATAACACTCCTTGATGACTCATTCAACAGTATAGCCACTGCTGTCATGTGGGGCCGGTCATTATACCAGAACATCCAGAGATTTATACTTTTCCAGCTTACAATAAACCTGGCGGCCCTTTTGATTGTCTTTCTCGGCTCGCTGATAGGAAAGGAGTTGCCCTTGACTGTCACTCAAATGTTATGGGTAAACCTTATCATGGACACATTTGCAGCAGGTGCGCTTGCATCTCTTCCTCCTGATGAAAGGGTTATGTCTAGGAAACCAAGAAAGTCCGGGGATTTTATCATTACTCGCAAGATGGCATTCAATATTATTGCAACAGGAGTGGTATTTGTTGTATTAATGCTCTGGCTTATGGAATATTTCACTGATGATTCGGGAAATATTTCCAGATATGATTTGTCCAGGTTCTTTACAATATTTGTGATGCTGCAGTTTTGGAATATGTTCAATGCAAAGCGCTATGGTGCATCCGGTTCTGCCTTCCGTGATATTCTGAAAAGCAAGGGTTTTGTATTGGTCGGACTGATGATAGTTATAGGGCAGATATTGATAGTGCAGTTCGGTGGGGAGGTATTCAGGACAGAGCCCATCTCGCTTCGTGACTGGATTGTGATAATTCTTTCAACATCCTTGGTGCTTGTTGTCGGGGAGATACTGGCTTTTTTGAAAAGAATAATAAGATAATAATATGAAAAGGTTTTTCTGGTTACTTTTAATAACAGCAATCTCATTCTCATGCGCGAGAAAGCCCGTAGAGGTACGTGACGGAATCTGGAGAGGGATTCTCCTGACAAAGGACTCGTCCAAGATCCCTTTTAATTTTGAACTAAAGACAGAGGGAGACAGCTCTGTTATAGAGATTATTACAGGTACAGAGAGATTGAGAGTTGAGAATATGGAAAGAAAGGGAGACTCTCTTTTTGTGGAGATGCCTCTGTTCGGTACAAGGTTTGAACTTCTTCTTACCCAGGATGAAATGAGAGGAGAATTGATAAGAAGCAAGTACAGGATGCCATTTGTTGCATACCCGGACCAGCCTTACAGATTTGCATCAAAAATAACTCCTGATTCTGTCTCTGTTCAAGGCAGGTGGCTCGTTACTCTGGATAAAGATACGATAATCGGAGAATTTGTAGAGGATAAGGGGGTGGTTACAGGCTCTTTCCTTACCCCAACCGGCGATTACCGTTTCTTTGAAGGCATACATACTGAAGGGGGGAAACTAAGCATGTCTTGTTTTGACGGAGGTTTTATAAGGTTATTTACGGCAGATGTTAAAGGTAAGGACACTCTTGAAAATATAACCATGCATTCGGGATACGAGGGAATTTCCGTAGGAAGTGCCGTCAGAAAAGAGGATGCCGTACTTCCTGATGCCTATTCGGTGACAGGTTTGAAAAAGGGTTACAAGACTCTGGGATTTTCGTTTCCTGATAGTGACGGAAATATGACTTCTCTCGCTGATGAGTCATTAAAGGGGAAGGTAGTAATATTGCAGATTAGTGGTTCATGGTGCCCGAACTGCTTTGACGAGAGCGTTTTTCTTGCAGGTTTGTGGAACAAGTTTAACCCTTCAATAGATGTTCTTTGTCTCTCTTTCGAACGCTCCGAAGATTTTCAGAAAGCGAAAAGTGAGGCGATGAAGCTTAAATCAGTGGCGAAAATACCTTACAGGATGCTTATAACAGGCAAGACTCCCTCACAGGTACAGGATGCGCTGCCTGAACTTGATAATTTCAGATCCTTCCCGACAACTATTGTTATAGATAAAAAAGGAACAGTAAGGAAAATTCACTCAGGTTTCTCCGGGCCGGGAACAGGTGTGCATTACCGGAGCTTTGTGCAGGAGTTTACAAAATTTATAGAAGAACTCATTGGAGAAGAATAGATATGCCCGAACCCCGGACAAAACTCACTGAAACGATAGCATTGATGCAGAGATACTGCTCAATGAGGGAGTATTGTGAAAGTGATATAAGAAAAAAACTGAAAGCTAGGGGGTGTGATACGGACGAGTGCGATATTGTGATTAAAAAGCTTGTTGATGAACGGTTTATAGACGAAGAACGATATTGCAGGGCTTTTGTCAGGGATAAGTCCTCACTTTCGGGATGGGGAAGCAGAAAGATTGAGTTTGCGTTAAGAAGTAAGGCAATAGATACTGAAATAATAAAGAGCGCCATGGAATCTTTAGATCCTGAGGCCGGAGGTAAGGTGCTGGAGAGGGTGATAAAGCGTAAGCTTGAGGAGTTAATAAAAAGAAGAGTGAATAGTGAAGAGGATAAGGCAAAGATAAGGGAGAGTGTGATCAGGTTTGCTTTGACAAGAGGGTTCACTTACGATGAAATTTTAAAGGTGATTAGTAAAACAATGGCTAACTTTGAGGCCGGTAAAAAATAATAAAAATGGTTAATCTGGAACAGTTCAAAGAGCTCCAGCAACGCACTTCCGCGTTGAGGAGGTCACTTTGACATCGATGCTAAAAGAGAAGATTTAAAAGAGAAAGAGGCCAGGACTCTGGCGCCGGATTTCTGGAATGATCCGAAGATGGCCGAGAACTTTCTGAAAAATGTATCATCAATAAAATACTGGACCGATAGTTTCTCAAAGATTGAAAAATCGCTGGAGGATCTTGAGGTGTTGATGGATTTTGTCAAGGAGGATCCCTCGCTTGAGGGTGAAACGGATCAGCACTACATTCAGTTGGAAAAGATGATAGAGGATCTTGAACTCAGAAAAATGCTAGGAGGAGAGGGAGATAATCTGGGGGCTATTCTAAAAATTAATTCCGGTGCAGGCGGTACTGAAAGTAATGACTGGTCTTCAATGCTTATGAGAATGTATGCGAGGTGGGGAGAGCGTAACGGATATAAGGTCCACATTTATGACCTGATAGAGGGTGATGAGGCCGGTATTAAATCTGTTACAATTGAGTTTGAGGGAGACTATGCATACGGTTATCTCAAAGCAGAGAACGGGGTTCACAGACTTGTCAGGATTTCACCCTTTAACTCTCAGGGAAAGAGACAGACCACATTCTCATCGGTATTTGTCTATCCGGCAGTTGATGATACTATTGAAATTGAGATAAATCCGGGAGACCTTGAATGGGACACATTCCGTTCCGGTGGTGCAGGCGGCCAGAATGTCAATAAGGTTGAGACAGGTGTGCGTGTAAGACACCTTCCTACCGGTATTTCGGTGGAGAATACTGAGACACGCTCTCAGTTGGACAACAGGCAGAATGCACTGAGAATCCTGAAGTCACACCTTTATGAGCTTGAACTGAGAAAGAGAAGAGAAAAGGAGGCAGAGCTGGAAGGTTCAAAAATGAAGATAGAGTGGGGTTCGCAAATTAGAAGCTATGTCCTTCACCCCTACAAAATGGTTAAAGATTTGAGGACCGGTTTTGAAACATCAGATACACAGGCTGTACTTGATGGAGATATAAATGATTTTATGAAAAGTTTCCTTATGGAGAACTCTTCACACTAAGAGATTGTTATATAAAACAGAAATATAAATAGTAGCTGATTATGGATTTTAAGTTTCAGGAAATGTTCCCGCTAGGGAAAGATAAGACAGAGTACCATCTGTTGACAAAAGATTATGTATCTGTCGCAAACTTTGACGGGGAGGAGGTACTTAAGGTAGATCCTCAGGGAATAAGGTTATTGGCCAGACAAGCTTTGCACGACGTCTCATTCATGCTCCGCCCTGAGCATAACGAACAAGTAGCATCAATACTCAGTGACCCGGAAGCGAGTGTCAATGACAGGGCGGTGGCTCTTACAATGTTGCTCAATGCCGATGTTGCATCAAAAGGTGTTCTTCCTTTCTGCCAGGATACAGGAACCGCAACGGTTGTTGCAAAGAAAGGCCAGAAAGTATGGACAGGCGGTGGTGACGAGGAGGCAATCTCACACGGTATATTTGATACCTATACACAGGACAATCTCAGATATTCCCAGAATGCACCTCTCGATATGTATAACGAGAAAAACACCGGCTGTAACCTTCCTGCACAGATAGACATTTACGCCACTGACAGCAATGAGTACAAGTTTTTATTTGTGGCGAAAGGCGGCGGATCTGCAAACAAGAGTTACCTTTTCCAGGAGACTAAAGCATTACTCAATCCGGCTACACTTGAGAAGTTCCTGATAGAGAAGATGAAGACTCTCGGTACAGCAGCCTGCCCTCCTTACCACATTGCTTTTGTGATTGGAGGTACATCTGCCGAGACATGTATGAAGACAGTCAAACTCGCTTCTGCCAAGTATCTTGACGAGCTGCCAAAAACAGGAAGTGAAGGAGGTCATGCTTTCAGAGATCTCGAACTTGAGGCAAAACTCCTGAAAGCGGCTCAGAATCTTGGAATAGGTGCTCAGTTCGGCGGTAAATACTTTGCCCATGATATCAGAGTAATCCGCCTCCCGAGACACGGAGCATCATGCCCTGTTGGAATGGGTGTCTCATGCAGTGCAGACAGAAATATCAAAGGAAAGATAAATAAAGACGGAATCTGGCTTGAGACAATGGATGCAAATCCTATCAGACTTGTTCCGGAGAAATACAGAGTCGGAAACGCTGCCCATGCAGGCGGTATAAAGATTGATCTTAACCGTCCTATGAAAGAGATTCTTGCAGATCTCTCTCAATATCCTGTATCCACATTCCTGCTTCTTAACGGAACAATCGTTGTCGGCCGTGACATAGCACATGCAAAATTAAAAGAGCGCATAGATGCAGGTCAGGGACTTCCTCAATACATAAAGGATCATCCGATTTACTATGCAGGTCCTGCCAAGACTCCAAAAGGTTTGCCAAGCGGTTCTTTTGGCCCTACAACAGCAGGAAGAATGGACTCTTATGTCGATCTTTTCCAGGAGAACGGAGGAAGCATGATTATGATAGCTAAGGGAAACAGAAGCCAGCAAGTTACCGATGCGTGCAAGAAGCACGGAGGTTTCTATCTTGGCAGTATCGGTGGCCCTGCAGCAATCCTTGCACAGGACAGCATAAAAAAAGTTGAGGTTCTCGAATATCCTGAACTGGGAATGGAGGCTATCTGGAAAATTGAGGTTGAAAACTTCCCTGCATTCATTCTTGTTGATGACAAGGGGAATGACTTTTTCGCAAAATTTAAGTAGAAACCGGTTATCAGGTGAAAATTTTATTTCCGATAATAGCATTGGGGGTGGTCACATTTGTGACCACCTACCTATTTTTAAGAGGCTGGCAATCTTTGTCTAAAATCCCATGGCTGAGAATCGCCTTCGCCACTCTGTATCTCCTCTCTTTTTCAGCCTTTATGCTGAAAATGTTTGCTGGTGACAATATGGACCCGGTAGTTGGATTGTGGTTTTCAAGAATCGGATTCACCTGGTTTGTTGCAGTAATATACCTTGCGCTGTTCGCTCTTTCACTCGATATAATAAGGTTTGTAAACCACTTTGCCGGATTTTATCCTGCTTTTATCAGGGAAAACTATCAGACAGTCAAGTTGATTCTGGCTCTGGGCGGAGCATTGACTGTTTCAGGTTTGCTGATATACGGCAACTGGAAATTCAACCATCCGGAAGTAAGAGAGTTAACAGTGAAAATTGATAAACCTTTGCCCGAGGGAGGCCTTGACATAGTCATGGCCAGCGACATTCATCTTAGTACCTATATCAACAGGGACAAGTTTAGAAAGTATGTAGATCTTATTAATGGTCAGAATCCGGACCTCGTAATGCTTGCCGGAGATATATCGGACCGGAATCTCAAACCGCTTGTTGACGGGAATCTTGCAGAACTCTTCCGTGAGATAAAATCTAAATACGGCATTTATGCCGTTACAGGAAACCATGAGTTTTACGGAGGAGAGAGAGAGGCTATATACAATTATTACCGCTCGGCAGGTATAAATCTGTTGATTGACTCTGTTGCCAGAGTTTCAGTCCCTGGTTGGGATATTATGATTCTCGGCAGGGACGACAGGACAAATCACAGAAGAGAGTCTCTCTCTGATTTGGTTGGAAACATTGACAAAACACTCCCTCTCATACTTATGGATCACCAGCCTGCAAAACTTGCAGAGGCTGAGGCTGCAGGTATTGACCTTCAGCTTTCCGGTCACACACACCAAGGTCAGTTCTGGCCCGGGAGTTTCTTCGTAAAGAGGATGTATGAGCTTTCCTACGGATACAAACAGAGAGGAAAGACCCATTATGTGGTCTCATCGGGTCTCGGATTGTGGGGACCCGAGTTTCGCATCGGAACTGTCTCGGAACTGGTGCTTATTCACCTTTGTTCTTCATCTTCGCAAACGAGAGAATCAGTCCCAGTACAATAGAAAGTGACGCAGCAAACAAAACCTTGTATCCTCCGGGAAGCATGAAGGTGATTGTATGCGCAGGTATCCAGAAGAGGGGAATGGTTTTTACCACAATGTCCTTTATGAATTTTCCCCAATCTGTTGTACCGATTATTTGTGAGACGGAGGTTGCCTTTCCGGCGTAACGGCTGTCGATATACAGGTCGGTTATTCTGTGACTGGCCATGAACACAGGTGCAAATGTCAGGTTCATTATTGCAGATATCAGGAATGCCCTCAGCAATTTTGATCCGCCAAGATATAACAAGCCATCTGCCGCTGCTCCGTCAACTCCGTGGGAGAAAACGCTAAACATGGCAACAATCATGACTCCCACGATCCCCCATACAACCATTTTCGGAATCATTCCCTTTATTCTGGTCCATTTACCGTAAACGATCCTTGCGGCAAGGAATTCACCCATCATGGAGAGTATGGCAAACTTTACAAACCCCATAATGTATGGATGTTTTGCTGTTGCCTCAAGAAAGAGAGAGTTGGTTGCCGGATATATCAGTACACCTGCAACAAATGCAAGGATTGACAACCATATAAGAGTTCCGTATTTTGACA
This sequence comes from Bacteroidales bacterium, assembly GCA_023227835.1. GTDB lineage: Bacteria > Bacteroidota > Bacteroidia > Bacteroidales > UBA932 > Bact-08. Next base: position 22,327 of record JALOCI010000011.1, read on the forward strand.
TATTTTGAAATTACCAGCTTCCGCCGGCACCGCCTCCACCGAATCCGCCGCCGCCAAAGCCTCCGAATCCGCTTCCGCCGAATCCTCCACCGCCAAAGCTGCCTCCGCCGAACCCACCTGAACGACCACCTCTTCCGGAGAGCATAGATCCGAGAATCATCATCTCAAGCAGCCCGGGGCCCCGTTTGTCTCCTCCTCCGAAGTTTGTAGGTCCTTTGCCTTTTCTTGCGATGGAAATTATTATGAATAGTATTACAAATACAATGACAATTATTGCACCTGCTGCCGATCCCTGATCACTCTTTGCGGCATACTCGTCTGAGCTGTATTCTCCGGCTGCAATCGGCATAATCACATCAAGAGCACTTACAATGCCTTTGTAATATTGGTTTTGTTTAAACTCCGGTATCATTTTAAGATAAATGATCCTCTTGCATATTGCATCAGGCAGAGCTCCCTCGAGGCCGTAACCTGTGGCAATGTCGGTCTCTCCATAGCTGTCACTGGTTTTCGGCTTGATTAATATTACCAGTCCGTTGTCAAACTTCTTCTGGCCAACCTTCCACTGCTCTCCTATAGAGTATGACATTTGTTGTCTGCTCATTCCGCCAAGATCGTTCATGGTAACTATAACAATCTGATTGGAGGTTTTATTTGCAAAAGCAGTCAACTTCGATTCAAGTTGCGATACCTCATCTGGTGACAAAATTCCGGCTAAATCATTTACAAGACGTGGTGGTGAGGGCCTTTGCGGCACCTGAGACCATACAGATGCAGACAGAATCAGCATCATTGCGAACAAGGCCAATGGCTTATTCACCAATAGATATCTCATTGCTTTGCTCATTAATGTCATCTGTTTGATATGGAAAATACTCTTTAAGCTTGGTTCCTGTCATGTAAATGGCCTGTTTTATTCCGTCTGTAATCTCGTTTGAGGCGAAATGTTTTATCAGAACCTCCTTGACGTCATCCCAGAAACCATCAGGAACAACTGCATTTATTCCGCTGTCACCTATGATTGCAAGTTTCCTTGAATGGTATGCAACGTAAATAAGTACGGCATTTCTGTCTTTTGTCCGGTACATCTTAAGCGTGTTGAAAACAGCAACGGCTCTTGCTACAGGGTCAGATGAGCAGTTAGATTCGATATGAACCCTTATCTCACCGGATGTCCTGAGTTCGGCAGACTCTATCTCCTTTACTAAAATAGCCTTGTCCGCCTCTGAAAGAAATTTTGAAGCGCTCACGGCTTAAAACTCAACTTTAGGAGCCTCTTCAGCACCATCTTTAGCTTCAAAATACTGTTTCCTTTCAAAACCGAACATCCCAGCTATGATGTTTTTAGGAAACTTGCGGATAAGAGTGTTGAAACTCTTTGCAGCATCGTTGAACTTCTGTCTTTCAACAGTGATTCGATTCTCTGTGCCCTCCAACTGAGCCTGTAGTTCTAGAAAGTTCTGGTTTGCCTTCAGGTCAGGGTAGCGTTCAACAACCACCATTAATTTGCCCAATGCAGACGAAAGTTCTCCTTGAGCGGCCTGAAATTGTGCCATAGCCTCAGGAGTCATGTTTGCCGGGTCAATAGTTGTCTGGGTTGCCTTTGCTCTTGCGTTGACAACTCCCTCGAGCGTCTCTTGCTCATGAGCCGCATATCCCTTAACTGTTGCTACAAGGTTTGGTATGAGGTCGGCACGGCGTTGATATACATTCTCAACCTGAGACCAGGCAGAAGTAACACCCTCTTCCTGAGAGACCATTTTGTTATAGCCACCCATACCCCATAAAAATATGATTACCAGAATGCCGACAATCACTAATGTTGCGATAATACCCTTTGATAATTTCATAGCTTAAAATTGAAATTGATTAATAATAAGTTACGTTGATCAGAGTGATTTTCTCACACATCTTACTGATGCTCCGAAATACTCTTTAGCTACATAATTGTATGGAAAATCGGGACTGTCGAAATATATGTAGCGATATTCGCCCGAATTTGAATCTTTTTCTGTGGATGACCACCAGAATCCATAGCTGAATATATTTTCGAATCTTGTGAGATTGCTCATCATACTGCCTGCAGGAAGGGCATTCCATGTGTACATATTGCTCTGGCCATTGTTAGGGCTGTACTTCCAAATATTCTCGTCATTTATCTGTGCATTTACAGTCAGTTTCTCTCCTATACCAGTCCATTTGCTGTGGAATGGAGTTATCACGCTGTTATTGAGGGTTTTTCCGAGATCTTCCCAGTCTTGAGCTGTAGGGACAGACCATCCCGGAGGGCAAACACCCTGAGGTCCGTTTCCAAGACTACTGCCGCTTACACCGCCGGTTGCCTCAGACCATGTATATAACCTGCCCATAAAAGTTGCAAGTACCTCTTCATTTTCATAAGCTTTGCCTGCACCTGAGTAATTAAGGTTATAATTAAACCAGTCGAGATTCCCGATTGTTGAATAGTAGTATTTCTTGCCATCCCTCGGATCTGTTATATATTGTCCGCTCTTTTTGAGTCCTTTGAGACTGGCTTCTGATGTAGGATCTATAACAGTTACGGAATGGGTGCTGGTTTTTGAGTAATATCCATCCAAAGAGGCTGTTACGGTTATAGTGTAATCACCTGTTTCAGCAGGAGTGGTTACTACAACGTTTTGTCCCTCAAGAGAATCCACGCTGAAGCCCTCCATGGCCCATTTGTAGGTTATTCCATCAGTCGGGTCTGTAATGCCTGTAGCATTCAATGAGATCTGAGTGGATACTGTAAGATATTCCGGACACTCGTATGTCAATGAGCCGTCCATGTATTCTGAATCTGAATCTGAATCATCCTTGTTGCAGGATGTGGCAAAAACAAGCACGACTGCTACAATTGGCAGAAAGTAAAAAGAGATTTGTCTCATAAAGTTGAAAGAGTCATTAAATCATACAAAGATAATTTTATTTATTCTAAATTTGTGCCAAAATGCTTCCCTCTATGAATTATTGTAAGATTATGAGCAAAACGTTTGCTCTGCTTTTTCTTTTTCTGTTGATTTCAGGATGTACCAAAAAGGTGGAATACAGGACAATAGACGGTTTTACGCAGGGTACGACCTATCATATTGCATATTCTGCAGATATTCCTGATTCTCTTAATGCTGTTGTAGACAAAATATTGACAGATATCGACAATTCACTGTCAGTCTACAATGACTCATCTGTAATATCCAATGTTAACAGAGGAGTGGATATACCTCTTGATTCTCTTTTTATTGAGGTTTTCAACAAATCGGTAGAAATATATAATATCAGCAAAGGTGCTTTTGATATCTCAGGTGCTCCGATGTTTGATGTGTGGGGATTCGGTTTTAAAAACAGGGAAAAGGTTACTCAGGATGATATTGACAGCATAAAGCAATTTGTGGGAATGGATAAGGTGAGAATTGAAAACGGCAAGGTTGTAAAGTCTGATTCAAGGCTTACGCTTAATGCCAACGCAATAGCGCAGGGCTACACCTCTGATGTCATAGCCGGAGCGTTTGATAAGCTTGGTATTATGAACTATATGATTGAAGTGGGAGGTGAGATTTTTTGTAAAGGGCATAATTCTAAGGGGACAGAGTGGAGCGTTGGTATAGATAAACCGATTGAGGGCAATGTAATACCCGGGGAAGACCTTCAGGAGATACTATCCCTTTCGGGCAAAGGTCTGGCCACATCCGGCAATTACAGGAAATTTTATGAAGAGGATGGAAAGAAGTATGCCCATACCATAGACCCCAGGACAGGCTATCCTGTAACTCACTCGTTGCTGAGTGCAACTGTTGTTGCCAATGATGCAATGACGGCTGATGCTCTTGCCACATATTTCATGGTTGTCGGACTTGATGAGGCAAAAGCATATCTTGACTCAAATCCGGATGTTGATGCATATCTTGTATATTCTGAGAGTGGAAAATTCCAGGTATACAAGACTGACGGAATAAAAACACTTAAACTTAAATAAAAGAATCTGAAATGGCACAGACAATCTCCAGAAGAAATTTCTTAAAAGGTTCGGTTGTGGCAGGAGCCTCACTCGGTCTTAGTTTTTATGACTCCAATAAACTCGGGGTAAATAATCAATTTGACACTATCATCTCAAACGGAGTGATATACTCGGGAGACGGGAGTCAACCGGTGAAGGGCTCGGTAGGTATAAAGGATGGAAAAATTGCCGCGATTGGAAATATCGGCGATAGTGCGGATCAGATTATAGATGCAAAAGGAATGGCTGTCTCTCCGGGTTTTATAGACATTCACTCTCATACTGACGGAAATATAAGATATGCACAGCTTGGAGACAGCAAGATATACCAAGGGATAACAACTGACGTTAGCGGTAACTGTGGAGAGAGTGTTTTCCCTCAGAGTGAGTGGAAGAGTATCTCCGATTATAACGAGGAGATAGAGAGGATGAAAATCGGGATCAATATAAGAAGCTATATTGGTCAGGGTACCCTTAGACATATAGTAATCGGTGATAATGACGTACCAGCCACCAAAGACGATGTAAAAAAAATGAAATATCTTTTGGAGGAGGAGCTGGAGAAGGGAGCCATAGGCATAACATGCGGTCTGGAATACACTCCGGGCTCTTATGCCACAAATGATGAGATTGTCGAGCTTCTGAAAGTGGCAGCCAGGCATGACAAGACCTTTGCAATACACATGAGGAATGAGGATAACAGGGTTGAGGAGGCTCTTGCAGAGACTATAGATATGGCAAGAAAAGCCAAGGTCAGATTACAGGTGTCACACCTGAAAGCTCAGAATGAGGCCAATTGGTATAAGGCTCCCAAATTGATCAAGCAGATTGAGGATGCGAGAAATTCCGGAATGGACATTGCTTTTGACAGGTATTCGTATAACGCATTTTCAACAGGCATGTCTATATTTATTCCACTGAAGTACCGTCAGGGAACTACAGACGAGATTATTGCCCGCATGAAGGATGATGTTCAGGAAAAGGAGATAGCAAAATATGTAAATAATAAGCTGGAGCAGCTTGGCGGGGCTAAAAATGTAATGGTTACATCGGCCAAGACTCCGGAAAACAGAAAATTCATCGGTTACAATGTTGAGGAGTGTGCAAATATGACAAACCTTTCCAATTGGGAGTTTATGAAAAAGATATTAATTGAGGAGCGGTTGATTGTTGACATCGTAGGATTCTCAATGAACGAGGATAATCTGAAGATGTTGCTCTCTCATCCGTTAGGGATGCCTATCACAGATTGCAGCGTGTACTCTCCTGTAGGAAAGCTTGCCGAGAATATGCCTCACCCGAGGGCTTACGGTTCATTTACACGGTTTGTAGGTAAATATTGCCGTGAAGAGAAGCTTATGGATCTCAGTTCTGCAATTAAAAAATGTACATCTCTTCCGGCTTCGAGAATCGGGCTTAAGAACCGCGGCCTTATTCAGGTGGGCTATATGGCCGATTTGCTGGTGTTTAATCCGGATACAATAATCGATAGGGCTACTTATGCGGAACCTCACCAATACTCTACAGGCATAGAGCATATAATTGTAAATGGTGTCTGGACCATAGCAAACGGAATGCCTACAGGAGAATTCGGCGGAAGGGCAAGCTAATCCTGCCTCTCCTTAGCCTCGCTTTTTTCGAAGGCTTCGACAATTTTTGTAACAAGCGGGTGTCTTACAATGTCTCCCTTATCAAAGGTGATTATTGAGACACCCTTTATTTTTTTACATAATTCAATACCCTTGATTAGCCCGGAATCACTCTTTCTGGGGAGGTCAACCTGAGTTGCATCGCCTGTGACGACAAACTTTGAGTGATATCCCATTCGGGTGAGAAACATCTTAAGCTGACCTATTGTTGTGTTCTGTGCCTCGTCCAGTATTACAAATGCGCTTTCCAGAGTCCGGCCTCTCATATACGCCAGCGGGGCTATCTGAATCACTCCCTCTTCCATAAGTACTTCCAGTTTTTTTGCGGGAATCATGTCTCTCAGAGCATCGTATAGAGGCTGCAAATACGGGTCAAGCTTCTCCTTCATATCGCCAGGAAGGAATCCCAGACGTTCTCCGGCTTCTACAGCCGGCCTCGTAAGAACAAGCCTGCGTACCTCTCTGTTTTTGAGGGCCCTTACCGCAAGGGCTATTGCCGTGTATGTCTTTCCGGTACCTGCCGGACCGAGTGCAAAGATCAGGTCATTTTTATCATAATCCTCAACCAGTTTAATCTGATTTTGAGTTCTTGCTCTGATTATTTTTCCTTCTGTCCCGTATACTATTATGTTGCTGAAATCAGCCGGTGCACTATCATTCTCCTCTCTTTTTTCAAACAGGGAGGCTACATCAGCCTCGTTGAGGTGCATCTTCTTCTGTTTGATCTGAATCAGTCTTTGGACCTTTTCTTCAAAAACAGAGGTGTCAGCGGCGCTTCCCCGGACAAGTATTTCAGACCCTCTGGCTGTTACCTTCAGCTTCGGGAAAAAACCGCATAAAAGTTCGAAAAGCTTGTTGTTTACACCGTAAAACTCTACAGGATTTATTTCGTCAAGTATTATGATTCTCTCTGTCATTTTATTGTTTTAACATTTTTGTTCTGATACTCTTTCCCCGGAATTATCGTGAAATTTTTTCCGGACTCTCCGGGCCTTGAGGTAAATATTGTCCGGCACTCAGGTGCCAGGATTTTTTTATTCCCGGATATATCCTTGTATAGAAGGATTGTGGTGACGAGTCCGGTTCGGGTATTTGGAGCGGTCATGTTAGAGATGGCGTTTCCGAGTGAGTAAAAAGTGATGTGTCTGATCTCTCCGTCTTCGTTTTGATATATTGTATAATCCTGAACAACATGGGGATGTGAGCCTATTATAATGTCTGCCCCGTTTTCTTGCAGGATTTTCTCAATTTTCTCCTGGTTTGCATTGTGATTGAGAATGTATTCCACCCCCCAGTGCACACACGCAATTATAAAATCGGGATTCATCTCTCTGGCTCTTTTCAGGTCCGCTTTTATCCGGACAGTATCAAGCAGGTTTACCACATAGGGCTTAGGTATATGGTTCCCGTTTACACCATACGTATAATTCAACATTGCTATCTTAATTCCCTTTTTCTCTAACAGCATAGGATGCCTTGCGTCCTTCTCTGCTTCTGTTCGGTAAATTCCCAGATAATCGGCTTTGAGAGTGTCATAGAGTGCCATTGTCATTTCAAGGCCTTTTCTCCCCTTATCACAGATGTGATTGTTCGCCGTAAGGAAAATATCAATACCGCTCTTTACAGATTCAGATAATAATGAGGCAGGAGAACAGAAAGCAGGATATCCGGTGTAGGGCAGAGGTCCGAATGTTGTCTCCATATTTGCTATTCTGATATCAACACTGTCAAAGATGCTCTTAAGACCTGAAAAATATGAGGAGTAATCATAGGAATCCGCTTGATTTATGCTTTTTCCCCTGATGCGGGCAGCATCCAGTTGAGCCTTGTGCTGCATGATATCTCCCAGAAAAAGCAACTTCAGCGTATCTGCCTTATTGGGCAGGGGAGATGAGAAAAACAGCTGCAGGTATATAAAGAATAGAATTCTCATAAATTGTTTCAAATATACATTTATTTTTCTCTTATAGCTAAAATATGTACTTTTGTTGATGTACAAATTTATTAATCATTAGCATATTATGAGAAAATCTGTAATTATCTCACTGATTGTCGTAAGCATATTTTCTGTAACAGGCTGCGACTGGATTAGAGGTGAGCTTGGTATGCCGACTTCCGCGGATATGGATGCTTACAGAAGCAGTAAATATGTCTCTAGAGTTGACACTTCGGTGATTCCGGTCACTGATTCCACATTGACAGATACTTTGTCAAAACAGCCAACAAGTGTTGTCTCTGCTCTGGATTCGGGTAAGACTGCAGTAGTGAAAAGATATTACATTGTAGCCGGCAGTTTCAAAGATTCTTCAAATGTGCTTAAGATGGAAGATATATTAAGGAAAAACGGATATATACCACTTTCTCTGGCCATGAAAAACGGTTTTACAATGGTGACAGCCGGAGCTTTTGATACAGAGGCAGAAGCTGCCAGAGAGATGAGATTCCTGTTGGAAAAGGATTTTTCATCAGGGGATCTTTGGATTTACGACGCAAACACAAAAAAACATAAATAACAGAGTTTATATACAACGATGAAAACCACAGCATTTACAGAAAAACACATCGCTCTCGGCGCTAAGATGGTACCTTTCGCAGGTTACAACATGCCGGTAGAGTATGTAGGAATCAATGAGGAACATAATCACGTCAGAAGCGGAGTCGGAGTCTTTGATGTCTCTCATATGGGTGAAATTTGGGTTAAAGGTCCCAATGCGCTCCCGTTCCTTCAGTACACAACATCAAATGACGTATCGGTTCTTGTTCCCGGAAAGGTACAATATTCATGTTTCCCGAACGGAAAGGGCGGAATAGTTGACGATCTTCTGGTATACTGCATCGATAATGTGACATATTTGCTTGTTGTTAATGCTTCTAATGTTGACAAGGATTATGCTCACCTGTCATCAATCGCGCCAAAGTTCGGAATTACACCCGGCAAAGAGTTGTATAATGCTTCAGATGAGATATGCCAGCTTGCCGTTCAGGGACCTCTTGCCCTCAAAGCGATGCAGAAGATCTGTGACAAAAACGTTACCGATATGGAATACTACACTTTCCAGAAACTTAACATTGCAGGTATTAAGGATGCAATCTTCTCTACAACAGGTTATACCGGTTCAGGTGGGTGTGAGATATATGTAGCCAACGAGGATGCCGATAAGTTGTGGAATGCAGTATTTGAAGCGGGTAAGGAGTTTGATATAAAACCAATTGGACTCGGAGCAAGAGATACACTGCGCCTGGAGATGGGATTCTGCCTTTACGGAAATGATATCGATGATACAACATCCCCGATTGAAGCCGGACTCGGATGGATAACAAAATTCTCTGAGGCAAAGGGTGACTTCATTGACAAAGAGTATATGCTCAAGCTGAAAAATGAAGGAGTTAGTCGTAAATTGGTGGGGTTTGAATTGGTTGATAAAGGAGTTCCAAGGCATGGATATACTGTATGTGATGCAGATGGCACAGAAATTGGTGTTGTTACATCAGGTACAATGGGTCCGGCAATAAAAAAGCCTGTAGGTATGGCTTATGTTGCTCCGGGATTCAGTAAGACCGGCAGTGAAATATTTATTAAAGTCAGAGATCGGCTCTTAAAGGCAGTTGTGGTTAAAATGCCTTTTTACAAGCCGCTCCAATAATTTAGAATGAGTGAGTTCAATTGGACAGAGGAGTTACAATGTGCCGTTACAGTATGTGACAAAGAGGCTAATGTAATTTATCAAAACGCCAAGGCTCGCAGGACATTTGAAAAGTATGGCAATCTTCAGGGTAAAAATCTGAAAGATTGCCATTCTTGCAAATCCTGGGAAATGATTCAGACAATGATTGGCGAAGGATCATCGAATACATATTCGATAGAAAAAAATGGTGTAAAAAAAATGATTCATCAGACCCCTTGGTTCCGTGACGGTGAGGTTATGGGACTTGTTGAGTTTTCTATTGAAATACCTGAGAATATTCCACATATTAAAAGATAGAAAAATGGCAAAATTCAGATTTGTACACAACAATATAAATGTGCACGACTTAGGTAAAAGTCTTGACTTTTACAAAGATGCCCTGGGTCTTTCAGAAGTAAGGAGAATAGCCCCTGAAGACGGCTCTTTTATCATTGTTTATCTCTCTGACGGCTCTTCTGAGCATCAATTGGAACTCACATGGCTCAGAGATTGGGACAGAGCATATAATCTGGGAGACAATGAGTTTCACCTTGCTTTCAGGACTGATGATTATGAAAGTGCACATCAGAAACATACTGCAATGCAGTGCATTTGCTATGAAAATCCCAAAATGGGGATATATTTTATAACAGATCCTGACGGCTATTGGTTAGAGATATTGCCGACAAGAAAATAATCAATAAAAACCAAGATCATGAATATAAGATCATTTTTGTCAGTATTAGTGTTGTTGCTTTTTCCTTTGGGTCTTTTTTCTCAGAATGAAACGACTGAAAGGTTAAAAAAGCATGTTGATGTTTTCACTTCAGATACCCTGATGGGCAGGATGGCCGGCACACCTGGTGAGAAAAAGGCTTCACTCTATATTTATGATGAGTTTGTAAAAGCAGGAGTCGAGACTCTTTATGATATTAATGGTCAGCGCTTCTCGTTTCTGTCAACATTCGGGGATACAATATCATCTCAGAATGTTATAGGAATCATTGAAGGTTCTGATCCAAAGCTTAGAGATGAACTGATAATTGTTGGGGCCCATTACGATCATCTTGGCTTCAATAAGTTGTCCGTCAATGGAAAAACTGTCACACAGATTTTCAGGGGCGCAAACGATAATGCCTCCGGTACTGCAGTCATGATTGAAGTTGCCAGGGAATTGAGACGAATTGCCTTTGATCTTAAAAGATCTGTAATGGTGATTGCATTTGGGGCTTCAGAGACCTCACTTACCGGTTCCTGGTATTTTCTTGACAACGCTGCCAAGTACAAAGATAAGATAAGGCTTATGATTAACATAGACCAGGTCGGAGTATCTCAGGGAGAGTACGAGCCCATGATATATACGGTTTTGCCATCACCCGAACTTATTGCTCTTTTAAAGGATGTATCCGAAAAGCCGGCGATGATATCTCCTGTTCTTAAAAGTGGAGACACATTTTCGTCGGATTACAACAATTTCGTTACGAACGGTATACCTGCGGTTATGTTTACCACAGCATTAAAAAAACAGCTTCCGACTGACAGGGATACATCCGGAACTCTGGATTATGAAGGGATGACTGATTTGACATTTTTTATAGCATCCCTTGTACAAGAGGCTGCAAATATGGAGATAGCCCTTCCTGCCACACCTCTGAAGGATAATCAGGAAGAGAGTGGTGAAAATGTAAAGAATCCAACATATACGATATATGATGTAGATAAAAGACCTTCTTTTCTAAACGGAGGGGAGAAGCAATTTCTGGACCGCTGGGTATATGACTATGTTAAATATCCTAAATCGGCCGTTGAGTCGGGTCTTCAGGGAAGAGTTGTTGTCGAGTTTATAATTGAGAAAAACGGAGAGGTCTCATCTGTCAAAGTCGTGAAGTCTGCCGGAGATGCTTTGGATGCTGAGGCCGTAAAGGTAGTGGCCGCCTCGCCTAAGTGGAAACCGGGTATGAAGGGTGGTGCTCCCGTGCGTGTCAAGATGGCGATTCCGATAGAATTTAAACTGAGAAAATAGCAATTTTTGACTACATTTGCCGTTTGAAATATTTAAACGTAAAATGGAGTATAATTTTCTTGAGATTGAAAAGAGGTGGCAGAAGTATTGGTCTGACAATGAGGTTTATAAAGTAGAGGTTGACAATTCAAGACCAAAGTATTATGTCTTAGACATGTTTCCTTATCCTTCAGGTGCAGGTCTGCACGTGGGGCATCCGCTGGGATATATTGCAAGTGACATATACAGCAGGTACAAGAGGCTGAGAGGTTATAACGTGCTCCACCCGATGGGTTATGATGCCTTCGGTTTGCCTGCCGAACAGTATGCCATACAGACAGGTCAGCATCCGGCAAAAACGACAGACAAAAATATCAAAAGATACAGAGAACAGCTGGATCGGATAGGTTTCTCCTATGATTGGTCCAGAGAGGTGCGCACATGTGACCCGGAGTATTATAAATGGACCCAGTGGGCATTTCTGGAAATGTTTGCTCATTGGTATAACAGAAAAACCGGTAAGGCGGAGAAGATATCGGATCTGATATCTGTTTTTGAAAAAGAGGGAAATATAAATGTAAATGCAGAGTGTGGTGAAGAGAACAGCTTTACTGCAGATAGCTGGAATGCTTTTACTGACCGGGAGAAAGCTGCAGTTCTTATGAATTACAGAATCGCATATCTCGGCGAGACATCTGTAAACTGGTGTGCGGCTCTGGGAACTGTTTTGGCAAATGATGAGGTAAAGGAGGGGCTCTCTGTTAGAGGAGGCCATCCGGTAGAGCAGAAGAAGATGCGTCAATGGCAACTGAGAGTCTCCGCATATTCTGAAAGATTGCTCAATGATCTTGATAACCTCGAGTGGACGGATTCCCTTAAAGATATGCAGCGCAACTGGATTGGACGTTCACAGGGAGCCGAGATGGTGTTTAAGGTATCCAACGGATTGAAAGAGTATGATATGGAGATATTCACCACAAGAGCCGACACGGTCTTCGGAGTCACATTCATGGTTCTGGCCCCTGAGAGTGAATGGGTGGAAAAGTTGACTACACTTGAACAAAAGGCTGCTGTAGAAGAGTATCTGAATTACGCAAAAAAGAAGACTGAGAGGGAGAGAATGGCTGAAACCCGCAAGGTTACGGGAGTCTTTACAGGCAGTTATGCTACAAATCCGTTTACTGAGGAGAAAATTCCTGTCTGGATATCAGAATATGTCCTTGCCGGATACGGAACCGGAGCAATAATGGCTGTCCCGGCGCACGACAGCAGGGACTACTCTTTTGCTAAACATTTCAATTTGCCGGTGATTCCGTTAATAGAGGGTTGTGACATATCTCAGGAGAGCTTTGATGCAAAAGAGGGTATCATGTGCAATTCCGGATTCTTGTCCGGGATGACGGTAAAACAGGCAATTCCTGCAGCGATTGAGGAGGTTGAGAAAAGAGGAATTGGAAGAAGAAAGGTTAATTACCGTCTGAGGGATGCCATTTTCTCGCGTCAAAGATATTGGGGAGAGCCATTCCCTATATATTACAAAGAGGGAATTGCCACACCTATGGATATGGAAAAATTGCCTCTGAGGTTACCTGAGGTAGATAAATTTCTTCCGACTGAGAGTGGTGAGCCGCCACTCGCAAGGGCTGAGAACTGGACATTTGAAGGTTATCCTATAGAGAAGAGCACAATGCCGGGATTTGCCGGAAGCAGTGCTTACTATCTGAGATATATGGACCCTCATAATAGCGGGGCATTGGTTGGCAAAGAGGCTGACGAGTACTGGAGAAGTGTGGACCTCTACATAGGTGGTACCGAACACGCAACAGGTCACTTGATATATTCGAGATTCTGGAATAAATTTCTGTTTGATATAGGATATGTTTGTGAACAGGAGCCGTTCAAAAAGCTCATAAATCAGGGGATGATCCAGGGAAGGTCAAATTTTGTATACAGAGTAAAAGGAACAAATACTTTTGTCTCATACGGGTTGAAAGATAAATACGATACTACTGAAATACATGTTGATGTAAATAAAGTTTCAAACGACAGACTGGATATTGCTGCTTTTAAAGAGTGGATGCCTGAATATGCAAATGCCGAATTTATCCTTGAAGATGGAGAATATATATGTGGATGGGCGGTCGAGAAGATGAGCAAATCTATGTTCAATGTTGTGAATCCGGATATGATATGTGAGAATTACGGAGCGGATACCCTTAGGATGTATGAGATGTTTCTCGGTCCGCTTGAACAATCAAAACCGTGGGACACTAATGGTATTGACGGTGTGCACCGGTTCCTTAAAAGATTCTGGAGGCTTTTCTTCAATAGGGATTCGTTCTGTGTCTCACTGGAGAGTGCATCGGCAAAAGAGCAGAAAATTCTTCATAAGCTGATTAAAAAAATCGGAGATGATATTGAGAGCTTCTCTTTCAATACAAGCATAAGTGCCTTCATGATTGCAGTTAACGAACTTTACGAGGTTGGCTGTAACAAAAAGGAGATACTTGAACCTATGTTGGTCTTGCTTTCTCCTTTTGCTCCGCACATTACTGAAGAGCTATGGTCTTTGCTGGGACATAATGAGAGTATTTCAAAGGCCTCTTTCCCGCAATATATTGAGTCTTACACAGTAGAGGATACTTTTGAATATCCTGTCTCTTTCAACGGAAAGATGAGGTTCAAGGTAGCCTTGAGCAGATCCCTATCTGCAAAGGAGATAGAAGAGTATATTATTAATCAGCCGGATACTGTCAAGTATCTTGGAGAGAGCAAGATTAAAAAAGTGATTATTGTACCGGGTAAAATTATTAATATTGTTTGTTAATGGTTCTTCAAGCTTTTCAAGTAGATGCCTTTACTGACAAGGTTTTTGCAGGAAACCCTGCAGCGGTAGTTTTTCTCGAGGAAAAACTTTCGGATGTATTGCTTGGCAAAATTGCCAGGGAGAATATGTTACCTGAGACAGCATTTGTCCTGCCTATGGGCAATGGAAAATACTCACTCAGGTGGTTTAATCCTGATATAGAGATTGATCTTTGCGGTCATGCAACCCTTGCAGCCGCACATGTATTATTTTCGTGGTATAAGTGTAAGGAACAGGAGATAGAGTTTGACACTCATTCAGGACCTATAAAGGTCAGGATTGAAGGAGATCTGTATGCTATGGATTTTCCTTTACGAGAGCCTCAAAAGGCCTCTCTGCCGGAAGAGATTTATGACAGCCTGAATATAAAACCGAATGAAGTATTAAAGGCCAGGGACTATATACTCGTCTATTCCACACAGGAGGAGGTCGAGCTTATTGAGGTATCCCGCTCAGTTTTTGATGAGATTAACATAGACCCGGGAGGGGTTGCTGTGACAGCTCCGGGAACCGAGTGTGATTTTGTTTCGAGATTTTTCACACCACAGGCGACGATACTTGAGGACCCGGTGACCGGCTCAGCGCATTGCTCACTTGCACCATACTGGTCTTCTAAACTTGACAAAAAGAGACTTTTGGCAAGACAGCTTTCTGAGAGGGGAGGCGTTATTGATTGTACGGTTGAGGATGGAACGGTGGTAATACGAGGAAAAGCTGTAATATATTCTAAATCGGAAATTTATCTTTGATTTTAAATATGGACAATTCAGTTTTAAAAATCTTCAAATCCTATTCTTTGATGACAATTGGGTTGTTCATCTTCGTTTTCAGTTGGACAGCCTTTCTTATCCCTGTTGAGATAGCAGGAGGAGGTGTCAGCGGTCTTGCATCTGTTATTCAATATGCTACAGGGATTGAGGTGTTTTACTCATATCTGCTGATAAATATATTCCTTCTTGGAGTCGGGTTTCTTATTCTTGGGAACGGCTTCGGCTTCAAAACAATATATTGTATCTCGGTTGCTGCGCTTTTCTTCAAATTTCTCCCACTAATACCTTGGGTCACAGATATTGAGGATAAGCTGATAAATTCGGTTATCGGTGGTACAATGAGCGGTATTGGTATAGGAATCATATTTCTGCAGGGCGGGAGTACCGGGGGAACTGATATTATTGCACTTATCATATCTAAATACAGGGAAACCTCTCCCGGAAGAGTATTTCTTTTCTGCGACCTGATAATAATTGGTTCTGTAATATTCATTCCCGGAAAAAGTCTGTCGGATGTTATTTACGGTTATATCGAGATGGTCTCTTTCTCCTATGTGATTGATATGATTCTTACCGGCAACAAGCAATCTGTGCAGATTCATATTTTTTCCGCAAAATATAAGGAAATAGCAGACAAGGCAATGACAGACCTGAGAAGAGGAGTCACTGCGATAACTTCAACAGGGTGGTACTCGCAGAAGGAGAGCCGTGTCCTGATAATAGTGCTGAGGAAGAACCAGGTTTCAGACATCACAGCATTGGTAAAGGAGATAGATAAGGACGCATTCATGACAGTAACTCCTGTTATGAGTGTATATGGAGAGGGATTCGATAAATTTAAAGGTGGAAAAATATCATGGAAAAGAAAAAAAGAACACCTTACATAGTTTTTAAGGAATACCTGATAATTTCCATCGGACTTCTGCTGTACGCATTAGGATGGAGCACCTTTCTCATTCCAAATAACCTTGTCGGGGGAGGGGTTACAGGTATTTCAGCGATAATACTGTATGCTACCGGTTTTCCTATAAGTTACAGCTATATAATCATTAACGGTTTATTGGTTGCAATAGCATTGAAAGTCTTAGGTAAGCAGTTCGGAGTTAAAACTGTTTATGCAATATTAATAGTTTCAATTTTTTTTAAGGTTATTCCTGGGCTGATTCCCACTGAATTAATACAGGATATAGCCATCGGAAACGGAAAACTACTCTCTGCAATAATGGGAGGTGTCTGTTCCGGAGTTGGCATAGCAATAACATTTACTCAGGGAGGCAGCTCCGGTGGCACTGATATTATTGCGCTCATGATTTCCAAATTCAGAAATATTTCTCCGGGGAAACTGATACTTTACTGTGATATAATCATAATAGCCAGTTCCATGCTCATTCCAGACAACTCTTCTCTTGGAGAGAAGCTGGCTGTTGTAATATATGGTTACATACTTATCACAGTATCGAGTTACACGATAGACCTGGTACTATCCGGAGCGAGGCAGTCAATCCAGATATTCATATTCTCAAAACAATATGAGGAGATAGCTGAGAGAATTACTTCGCTCGGCAGGGGCGTTACAGTCATAGATGCAATGGGTTGGTTTACAAAGGAGAAGGGAAAGGTTCTTATGGTAATAGTCAGAAGGACAGAAAGTAATTATGTTTTCAGAATCATCAGGGAGATTGACAAGGGGGCATTTATATCTGTCGGTAATGTTATGGGCGTTTACGGACAAGGGTTCGATCAAATCAAGAAATAAATATTGACAAACCAGCTTGATATTTAGAATCGTCAAAAAAATCAAAAATCAGATAAATTATTAGTTAGTAATATATTAGATTGTGGTGGTTCATTTTTATTTTTTAAATTTGATTCGACTTAACTTAATCTATATGAATTTACTATCTGATTTTGTAGCGGTTCAGTCAAGGATTGAGCTTCTGTTTACTATTATCTTTCTAATTGCCTCAATGTACTTCCCTTTTCTTTTATTCGTAAAGAAGAACTTCAGTGACAGAGAGAGAAGACTTGTCAGGCTTATGTTTCTGTGTTTCACATTAATTACGGTCATACTTTGGATGAGGCTAATTACCCATTTGCACTTTCCTGAGAAGGATTTTGTACATGGCGCCCTTTTAACGTTAATTAGTCTGATAATTATTACGGCGCCATTGAGAAAGTATATCTATAGCAAGATGGAGCTTGGAGTGAGTTCTGTCAACTTTTCTTTGATAAAAATAATTGTTGCCTCTTTGTTCTATACTCTTTTTATTGTGGTATACCATTTTATAGGGCAATTACCTGCTTACGTGGAGATAGCCTTTACACTCCTTTTTACACTGTTTTTTCTTACAGAAACAGTTCAGATTGTAATGAAAATAGGTGCTAAATTGACCTCTTCTACTCAATCTGACTGGGATGGTGTGGAGCGGATAAAGTATGGGTTGTTTCTTCTCTTTGCAGAAATATTTCTCTCATTATTGCTCATTATCTGTGTCTTCATAAAGCTGGATTACATATATATATGGTCCATTATCTGCATATTAACGGCTTTTAACGGATATATCTTTATAGCCCCCTTTTATCTTGAAAATTCAGATGTAAGGGAGGATGACGAAACCGGGATTGCGATTAAAAGGGATATTTATGTAAAGGACAAAGGGGGCAGAACCCTGAATGACAGGCTTAGGGCCGATGATCTTTACGAGAGGTTAATAATCTATTTTGATCAGAAAAAGCCATACCTTAGACAAAACCTTAAAATAAAGGAGGTTGCCCTTTATCTTTATTCAAATAAGACATATCTTTCGCGTATTATAAATGACAAGCATAACCTTAATTTTAATCAGTTTGTCAACTACTACAGGATAGAGGAGGTAAAGAGGATTTTTGCAGAGAACTCATCTCTCAATATACAGGAACTTTGTACGAGGTCAGGGTTTGGATCTATGGCAACGTTTTCAATAGCATTCAGGTATTATCTCGGTAATACTCCTGCAGACTGGTGCAAAGAGCAGAAGCTTCTCCGCGAGCATGAGCAGTAAAAGGGGACATTTTTTCAGAAGATTACTATTTTTATCAGGACTGCTATATGAGAAGCCTGTTTTTTACAACACCTCTGTTGTGAATAAAGTTGGCAGTAGAGCAGACAAACTGATGATCTCTGACCATCTGTATCTTGATCCTGCCTTGACCATCTCAAAGCTTGCAAGAATTGCCGGTACTAACCGAAGCTACCTCTCATATTTCATCCGTGAGTGTAAAGGGTGCACTTTCAGGGAATATGTGAATTCAATGCGCGCCAGGCATGCATTTGAGTTATTAAGATCTGAAAAAATGCACTGCTTATCTGATTTGGCCATTGAATGTGGATTCAGCAATCTCAGGAGTCTGAACAGATCTTATAAGGCCTTTTATGGCAAACTTCCCTCTCAGGAGAGAAGAGATTTTCTTAGAGAAAACTCTACAATTCGTCAACTATGACATCCTGTCTAAGGTTTGCCCTGATAAATCCCTGACGGTCAGGTGTGTTTTTGCCCATGTAAAACTCGAGTAATTCAGGAATGTTATCGTCATTGCTGAGTCTTACCCTTTCCAGCTTTATATTCTCACCTATAAAACCACGGAACTCGTCCGGGGAGATCTCTCCAAGTCCTTTAAACCTTGTTACCTCTGTGTTTGATCCAAGTTTCTTTATTGCCCGGTCTCTCTCTTCAGTCGAATAGCAGTAAATCGTCTCTTTTTTATTCCTTACACGGAACAGTGGTGTTTGTAAAATATGCAAATGCCCCTGGCGTATAAGGTCAGGGAAAAACTGCAGAAAAAATGTAAGCAACAGCAGACGTATGTGCATCCCGTCCACATCAGCATCTGTTGCAATTACAATCTGGTTGTATCTGAGATTCTCAAGGTCCTCTTCAATATTCAATGCCGCCTGCAAAAGATTGAACTCCTCATTTTCGTATACTATTTTCTTGGTCAACCCGTATGAGTTCTGAGGTTTTCCCCTGAGGCTGAATACTGCCTGAGTGGCAACATCCCTGCTTTTTGTAATTGAACCGCTTGCAGAATCACCTTCGGTAATAAACAGAGTGCTCTCCTCAGCCCTGTCGTTCTTGTCATTGTAATGCACACGGCAGTCTCTCAGTTTTCTGTTGTGAAGGTTTGCCTTCTTTGCCCTGTCTCGTGCAAGCTTCTGGATTCCCGAAATGGCTTTTCTCTCTTTTTCGGAATCCAGTATCTTCTTTAAAATTATATCAGCAGTTTCAGGGTGCTTGTGAAGGTAGTTGTCAAGGTTGTCTTTTATAAAATCAACGATGAAGTTCCTGATGCTTATTCCGCCGGCAGTCATCTCCTTTGAGCCCAGCTTGGTTTTTGTCTGACCTTCAAATTGAGGTTCCTGCACTTTGATACTTACGGCAGCTATTATAGATTGGCGTACGTCACTTGGATCAAAATCCTTTTTGTAAAACTCTTTTAGAGTCTTGGCTATTCCTTCCCTGAACGCCGCAAGATGTGTTCCCCCCTGTGTGGTGTACTGTCCGTTTACAAATGAGGATATTCCCTCTCCGTAATCATTGCCGTGAGTGATTGCTATCTCTATATCTTCTCCTTTAAGATGGATCGGCTGATATAGAGGCTCTTTTGTAAGACCTTCATTTAGCAGGTCCAGCAGACCATTTTTGGAGAAGAACTCTTTGTCATTGAATTTTATGGTCAGACCAGTGTTCAGGTAAGAGTAGTTCTTGAGCATATTTTCTACAAACTCGAAGTTGTAGGAGTAGTTTTCAAATAGCTCATCATCAGCGATAAATGTTACCAGCGTGCCATTCTTTTCATTAGTGGCAATTCTTCCCTCCTCAATCAGTTCTCCTCTGCTGAATTTTGCAAAGTGACTCTCTCCTTCACGATATGATTGTATATGACATGAAACGGAAAGGGCATTGACAGCTTTAAGTCCGACACCATTAAGCCCGACAGATTTTTTAAATGCCTCATCGTCATACTTGCCACCTGTATTAATTTTACTGGAGGCATCCACAAGACTTCCCAAAGGGATACCGCGTCCATAGTCACGTATGGTTACCGATCTCTCTTTAATGCTCACAGAAATTGATTTTCCAAATCCCATGGCAAATTCATCGACAGAGTTGTCTATAACCTCTTTGAGCAGTATGTAAATACCGTCATCAGGGGAAGAACCGTCTCCGAGTTTACCAATATACATTCCCGGTCTGCGCCTTATATGCTCGTTCCAGTTTAGTGTCCTGATGTTTTTTTCGGTATATGTGCTCATTTGTGATCTCTTTGTCGCAAAGTTATAAAAATTTTCACGCCAAAAGGTCGGAAAATATACCTGATGCGGTAAGAGCAGCTCCGGCACCTGCTCCCGTAACTATTAAAGGCGAGGTGTACTCATCACTGTATATTGTCACAGAGTTGTCTCTGCCGTAAATATTGTAGAACGGGTGTGTTTCCCCGACAGATTCCAGACCGATACTGCATCCGTTTTTGTCAATTCTTGCAATAAACCTCAACCTCTCGCCTTTAGCATCGGAATCTTTGAACATAGCCAAAATCTTATCTTCATAGTCTCTTAGCTGTGCCTGGAAGATTTTTGTATCAGAAGAAAATAGGGATTCATTAAGAAATGGTTTTAGTTTAACATCATCAGGTTCCAGTTTGAACCCAGACTCCCTTGCAAGAATCAAGGCTTTCCGTAATGTGTCAGTCCCTGAGAGGTCAATCCTCGGATCCGGTTCTGTATAGCCTGCCGCCCTTGCCTGTTCGACAAGATCTGCGAATCTGACTGATCCGTCATATTTACTGAACAGATAATTAAGAGTTCCGGACAGTATTGCTTCAACTCTTTGTATATTATCTCCGCAATTTTTCCTTTCCTTTATAGTTGAAATGATAGGCAATGCCGCTCCTACAGTAGTCTCGTACCTCAATTGAACTCCTGTATTCAAGCAGATCTCCTGAAGAGCATCGTAACTCTCCTGAGAGGAGCTTAGGCCTATTTTATTACAGGTTACAACCTTACAGCCGGATTGCAGAAATTCCTGATAGAGTGAGGTTACTTCCCTGCTTGCTGTACAATCTACAAAAACACTATCCGGAAGATTCATGTCAGAGCATATTTCACGGAATCTGTTAATGTCAGAAGGCTCTCCTTTAGAGAGCAAACCATCTATTAACTTTGGGAGAATTCCTCTTTTGTCGGAGATCATCTGTTTGCTGTTACATATTGCGACGATATGGATTTCCATGCCTCTCTTGCTACTTAACCAATCTCTGCGGGAATCAATTACAGATATTAGTGCTTTTGCTACCTGTCCGTATCCCGCAATAAATAAATTGAGTTTTTTCTTTCCCTCTCCGAAAAATTCATCATGTATAACTTTTATTGAAAGGTCGGAATCTTCCTCTTTTACAACAACAGAGATATTTTTCTCAGAAGATCCCTGGGCTATTGCTCTTATATTAATTCCTGAATGCCCGATTGCATTGAACATCTTACCTCCTGTCCCGGACTGGTTTTTCAAATCATCCCCTACAAGAGAAATAATTGAAAATCCTCTTTCAACTTTCAGGGGATTTACCCTGTTAAGAGTTATCTCGTACGCAAACACACTGTCGGCTGCCTTTTTCGCCTTTTCCGCATCACTGTCCTCTATTGCAACGCACATTGTGTGGACAGATGAGGCCTGTGTGATAAGTACAATATTTACTCCGGCATTTGCCAATGCACCAAAGAGCCTTGCTGAATAACCCGGGACTCCGACCATACCGCTGCCCTCCATAGAAAGCAGGGCAATTTTGTTGCTCCTTGATATACCTCTTATCTTTCCGTGGCTTTCGGGAGGATTGTTTTCGATTATGGTCCCAGGGTCTTCAGGATCAAATGTGTTTTTTACAACAATAGGTATCCCTTTGCTTACCGCAGGTTGGATAGTAGGAGGATATATTACCTTTGCTCCGAAATGAGATAACTCCTGTGCCTCTTTATATGAAATGTGCCTGATAGTAATTGCTTCCGGTACAATTCTGGGGTCTGCTGTCATCATTCCGTTAACATCACTCCATATCTGAAGTTCTCTTGCCTCAGTTGCTTCAGCCAATAAAGCCGCGGTATAGTCCGAGCCTCCGCGACCCAGTGTTGTTGTCCTTTTCAAAAGGTCACTTGCAATGAATCCAGGAACAATAATCAGACGTTGACGGTTAGAACTTAGCATCTTTTTTATGTTTGCGTAGCTGACCTGCTTTAAAACCACATTGCCCGTACTTCCGGGTTCTGTCTTGATTATCTCTCTGGCATCTGCCCAATAGTTGTTTATACCCATTGAAGCGAATCGTTCACTGATAATTCTTGTTGACAGAACCTCCCCGAAACTCATTATAAGATCCAGAGACGAGTTACTCAGCTCTTTAAGATAAAACACTCCTTTACAAATCTCCCTTAGTTGATTAAATGTGTTTTTTGTCTTTGAGGAGAGAGCATGTTGGTAATCTATTGGAAGTAGATCCCAAATTATTTTCTGATGTCTCTCTTCGAGCTTGTCAATCATTTCAAGGTATGATTCATCCTGCATTGCTGCAAGTTTGCCTATTTCTATCAATTTATCAGTGCATCCGCCTATTGCCGATGCCACTAAAATAGTGCGGTCTTTTTTGACACTCTCCTTGACAATTTTTATAACATTGGAAATATTGACTGCATCCGCAACCGAACTACCCCCGAATTTCAGTACCTGCATTTTAATTCAAAAATTTTATATGATTTTTTATTTTGTTTTCTATTGATTGCCATTCCAGTAGGAATCCGTCATGGCCAAAATCAGAGGAGATAATCTCAAGAGTCCCGTTTTTAATGTTGTCTGCAAGAAGTTTTTGTTCTTCTACGGGAAAAAGCACGTCACTGTCAATCCCTATAATCAGGGTGTTGGCAGAGATTGTAGAGAGTGCGTTACAAACACCGCCCCTGCCTCTTCCTGCATTATGGCTGTCGATGGATTTTGTGAGACAGTAGTATGAGTACGCATCAAATCTGTCGCGAAGTTTCTTTCCCTGATACCTCTGATAGCTGCAAGCCCTGTCTGCGAATAATTTATCTTCATCACTCTCATTTTGTGTGATTCCGTAACCGCGGAATGAACGATATGAAAGTAATGCTATTGAGCGTGCCGCTTCGAGTCCCTTTGCCCCCCCGTCAAGATTCTGTTGCTTTTCAAAAGAGTTGTCAGAAAAAAGAGCAAGCCTCTGAGACTCGTTGAAGGCTGTCCCCCATGGTGATACTCGTGCATTACAGGCCAGAAGAACCATGTTTTCAACTTTTTCAGGGTACATAATGCTCCACTCTATAGCCTGGAATCCTCCGATTGAACCACCTACTATGAGGTCAATTTTCTCTATTCCAAGATATTCTCTTAGTAAGTTCTGGGACCTGACAATGTCCCTTACTGTTATCCCTGGAAATGAGAGCAGAAATTGCTTTCCGTTCTCATCATAAGATGAAGGGCCTGTGCTTCCGTAACAAGAACCAAGCATGTTGGCGCATATTACCGTGTATTTATCAGTGTCGAAGAGTTTCCCTTTTCCGACTAAATCCGGCCACCACTCTTCAGGATTGGAATTGGCCGTCAGGGCATGGCATATCCATATAACCTCTCTTCCCGCTTTATAATTATCAGTTGAATGATAGCAGATATCTATCTGCTTTAGACTATCTCCGCATTCAAGTTCAAATGGAGATTCCGATTTATAGTAATGTCTGTTCATGTGAGTCCATGCACAGGAAACGCAATAATGCTTCCTTCGTTAAAAAAATTATGACTGATTGGATTTATGGGCTTACACCCAATGGATCTGCGTAAGATCCGGAAATTAACCTAGCATCTGGCGATGCATTCGCATCATCATGGCTGACATCATTACAGAGAGGGTGTCAGAAGGCACTCTTGAATAGCTGTGTGATATGCTAAAAACTCTGTACATGTTATCTAATCGAATTGCAAAATTATGAATTGTTATATAAATGACAAATTTTTTTGTGCCTTAATTCATCTATGGCTACTTTTGCGGCTTAAAATTTTGAACTGATATGTATAATCAAGCCACCGAGATTAAGAGGGAATTATTAGAGAGAGTAAGTAAATTGTGTTTTGAAGGGCGTCTGCTGGAGGGAGTTGACAGAATTCCAATTGAGATGAGGCCTAAAGGTGAGCATTTCAGCAGATGCTGTATACATAAGGACAGAGCAGTGATAAGGCATAGGCTAATGACAATTCTTGGGTTTAAACCAGATGAGGAGCTTGACGAGCTGACAACCCTGAAGGAGTATGCAAAGCTTGCAAAAATGCCACAAGATGTAGAGGATGTCATGCTTACAGTAGTGGATGAGGCGTGCAGTTCTTGCCTGAAGTATAATTACACTGTAACGAACCTTTGTCGTGGTTGTGTCGGGCATCCGTGCACCTATGCCTGTAATAAAAATGCCATTTCAGTCAGAAAGAAGGCCCACATAGATCAGGATTTATGTGTGAGTTGCGGCAGATGTATGCAAGCCTGTCCGTATCATGCAATTGTATACACACCGGTGCCATGTGAGGAGGCCTGTCCTGTGAAGGCTATATCCAAAGATTATTACGGAATTGAGCATATTGACCCGGATAAGTGTATTGCCTGTGGAAAATGCAAGGACATCTGTTCTTATGGGGCAATAATGAGCAAGACAACAATTGTCCAAATAATAAATGATATAAAGAACCCGGAAAAGAAGGTTGTTGCAATGGTGGCTCCGGCGCTTGCCGGGCAGTACCAGGCTTCTTTACAACAGATACTTTCAGCAGTAAAAGATTGCGGTTTTGATGAGGTTGTTGAGGTTGCAAAGGGTGCCAATCTTACTACAAGCACAGAGGCTCTGGAGTGGAAGGAGAGGGTTGAAGAGAATGGTGAACCCTTTATGACTACATCTTGTTGTCCATCATATAAACTTTGGGCAGAAAAATATATGCCGGAGCTGGTTCCTTATATCTCTAATACTGCAACGCCGGCATCATTTACCGCAAAGTTTGTAAAAGAGCGGGATTCAGCCCTGGTGACTGTCTTTATAAGCCCTTGTGTTGCTAAAAGAGTGGAGGGAATAAACGATCCAAATATCGATTATGTCATGACCTTTGAGGAGGTTGATGCCATGATGAGGGCAAGAGGTATTGTGGTTGAAGATTCAACCGGATACATTCCTGATTCAACTATCGATATGAGTGGAAGAATGTATGCAAAAAGTGGAGGTGTTGCCAACTCTGTGGTAAAATACCTGGGAAATCCTTCCGGATTAAAAACAGAGGTGATAAACGGAATAAACAGAGATACAATAAAAATTTTGAAAGCTAAGGCTACAACCGGAAAATCAGATTCAAACCTTGTAGAGGTTATGATGTGTGAGGGAGGGTGTGTCAATGGTTGTGTTGTCCTTGCCAATCCGAAAGTGGCGCTGAGGCAGCTTAACACTTTGGAGAAGAACTCCTGAGTGTTAATTCCTCATCTCTTAACTACAATGCTTTAGTAAAAGTAAAAGTAAACCCTGACTGTTTTAACGTCATCTCATTTGTCTCCGGTTTGAATGTGATGACAATAGTCCGGTCTAACGAGCAGAGAGTATCAGGTGCGGTTGCCTCAATCTCGAATCGTTTCTGATTTGTGGCCTGAGCAAATATTCTTTCGCCTTCTGATGATATTTCTATCTTGAAAGGTAGTTGTTTGCTGGAGTATACCCCTGAATAATTCCGTATAAGTTCTTGGGAGATTGTAATTTTTGTAAAAGACGGAATAGAGAATGGCTTTCCGTATACACAACTGTATGCTGCTATCATTATATTGTTAATATTATAATTGAAGCCATTTGAAATAATTGCAACACCAATTCCGTCATCAGGATTTATCGCTAGTATTGAAGAGAAGCCGTCAATGCCACCTGTATGCCCAAATAGTTTCTTGTCGTAAAATTGAAACGGAAAAATCCCGTGACCGAATCCGTCGTTTATTTTCGTCATCTGTTTAAGAGATGCTTCGGAAAGTAATTTTCCCGAAAAGAGGGCATCTGCGAAAATCAACAGATCGGACGGAGTTGAGACAACAGCCCCGGCTCCGACAGGTACAGAGGGATCGGTGTCACTCTCTTTGATCCATCTTTCGGCAAATTTGAATGAGTTGCACTCACCCTTAAGTTTCTTCGAATTTGCTGGCATCTCGGTATATTTGAGAGAAAGCGGTTTTATAACCTTCTTGTTTAAAATATCCCTGTAACTTTTTCCATAAATATCCTCCAGGATATAAGTGAGAAGTATATAGTTCGAGTTACTGTATTTAGCTTTACTCTTAGGTTCAAACTCACTTTTTCCCTCTGAGATAAGCTTCACCATATCCTTTTTCGCCATTGGTTTAGTGTTCCATTCAAGATAATCTTTATTGTCTGTCACACTATGAATCCCGCTGTGGTGATTCAACATATCCCCCAATGTAATTTTTTGGCTATTGTCTATTGATGGGAAGAAACGATCCAGGGTCATATCAAGTGTAAGTTTGCCCTCTTCGATAGCCTTAAAGACCAGGACAGCCGTAAACATCTTGGAAATAGAACCTATCCGGTACCGGCTGTTCTCATCTGCCTTCAAACCGGATTCTATGTCGCTGTAGCCGGAAAACTTTGAATATATAACCTTTCCATCTATAGCTACTGCGATGCTTCCCATGAATCTGTCATTGGACTCAAGAGTGTAGAGCAATGAGTCTAGTTTTTTAAAATCTGTCTGTCGGGCAAAAAGTTCTGATGCCGGCAAGGAGAAAAGTAACAGAGTTAAAAGTGAAATGAATAGAGTGGAAAGTGAAGAGTGAAAAGTGGAAAATGATGAGTGAAAAGTGGGAAGTGAAGAGTGAAAAGTGGAAAGTGAAGAGTGAAAAGTGGAAAATGATGAGTGAAAAGTGGGAAGTGAAGAGTGAAAAGTGGTATTGTGGAGTGAGTTCTTTATCTTCATAATGTCTATAATTTATTTTGTTCCTTACGGTATTCGATATATGAATAAACGACCGGTATGAGGCTAATAATTCCAACTATTACCAAAAAGGATATTCCCAATATATGGCTATTCCTGATTAAAGCTGAGAGTAGGATTGTCAACAATCCTCCTGAAACCCAGAGACGCGCTCCTAGCCGGTGCGTCTTTCTCCAGACAACTTCACTTTCAAGTGTCCATGGGGTCCTTATACCGAAAAAGTAGTTTTCTCTCAGAGCCTGCAGGTAGTTGCCAAACATAAGGAATAATAAGCCCAGTATAGCAAAGAAAATATTAGGGTTTTCCATTGACCCCTCTTTGGAAATATATATAAGATATATTGAGAGCAACGAGAAGAATATAGCAAAGATGGCTCTGAGCTGATTGTATTTCTTACCCATAAGCGAGATTCTTTTCTTAGGATCCAGTATAGGTATGAGAAACATTACTACATATAACAAGGCACATAATCCGGCCGGCATGATCCAAAGAGTATTTTTCTGAGACCAACCGTTGGCTGTTCCGTCCAACCCGAAGTGAGTAGGCACCCTTTCAGGGAGTGTGTCATAATTTATACCAAGGTAGATAAAGGGTATGATGATAAAGATTAATAAAAATATTTCAAAAAGATATTTTTTCATATCTGCTATAGTTTTGATTATTATTTTGTAAGTGTCAGTATATATTCCAAAAGATCGTTTATGATTGTTGTGTTTATAGAATAGAGCACAAATTGTCCCTTTTTGATAGTTGTTACAAGACCGGCTCTCTTTAGCTTGTCAAGATGGTGTGAGATACTGGGAGCTGTCATGTTGAAATGTGCAGATATATCTCCTGCAGTCATGTCCCCCTGCCTCAACATTTTAAGAATTTCTCTCCTTACGGGATCATTCATTGCCTTGAAGACATCGTTCATCTTTACCTTGTATTGCAATGGTTATTTTAATAATTAGACAAATGTCTAAATATCTAATGAAACATCCAAATTTATTTTAATCAATCATTATGCTTAAATTTGTGAATCGTTATAAATATCTGATTATGGGAAAGGGTCTTGTAATATATACTGAGAAGATTAATTGCCAGGACTGTTACAAGTGCATCAAGGTATGCCCTGTCAAATCAATTAAGGTATCGGATTTCAGTGCATCGGTTATAAAAAATGATTGTGTGTACTGTGGGAAATGTGTAAATGCATGTCCTTCAGGTGCAAAAAGATACAGGCAAGAAGGCGGTGAAATTCTGGAATGGGCGGAACAGGGCATCCCGATGATTGCATGTCTTGCACCATCTTTCATTGCAGACTTTAATGGAATAGAATTCACGGCATTGCTAAAATCTCTTTATTGCCTGGGTTTTACAGGCGTTTCAGAAACGGCACTGGGAGCAGATCTTGTTGCCAGAAAAACAAATGAGTACCTTTTGTCATCTAAAACCGACAAGGTAATTGCAACTTGTTGCCCCACAGTTGTAAACTATATAAAAATTTACAAGCCTGAATATGAAAAGTATCTTGCACCTATAGTATCACCTATGGTTGCACATGCCAGACTTTTGAGAAGCTGTGGATACACCGGAGAAAAATTGGTGTTTATAGGACCCTGTCTCTCAAAAAAGCAGGAGAGCGATCTCTATGAAGATGAGATAGACGCTGTTATAACCTTTAATGAGTTTAGGGATATGCTTGATGATCAGGGAGTTTATTTTTCTGATATGGAGAAAGTTACGCTTCCTGATGGATTTGTAATAGGCGCATCGGACAGAGCCGGTTTGTTTCCTGTAGATAGTGGTATGATAAGTACAATGTGTAAGGATGTTGAACCCGTTGATGCAAATTATATGTGTTTCTCCGGAATGAATCAGGTAATGGAGGTCTGTTCGGGAATTTCATCATGGAACCCGTCCAAACGTGTATTCATTGAATTGATGGCATGTGACGGAGGGTGTGTAAAGGGACCTGCTACATCTAAAGAGCAGGGTATTGCTGCGAAACGTAACAAGCTGCTCACCGAGTATGACATATTCAAGCGTTCCGGTCTGGCTGTTTCAATCCCCGCTGTCGATGTTGATCTTTCCAATGAGAAATATAAGGTGCCATACAAGATAAACTGTACATACAGCGAGCAAGAGATACAACAAATGTTATATTCAATGGGCAAATTGACAAAGGCCGATGAACTAAACTGCTCGGGATGCGGATATGACAATTGCCGTGCTTATGCTGTTGCCATGCTTGACGGAAAGGCAGAGAGAGAGATGTGCATCTCTCAGATGAGAAAGGAGGCGCAAAATAAAGCTTCAATTCTCTTAAGAAAAATGCCTTATGGAGTTGTTCTTGCTGATGAGAACCTAAAAATAGTTGATGCAAATGAGAAATTCATTTCAATGGGAGGTGAGGAGCTGGCGATGATTTCAGATGCGCTTGGGGGGCTTGCCGGAGCTGACCTGAGAAAAATAGTACCATATCACGGGTATTTCTCCGCTGTGATAGCTAACGGAGCTCAAACCAGTGAGTTTGATATAAGAGAGAACGGTGTTAACCTGCGGCTATCACTTATAAGTATTCAGCCAAACAAGCTTTTATGCGGGATAGTTCAGAATATGGATGACTCTGCATTGATGAAGGAGATTATCTCAGAGAAAATAGAAGAGGTCATAAGACAGAACGCCGAATCTGTTCAAAGAATAGCATATATTTTAGGTGAGAGTGCCTCTTTTACTGAAAGTGTCCTGAAGAGTGTAATCAACAGGCCAAAAAAGTGAAGTGATGTTAATTTCTGGAAGAGAAGACGGTTTTTTCATAGAAATTGCTTACAGTCAACAGTTCAAAAAAGGACAGATTGTAGCTGGTGATACATTTATCTTTAGGAAACATCCGGAGGAGGACAGATTTATTGCGGTCTTATCAGACGGTTTGGGGAGTGGAATAAAGGCTAATGTGCTTAGTACGCTGACCGCATCAATGGCTGTTAATTATCGTTTTCAGCATATTCCCCTTGTGGAATCACTTATCAGCATAATGGATACCCTTCCGAAAGACTCTGTAAAGGATATCAGTTATGCAACTTGCAGTGTTGTGGAGATTGATTACAGCGGAGAAACACATATAGTTGAATTTGACAATCCGGAATATGTACTTCTTCGTGATTCCAAACACATTGAGGCAAGGAAGAAAATTCAAAAACTCAAAACAAAACAGGGAGAGAGAATGCTTCTTGAATCCGCTCTTATGCTGTTTAAAGGAGATCGCTTGATTTTTGTAAGTGACGGTGTTACACAGAGCGGGCTAGGATCCAATCAGCTTCCCTCCGGTTGGGAGAGATCCGGTCTTATAGAATTTGTAAGTGGTTATGTTGTAAAACATCCTGAAGTCTCAGCAAAAGATCTCTCCAAGGTTATAATGCAGAAAGCTCTTAACAATGATCTCTTTGAAGCCAAGGATGACATAACCTGCGGTGTCGTCTATCTCAGGGCTCCCAGAAAAATGCTTATCTGTACAGGGCCTCCTTACAACAAGGAGAGTGATCCGTTTCTGGCTGAACAGTTCGACAACTATCAGGGAAAGAAGGTTATATGCGGAGGTACTACAGCTCATATCATCGCAAGGGAGCTCAACAGGAAGGTACACGGTGATGACGGACAGAGCAGAAAAAGTAACCTGCCAACATCAGCAATGATGGAAGGGGCAGACCTTGTGACAGAGGGCATACTTACTCTGGGGCATTTGGCGGATCTTATTCAGTCTCATGGAGATGGAGAGATTGCGGACAATTCTCCTTCCGGTGAAATATTGAAGATTATAGCAGAGAGCGATATTATTGAATTCCTTGTCGGTACAAAAATCAATGAAGCGCACTATGATCCTTCACTTCCCGTTGAACTGGAGATCCGAAGAAACCTGATAAGGCGTCTTAAAGTCTTGCTGGAAGAAAAGATGATGAAAAAAGTAACTGTAAAATATATCTGATATGTTTAAGAATAAATATATTCCGCTGTTGGCAGTGATGCTCTCCTTGAGTATACCATCGTACTCCCAGGAAGTCAGGGATCTTCTTCCCGAATGGACATTTACTAAAGGAATTGAAGGACCATCTTTCGATAAAAAAGGAGTACTGTATGCCGTCAATTTTTCTGAGCAGGGAACCATAGGCGCTGTGGACATTTCAGGGAAAGCCTCATTATATGTAAGACTTCCCGAAGGATCGGTCGGGAACGGTATAAGGTTTGACAAAGCAGGAAATATGTATATAGCCGATTATACGAAACATAATATTCTGAAGGTAAATCCAACGACAAAAGAGATAGTGGCGTTTGCACATGAGTCTTCAATGAACCAACCTAATGACATAGCCATTTCTCCTGTAACAGAGATTATTTATGCAAGTGATCCGAATTGGAAAGAGTCCACAGGGAAACTTTGGATGGTAGACAGAAAAGGTAAGGCGCGCCTTTTAGAGGAGAATATGGGAACCACTAATGGCATCGAAGTTAGTCCTGACGGCAAAAATTTATATGTAAACGAATCCGTGAGTCGTATAATATGGAGATATGACATAACACCTGCCGGTACTGTCGCCAACAAGAGGCTGTTCATAAAATTTGACGATTTCGGTATGGATGGGATGCGTTGTGATAAATGGGGCAACCTTTTTGTCACAAGACACGGAAAGGGGGCGGTAGTGATACTCTCACCAAAAGGGAAATTACTTAAAGAGATCCCATTGAAGGGGAAACTCTGTTCTAACATAGCTTTGAAAATAAAGGGGAAAAAGGTAGATGCCTTCGTTACAATGGCAGACAGAGGCTGTTTTGAATATTTTACAATTAATTATAATGAATATGGAAAAAAATAAGAAGATAGTGTGGGGAAATTCTCTCTCAATAGGGAACATGGAGATTGACAACGATCATAAACGTATAATTGATATCTACAACCAACTCCTTGACCTTAATGAAGGAGATAATTTTACCTTATCTGAATTTGCAAGAATCCTTTCGGAGATGACTGATTACAGTTTGAGGCATTTCCAACGTGAGGAAAACTATATGCTGAATCTTTCGTATCCAAGTTATGAACAGCATGTCGGCTTTCATAAGGACTACATATATAAAGTGGCAATGTTCAATGTTAACCTTATGAGTAACACCCCGCCCTCTCCGCAGACAGTGTTGAATTTTCTTTATGAGTGGTGGAACTTTCACATTATGAGGAAGGATATGGAGTATGAAAACTTTAAATCTGATAACGATTATAAGGTAGATTATTAAAAAATTAAAAAGTATGGAAAGAAAATCCGCAAACATTGAGACCCTTACTTCAGATTATATCAGAAGTTTGATGAGGAGGCGTAAAGCAGACACGCACAAGGGTGATTACGGGCACGCAATGCTTATCGGCGGTTCATACGGAATGATGGGAGCTGCTGTGCTGGCTTCTAGAGCATGTATGAGGTCCGGCGCAGGATTATTGACAGCACATATACCTGTATGCGGTTATCAGATTATGCAGACTACTGTTCCAGAAGTAATGTGTAGTGTTGATTCGTCTCACAGCTTTTTTTCAGCTACGCCTCCACTTGATAAATATGACGCTCTGGCAATAGGTCCGGGACTGGGTATGCATCAGGATACTGTAAGGGCAATTGAGGTCTTATTGAGATCAAAACCGGCCAACTTGATTGTTGATGCCGATGCTATCAATATTCTTGCAAAAAACAGAGAGTTACTCCGGCTTTTGCCTGAGGGAACTATTTTCACTCCTCATAAAATGGAATTTTCCAGATTGATTGGAGAGGAGGTCACCGAAGCTAACAAGAGACAACTACAGTCCGACTTTTCCCGGAAATACTCTGCAGTTGTTGTTCTTAAAGGATATGGCACTACAATCACATCTCCAGACGGACGGCTCTTTGTTAATCCGACAGGGAATCCGGGTATGGCAACCGCAGGGAGCGGAGATGTCCTTACAGGAGTATTGCTGGCTCTTCTAGCGCAGGGCTATCCTCTGGCTGAGGCAGCCTGTATAGGTGTATATCTGCACGGACTGGCAGGTGATATTGCCGCGGATGAAATAGGAGAGATATCACTGATGTCCGGAGATTTGATTGAATACCTTCCGGATGCTTTCAGAGAGATGATATCAGCTGTTTAATTACAGGCAGGGAGTATTTAAAGTAGTAGAACAGCATAATACCTGAGACTATAAGCTTTAATCCCACTCCCAAAAGGAATCCGAAAAAAGAGCCCAATCCTGCACGAAGAGCCTTGCTGCCTGATGAACCTCCCAGCATCTCGCCAAGAACAGCTCCGGCGAACGGACCGGCTATAATGCCTATAGGTCCAAGAAAGAAGCCTACTATCAATCCGATAGTAGCTCCCCATGTACCATATTTTGTACCTCCGAACCTTTTAGTACCCCAGGCAGGAATCACATAATCAAGGACGGTTACAACAATTGTAAGCACAGCCATAGTAAGCAGCAAACTGCTGCTTAGATCCGCCCCTTTCGTAAAGTGAACCAGAAGGAGAGCGATGAAAGAGAGTGGCGGTCCGGGGATTACGGGAAGAAAACATCCTAAAATTCCTGCAAAAGCAAAGAAAAAGCCCAGTATAATCAATATAGTATCCATGGTTCTCTGTTTATGCGAATTTAAACAAATTTTTCTATCTTGCAGTTACTAAATTCTCAATTATGAAAAGCTTTCGTTTTCTGTTACGTTCAATATTTCTGACCGGCTTTCTGGTCTTGATAACCTCTGCAATTTTTGCTCAGGGAATCTCCTCTCATGATATAGACGACCTGGTTGAAAAAACCATGAAATCTTTTAACGTGCCAGGAATTGCAGTTGCAGTTGTAAAAGATGACAAAATAGTACACATGAAAGGTTACGGTGTTTCATCAATAATCACAAAAGAGAGAACCGACGAGAATACTCTGTTTGCAATTGCTTCGAACAGTAAGGCGTTTACTGCTGCAGCTCTTGCAATACTTACAGATGAAGGTAAATTGACATGGGAAACCCGGGTTACTGACATTATCCCCGAGTTCAAGCTATATGATCCCTATGTTACAAATGAATTTACAGTCAGAGACCTCCTTACACACAGGAGCGGTCTTGGTCTTGGAGCCGGAGACCTCATGCTTTGGCCAGATGGTTCATATTTCACGTTGAAGGAGATAATTCACAATATGAGATACCTAAAACCTGTCTCGTCATTCAGGACAAAATACGATTATGACAACCTTTTGTATATAGTTGCGGGAGAGGTGGTGGCTAGAGTCTCCGGAATGAGCTGGGAGGAGTTTGTGGAGAGCAGGATAATGACACCGCTTGGTATGGGCAGGAGTGCTGCATGTTATAAAAGATTAAAGGATAAAAGCAATGTGATTGATGCTCATGTACCGGTACAGGGAATCATTCAGAGAGTCCCGATGAGCTTTACCAACGTCGGAAATGCAGCAGGAGGCATTTTTACCAGTGTGTCAGATTTGAGTAAATGGGTGATGATGCAACTCAATGGCGGTAAATATGGGAAGGATTTGTCCAAAAGTATCTTTTCGCAGAAAACAGCAAGAGAGATGTGGTCTCCGCAGACAATCATCCCCGCAGGAGGATCCGGTTATAAGACGAATTTTTCCGCATATGCCCTGGGCTGGAGGGTAAATGACATCAATGGTTTCAAGCAGGTTTCGCACACCGGCGGATTAAGCGGCGTAGTAACTCAGGTTACCATGATTCCTGAACTGAAGCTAGGTATAATTGTACTGACCAATCAGCAGGCATCCGGAGCCTTTGTTGCCATAACAAATACTATTAAGGACAGTTATATCGGAGTGTACGGAAGAGACAGATTGAAGGAAACATTGGAGGCAACCGTATCGAATCTCTCTGAAGCACATCACGTTGTCAGCAAGGTCTGGGCAAAGGTTGCCAACTCTTCGAAATTTGCTCCGGGGGAGGTGATGCTCAGAAGCTATGAGGGTAAATATAAAGATAACTGGTTTGGTAATGTGAATATTACTCTTGAAAACGGGGAACTGAGATTTTCGTCTGAAATGTCACCTTTGTTAAAAGGTGTGCTATGCTATTACTTAGACAATACTTTTGTTGTCAAATGGGATGAAAGAAGCTTTGACGCGGATGCATTCATTCACTTCAGCAAGGATTTTGAGGGTAATCCGAATGGGTTTGTTATGAAAGCCATCTCTCCGGAGACAGATTTCAGCTACGATTTTCAGGATCTTGATTTTGTGAGAGTCAAGTGAGATTGATAAATCTCTTCCAGAATTTTTGAAACTTCGGTTTTGAGAAACCATGGCAACAGAAAGGGAGTCGCCCGTTGTTAAGACGGAGACATTCGCCGGGGTTCATATCAAAAGCAAAGGAGAGAGCCTCAGAGAATCCGGGCTTGTATAATTTTCCGTCAGTGCCGTTTCCGGGAGCGCGGAACCAATATACATCCTCATTGTACAAGGAGCTTTTTCCCAATCTGGATACATAAAGGTCAATGTTCTCTTTGTCTGAGAGTGCGGTATTGTGAAAAACAACGCTTTTTCTAAGTGATACGCCACCATTTCCTACCTGATAATACAACTCTGATCTGTCTGGTTTTTCCTGCCATTTATTTATTATCTGCCTCATTTTTACAAATATCTTGTCTAAATAGGGGAGTGGCTTGGGAGATGGTATCCATGGTGCTCCTATATAGTCATAACCCTTTCCGCACCAATCTTCAAGTTCGTCTTTAAAAACATATCCGTCTGTTTGATAAAGAAATATATACTCATAATCAAGGAATTTCCCGTAGAAATCTGCCGATAACATAAGTCGGTTATAACCCTTGATATCTGAAAAATAGGAATCAGTAAAAGAGATTGCCTCTGCACCACGGTACTCCTCCTGTACTTCTGAAATATCCAGACTCTCCGGCTTGACAAAGTATATATCAAACTTATCCTTCCAGAATTCAAAGCAACGAGAGACGCTCAGCCTGTCAAATTTGCCGAGATTGGTATAGTAGAGCGGTATTACAATTGCGACCAGCTTATTCTTCATACAAACAGATGTTTTTAAAAATAAAGGTCGCCGGAACAATTATTTCAGGCGACCTTTTATCTATTTAACCGGATTACTCAAACTTTTGGAGAAGAAGCTCCATAAGTTTGATTGAGGCAACTGAGACTGATGTGCCCGGGCCGAATATGGCAGCAGCACCGGCCTTGTAAAGTGCATCATAGTCCTGTGCAGGGATAACACCACCGACAATAACCATGATATCTTCACGACCGAGTTTCTTCAGTTCCCCTATAATCTGAGGTACCAGAGTCTTGTGACCCGCAGCAAGAGATGATACTCCTACTACGTGTACGTCATTCTCTACAGCCTGTTTTGCAGCCTCTTCAGGAGTCTGGAACAGAGGACCCATATCTACGTCAAAGCCGCAGTCAGCATAACCTGTAGCTACAACTTTTGCTCCGCGGTCGTGTCCGTCCTGTCCGAGTTTTGCAATCATAATACGAGGTTGACGTCCCTCTTTCTTGGCGAATTCAGCAACGAGTTTCTTAGCTTTCTCGAAGTCGCTGTCATTCTTAACCTCACTAGAATATACACCTGTGTTCATACGGATAATTGCTTTATATCTTCCTGCCACAGCCTCACATGCGTCTGAAATCTCTCCCAGGGTTGCACGTACTTTGGCTGCCTCAATGGCAAGTTCAAGAAGATTACCTGTTTTATTTCCGGCAGCTTCTGTAATAGCAGCAAGGGCAGCTTTTACCTTTGCCTCGTCACGGTTGGCACGTAACTCTTTAAGCCTTGCAATCTGAGACTCTCTGACCTTGGTATTGTCAACGTCAAGTATCTCGAGCGGATCTTCTTTATCCAGCCTGTATTTATTAATACCTACAATTGTATCAAGTCCAGAGTCAATTCTTGCCTGTTTCCTTGCAGCGGCCTCTTCAATACGGAGTTTAGGAATACCGGTCTCGATAGCTTTAGCCATACCGCCGAGTTTCTCAACCTCCTCAATGTGGCTCCATGCACGCTCTGCAATCTCCTGAGTCAGTTTCTCAACATAGTAAGAACCGGCCCAAGGGTCGAGAGACCTTGTAACATTAGTCTCCTCTTGTATGTAAATCTGGGTATTTCTTGCAATACGTGCAGAGAAGTCTGTAGGAAGAGCAATAGCCTCATCAAGAGCATTTGTATGCAGTGACTGGGTGTGACCCAGAGCTGCCCCCATAGCCTCAATGCAGGTTCTTGCAACGTTGTTGAAAGGATCCTGCTCAGTGAGAGACCAACCTGATGTCTGGCAGTGAGTCCTGAGAGATAGTGATTTAGGGTTCTTAGGCGAGAACTGGTTAACCAGCTTTGCCCATATCATACGGGCAGCCCTCATCTTGGCAATCTCCATAAAGTGGTTCATGCCGATAGCCCAGAAGAAAGAGAGCCTTGGAGCGAATTGGTCAACACTCATACCTGCAGCAATACCTGTCCTCAGATACTCAAGACCGTCAGCAAGAGTGTAAGCCATCTCTATATCGCAAGTTGCACCTGCCTCCTGCATATGGTAGCCGGAGATTGATATAGAGTTGAATTTAGGCATGTTCCTGGCTGTGTACGAGAATATATCACCGATTATCCTCATTGAGAATTCAGGAGGGTAGATATATGTATTTCTTACCATGAACTCCTTCAGAATGTCATTCTGAATTGTTCCGGCCATCTCCTCAAGCTTTGCTCCCTGCTCCATACCTGCTACAATATAGAAGGCGAGGATAGGAAGAACGGCACCGTTCATAGTCATCGAAACAGACATCTTGTTTAGAGGAATCTGGTCGAAAAGGACCTTCATGTCTTCAACACTGCATATACTTACACCGGCTTTACCCACATCACCGACAACCCTTGGGTGGTCAGCATCATATCCTCTGTGTGTTGCAAGGTCAAAAGCAACAGAGAGACCCTTCTGTCCTGCCGCAAGATTTCTTCTGTAAAAGGCGTTTGACTCCTCTGCTGTTGAGAAACCTGCATATTGACGGATAGTCCATGGTTTCTGTACGTACATTGTGCTGTAAGGGCCACGGAGGAATGGTGCAATACCGGCAGCGTAGCTGAGGTGTTCCATACCTTCGAGATCTTTTGCAGTATAGACCCCTTTAACCGGAATTTGTTCGGAGGTCATCCATGTTGAGTTCTCCTGCGCAGCAGCACTCCCTCCGTTATATTTTATTTCTGAAAATTTTGGACGCATATCTAAAAAATTTTATTACATGATTAAATACCCAATTGAGCCTGGTAACCCTTTAATGTCTCAAGTAAGTTGCTCTTTACACTTATAAAGTTCTTGATGCCTTTTGAGATAAGTTCATCCTTGCACTCAGGCTCTCCGGCCACAACAAGGATTGCCTTATTGCCAAGAAGAGCGTTAATCTGAGGTACTGATTCAGCATATTCGTCATCAGAAGAGCATGCTACAACGATGTCTGCCTTCGCCTCGATAGCTGCGGCAACACCCTCCTCAATTGTGGCAAACCTGTTGTTGTCCACAACCTCTATACCTGCAACGGCAAAGAAATTACAAGAAAATTGAGCACGTGCACGGCAGAAAGCGAGATTGCCATAAGTAAGCATGAATGCTTTAGGCTGCTTGCCACTCTTTTCTGTTGCGAAACGAAGTGCTTCGAAAGCCTGTGCTCCGCGGTATTTCTCAATAGGTTCTGCTATCATGACAGGACTTTTTTCAGATTCAGACCCTCTGGTTACAACATCCAAAGTGACAGCCTTGTCAACCTTCTCGGTGAAGTTAGGGTATTGATTTGTGCCAAGCAATGTCTCTCTGCGTGTTGCAATGTTCATGTCTTTTTTGTTTGCAGTAGCTTTTACCTCAGCCTGAACAAAACCCTTAGTGAAGGCTTCGGTGTAACCACCCATCTCCTCAACCTTGACAAACAGTTTCCATGCCTCATTGGCAATAGAAGAGGTCAGGGTCTCGATATAATAAGAGCCGGCCGCAGGGTCTTCAACTTTATTGAAGTGAGACTCCTCTTTTAGAATAATCTGTACATTTCTTGCTATACGATTACTAAATTCTCCCGGTTCATTGTATTGATAATCAAAAGGAAGAACCTCGAGAGAGTCAACTCCTGCCAGAGAGGCGCTCATGGCCTCAGTTGTTGCGCGAAGCATATTTACATAAGAATCGTAAACAGTCTGGTTCCACTGGCTTGTAACAGCGTGGATCTTCATCTTCTGGGTGCACTCTTTAGTTGAGCCGTACTCCTTTACAATATTTGACCACAACATTCTCGCTGCGCGGAATTTTGCAATCTCAAAGAAATAATTTGCACTTATGCCAAATGTAAACTTAACCCTTCTGGCAGCCTCTTCAGCAGAGAAGCCCAGTTCTGTGATTGTAGCCATATACTCGCTTCCCATGGCAAGAGAAAAACCGAGTTCCTGAACAATTGTAGAACCTGCATCATTAAATGAGTACCCTTCAACACCTATCACACGTACCCTTGGATACTCCGCAACAGCAGAGATACACTCTTTAATAGCAGCCTTGTAGTCAGGACAGCAAAAGGCTCCGGAAGTTGTCAGAGCTCTCAGCGGGTCAAAATCAAAAGAGGCATAAACCTCGTCAGCTTTTGCCCCTGTGCTTTTTGCGTATGAAATGAAGGCTTTTATTGTTTCCGGTGCACCACATGAGCACCCTTCAAAATTAACCTCTGTCTTGTCAAGGTCTATCCCTTTAAGAAGTTTTGCCATATCGGCAACTGTGAGTGCTTTTTTGCCATCTATGCAGAAAGCAACAGATTCTACCCCTTTGTTAAGACCGTCTATTGCCTGTTCATTTGCCTTTTCGGGATTTCCCCAAGCGCAGTATCCTTGACGTATAAGCCAGTTGTTGTTGGTCTTTGTGCCTCTGACAAAAGGAAATTCACCCGGGGCACTTTGCAGGTGTTTTAAATTTTCAAGATCTTCTGCACGGTAGTACGGACGAACAGGGAATCCCTCCAGTGTTTTCCATACGAGCTTTTTCTCGTAGTCAGCGCCTTTAAGGTCCTTAGCGATCACCTCTTCCCATTGTTGGGTGGAAACAGGCGGAAACTCAGCGAATAATTTTTCTGCCATATTTATGATTTTATGTTAAATAATGCCTTAAAATGATTCGGCAAAGGTAACAAATCTTTGACATAATTAAACCTTTTATTCTATAGGATGTCTTAATGCTAAACAACAATTTAAAATTGTACGAATATGAAAAAGACGCTTAGTTTGTTAATAATGTTTGCACTAGTTGCAACCTTATCTGCACAGGAACCTCAGAGAGAAATGAGGAAGACAATGAAGCCTGCAACTGAGAGAGGATATATGAAGGCTAATCCTCAGAAACTGGCTCCGAAATTTACTGATGACCAAAAAAAGCAAATGGCAGATTTTAAACTTGCCTATGACAAGCAGATGATTCAGATAAATAATCTGTTAGGAGAGAGGAAAGCTCAGCTGAAAACTCTGCAATTGGCTGAAAAACCGGACATGAAGAAGGTTAATGCCAAGATTGATGAGATTACCGATCTTATGAACCAAAAGATGAAGACTGGTGCTGATTACAGAAATAAAGTCAGATCAATACTTACAGAAGAACAAAGGGTAAGGATGGATATGATGCATGAACGTCAGCACAATCCTCAGGGAGCCGGCATGATGCAAAGGCAGATTCAGATGCGCAAAGTTGTTAAATCAGCGGGATGTAATGACGGAAACTGCAAGGGAGAAGCTTGCGGACAAGCATGTTGTAAAGATGGAACCAAACATAAGGCAGACGGATGCAAAGGCACATGCAAAGAGGCTAAGCACGGCCAGTCGGGAGAGTGCTGTGAAAAAGACTCAGTTAAAGTAATTAAAGTTAATAAGTAGTGTAGTTAAGTAGTTATTCGCCTTTTTCAAGGTCTGAGGCCTTGTCAGAGTAGTTTTCGATGTCGGCATCATTTTCAGGAACAGATTTCCGGTCTTGCAATTCAGCGGTTTTGGGTTTGTGGATTTTCTTATCTGTCTTGTTGATGGTGCCGTCCTCATTTTTTTTCGTCTTGAGAACAGCTTTTCTAAGCTCAAAATTCTCTCCCAGGTATTTTCTCCTAACCTCCGGATTGTTTGCAAGAACCTCCGCCGATCCGCTTTCCAAAATACTGCCCTCATATAAAAGATAAGCTCTGTCAGTAATTGCCAAAGTCTCGTGGACATTGTGGTCGGTTATAATAATGCCTATATTCTTGGTCTTCAGTTTGGCAATAATGTGCTGTATATCCTCAACCGCAATAGGATCAACTCCCGCAAACGGTTCGTCCAGCAGAATGAATTTGGGATCGATAGCAAGTGCACGAGCAATCTCGCACCTTCTTCTTTCACCGCCTGAAAGCTGGATTCCCATGCTTTTTCTTACACCCTGAAGCCCGAATTCCGCCAACAACTCTTCAAGCCTGTCCGTTCTCTCTTGTTTTGTCATATCAGAAAGTTCCATGACAGACATAATATTATTCTCCACACTCATCTTCCTGAAGACAGAAGCTTCCTGGGCAAGGTATCCCAATCCTTTCTGAGCTCTTTTGTACATAGGAAGATCCGTAATCTCCTCATTGTCGAGGAAAATCCTTCCGGAATTAGGTTTTATAAGTCCTGTTATCATATAGAAGCTTGTGGTTTTTCCGGCTCCGTTTGGACCGAGTAAACCCACAATTTCCCCTTGTTCCACCTCAATGGATACATTCTTTACGACAGTACGGGATCCGTATTTTTTAACTAAGTTGCTGCAGTGTAAGCGCATTTTAATTTTTTTTGTCTATTTTATCTCGAGTTTCAGGTCGTTTTGCAACTCTTTCAACTCGGGATTGCTTCCTAACAAAAAGTTTGCCTTTTCTTCAGGAAGGTAAAGTTTTTTCTCTCTCTTATCATCCGGGGTGACAGAAATTGATAGTTCAATGTTTTTATTGTTGAGGTGCTTTTGTAGAAACTCATTCAGCCTTAAAATGCATTTTCTTTCAATCCATTCCTTCTGGGCCTGGTTTCCAACCATGAAGTGAATCTTCGTTTTTTCAGAAATGACAGGAGAGCATTGGCGCAGTGCATTTGCAAGGTTTGGGAGTGATTTTTCGGACTCGGCCATCCTTTCCCATACAGGAAGTAGCTTCTCCATGTCGAAATCATCCTCGCCGCGCTCCTGTGTCCTGATCTCCTCTTGGATCGAAATTGTCTGTTCAGCCGATTTCATCAAATCCTTGATGGATGTGGTCATGGATTTTGTTTGTGGTTCAGCTTTGGGTTTTATCTCGATTCCGGCACTATTCACCTGCTCTTCACTTTTCACTTCCTCACTTTTCACTTCCACACTTTTCACTTCCTCACTCTTCACCGGCTGTTCACTTTTCACTCCATCACTTTTCACTTCCACACTTTTCACTCCCTCACTCTTCACTAACCCCCTCTTCACCTCGCCGCTTATCCAATCAGGAGATGTAATCCTGCACAGGCGGAAAAGAGCAAACTCTATATGAAGTCTCTGATTTCCGCTCAGTTTATATCCGGCTTCGCAGGCTGTTGTTATACTCAGTGCATCATAAAGAAAGTTCAGACTGCATCTTTCAGATTGTTCACGATATTTTTCCGCCACACTCGGAGCTAAATCAAGAAGTTGCTGAGTACTTCGATCCTTGCAAATAAGCAAATCCCTGAAATGAGAACTAAGTCCGGCAATGAAGTGAAGTGCATTGAATCCTTTTGAAAGAATCTCGTCAAATATCAACATAACCTCGGCGTGGGAAGAGTTGAGGAAATGATTGGTCAGTCGGATATAGTACTCGTAATCAAGCACATTTAATGTGGATATTACCTGTCCGTAACTTACATCCTGTCCACAGAAGGCAACAGTCTGGTCAAAAAGAGTCAAAGCATCTCTCATTGCTCCGTCTGCTTTCTGCGCTATTATGTGAAGGGCTTCTATATCAATCGTAACGCCCTCTTTAAGGGCTATATCCTTAAGATTTCTGACAATGTCCTCTACAGAAATCCTGTTGAAGTCATAAGTCTGGCATCTTGACAGAATTGTAGGAAGTATTTTGTGTTTCTCCGTCGTGGCAAGAATGAAAATTGCATGAGCGGGCGGTTCTTCCAGTGTCTTTAGAAAAGCATTGAAAGCAGCCTGGGAAAGCATATGTACCTCATCAATAATGTAAACACTGTATTTGCCGATTTGAGGCGGAATCCTTACAAGATCATTCAGTTGCCTGATGTCATCAACTGAATTATTTGATGCGGCATCCAGCTCATGTATTGAATATGAGCGTCCTTCGGCAAATGAGACACAAGACTCGCATACTCCGCAAGGGTCCATATTATCAGATGGATTAAGACAATTGATTGTCTTGGCGAAAATCCTTGCACTTGTGGTTTTACCGACACCTCTCGGTCCACAAAAGAGATAGGCATGGGCTAGTTGTTTGCGGGTAATGGAATTTTTGAGTGTCCTTGCGATATTTTCCTGACCGATCAGGTTTTCGAAACTGTTCGGTCTGTACTTTCTGGCTGATACAATAAATCTTTCCATACCGGACAAAAGTACAAATTTTTATCTAATTTTGCGATTCACATCATCACTTCTATGAGACATTTAATCCTGCTTGTTTTTTCACTTTTTTCAATATCACTGGCATCGGGTCAGAAACCTATTAAAGATGCCAGAAACAATTTTAGAAATTTTGGTGCAAAGACCACAAAGGTGGTACTTTCAGATGAGGGTATTATTGACGCATATATCCGGGACGCCGTTAAAAAGGAGTGGAAAATATCACCATACGAATTCTGCACACCTCAGGAGTATGAGCAAATAAAAGAGGACACTACATATTTCTTTCTTTTAAGGACAGACGGAATATTTAATGATGAGTACCAGCCCTCTCTTGAGTTTCTCTCTCTGATAAAGGGTGGTCCCGAGTTCAAAAAAGGGTTATTTATGAGTGCAGAAATGATCTCTCTGCCCCTTCAGGCAAAAGACGATGAATCGGGGGAGATATTTCCATTTTTGCCATCTTACCTGCAGATTATGCAAGATTATATATTAAAAGTCCAGAAGAATCTTATGATATCACTGAGTGGCGGTTCTTCTTTGGGAAATCTCACCGGAATCAATGGTAAAACATTACTTTTCAGAGCTGAGGATATTGCATTTAAAACAGAGCCGGACGAGATAAAATGGACATTCAGGGGGCGTGCGGAGACTGTTGATCAGGATGCTATTGAGAAAGCCATGATTGAATTCTCGGATGATGTAGCTGTTGGTCTTGTTATTTCTCCCAAAGAGGGACACAAAGGCGGATACTGTTATAAACTTGTTATTGATCCTGCGGAAGGCAGGTTATACTTCTTCAAGAAGAAAAAAGTAACAAGCAGTTCTCCTGCCGGTTTTTCAAGGAGTGATATTAAAAAAATATCGGCTCCATACAGAAAATAATCATGGGTGTAAGGTTTGCATATAAAAACATAAAATCTCCCGTTGCATATTGTGCATTGAGTATCGGTGCAGGTACAAGGGATGAGGAGAAATCCGAAAATGGTCTTGCTCATTTTACTGAGCATATGATATTTAAAGGTACTAAGCAAAAGAGTGCAAAACAGATAAATAACCTGCTGGAAAAGTGCGGGGGAGAACTAAATGCCTATACTACTAAAGAAGAGACTGTCGTACATGCTACAGTCCTTAAGGAGGATCTTCCGAAAGCTATAGAGCTTCTTCACGATATTACATTTAATTCGGTTTTCCCCGAGAAAGAGTTTATCAAAGAGAGAGACATTATACTGGAAGAGATAAAGTCATACAAAGACACGCCATCTGAACTGATTTACGATGATTACGACATCCTGCTCTTTGGAGAACATCCTCTATCTATGCCCATATTG
Organism: Bacteroidales bacterium; assembly: GCA_023227835.1. GTDB lineage: Bacteria > Bacteroidota > Bacteroidia > Bacteroidales > UBA932 > Bact-08. Next base: position 67,292 of record JALOCI010000011.1, read on the forward strand.
GGGGTCCCGTCAACTGTCAGACACATAAGGGTTGACAATATCAAGAGTTTTACCTCTGAGTATTACACTCCTGAAAACATGACATTTTCGATTGTCGCAGACCTTCCGGAGGAGAAATGTCATAAGATTGTAGACAAATATTTCACTTCAAAGGCGAGTGAAAGAATGTTTGCCCCGGACAAGGCAGAGAGTTTAAAACCCATATCAGTAGCTGAACAGAGCGTGGTAATTCCAAAGAAAACTCATCAGGCGCACTGTATAATAGGCTGTCCGGCATACAGTCTCTATGACGAAGGCCGGGTGGCACTCTCCCTGCTTACGAATATCCTGGGTGGGCCAGCAATCAATTCCAGACTAAACCAGATACTTAGAGAAAAACACGGCTTGGTCTATACTGTTGATGCATCGTACACACCTTACAAAGAGACGGGAATATTTACAATTTATTTCGGCACGGATAAGGGTAGCCTGGAGAAAGCATCAGATCTGGTATTAAAGGAGCTCAGAAATATGACATCTTCGGAAATTTCATCCGTTGCATTAAAGTCAGCAAAAAAACAATTACTCGGGCAACTTGCTATATCTATGAATAATCCTGAAAATCAATGTCTTTCAATGGGGAAATCTCTTCTTGTGTACAACAAAATCGATTCAATAGAGGTGATAGGACAGAAGATCGAAGCGGTTACACCGGCTCAGATACACAGAATCTCATGTGAGATGTTCTCTGAAGAACGTATGAGAACATTAATATACAGGTGAAAATGACAAAGGAGGATATATATATACGGGAAAACTCTTCACCTTTGAGTGATGCTCTTGAATGGCTGGAAAGAGAGACAAACCTCCGGACCAATCATGCTAGAATGCTTTCCGGTTCTATTCAGGGAGGGCTATTACAGATGATTTCAAAGATGATACAGCCTGACAATATTCTGGAAATAGGCACATTCACTGGGTATTCTGCTATTTGCCTCGCTTCAGGATTAAGCAATACGGGAACACTTGATGCCCTGGAGAAGAATGATGAGCTAGAGCCGTTAATACGTGAGGCAGTAAGCAGGGCAGGTCTTACAGACAGAATCTGTCTCCATTTCGGGGATGCTATAGAGATATTACCAACGTTGGAGAAGTGTTATCAACTTGTCTTCATTGATGCAAATAAAAGAGAGTACTCGACCTATTATGACCTCGTGGTGGACAAAGTTCCTTCGGGAGGAATTATTCTTGCAGACAATGTGCTTTGGGACGGGAAGGTATATCAGGACAATGTGCCAAAAGATGCACAGACAAGAGAGATATTGGACTTTAATAAAAAAATCAAAGAGGACGAACGTGTTGAAAACATCATTCTCCCTCTTCGTGATGGTATTAATATTATCAGAAAGCTCTAGCGATAACTGACATTCATGTCATAGTCCCATTTGTTGAAATAGAGGTTGCCGCCTCTCCATTCGACCTCGCCACGTTGGAAATCTACGGTCTCACTTCTGGGATAGATCTTTGCGGGGTAAAATGGTGCGGAGATATCCTGATTCACAATCATTCTGTATGCATCGAGCCCTTTAGTGTAGAAGAAGTAGGCATTGTCATTGCCCTTGGCGCTCTTAACCCTTCCAAAAGATTGATCTACAGGTACCCATCCTTGCCCCTCGAAATAGACTTCAGCCCAATCGTGAAGGTTGATGTTTCCCGGATGCATCATCCATCCTGATTGCCATTTTGCAGGTATGCCTGCATATCTGGCCATAGTAATCATCAAAAGTGATACCTGTCCGCAATCCCCGTGACGGTTGGCAAGAACATATTCCGGAATATTTTCGATGGTTGAGTATTCTCTGGCACTTGCCCAGGGAAAATTGCTGTCAATCCATTCATAAATAAGCCTGAGCTTTTTATAAGGATTTGTCTCATTGCCCACAATCTGCGAGGTAATCTCCTTTATCTTGTCACTGAATACAATATGCGGAGCAACTTCCGAAGTGTATCTCCTGTAAAGGGAGTCCTCGGTGTTATATGGTCTAACATCTTCGGCACTGAATGCAAAATACTGTGCCGAGGAGGTGTACTCAAACTCGATAGAAAACCTGGCTGAAGAGTCCTTAACCGCTCTCTTCTCCATATAGACACTCTGGTGCAGATAATTGTCCGGAGAGATTATGTAATCGGGTTGTGAAGCGGAAATAAATTTAATGCCTGATTGACTCCTGACATCGCCTCTCGGGTATGGTAGCCATACTCTGATGATTTCACCGGCCGGAACCTGGTTGGGCTCCACAGTAAGGGTATATTTAACACTCATTGTAACCGGTTTAATGTATGGGCTCTTTCCTGCACTCTTGTCTGAAACCAGCTCAGGAATCAGTTTTGAGAGGAATCGTGTCATAGAGTCCCCATTAGCTCCATCGGGGTTTGTGAAGTGTTTTGCAGCGACAGAGTCGATTCTGAAAAGATTTCTGGCTGCAGAGCGAAAATAACACTTTGTGCCGTCAATGACCATGTGTTCCAAAGCGTTGCTCTTTTCCCAATTCTCAATTTCCTCTTTGGAAACCTCAGGGTAATATTTCTTAATATAGTTGATTACAGTAGTGTCCTTCGCCCTGAAATCATAACGGATTCTATCCATCCTCTCCAACTTGAAATTCAAGTCCCATCTCTCACTTTCCGACAGAGTATCACTTATAAGTTTTAGTCTTATAAGTTTTGCAGCCTCGGTGTAATTACCGGCAACAATCTGCTTGTCAATCTGCGCAGTTGTAGGGAGCTGATAGTTATTACCCCTTCCGCATGAGAGGAGTAATAACGATACAGCTATAAGGATAGATCTGCTTTTCATTACTTGCAGCGTTCGTAGTAGGATCTGTCGCGTGTATCCACCTTAATCCTCTCGCCCTGATTAATGAAAAGCGGAACCATAATTTCCGCGCCGGTCTCAAGGGTTGCTGCCTTCTGCGCATTTGTAGACGCAGTATCGCCTTTGACTGCAGGTTCTGTATAAGTAACCTCCATTTCCACAAACGGAGGAAGCTCGCAAGTGAGAACCCTCTCCTGATCAGCAAGGAACATCATTTCAACATATTGTCCCTCTTTCATGAGGTCTGAATTGTCCACCATCTCGGTTCCAAGTGAAATCTGCTCGAAAGTCTCCGTATGCATGAAGTTGAAGCCCATATCATCTTTATAAAGAAATTGGTAAGGTCTTCTCTCAACGCTTATTGTCTCAATTTTTTCACCAGCAGTGTATGTGTTCTCCAGTATCCTGCCATTTTCGAGGTTTCTCATCTTTACCTTTACAAATGCGCCCCCTTTACCTGGTTTAACATGCTGGAACCATACTATACTGCATGGCTTTCCATTGAAATCAATACATAAGCCGTTTTTAAAATCTGCTGTAGTTGCCATATTTTTATTTATATTTGCGGCAAATATACGACAATTATCGGAATGTAGCGCAGTTGGTAGCGCACTACGTTCGGGACGTAGGGGTCGGGCGTTCGAGTCGCCTCATTCCGACAAAACTTTGGTTAATTTTTTTGCACAAAAGAAAAATAGTGCTACTTTTGCACTCCCAAACCAAACAAAATGGTGTCATAGCTCAGTTGGTAGAGCAAAGGACTGAAAATCCTTGTGTCCCCGGTTCGATTCCTGGTGACACCACTTCAAAAAGAGCAGTTACAGAAATGTAGCTGCTCTTTTGCTTATAGAAAATTCAACCTCTCCATCTTCTGAGGGATCAAATTGAAAAGTAGGTGGAGCAATAAATTTCAGGCATAAATTTTACTTAGCCTGAAGAGGAAGAAATTGATATTCCTGACACCTCTCTGGGTAGACCTGAAGGCCTT
>JALOCI010000070.1 GCA_023227835.1 Bacteroidales bacterium
CTCCGGCGCCACCCTCTCCGGGGCCAACCTCTCCGGGGCCAACCTCTCCGGGGCCAACCTCTCCAGGGCCAACCTCTCCGGGGCCGACCTCTACGGGGCCGACCTCTCCGGGGCCAACCTCTACGGGGCCAAGAGCTTCAACGCCTGGAGAACGGATGACCTTCGGCTCCTGCTCCATCAGACCGGGAAGATCCGCGCCTACAAACTGGTCGACGCCGACTACCGCTCGCCGATCCAATCGAACGGCAAGCTGACTTACAAGATCGGCGAGACGGTAGAGGCCAAGACGTGCGACCCCGACGAGGCGAAGCAATGCGCCGCCGGGATCAACATCGCCAGCCTGCCGTGGTGCTGCCGCGAATGGCGCGAGGGCTTCCGCATTCTCCTAGTCGAGTTCGCCGCCAAAGACATCGTTGCGATTCCCTTCGGCACGGACGGCGAGTTTCGCGTCAAGAAGGTAAAGGTCGTGAAGGAGATCGACCTGGCGGAGATCGGGCTAGTCGAGGAGCCGCCCGATGCCTAAGCGCGACCGCCATTCGGCCATCCGCGAGCTGGGCCATCTGCTCTTCATCTTCGGTCGAGAGAGCGCCCGGTCGCCGCGATTCGTTGAGCAGCTCTTACGGAAAGTCGCGCTGGAGAAGGAGGACGCCTACCGCCTCTGGGAATCCTGCGACGGGCTCAGCTTCGCGGAGATTCAGTTGCACTATCCGGACGGCCCAGACGACTACTGGCCGCCCACGATCTCGATCGACCATTGCGAGTTCGGCCCGATGATCGAGAGCGATGCCCGGGCGCTCGCCGCAACTCTCATTGAGCTAGCCGACAAGGCAGCCGCGTTCCCGTTCCCTAAGGAGGTGGGGAAGTGAGCGCTCCAATCTGTAATCGCTGCGGGAAGGTGCAGGCCACTTGCGCGAACATGGGTTTAACGCCGGTTTGTACGTGTGGTGTTTGCATCGAATGTGGCGATTGGGCAGAGGCGCTTTACAGCCGACAATTGCTGGCGCAACCCACAGTCTGCTTACGTTGTATATCCACCCCCGACTCCCTCGAAGGAGCGGACGGGTGAGCGATCCCCAATATCCGCCGATTGAGAGGCGCGGCAGCGTTCTCGAAATGCTGGCCCTCGAACTCGCGGCTGCGAGAGCCGCAGAGAAGCGCGACTACCGCTTGATGGCCGTAGCGTCTGCGGCCTGGGCGCTGCTCGGCTGGATGCCTGAATACCTAGCGGACGCGATCAGCATTCTCGGCCGGGAAGAGGGACTGCGATTCCAGGAATACGCCGTCTCCCACAAAAACCGGCGGCTGCTTCGTGCTGAGGCGCGTGGATTCGCCAGAGCTATTCAAATGCTCACCGCCGCCGAACTGCTTGACGAGCGAAGCCTGAATCAAGCGCGTAATGCGGTGTGGCTTCGCAGCACCCCCGCCACTCATAAGGAGGAAGAGGATGGCTGAGGATACGGCCTGCCGGGAGTGTGGAGGGCCTAGCGGCGTGAGCGGGCTGATGCTCGTGTGTGCTCGCTGCGGGCACGAATGGCCCCGCGACGACGTTCGTAAAGCGCTCCTCGGACTCGCCGGAGTCTCGACTGCTGCTGACGATCAGGCGCAGGCTATGACGGACGCCGAGCTGGGCGCGTGCCTCCTTAATGGTGGCTGGACGACGATTGAAGTTCACGAAGCTGGTAGGCGACTCCAGCGCCGCGCGACGGGAGCGCCAGCTTGACCCCCGCCCCGCTCAGGAGGTTGGGGTGAATGGCGGCTCGGTCTGTTCCGGTTGCCTCGGGCTCGACCTCGGGCTCTCGCGCGCGCTCGGCATCGAGTGGGCCTGGGCCAGTGAAACCGACCCCGCCTGCTCCCACATCATCGAGCGCGAAGGCATCCCGAACCTCGGTGACCTCTTCGCCGTCGACTGGTCAGCCGTCCCGAGAGTCGATCTCTTCGCCGCCGGCTTCCCCTGTCCAGACTTCTCAACCGCCGGCAAGCGAGCAGGCATGGCCGGAGAGCACGGACAGGTCTGGTTCGGAGTCGCCGCAGCCATTCGCGCGCTTCGTCCCGCGATCGTCGTGCTCGAGAACGTCTCCGCAATCACAACCGCGCCCGGCCTGGATCTCGATGCAGGCGAGTCTGCTCTCGGAGTCGTGCTCGCCGACCTGGCCGAAGTCGGGTACGTGGGGCGCTGGCTTTGCCTACGGGCATCCGATCTTGGAGCTCCCCACCGCCGCGAGCGCCTCTTCATCCTCGCCACTCTTGCCGACGCCGACGACTCACGACGACGGGAAGTCGCCCGAGGCACACCTAGCGATGAAGGCCCGAATGGCTGGCGGTGCGCGAAAGGCGATCACGAGCCTATCGGTATTGGCACGAGCGGGCTTCGAGCAGCCGTTACTTCCCACCCCGAAGGCGAGTGCCGACCACTACGGACAGCCGAGAGAGAACGATCGGGGCGACTTGCAGGCTGCGGTGCGCTTGCTCCCGACGCTGCGAGCATCAGCGAACGAAAACCGGCAGACAAAGCGCACGCCGAGTCAGGAGGCGGGCAGGCACGGTCTGAGTTTGGCGGCAGAAGTGAACTCGCTTGGGGCGCCTACGAAACCGCCATCCGACGCTGGGAGCACGCCTTCGGACACCTCGCCCCCCGACCAACTGACAATCAAGGACGGCTCTCTCCCGAGTTCGTCGAGTGGATGCAAGGTTTCCCCGCCGGATGGACGGCCGGAGAGTCCCGAACCGCTCGACTGCGAATGCTCGGGAACGCCGTGCAAGTGCAAGTCGCAGAGGCGGTCGGGCGGCTCCTCCAATCCCCACCCGAAAGGACAGTGTGATGGCTGAGCGACCGTATCAGTTGCGGTACGGATGGCCTAGCTGGCGCATCGGGTTTCGCGGTTGGACTAGCAGCTACGCAAGCGCTGACGCACGTGATAGTGCGGCTCGGAAATTAGCGTGGCGCAGTGAGTTCGCTCGTGTCGAAGTTCGCGATTCCAAAACCGATTCCTGGCGACCCTGGAAAGGACAGTGATATGAAGTACCTGCGCTGGTTCTACTACGAAATCGACGCTCAACGACGCCAGCTCTTTTGTAAATCATATCGGTATGAGGGCACCCACGATTGGGTTAGCAATGACGACGAGATTTACTACTGCGCCGACTGCGGAGTCACCGGGGAGCCAGTGAAATGAGCGGATACCTATGCCGTTGCACGATTTGTGGACGTGAAGAGCGATCGGGAGATCGTCCGCTATCGCGAGGATGGCCGCGATGTTGTGGCTACACGATGAGACTTATCGACACTCAGGCGTTTATCGCCGCTGTAAACGATGAGGTCGCCGATTGTGTAGGGGGGCCAGCGAAATGAGCGGCAAGATGAGCGGGGCGGAATTGGGGAGGTCAGTTGCGGCTTTGCTAGAAAGGACGGGGGCCCTTCGTACGAGCAACGGTATCTACTTGCCGGCGCGCGCTTGGGATCTTATCCGCGCCCACATCGCCGCCCTGGAGAGCGAGCTAGAGGCTATCTATGGGACGGGGGGCTTCGGTATTCCTAAAGGCGACAAAGATCGGACACCCGAAATGGTGCGTCTGATCGTTGAAGAGCACCTGAACAACGAGGCGGACGCTGAAGCAGCCAATCAGGTAGCGGTGGAGGCGCTGAGGCAAACTCCCTGCGAATGTGTCTACGGCGATGAGGTGGACGCCGGGCACGATCATCTCGTGATCAAGTGTCAGAGATGTGCAGCCCTCGCCCGAATCGAGGCTGACCAAGCCCGCGCAGCCCTCGAACGGGGGGAGAGGGCGTGAGCGACTTCAAAGTGCCGTGGAATCCCAACTACCTCGTTCCCCTCAACGACGAGGAAATCGCCGAGTATCTTCCGGGCCTGCGCGAAATGGCCGAGGCTGGGAACGCTATCGCGATCATCGGGGGGCGAGCGATCGTAGGGCTCGAACGCGAAGCATTGAAGCGCGGCGACCTCCAGCGCGCCGTCCGCCGGATGTTGAGGGCGCTGGATCGCTACCAGGAACGGCGAGATCGGTGGATCGCCGATCCGGTAGTTGAGAACTGGAAGGCATACGAGCGCGGCCGTTGGGCCTACGAGATACGTCGCCGCCAGGTCGCCGAGATTGAAAAGTGTGACGTCAGATGCGCCCGATGCCACGCACACCGCCATGAACTCGGGAAACGGTTGGCGCGGGCATGACTACGGAACAGACAGAGGGCCAGTTCCAGAGTGCGGTGATCGAACTCGCGCATATGTTTGGCTGGCGGATCGCACACTTCCGGGCCGCTCAGACCGCGAAGGGTTGGCGTACGCCCGTGCAAGCCGATGGCAAGGGCTTTCCAGATCTTGTCCTCGCTAGGGAGCGCCTCATCCTGGCTGAGCTCAAGAGCGAGCGAGGTCGCCTCTCCGACGCTCAGCGGGAATGGATCGAAGCGCTCGAGCGTGCTGGCGCTGAGGTGTACTGCTGGCGGCCAAGCCAGCTCGAAGAGATCGCCGACATTCTCAGGCGGCGTGCAAGGGTGGCGGCGTGATCCCGACCCTCACCTGGACGCTACCTCGCCCGCCGAGAAGCAAGTACAAGGGCGGATTTCCGCTCTACTTCGAACAGAACCTCTACCAGTACCTGGGCTATCCGGCTGACGTGCTGCACCCGTTCGGCGGTAGGGCCGAGATCGGGGTGCGCTGCGACCTAGACGCCACGCTCGAGCCGGACTACGTGTGTGACGCCCATGAGCTTCCCTTCGAGGATGAGGCGTTCGATTGCGTAGTCCTCGATCCGCCTTACTCGGATGAAGAGGCACGCCAGTTGTACGGCACTCCACCACTGCGCCCCGGCGCCTACACAAAGGAGGCGGTCCGGGTACTCAAGCGCGGCGGCTGGTTAGCCGTCTACGGCGACCGCGAGCCCCGGCGCCCGACCTACTGTAATCATCACTCGCGCATCCTGGTCGTACTCAGACCGGGCCATAGGCCGCGTGTCTGCATGATCTTCCAAAAGCGCAAGTTCGGGATGCCCCATTACGGCTCCGAGTCGGGCGAGTGCATGGAGATCGAGCTGACGGAAGGCTCGGCGGCATGAGCGCCTGCCGACAGTTGAGCCGGGAGGATTACGAAGAGGTCCGCCGGCGTGTCGATCAGGCCCGCCGCGAGCTGATTTCTAAGCCCAGCCTGCGCGATGAAATCGTTCGCCAGTACGTCGAGAACGGCCTCGATTCCCGGATGATCTCCGATCTGCTCGGCATGTCCTACTGGCAGGTAAGGGCGGTTCTGAGAGCGCGAGGTATCCGGTTTCCCAAGCCCCCTTTGGCCGTGCGCCGTTCGAACGCGCGTCAGTACTGCCTAACCGTCCCTGCGGCGATCCACAAGCAACTCGACGGCTCCGAGAGATACGAGTGCGAGCTGGTGGCCGAGGGGATTCTCTACCGGCGGGTGGCATGAAGTACGCCATCCACAACACGACGCCGAAGAACACGGCTCAGAGCCGGGTCAACTGCTCGGTCTGCAAGCGGAAGGGCAGCTCGGTCCTGGCATACACGCTGGACGAGAACCTGAGAGTGATCGATGTCCGGCTGCTCTGCAACGCGTGTAGGACGCGGATGCACTACTCGATATTCCATCAAGCGCGCGGGGAGATGATGAGCACGTGAGAGAGGGTGTACGACAACAGGTGGAGCAGCGGGCCGGGGAGCTGGGCGTGCCGGTCGAGGTGTATCTCAAGACCATCGAGGGCTCCCTGCATCTGTTGGGGGCGACCCTCGCGGAGGCATTCCAGCCGCTTCTCGAGGCGGAATTACGCGCTGCCCGGACCATCGTGGAGGCGTTCGAGTCGATTTCCCGGGTCACCCCCAAGCCGACTAGATGGCAGCGGTTCAAGAGGTGGGTGCGTGGCTAGACAGCGCTTCATCTGGCCGGACATTTGGAGCGATCCGAACTTCGCCAAGCTGAGCTCGGACGGCAAGGTCCTCTACATCGGGCTGTTCTCGAACGCCGACGATGAGGGTCGAATCATGGCCGATCCGGCCTACCTGAAGAGCGTCATTTGGCCGCTCGAGAATGGTAAAGATTGGCAATCCGTGGCAAAAGCTGTACAAGAAGTGGTCAAGACGATGCATTGCGTTGGCACGTACTCGGTTCGCGGAGTGCCTTTAATCCAACTGCGAAACTGGCACAAATGGCAGACACCGAAGTATCCACAGCCATCGAAACTCCCTGCACCTCGCAGGTTTATCTCCCATGTCATAGGCCCAAACGATTCCGGGAAGTATTCCTGGAACCGTTCCGGGAATGATTCCGTCAACGTTCCCGGAACGTTCCCGGAACGTTCCCCCACGGGAAGGGTAGGGCAGGGAAGAGATAAGAAAAGCTGTAAACGTAGTAAGGGTAATAGCGCGGCGAGCGTCGGGATTAACAATCTCAACACAGCTGTAGAGATTGCACTGCAACGGCTCTTCTCCGAGATCGACGAGCCGGCGAAGCAGATGAGCAGCCTACGGTCGTGGCTCGAGACACAGCAGGTCTCAGCTCAACTGATCGATGAGGCCCGAGAAGCGCTGGTCAAGAAGAAGGCCAAGGCTGCGATCAAGAACGCCTGCGGCTACGTCATCGAGACAGTGAAGGCGAAGAGCAAGCAGGCTAGTGAGGAGGATGGCGAGGATGATATTCCGTTCTGAGGGGTGCTTATGACCTACGCCGCCCTCCCTCCCGATCTCCGCGCCCTCTGCTTGGAAGTTCTGACCGTAAAGCAAATGGAGGTCGTTGAGCTTCGCTGCGCCAACCTTGGCAAGCGACGGGTCGCTCGTCATCTCGGCATCTCCCCAAGTGCCGTGACCGATCGAACCGAGGCGGCGATGAAGCGGCTCGAGAAGGCGTGCGCTCAACGTGGGATCGAACTACCGGCCCTGCTCTACGAGATGAAGGAGGCAGCCTGATGTCCGCCCCACTCCTCTGGCTGAAGCACCATGTCTACGATCGCCAGTGTGAACGCGAGCTCGTTCGGATCTCGGTTGAGGTCGGCGAGGACGTGCCGTGCGTGGTTGGTATCGCGACGGCGGGTGGGGACGAGCGCCGGTTGCGCGGTATCCCGGTCGTCGGTGCTCGCGGGGTCGGTGGCGCGATCACTGGAACGCGGCCTGAAACCGAGACGATCCGGGCCGAAACCTTGTCAGAACGTGCGTTCGGGCGGTAACATCCGATGGTCATGCGATGATCTCCACCAGCGGTAGGTCGATACCCGACCTACCCACCTACCACTAGCGGAGCTGTCTCCAAAATCAGCCGCCCCACCGGGCGGCTTTCTCATGCCCAAGCGAACCCCCCTTGTCAGAGTGGACTTGGCGAAGGACGTACCGCGCGCCCGTATCATGGCGACAGCCCGACGCCTTCGTCGAGCTGGAGAGCTCACCCCGGAGGACGCCCTGCGCCTCGCCGTGTTCGGGCCGTCGCACCGCGACTACTGGCTACCCAAAGAGGCCGTTGAGAAAGTGCTCGGGCGAGCCGCTTGAGCCGCGCCCTCGTCATCGGTTCGGCCGGCAACGTCGGCCGCCCGCTCTGCTTCGTTTGCGGCAAGCCGGTAATCGGCTATCGCTTCCACCCCCGCCACGCGCCAGCGCCAATCCATCCCGAGTGTGAGAAGTGAAGCGGCGGTGCTCGGAATGCTCCACACCACTCCGCGGCCGGCGCCGCCACGGTTGGGTTACGGGGGACGGTAAAAGGGTGCTCTGCGCGATCTGCAACAAGAAGGCCAAATGAGGGTGATCTCACTCGATGACATCGCCGCGGTCATAGTCACCAGGGGGGACGTTGATCTCGGGCCGATCGTTGCCACTCTCCCTTATACCGAGCTGGTGATCTGGAACGACCTCGAGCGCGGGTATAGCCGGGGCTGCTACGGGCGCTACCTCGCGGCGCTAGAGACTGACAAGCCGGTCATCTACTACCAGGACGATGATCTGGTCTTCACCGCCCACAAAGAGCTCTTAGCGATGTACGAGCCCGGGCTGATGACGGTCAACATGCCCTCGCCGTGGTACGAGCGGGCGGGTTACGACAAGCTCAACCAGGCGCTCGTGGGAGCTGGTTCGCTGGTTCCACGCGACCTTCCCTTCCCGGCGCTCGACCGCTACCTAGACGAATACCCGGAGGACGATCTCTTCTATCGCTACTGCGACGTGGCGGTGGGAATGCTAACGCCGTACAAGCGCATCGATCTCGGCTATGAGGTGCTCGCCTATGCGAGTGCGCCAGGACGGATCTACACCGGGAGCGGGGCGGCAGAACGCAAGGCGGAGATGCAGCGCCGGGTGATGGCGCTACGTGAAGCCGGGTGGTACGAAGAACGCCGGCCGATGATTGTGGAGCGCTGTCTCCAATGCTGAGCGAGAAGCCAGTTATCGCGGTTATCGTGACTTGCTACAACCAGGAAGACGTAATCGGTGACGCCGTTCGGTCGGTGCTCGCCCAGGCCACAGGCGACATCGACGCCAAGGTTTACGCGGTCATCTGCGACGACGGCTCTACGGATAACTCGCCCGCGATCCTGCGGGAGTTCGCAGACGAGAACCCAGAAAAGGTCCGTGTTGTCACCGTGACTAATCGCCATGTCGCGGGTGCCATTAACGCCGCGCTGTTGGCGGTCCCCTGGGATACCGAGTTCGTCGTAACGCTCGGCGGCGATGATTGGCTCGCGGATAACTTCGTCGGCGAATGCCTCCAGGCGATTGGCGACGCCGACGCGGTGATCCCCTTGATGATCCACTACGCGAACCCGCACCACGGGTACGACGAAAAGGTGATGGTGGAGATACTCCACCCCACCCTTGAGCAGATTTGGGAATGGGACGTCACCTATGCCTATGGCGTCGCCCTATTCCGGCGTAGCGTACTGATTGAGGCTGGCGGCTTTCACCCAGGGGTGGGCGGGAATTGCGACTGGGATATGTGGATCGACTTCGTTGCGCGCGGCTACAAGTTCGCCTACACAGACAAGACGTGGTTCTACTACCGCTATTCCCCCGACGGGCTGAATAGGCGCCGGACAAAGGATCAATGGGACGCTGAGCGTCGGGAAATGCGCCGCCACCATCGCCGAACCGGGCCGTTGCCCGGCCCAGAATGGCCGAACTCATGAACCGAGACGTGAGACGGAAAGCCTTTTGGGTAGTTGACGATTTCGAGGAAGAACTCGCCTCCTACTGTGGAGCCCCGTACGCGGTGGCCGTTGATAGCTGCACCAACGCGCTCTTCCTGTCGCTCGTGCTCGAGGCGCGGCGGATGGGCGGCCCGCAGGAGTTGACATTGCCGGCGCGCACGTATGCCGGCGTCGCACAGGCGGCGCTCAATGCCGGTTGGAGTATTCGATGGGACCGCGGCGAATGGAGCGAGCAGTACACGATCCCGCCGACGCGGGTGGTCGACGCGGCGCTCAACCTATCGCCCGGCAGTTATGAGCCCGGGACGCTGACGTGTCTTTCGTTCCATGCCGCGAAGCAACTCCCGGTTGGGATCGGCGGTGCTGTCTTGCTAGACGACGAGAACGATCGCCACTGGCTTCGCGGAGCTCGCATGGACGGCCGGCAAGAGGGCACCAACGAGGTAAGCCCGCAAAAGCCCGGATACCACTGTTTCATGCCGCCGGATGTTGCGGCGCGGGGACTCTGGCTACTGACGGCCCTGAAAGGCGAACCGTCACATCCGTGCAAACGCGATGCCTATCCAGACCTGGCGGTGCTGATCGGATGATCACTCCAGCCGACGTTTCGGCCGTACTGGTCACTCGCGGGGATGTCGATCTTTCCCGGATCTTAGAATCGATCAGCGCTGCGGGTATAAGCGAGACAGTGGTCTGGGACAATTCCCGCCGCGAGGACTGGAAGTTGTTTGGTCGGTACGTCGGCATGGCCGAATGCAAGCGCGACGTTGTATACGTCCAAGACGACGACATTTTCGTTCCGCCTGCGACGATCAAAGGGCTAGTCGAAGCGTACGAGCCCGGCGTTATCACAGCCAACATGAGCGAGGGATGGGCCGAGCACCGCGATATGCTCGATGCCGTCCAGATCGGCGCCGGCGGCATCATGGACAGGGCCATCCCGCCGAGGGCGTTCGCGAGGTACGACGCCCTATTCCCCAGGGATGACCTGTTCTATCTCTACACGGACACCATCGTTTCGATCCCCTCAAAGATCAAGAGGGTCGACCTGCCTCTCGAAGTGTTGGGCTGGGGATATGCGCCAAACCGGATGAACGCGCTGCCCGACTTCGCAGAATGCCTAGCCGAATCCATCAGGCGCGGACGCGCGGTGCGTGACGCTAATGGTGGGAAGGAATGACCGTTGCACGGACTAGGGAAACCGATCTCGGTCTGCTCGAAGCACATCAAGCCACTCGACTGTCCGAACGGCTGCCTAGGGGTGGAGATCGATGAAACGATCGAGTTCGAGTCGGTCACACACAACGGTTGCGCTATTTGTCGGAAATCATCGAGCGGCCGACCGCTCAGGATACTTCGTAAGTGCGATCACCCGCGCTGCTACGGGCGTTTCCACGTCTCGTCTTTTGACGAGCTTCACATCGCCGATCTCCTGCCGAAACGCAGAAAGTAAATGAAGATCTCCGCCACCCTCGCTTGGTATCACGAAGACCCCGCCATGCTCGAACGCTGCGTGCGCTCACTCGAAGGTATAGCCGACGAACTGATTGCAGTAGATGGGCGCTGGCGCTACTTCAACGAGGAAGCAGACGGCGCTCTATCCAGCAACGAGGAAGTGGCAGCGATCCAACGCGCAGCGAACGAGATCGGTTTGCCTCGCATGATCGTCCGTAACGACGAGGTGTGGGAGTCGCAGGTTGCTAAACGCACATTCATGTGTGAGGCAGCGATAGCGGCGGGAGCGGATTGGATCCTCATCATCGACGCAGACGAGTACATCGAGAAGGTAGACGTGGACGCTTTCAGGGGGGCACTTGAAACGACCCCCCTCGACGCGGTGATGGTCATGCACAGACGCGGGGCGCCCGCGCTTCAGAACCCCAGACCTATCCGCCGCCTCTACCGGGCATCAACGGGCGTCCATGTGGAGACGGCACACATGGGGTACAGAACAAGGGACGGGCGCTGGCTGCACGGGGATCATGCGCACGTAAACCTAGAGCCCACCCTAGACCTCTCCCCCCACCTGACCATCCATCACGCCGTGCTTGGCCGCACACCCGAGCGCCTCAAGATGAGAGAGGACTACTGCATGGAGCGCAGACGCCGGCAGATAGAGAAGTGGCCGGCACCGGCAGCAGGTGTACGAGCATGACGCTTAGACCCTGCCTTGAGTGCGGCAAGCCGAGCTCAGCATCGCGCTGTCCAGATCACACGAAGAGCTATGGCTACTCGGATGCGCAGTGGAAGGCAACCCGAGAGGCAAGGCTAAGCCTCGATGGCCACGTGTGTCGCTTGAATCTCAAAGGCTGCAAAGGATTAGCGACGACTGTTCATCTAGATCCAGCGTGTAACGGCGACCACCGTCTGGCAACGCTGGCTAACACCCTGTCTGCCTGTCTCCACTGTCACGGTGTGATTGATGGAGCAAGAAGCTAATGCATAACTGCATAAACGATCGCATAATTATGCGGGTAGGGGGTGGGGTGGCGACGAGAAACGTCCTAACAGCGCCAAACAC
>JALOCI010000071.1 GCA_023227835.1 Bacteroidales bacterium
GGTTTTCCATCTTCTCATATATAGCCTCTTTCCCTTTGAAATTGACAATATCAAGATCGGTTATTGTATCATTTTTCTTACTGTTTATTACATAGTTAAGCGACGTTATCTCAGAAAATTGTTCAGCTACCGAATTCATCAGGTTTTCAATAATCTCAGGCTCGTCAGATGAGAATACAATTATCAGCATAACCTCATTAGTCGTTGTTGTTCTTACAACCATATTGCGCAACAAACCTGTCTGCTCCCTCAGGTTAAAGAAGGATATGTTGTTTTTAATTGCATAATCCTTGATAAAAAGGCGGATCATGTTCGATGGTTCCGCTTGTAAATAGCACTTTTTGATATCCAGCACCTTATCGAACATCCCCATAATATGGAAGCCAAGCCCCAATTTCTCCTGATTCGAGAGGTTTTCCGCCTCGTTAAGGCTCTCGACCCATCTTTTGTCAGAAAATGTAAATTCAAGCTTATTTCTGTAATATTCTTGCTTTTGTGAGCCTAATATCGGAGATATTTCAGGCAAATCGAGTTTACCAATGCGCACAAGCTGGTCTACTACTTGCTGTTGCTTGAATTCCAGCTGTTTCTGATAGGGTAGTGGCTGCCATTTACAACCTCCGCAAACCCCATAATGTGAACAAAATGGATCTATTCTCATTGATGATGGTTTAACCATCCTCACAACGGTTCCCTCCATAAAACTTTTCCTCTTGCCTGTGACAAGAACGTCAACAATGTCGCCGGGGATTGCAAATGGAACAAATAAAACCTTGCCGTTAACGTGGGCAATTGATTTTCCTTCTGCTGCAATGCTTTCAATCTCAACAGACTCCAGAATCACTCTTTCTCTTTTTCTCATACATGAACTTTTGAGCCGCGAAATTAACTTTTTTTAATAACTTCGCTTGGCGTAAAAATACGAATTTATATTCACTAAATGTGCTTTCTATATAAATCCCGGAATCACTCAATCATTTTAACACAATTTATATTATGTTAAATAAGAAATCGCTGACACTGTTCAGCTCAGTAATTGTGGCTACCCCATTCCTGTACGGACAGAATCAGAGGCCAAACATAATCTACATAATGTCTGACGATCATGCTGCTGCAGCTGTGAGTGCATACGGAAGCAGACTTTCTGAAGTTTTGCCTACTCCTAACATTGACAGATTATATCATGAAGGAATCAGGTTTAATAATTGCTTTGCAACAAATTCTATTTCCACTCCGAGTCGTGCCTGCATTCTGACCGGACAATACAGCAATGTAAATAATGTATTCACGCTTTCTGACAAACTCAATCCGTCCATACCAACACTTGCCACATTATTGCAACAAAACGGCTATTCAACGGCAATTATCGGCAAGTGGCACCTTGTAACGGAGCCACAGGGTTTTGACTACTACTCCTGCCTCGTTGGGCAAGGCACATATTACAATCCCCGTTTTATAGAAAAAGACAGAATAGATTCTCTTGAATTTGAGGCTTCTAAAGGAAAAGTTTATAATGGATACTGCACTGATCTGGTTGCAAATAAAACAATTAAATGGATTGATAACAGAGATAAGTCCAGGCCGTTTTTTATAATGTGCCATTTCAAGGCTCCGCACCGGCCATGGCAACCAGCCGAGAGATTCAAGCACATTTTAGACTCTGTCACGATTCCTGAACCGACAAATTTGTTGGACACATACGACACAAGAGGTCATTATACAGACACTCTGGAAATGAGTCTGGAATATATGAATGAGACCGATTTAAAAACGCCTGTACCAACCGGTATGACCAGGGATGAACACAGAAAATGGGCCTATCAGCTGTATATGAGAGACTATTTGGGATGTGTTGCAGGAATCGACGATAATGTAGGTAAGATACTCTCCTACCTTAAGGAAAATGGGCTTGACAGCAATACAATAGTGATTTACACTTCTGATCAGGGCTTTTTCCTTGGAGAGCACGGCTGGTTTGACAAAAGGCTGATGCAGGAAGAATCAATCAGAATGCCGCTACTTATGCGTTATCCTAAAGAGATTAATCCGGATTCTCAAGACAGCAGATTTGTTCTAAATATTGATTTTGCCCCTACCCTTCTCGATTTCGCAGGTATTAAGATTCCTGACTGGATGCAGGGTGAAAGTTTCAAAAAAATAGCAAACGGAGAGGAAAAGCTTAAGTGGCGGGACGCAATATATTATCGGTATTGGATGCATAATGATTTCTGGCACAGATCTGTAGCTAATCTTGGAATAAGAACGGACAGATACAAACTTATATTCTATTACGGGGCTCCTCTTGAAAAAAAAGGTGCACGGGAACCATCACTTACCCCTGAATGGGAATTATATGATTTAAAGAATGACCCGATGGAAATGAACAATTTGTATAATAATCCATTATATAAAGAGCAGATTTTGAAATTAAAGAAAGAGTTGCTTAAACTGAGGGAAAAATATAATGATATCGATACGGGTTCTAAGGATATGGAGAGGATAATGAATGAATACTTCTGGAAATAGCGCTATTAACCTTCCACCATTGCCGGAAAGGATGCGGCCTGAAAATCTTGACGACTATGTAGGACAAGAGCATTTAATAGGCCGGGGATGTGTTCTCCGAAAAATGATAGAATCGGGTAATATATCATCATTTATTCTATGGGGCCCTCCGGGTGTAGGTAAGACCACTCTGGCCAAGATAATTGCACATAAGCTTGACAGACCTTTTTATATTCTGTCGGCTGTAACCTCGGGGGTTAAGGATGTTAGGGATATAATAGAGAAATCCCGATCGAATTCTTTGTTTAATAAATCCAGGCCGATATTGTTTATCGATGAAATTCACAGGTTCAGTAAAAGCCAACAGGACGCACTTTTGGGTGCTGTGGAAGACGGGACATTTATACTAATCGGTGCCACTACTGAAAATCCCTCATTTGAGGTCATCAGCCCGCTCCTTTCCAGATGTCAGGTATATGTTTTAAAATCTCTTGACATGAATTCGCTGGATATTCTGTTGGAAAATGCTGTAAAAAAGGATATCGTACTTAAAAATCTCCGGATAGATATAATTGAAAGGGAAGCTCTTTACAGATATTCCGGCGGAGATGCGAGAAAACTACTCAACATACTGGAAATCATTGCTACAACCGATGACAAAAACAATGATGTTACCATAGATAACAAAACGGTTATCGAGAAATTGCAAGAGAACATCGCTCTGTATGACAAAAATGGAGAACAGCATTATGATGTAATATCTGCTTTTATAAAAAGCATAAGAGGTTCGGATCCAAATGCAGCTGTCTATTGGCTTGCCAGAATGCTGGCAGGTGGGGAGGATATTCTTTTTATTGCAAGAAGAATGGTTATACTGGCCTCGGAAGATATTGGCCTGGCTAATCCAAATGCATTATTACTTGCAAATGCCTGCTTTGAATCCGTCAACAAGATAGGAATGCCAGAGTCCAGGATAATCCTTTCAGAAACAGCGATATACCTAGCCACATCTCCCAAAAGCAATTCTGCCTATATGGCTATAAATGCGGCACTCAAAGAGGTAGAGAGTAGTAATAATTGTCCTGTCCCTTTACATCTAAGAAATGCTCCGACGGCATTGATGAAAGAATTGGGCTATTCAGATAATTACAAATATGCTCACGATTACAATAACAATTTCGTTGAACAGGAATTTCTTCCAGAATCTCTTGAAGGCCATCGCTTTTACGATCCGGGAAACAACAAACATGAGACTGATATCCGAAAAAGGCTTACTTCTCAATGGAAAAAATATAACTATTAATAACATTTAACTAATTTTGCACCCATAATGATTGTCGATCAAATTGAATATATAAAACACTATCCCGACAACAATTTTTTTCTGATTGCCGGGCCATGTGTAATTGAAAGTGAGGATCTTACAAGAGCAGTCGCAGAAAAAGCGATAGAAATTACCACAAAGCTTTCTATTCCATTCATTTTCAAATCATCTTACAGAAAAGCAAATCGTTCCAAAGCAGATTCCTTCACAGGTATGGGCGACGAAAAAGGGCTTGCTATTCTTCAAAGAATTAAAGAAGATTATAAAGTCCCCGTCCTGACAGATATTCACAATCCTTCTGAGGCTACCCTTGCTGCATCGTACAAAGTTGACGTATTGCAGATTCCTGCCTTTTTATGCAGACAAACAGACCTTCTTGAAGCAGCTGCTTCGACAGGAAAAGTTATAAATATTAAGAAAGGCCAGTTTCTGGCCCCTGTTTCTATGAAATTTGCGGCAGAAAAAGTCGCACAAGCAGGAAACAATAAAATAATGCTCACAGAGAGAGGAACCCAATTCGGATATTCAGACTTAATTGTAGATTTCAGATCCGTTCCTGAAATGAAAAGTTTCGGATACCCTGTGATTCTTGATGTAACACACAGCCTGCAACAACCTAATCAGGTTTCAGGAGTGACAGGTGGACGTCCCGATCTTATATCGACAATGGCCAGAGCAGGTATTGCAACAGGCGTTGACGGCATATTCATAGAAACTCATCCTGAACCGTCTAAAGCACTGTCTGACGGAGCTAATATGCTTAGACTGGATTTACTGGAGGAGACACTATCATCTCTGATTCCATTTAGGAAAATATATAATTCTATTATAAATAAATAAAAGCCATGATTATAAACAAAGATTTTACAAGAAGATATGAAAAGGTGCCCGTTGAGATATTCAACGACTCTTTTGATGCATCTGTAATAGTAGCGGGCAAGATTGCTGAAGTTATAAAGAATAAGACAAAGCTTGGCCAACATACAGTGTTGGGTTTGAGCGCATCATCATCTTCCATACAAGTTTACGAAGAGCTGGTCAAACTGGTGGCAAAAAAAGAGCTTTCTTTCAAAAACACTTACATATTCAGTCTGGATGAATATTATCCGCTAAACAAGAACGAGATACAAAGTCACTATCGCTTTATAAAGGAGTACCTTCTTGATAACATAGATATACCTCAGGAAAACGTTCACTGTCTTGACAGCCAAACCCCTAAAGATAAGGTTCACGACTACTGCGATGATTACGAAAAACTTATAGAAAAACTTGGAGGAATTGATGTTTTACTTATAGGAAACATGGGATTCAACGAGCCCGGCTCATACTATAACTCCAAGACAAGATTGATTACTCTTAACTATAACACCCGAGTAGCATCTGCCTCTGAGTTTTTTGGTGTGGAATATGTTCCTTATCATGCTCTTACAATGGGTATAGAGACCATACTCTCAGCTAAAAGGATTTTTTACATGGCCTTCGGTGAAGGTAAAGCTTCCAGTATTGCAAAGCTTATTGAAGGCAATGTAAGTGAACAATCACCTAATACATACCTGCAGAATCATGATTCACTGGAAGTATTTATTGACCTGGCTGCAGCCAATGACCTTACACGGATAAAAACTCCATGGCTTACAGGACCTTGTGACTGGAATGATTATATGACTCGAAAAGCTGTCTTCTGGCTATGTAAGACATTGAAGAAACCAATATTGAAACTTACTGACAGGGATTACAATGACAATGGTATGAGTGATCTGGTAACAGAACATGGTCCGGCCAGCAAGATCAACATAAAAGTCTTCAACGATTTACAACATACCATCTCCGGATGGCCAGGAGGAAAACCTAATGCTGATGACTCTACAAGGCCTGAGCGAGCAACCCCGTTTCCTAAAAAAGTGGTAATATTCAGCCCCCACCCTGATGATGATGTAATTTCAATGGGCGGGACACTGGCTAGACTCTCTGAACACGGTCACGAGGTTCATCTCGCATACCAGACATCAGGAAACATCGCCGTATTTGACCATGATGCAATACGTTTCCTGGATTTTATAAGAGACAGCTCTAAAATATTCGATTTTGACAATGGAAAAAGCGACAGGATATATAAAGAAGCTCTTAACGACCTGGAACACAAACATCCGGGAGAGCCGGACACAGAAGCTATCAGGCAGGTGAAGGGTGCAATCAGGAGAGGTGAGGCAAAAGCAGCCTGCAGATACCTTAAAATACCGGAGAACAGGGTTCATTTTTTGAATCTTCCGTTTTATGAAACCGGAGGAGTTAAGAAAAAACCTATCGGACAAGATGATGTTGCAATAGTAAAAGCTTTACTGGATGAGATAAGGCCGCATCAGATTTACGCAGCAGGAGACCTGAGTGACCCTCACGGAACTCACAGGGTTTGTCTGCTCGCCATCTTTGAAGCTCTTGAACAGTTTAAAAAAGAGAATGCGAAATGGATCGAAGATTGCAGAGTATGGCTTTACAGAGGGGCATGGCAGGAATGGGATGTCGCTGACTCCAATATGGCTGTACCACTTAGTCCAGAAGAGGTATACATCAAAAGAGAGGCGATTTTCAAACACCAGTCACAAAAAGATCGTCCGGTATTTCCCGGTACAGACAAACGTGAGTTCTGGCAACGTGCCGAAGAGCGTAATCACAATACAGCCCTTCTCTTCGACCAGCTCGGAATGGCAGAATATCAAGCCATTGAACTGTTTGTAAGATACTTTATCTAATGATTTTAAGACTATTATTATTTAGCCTGCTGATTACTTTACCGAATAGCTCCGGTTCTGAAAACAGCAGGCTATTATATTCAAACAATAGAATGATATCTGTAAAAAAAATAAGCTTTCCCTGCAAAAAACCTCCAATTGCTTTAGTGGAGAAAATGATGGACAGTTGCTCTGTCGAGTTTCACAAAATAGATTGTCTCAATTGGAAAGCATATCCATATAAACCGGAAGTTAAATTCCGTATTGCCTGGTCAAATGAGGAGATATACCTGCAGTACAAAGTAAAGGAAAAGTATGTAAGGGCCAAATTTACTGAAGATTCCGGGGCTCAACCATATAAAGACTCTTGTGTGGAATTTTTTATGATTCCCGCAGAGGATTCTATATATTACAATCTCGAAATGAACTGTATTGGAACGTGTACTTTTGCGGGCGGCGCTAAAAGACAGGACAGGACCAGATTCGGAAACGACGTAACATCCCAGATCAGGCGCAGCTCTACCTTGGGAAAAAACGGATTTGATACTCTTACGGGGGATTTCGAGTGGTCAATTACAATAGCTGTTCCTCTTTCAATATATTCTCTAAGCAAGGTTCAATCTCCGGGGGGCAGGACTATAAAGGCGAATTTCTACAAATGTGGCGATGAACTTCCTGAACCTCACTACCTTTCATGGAATCCGATCAATCTGGAAAAACCTGATTTTCACACTCCGAACTTTTTCGGAGAAATCTATTTTGAAAAATAGGACTATTATCAGAAAGGATATCCAACACCAAACTGAAGTGAGTATGTGTTGGCTTTAAGGAATTTATTAAATCCGTACCACGCTGAATAACGAGGGTCATAAGCTATTATGCCCAAGTCTAGTCGCAATATGACAAACTCCAGGTTCAACCTTAAACCTCCTCCCCAATTGAGTGCTATACTCTTAAAAAAAGTCTCCTTTTTCAATAGAGTCTCCTCTCTTCCCTCTTCTGCTTTTAGATTCCAGATATTTCCTGCATCAATAAAAAGGGCACCTTCAATTTTCCAAAACAAAGGGAATCTGTATTCAGAATTTAATTCAAGTTTAAAATCTCCGGTTTGGTTTGGAATTGAGAAAGTTGTGTCCATCTGAGAAGCCCCGGGTCCTACAGATCTTGACTGCCAACCTCTCAGACTATTTGCTCCTCCGGCGTAAAACAACTTTTCAAAAGGTATTGAAGAAGAGTTGCCGTAGGCATAACCAACCCCAATGTTAAATCTCGTCGCAAGACTTGTTTTACCTTTGAATCTAAGTGTATAGACGGAAGTAAAATCACTCCTGACATACTGGGCGTAGCGGGTGTTCCATATAGTTCTGTTTCCGGTTGAATCCAAGGGCAAGGTTTTATTAAACAGGCTCAGGATGTTGCCGGAGAGATTGTTTGTCCATCTTGCGTAAAAATATGTCTTTTTGGGATTAGGAGAAGCATCAGTTGTATAGAATAGAGTCGCACCTGCTCCTAAATCAAAGTGATTTTTATACGCATCCTTAAGAAACGGATCCGATAAACTCTGGTAAAACGAGTTACTCAGATTGAACAGTTTGATAACACTTAACTGAACCGGATCGAATCTATAGAAGAACCTCTCGCCCATCTTCCAGTTATATCCGTAACTCAATGATATCAGATTTCGTGTAAACTCTTTCCTGCTTTGATAATTATAGGTAATACCTATCTCGGTTCTTGGCAGGTTGGATTTAAAAATCCTATCCGGAATCATAAGAAAATTAGGGATAGAGAGACCTGCCGAAACTCCTAATTCTGTGGACTTTGTATTATCATTAAGCTTAAACTGGAAATTGCCCATAAGCCCCAATGTGAACCATTCTCCTCCCCTGAACAGGTTTTTATGATAATATGAAACAGCCGGAGAAATACCCCACAGATTATTTGAATTACTGGACGCCTCAAGATTAATTTTATAACCCTGCGGCTTTGACGGCGTCAATCTTATTGTACAATCAACCTCTTCACTTTTTTTTTCTTTCGAATCATTACGTTTAACCTCATCAAACTGCAGGTTTACACCTGAAAAATTCCTCAATGCCACAAACCTGTCGTATGTTTTCCCGGAAAGAGACTCACTGTATAACTGACCAGGAACCAACCTGTTAAGCTTTGCTATTACTTTTGGCCGGAAATTTTGCTTCCCTTTATTATACACTGCAACACCCCCAACGACAACACTATCCTTTAAAAGCTGATCATAATTAACGCTTGTCGGATCATAATCAGAAAATATACTTACCTTTCTTATATAATACTGTTTATGCTCACGCGCATCTTTTGAAGTCTCATTTCTTGTATAATTCTCTATTCTCAACCTAAGAGACGCTTCAGTACGATTAACTGAAGTATCAGCCTCTGCAAAAATATAGTTCTTGGAGAAGTTATAGTAACCATGATTCCTGATCAGTGATTCTATCCTGGCACTCTCCTCTGTAAGGGCTTTTTCAGATATGAAGTCCCCCGTTTTTACAAGAGAATTGATTGTATCAGATAAAATCAAAGCTCTGATATTAGTATCTGAGACACTATATTTAATATCTGATATCCGGTATCTTCTGCCCAAAGTGACATTATACACAACAACAGTCAGCCTGTTCTTCGTTGAGACATCAGCACCAACCGAGGAGTTGTAATAACCCAGATATTCCAAATGGTTACGGATATTCTCCTTACTTTTCACCACCTGGTTGCTGTCAAAAACAACCGGAGCCTGCCCTATACTTTGGACAAATTTATCCCATCCCCTTCCTTTCCCGTTGCTCCAATTGTAAATATGAAGAAAAGGATTAACAGCAAAAATAAAATTTGTGTTTGATTTTTGCCTTATATATGGTTCAAGATTACTTTCATGAAACCTCGTAGAATTAGTAATCTTTATCTTATTGTCTTTCAGCCTCGTAGCGCCATCTGGCAACATTTTAACAGTGCCGCAGGAACTAGCTGATAATATTATAAATATAAGTGCGAGTATTTTGGATTTCCTCGGTTTTCTCATATATAAGTATATATTTATACAAAAGTAACAATTTAATCTCTTGATTTTTTCTACTAATTAAATTTTGAAATATATTTGCAAACAATAAAAATCTGACTCACTTACATTATATTTTTTTTTGCAATCCGACTTAGTTAAATAATCAAAATGAAAAACAAATACATAGACCTGATTGAACAATCTTTTGAATTTCCGCAGGATGAGTTCAAAGTTGAAGATGGAGAATTGATGTTTCACAACATCCCTGTAATGGATTTAATAGAACAATACGGGACACCATTAAAAATAACTTATTTGCCCAAAATATCATCACAGATAAAGAGAGCAAAGAAGATGTTTAACGTTGCCATGGCGAAGGTTGATTATAATGGAGATTACCATTATTGCTACTGTACAAAAAGTTCTCACTTTTCATTTGTAATGGAGGAAGCTCTTAAAAATGACATACATATTGAAACCTCTTCTGCTTTTGATCTGAATCTGATAGAGGCACTCTATGAGCAGGGAACTGTAAATCAGGATCTTTATATTATATGTAACGGATATAAGAAGGATGTATATATTGAAAACATTGCAAACTTCATAAATAACGGCTGGAAGAATATCATACCTGTCATGGACAATATGAAAGAGTTCGAAGACCTGGATTTGTGCATAAAGGAACCATGCATGCTGGGAATCCGGATTGCAGCCGAGGAGGAGCCAAAATTTGAATTTTATACATCACGTCTTGGAATCCGATATAGTGACATTATACCTTTTTATGAGGAAAAAATAAAAGGAAACAGCAAGTTCAAGCTTAAGATGCTTCACTTCTTCATAAACACCGGTATAAGAGACAACGCATACTACTGGAATGAGTTAAGCAAATGCGTTTCTGTTTATTGTGATTTAAAAAGCATTTGTCCGGATCTCGACTCCCTGAACATTGGAGGAGGCTTCCCTATTAAGAATTCTCTTGCATTTGATTACGACTACGAATATATGGCAGAGGAAGTAATTGCTCAGATAAAAAGCATCTGTAGTCAGAGAGGAATCCAAGAACCTAATATATTTACTGAATTCGGAAGCTTTACTGTTGGTGAAAGCGGAGCGACTATATATCAGGTTTTAGACCAGAAGCAACAAAATGACAGAGAAAGGTGGTATATGGTTGACAGCTCTTTTATGACCACTCTACCAGATACCTGGGGTATTAAGCAAAGATTCGTTCTTTTGCCTATTAATAAATGGGATCGTGAATACCAAAGAGTTTTTCTGGGAGGACTTACCTGTGACAGTCAGGACTATTATAATGCAGAAGCCCATGCAAATGCGATATTTCTTCCAAGAATCGACGAGGATGAACCGCTTTATATTGGATTCTTCCACACGGGCGCTTACCAGGAATCTATAGCAGGATTTGGAGGAATACAGCATTGTCTGCAACCTGCGCCAAAGCATATAACTATTGACATTGACGAGAACGGAGATTACTACACAAAATTATTCAGTAAGGAACAGACATATAAGTCAATGCTAAAGATACTCGGATATTGATGCTATCAAAAAGTGACATAAAGTTTATTCACTCGCTTTCTCAAAAAAAGTTGCGCGAAGAGACC
>JALOCI010000012.1 GCA_023227835.1 Bacteroidales bacterium
TTGTGGTTTTGGGCCCTTGGGCATTGAGGATTATAAAGAGTAATACCCCATTGCTGGAGAGCGATATGTTAATTATCCTGTTTTTAGCTTCACTATTTGAAGCATTGACATTCCTCTCAACTTCAGTCCTTGTGAGTAAGAATACCGTGCCTCATTATAAAGCACAAATGACTACAGCTGTTGCAACTATAGTCATTCTGTTGGCTGTGTTGAAGTATACTACATTAGGAGTTCTTGCACTGATACTTGTTCCACTGACTGTCCAGCTTATATACCAGCATTGGAAATGGACTTATGTTGTAATCAGGGATCTGAAGATTAAACCTGCAGATTATAACCCAAGAAAGTACCTTTATTTTTAAATAAAAGGTAATTATCTTCTTCTTCTTTCTTTTCGGCTGGGTTTCCTGGAATCTTTACCATGTGAGTTCTTTTTCCCGTTTTTTCTCCTGAACTCTTCACTCTTCCCCCTCACATTTCTCTCATCGCTATCTCCTCTTTCACGTCTGTCTCCTCTTCCTTCTCCGTTCTCTTTGCGTTCCGTTCTGTCGCCCTTGATTTTTGTATCAGTTACGATTTCCACTTTCAACCTTCTTCCGCGGTAATCTGTATTGTCTGTTGTTTCAACAATGTATGCAGCAGCATTTGTCGCAACTGAAACGAATGACATCTCCTTATGAATATCTATACGTCCGACTCCTTTCTGACCTATCCCGCAACTTGAAAACATCCTTAGAAGATGCCTTGGAGTAATGCCTGCTTTTGAACCTATACTCAGTTTCACCCATGTGTAACCTCTTTCGGAAGGCAGATTAAAGCTACTCTCTCCTTTCCCGTTACCTTTTGCAGATTCCTCCCTGATATTCAGATCGGGAGCGTGCCTGTAATAATCAAGAAAACGGTTGAATTCAATGGAAAGCATCTTCCAGATAATTTCCTCCTTGCTTACATCTTTCCATTTTTCGTCTATGAGTGTAATGTACTCGGATATCTCCTCTCGGATTTCCGCTTTTTTAACCTCTTCTACAAGATGAAGCATCTGACGGGTGCATACCTCGTCTCCGGTAGGGATTTTAGCCTGACCGAAAGTCTTGCCGATAATCTTTTCTATTCTGCGAATCTTATGTTGTTCTTTGCTATTTATTATTGCAATAGAGATTCCGCTTTTATCTGCACGTCCTGTCCTTCCGCTTCTGTGTGTGTATTGTTCTGCCTCGTCGGGCAAGTTATAATTAATTACATGAGTCAGTTCGTTGACATCTATCCCTCTGGCTGCGACATCGGTTGCCACCAAAAGGCTGAGATTTTTGCTTCTGAACCTTCTCATTACTTGATCTCTCTGTGCCTGTGACAGTTCTCCGTGAAGGGCATCGGCATTGTATCCGTCTTTTATTAGGGCCTCTGCAATCTCCTGTGTCTCCTGTCTGGTACGGCAGAAAATCATTCCGTATATGTCAGGATTATAATCGGCTATTCTTTTAAGAGCAAGATATCTGTCTTTTGCATGAACTATATAGTAGTAATGCTTTACATTCTCTGAACCTGAGTTTCTTGTCCCGACGGTTACAATTTCCGGATCAGACATATAATTCTTGGCTATGCCTTCAATTTCTATAGGCAGTGTTGCCGAGAAAAGTAAGGTTCTTTTGTCTTCCGGAGTACATTCAAGTATTGCATCAAGTTCATCCTTAAAACCCATATTCAGCATCTCGTCCGCCTCATCAAGAACCAGCGTCTGGATGTTACCTACGGAGGCAATTCCTCTGTTTAGAAGATCAACCATTCTGCCAGGAGTGGCAACAATGATCTGCGCGCCTTTTTTCAATGCTTTTATCTGTCCCTCTATTCCGGCTCCTCCATACACGGCGACAACCTCGAGGTTATCGATATATTTGCCGTAATTCATTATGTCCTGAGCGATCTGCCTGCAAAGCTCACGGGTGGGACTTAATATTAAAGCCTGAGTATCTTTGGATTTATTGTCAATAGACTGAAGTAACGGAAGTCCGAATGCGGCTGTTTTACCGGTGCCTGTCTGTGCAAGGCATACAACATCGTTATTCTCAATCAGGAGTTTAGGGATTATTCTTTGCTGTACTTCCGTAGGATTAATAAAGCCAAGATCTGTTATGGCCTTGATAAGATTATCTTTAAGGCCAAGGCTTTGAAATTGATTTGTCATTTAATTTAAATAAACGGCAAAGGTAGATTAATTTATTTTAAATCTCGCTTTTATTCGGCCAAAACTCCTCCTTCGTGAAATCCTGAAATGAATCCATCAATGTTGGAAATAATAAAAATTGTAATCAATGCAAGAACAAACACAATGCTCCAGATGATGATTTGTTTTGTTTTAGTTTTCATTTTATGATGATTATATTTTCAAACATACTGGATGTAGCCGTTTTTATCTATCATAAATGGAAAATATTTACCTTTGGCTATGATATTTATCTTTATTTAAATAATATTTCCGATTTTAAATATGAGCAAGGTTCGGCATATAGGGGTATTCGGTAAAAGAAACACCGGTAAAAGTTCTTTAATCAACACAATAACAGGTCAGAATGTTGCGATAGTGTCAGATATTCCCGGAACAACGACTGATCCTGTACGTAAAAGAATGGAAATATTCGGATTAGGTCCGGTAGTTTTTATTGACACCGCAGGGATTGATGATGATGGCAAGCTGGGGGAGAAGCGTGTAGAAAAAAGTAAGGCAGTGATAAAGACAATTGACCTGGCAATCCTTATTTTCACAAATAATCAGGTTGATAAATATGAAAGAGGATTGATACAATCTTTCAAAGATGAGGAGCTGCCATTTATTATGGTTCATAATCAATCCGATATTGTTGCCATGGATCCTGAGGTTGCTCTGGATCTTGCAGAAAAAGAGGGAATCAGTGTACTTGAGTTTTCTTGTTCTCTTTTAGATGAGGAGGAGCAAAAGAGTGTTGTGGAAACTCTTACTTCATTAATTATAGCAAGATTGCAAGAGTGTGCACCAGCAAAAACAATTCTGGAGGGCCTGGTGGAAAAGGATGATAAGATTGTAATGGTTTGTCCTGTTGATAGTGAGGCTCCTGAGGGCAGACTGATACTTCCTCAGGTGAATGCAATAAGAGATGCTCTGGACCGGGAGGCTGTAGCGGTTGTTCTTCAGCCGGATGCTCTTGAAAATTATATCCGGAATGAGACAGTGAAGCCTAAATTGGTTGTAACCGACAGTCAGGCTTTTGATTTCGTCAGTAAAACCGTACCGGAAGATATTCCACTCACAGGATTCAGCCTGCTTCTTGCACGTAGCAAGGGGCTTTTTCCATATTATGTGAAAGGTGTGGAAGCGATAAGCAATCTCAAGAGTGGTGACAGAATCCTGATATTGGAATCATGTACGCATCATAGCTCTTGTGATGATATCGGAAGAGTAAAAATTCCGCGTCTTTTACAGAAGAAATGTGGGGCGGAGTTTTCATTTGACGTAGTTGGAGGATTGGACTCTTTCCCGGACAATATCATGAAATACTCGATGGTAATTCAGTGCGGAGGATGCATGATTACGGACAGGCAATTACAGGCAAGGTTAAAACCGGCTATAAAAGCCGGGATTCCTGTTGCTAACTACGGGATGGTTATTGCTTATTGTACAGGAATATACCAGCGGGCGATTAACCCGCTGATATAGCAACTTATTGATGAATTTTATTCCATTCGAGTAAGATCTCTCTCTCTTTACCATTTACTCTTGAGCCTGGCCTTATTATAGAGTAGGAGATTGGTGGCATGTCATGAGCCACAATCACACTGTCCACCCTGGAAGCAATCTCTTTAGAGATTTGCCCGGCAGAAAGGATGGAGTCATAATACGGTTGAAGATTTATACTTGCAAATCCCTTTTTTGAGTCCCGATTGATTTTATTACCTATCAAAGGCAGCTTACTGTACCATGGAAGTTTCGGGTTGCTTCGATGACAAACCATACATCCTGAATTGTCAATAATGGCAATTGTTTTTCCTTGGAAAGAAAGGTCATTTACAGGTTCATGATCAATAGCTCTGAAAGTAATAATCAGTGTTGCTGCCAGAATCAGCACTCCGATGATTGTCTTTGAAAGTATGCTCATATCTTTGATTTAATTTTTAGCCGCCTTGCTTAGAATTATTTCTACGTTTTTCGATAGGGCAGTGGCAGAATAAGTCGCGCCGGAATAACTATCTGCAGATGCTTTTTTCTTAACGGCGTCAGAAACCTTAAGCCCGTTCCATGTGTTAAAAAAGTTTTGTCTCTCAAGCTTTTTCAGGTAGGCTGCCGTTTCCCAGTTACTCAATATTGCCACTTTCTGTATTACCTTGTTTTTGTCTGTTATGACGATTACCGGAGTTGTGTTGTTGTATCCCTTAATCCCTTCTGAATATGGTTTGCTTGACAAACAGTAGCCAATTACCTTCTTTCCGGAGTCGACTATATTGAACCAGTCTCCCTTGTTTCTTTCCACAGCAACGGCTTCGGGATAAACACTCTTTACAACATCAAGTCCTGATACTTCTTTTAATACCGGAACATCTTTTTTCGGGCCGTGGTTATTCTGCGCAACCCCAATTGTTAACAATGCGAATGTAACAAATAATAATGATAAAACCTTCTTCATTTTTTTAAAATTGTATGCCAATTAGACAGAGAAGGCCGGTAAAAGTTTACTTTTCCGGCCCACATCTTTATATAAAATATACTATTTTGATGCCTTGATAGCAGATTGTGCTGCAGCAAGTCTTGCAATAGGAACACGGAAAGGAGAGCACGATACATAGTTCATGCCGGCATTATGGCAGAACTCTACAGAGGCAGGGTCTCCGCCATGCTCACCGCAAATACCAACTTTAAGTTTGGCATTTGTACCGCGACCGCCTTTAATACCCATATCAATAAGTTTGCCTACAGATGTGGTATCCAGTGTCTGGAAAGGATCGAAAGGCAGAATTTTCTTGTCAAGGTAGTCACCCATGAATGCTCCGATGTCATCTCTTGAGAATCCATAAGTCATCTGAGTGAGGTCGTTTGTCCCGAATGAGAAGAATTGAGCTGTAGCAGCCATTTCATCAGCAAGAAGAGCAGCCCTTGGGATCTCAATCATAGTACCGTATAGATATGATATCTTAACACCGGTTCTAGCCTCAACTTCTGCATGAATCTTGTCGCATATGACTTTCTGGTAGTCAAGTTCTTTTACAGATACTGTAACAGGTATCATGATTTCCGGCTGTGGGTTAAATCCCTCCTTAATCAGCTCTGCAGTAGCTTCAAAAATAGCTTTGTACTGAGTTGCACTAACCTCAGGATATGTAATACCAAGACGAACACCACGGTGACCCATCATCGGGTTAACCTCGTGCAGTGACTCACCACGTTTCTTAATATCCTCGATGCTGATATTAAGTTCGTTTGCAAGCTCTTGTTGTTTCTCGTGTGTTTGTGGTACAAATTCGTGAAGAGGTGGGTCAAGAAGCCTGAAAGTTACAGGTTTTCCATTCATTACCTTCATTGTGCCTTTAACAGCCTCTTTTACGAATGGCTCAAGTTCTTTTAGGGCAACGATTCTCTCATCTTCTGTTTTTGAAAGAATCATTTTGCGAAGTTTTGCAAGCGGTTGTTCGGAATTTATACCGTAGAACATATGCTCTATACGGAAAAGCCCGATACCTTCAGCACCAAAGTTGATTGCATTCTGAGCATCTTCAGGTGTGTCTGCATTTGTGCGTACTCCAAGAACACGATATTTGTCAACGATGTTCATGTATTCGACAAAACGAGGGTTCTCTGATGCATCCATTGTCGAGATAGCTGAATCGTACACAAGACCCTTACTTCCGTTTAGACTGAATACATCACCTTCACTATATGTCTTGCCGGCTACAGTAAGTTTTTTAGTTTTGATATCTATATGGAGAGCATCACAACCGACAATACAGCACTTACCCCAACCTCTTGCTACAAGAGCAGCATGTGATGTCATACCACCTCTGGCTGTAAGCAAACCGTCAGCGGCACGCATGCCTTCTACATCTTCAGGGTTGGTCTCCTCACGGACGAGAATAACCTTTCTTCCCTCTTTGGCAGCCTCAACAGCCGCTTCTGCTGTAAATACAATAGTTCCTACCGAACCTCCGGGACCTGCAGGTAACCCTTTGGCGATAACCTTTGCAGCCTTCTCAGATGCAGGGTCAAGAATAGGGTGGAGGAGTTCATCCAGTTGAACAGGAGCGACTCTCATAACTGCTGTCTTCTCGTCAATAAGACCTTCATGAAGCATATCCATTGCCATATTGAGTGCAGCCAACCCTGTCCTCTTTCCTACACGGCACTGCAGCATCCAAAGCTTACCGTCCTGTATTGTGAATTCAATGTCCTGCATATCGTGGAAATGTTTCTCAAGATTCTTCTGAATAGAATCAAGTTCACCGTATACAGTAGGCATTGCGGTTTCAAGAGATGACAGGTTTTTGTTCTGGTCATTCTTTGTTGCCTCGTTAAGAGGATTTGGTGTACGAATACCTGCTACAACATCCTCTCCCTGAGCGTTTATCAGCCACTCTCCGTAGAATTTTGCCTCTCCGGTTGCAGGGTTTCTTGAGAAAGCCACACCAGTTGCAGAATTATCACCCATGTTTCCGAATACCATTGCCTGAACATTAACGGCAGTTCCCCATTCGTCAGGGATACCTTCGATTCTTCTGTATGAAATCGCACGTTTACCGTTCCAAGATTTGAATACGGCTCCGATACCTCCCCAAAGCTGCTCATAAGCGTTGTCAGGGAATGATTTGCCTAATACATCAACGATTTTCTTCTTGAAGTCATCACAGATCTGAATAAGATCCTCAGTAGTCAAGTCTGTATCGCTCTTGTAACCTTTTTTCACTTTTAA
This sequence comes from Bacteroidales bacterium, assembly GCA_023227835.1. Lineage (GTDB taxonomy): Bacteria > Bacteroidota > Bacteroidia > Bacteroidales > UBA932 > Bact-08. The sequence continues at coordinate 6,927 of JALOCI010000012.1, forward strand.
CTCATGAAGCATCTTGTCAAGTTGAACACGGATACCTTTACCCTCCTCTGGTTCGATGTTCTCTGCCTTTTCCATTACAACATCTGAATACATCATTATGAGACGACGGTATGCGTCGTATACAAAACGAGGATTTTGGGTTTTCTTAATAAGACCAGGAATAGTTTCAGAACACAAGCCTATGTTAAGTACTGTCTCCATCATTCCAGGCATTGAACTTCTGGCACCGGAACGACAAGAGACAAGCAACGGGTTCTCTTTGTCTCCGAACTTCATGTTCATTATAGCCTCAGTCTTCAATAATGCAGCATCTACTTCTGCCTTAAGAGATGACGGATATTGCATGTTGTTTTTATAATACTCTACACAGGTCTCTGTTGTTATTGTAAAACCGGCCGGAACAGGAATTTCAAGTTTGCACATTTCGGCTAGGTTAGCACCCTTACCACCGAGAAGATTTTTCATTGAGCCGTCACCCTCTGCGGTTTTTCCACCGAAAAGGTAAACTCTTTTAATGTCAGACATAGTGATTAATTTCTAGATTTTATGTTTATAATGTTGTTATTTTTCAAAAAATAGGGGACAAATATAATAAAATTTTATAAAAGTTTTCCGGCAAGTTCTGAGAGTTCACTTCTCTCTCCCCGGACAAGATTTATGTGTGCAAAAATATCCTGACCGAAAAGCTTTTCTCCCAGATGTGTCAGGCCGTTAGAGTGAATATCAAGATACGGGGAGTCTATCTGATGAATGTCTCCTGTAAATACAAGCTTTGTCCCTTCACCGGCTCTTGTAATTATCGTCTTTACCTCATGTGGTGTCAGATTCTGGGCTTCATCAATTATAAAAAATGAGTTTGAAAGACTCCTTCCTCTAATATATGCAAGAGGAGAAATAAGCAGTTTCTCGTTTTTTAACATCTCTTCAATCCTGACAGCCTCACGGCTGGTGGGTTTGAATGCTTTTGTTATTACGGCGAGATTATCATATAAAGGAAGCATATAGGGCCCCATTTTCTCTTTTACATCTCCCGGCAAAAACCCCATCTCCTGATTCTGTAACGGTATTACGGGTCTTGATAAAAGTATCTGATCAAAATCCTGCTCCTGTGCCAAAGCCGCTGCAAGAGCCAGCAATGTTTTTCCTGTTCCGGCCGTTCCTGTTAGTGATACAAGTTTTATGTCCGGATTAAGTAGTGCGTCCAGTGCCAGAGTCTGCTCGTCATTTCTTGGGTCTATGCCGTATGCCCGCTGTCTTTTGATACCGAAAAGGGTATTTGTAGATTTATTATATCTTGCAAGTACGTTGTTATTCCCTGTCGGATTCTTGATTGCGAAGAGTTGATTACTACCCGGATTTTTTATCTTAAACTCCTTCAAGGAGACACCGTCTTCCTTGTAGAAAAGCTGGTCAATGACATCCTTGTTTACGTTTTCCAGATGTATAACCTCTCTTTTAATGTTTTCAACCCTCTCTTCAGTTATCTTGTCCGTGAGGTAGTCCTGAGCATCTATCTTCAGAGCTTTGGCTTTTAACCTTAAATTGACATCCTTTGAAACGAGCGCAACCACTCTGTCGGGGTTTTGCTCTTTTACCCATTGAGTGGTTGCCAGTATTCTGTGATCTTGTGTGTCTTCGAAAAAGGACTGTAGCATCTGGTCACTGAAAGGGTGGGTCAACTCGATTTTGAGAAGTCCCAGACCCTCTCCGATGCGTATGCCTTTATCAAAGAGATGGTTGTCGCTTATCTTGTCCATCTCTCTCAGAAACTCACGGGAGTTATAATTTATTGAGTCATTTCCCTTTTTGAATTTATCCAACTCTTCAAGAACTGTGATAGGTATCACGATGTCGTTTTCCTGGAAATTGTGTATTGCCCGGAAATCGTGCAATATGACATTGGTATCCAGTATGAATATCTTGGGCAATTTGACCTTTTTCATAACTTATGTTTTTGAAATCCATTTTCGGGCATTAACAAACATTTCCAACCATGGTGTAACCTCGTCATCAATTCTGTTTCTTGTGTAATGAGCCCAAGTCTGTGGGTATATACATCTTTCAGGATGAGGCATCATGGCCAGATGCCGGCCGTCACTGCTGCATATTCCGGCAACTCCCTCAGGAGATCCGTTAGGATTTGCAGGATAATCTACATAACTATATCTTACGGCAATGTTGTATTTAGAGGTCTTTTCAGGGAAATAGAATTTTCCCTCTCCGTGGGCCACCCAGATACCAAGTTCAGAATCTTCAAGAGATGAGAGCATTATTGATGGAGACTTTTCAATAGTTACACCTACGAATGCACTTTCGTATTTGTGACTGTCGTTATGTTTCATCTTAGGAGCCCCTTCTTTTCCTTCTGCGGTTATCAGTCCCAGTTCTGTCATAAGCTGGCATCCGTTGCAAACCCCCAAAGACATGGTATCTTCTCTCTTGTAGAAATCATCAATGGCTTTACGCGCTTTTTCGTTATATAAAAAGGCTCCGGCCCATCCTTTGGCAGAGCCGAGTGTGTCGGCATTTGAAAAACCGCCCACAAATACCACCATTTTGACACCTTTGAGATCTTCTCTGCCGTTTATAAGATCTGTCATGTGGACATCCTTAACTGAAAATCCGGCGAGATGTAAGGCCCAAGCCATTTCACGATCCCCGTTAGATCCCTTTTCTCGTATTATCGCTGCAACAGGTCTTGAAGAAGTATCTTTCACATCAGGAATTTCATAGGAAGACCTTTTTCCTTTGAACCCTTCAGGGAACCTGAATTTTAAAGGTTGTGACTTATAATTAGAAAATCTTGCGAAAGCAAGTTTTTCACCAACCTGATCAACATCAAAAAGATAGGAGGTTTTGAACCAGAGGTCTCTGTAATAATCAATATCCAGACTTATGTCCAGCTTGTTAGCTTTTATAATGACAGATCTCTCTTCTGTTGGAGTGCCGATATTGTATATAGAAATGCCGTGACTGGCGGCAATATCTTCAACCTTTTCCATATTTACGGCCGAAGATTGAACTACAACTCCTGCAATTTCTGCAAAGAGAAGTTTAATAGGATCTTTTATATTTATTGATGATAAGTTTATATCAAGTCCTCCCTTAGTGTTAGAGTAACACATCTCAAGGAGAGTTGTGACAAGCCCGCCGGCAGATATATCATGTCCTGCAAGCAGAATATCTTTTGCTACCATCTCCTGAACAGCAGAGAAGCAACTTGCAAAATAATCAGGATTGTCGACATCAGGTACTTCGTCTCCCAATTGATTAGTCACTTGGGCAAGTGCTGATCCTCCAAGGGCAAAACTGTTCTCATTCAGCACCGTGAAGGGAATGAGGAAAAGATTGCTTTCAGGGATATTTGAAATAACAGGCCTGACAACTCTTCTTACGTCAGAGCTCTCACCAGCTGCAGATATTATTAATGTTCCGGGAGATAGCACTTTACTGCCGTCGGGATATTTTTGAGTCATAGATAGAGAGTCCTTGCCTGTAGGTATGTTGATTCCCAAAGCAATAGAGAAATCGCTTGCAGCCTTTACAGCTGAGTACAGTCTTGAATCCTCTCCTGTATTTCTGCAGGGCCACATCCAGTTTGCAGACAGAGACACTCCTCTGATACCTTGTTTGATAGGAGTCCATACTATGTTTGTCAGAGACTCTGATATAGCCATTCTGCTGCCGGCCTCAGCACTGATAAGTGCAACGGCAGGAGCATGTCCTATTGATGTGGCTACACCTTCATTATTGTTATAACCTATTGCTGCAACTCCCAGATTGTTCAACGGAAGTTGTATCTCACCAACGGTCTGCTGATTTGCAATAAGACCCGTAACTGAGCGGTCCACCTTATTTGTAAGCCAATCCTTGCAGGCAACAGATTCCAGTTGCATTACCATCTCAAGATAGTATTCAATGTCCTCCTCGTCGTATTCCAAAGGGTCCCAATTATATGGTACTGTAACATCTTCCATGATGGTTTTCGGTGCAGATCCGAACATGTCTTCGAGTGCCAGATCTATAGGCGTGTCCCCGTTTTTACTGTTTTTCAAAGTGAAATTCTTCCTTCCGGTAGCTTCTCCTACAACATACATCGGAGCCCTTTCTCTTGATGCAATTCTTTCAAGCTGTGCAACATCCTTATCCTTGATAACTAATCCCATTCTCTCCTGAGATTCGTTCCCGATAATCTCCTTAGCAGAGAGTGTCGGATCACCTATAGGAAGTTTACTGATATCAATATCTCCACCGGTCTCTTCTACAAGCTCCGATAGGCAGTTTAGATGCCCTCCGGCTCCATGGTCGTGGACAGATATTATTGTGTTGTCATCACTTTCAGCCAGAGTGCGTATTGCATTGTACACCCTTTTCTGCATTTCGGGGTTTGATCTTTGTATTGCATTTAGTTCAATTGCGTTATCATACTCTCCCGTAGCAACGGATGAGACGGCACCGCCACCCATTCCAATACGATAGTTGTCACCTCCCAGGATTACAACTTTATCTCCTGTTTCGGGTGTCTCTTTTTTTGAGTAGCTCTTTTTTGCAAAGCCAACACCACCGGCAAGCATTATTACCTTGTCGTAGCCATACTCTCTGTTATATTCTCCATGTTCAAATGTGAGCAGAGAACCGCAGATAAGAGGTTGTCCGAATTTGTTACCGAAGTCGCTGGCCCCGTTGGAGGCCTTTATCAATATCTCCTCAGGTGTCTGGTAAAGCCAGTTCCTTGCTTCATTGCACTCCCAGTTTCTTCCCTCAACCTCAAACCTTGGATAAGATGTCATATAAACGGCAGTACCAGCTATCGGAAAAGAACCTTTTCCGCCTGCTATCCTGTCTCTTATCTCACCGCCGCTTCCTGTGGCAGCACCATTAAAAGGTTCAACAGTAGTCGGGAAATTGTGTGTTTCAGCTTTAAGTGAAATAACAGTCTCTTCATCGCGAAGCACAAAAAGATCAGGTTTATCTCCGCTTCTCGGAGCAAACATTGAAATATGAGGGCCCTCAAGAAAAGCACAGTTGTCCTTGTATGCAGAAATGATTCTGTTGGGATTCTCAAGTGATGTTTTTTTAATTAATTTGAATAGAGTGGATTGTTTTTCCTCTCCGTCTATAATAAATGTGCCGTTAAAAATCTTGTGTCGGCAATGTTCCGAGTTTACTTGGGAAAATCCGAACACCTCTCCGTCTGTAAGCGGACGGCCAAGTTTTTTGCTGAGTTCAGTGAGGTAGTCAATTTCATCCTGATTGAGTGCAAGACCCTCCTGAACATTGTACTCGGAGATGTCTGTTATAAGCTTTACAGGCTCTGCCTCTCTGTTTATTTTAAAAATTGTGTCATCCAGATTGTTGTAAATTCTCTGGAGCATCTTGTCATGATGTGCTTCCGGAGAACTGACTCTGAAAAATTCTTCTATCCTTTCGATTCCGGATATATTCATGTTTTGAGTAATCTCGACAGCAGTGGTACTCCATGGAGTTATCATCTCTTTTCTCGGTCCGATAAAATAGCCTTGCAGTAACTCTTCCGGCACCTCACCGGCATCACCGAAAAGCCATTTTAAAGCGTTAACACTCTCATTAGGCAGTTCCCCTTTAACCAGTACTGCTATAATGTTTTGCTGATCATTTGAAAAGAATAGAATCATAAGGAAAAGATGTGAAATAATCCGCAAAATTACTCCTTTTTAAGTAATAAATTGCCAATTTTGCAAAAAACATAATATGTTCGATATAGAATCGTATAACAGGGAACTTGAGATTATTTTCAACATGTTCCCTTCATATCAGAAAATAGGTAAGTTGGCCTATAAACCGGGCTTGGAGAGTATGACTAATTTTGATAACAGGCTCGGAAATCCTCATCGCAAATTCAGAACGATACACATAGCCGGAACTAACGGAAAAGGTTCTGTTTCTCATATGATTGCAGCAGTGCTTCAAAAGGCCGGTTTGAAGACGGGCCTCTATACTTCTCCGCATTTGGTTGATTTCAGAGAGAGGATAAAGATTAACGGCGAGATGATTCCGAGAGAGTTTGTTCTCGATTTTCTTGTAAAATGGAAACCATACATGGAGAGTGAGAAACCATCTTTTTTTGAAATTACAACAGCCCTGGCTTTTGACTATTTCGCAAAAGAGAAGGTTGATATAGCCATAATTGAAACAGGTCTTGGCGGAAGGCTGGATTCGACAAATATAATCACTCCTATGTTGAGCGTTATTACGAATATTGCTCTTGACCATTGTGAGCATCTCGGTTTCACATTGGGCGAGATTGCAAGGGAGAAGGCCGGAATAATTAAACACGGAGTTCCTGTGGTGGTAGGAGAGGTTCTGCACTCTACAAGGCCCATTTTTACGAGAAAAGCCGAGGAAATGGAGTCTAAAATTCTTTTTGCGCAGGAGTACAAGTTTAAAGATGTGAGGGCTTCGGATTATGAGCTGGATTTGAAAGGTGATTATCAAAGACTTAATTTGAGGACTGTTTTGACATCTTTATATGTTCTCTCCACAAATGAAAAGTTTCGTGATTTAGTTCACAAAAGCTGGAGTGACACAATGATCAGAGAGGCGTTGAAAACTACGGCCAAAACAACCGGACTGAGGGGAAGATGGGAATATTTAGTTGACAATCCTCCCGTATTGTGTGACACAGGTCACAATGCCAATGGATTGAGTGAGGTTTTTTCTCAGTTAAGGTCTTTAAAGGTAAAAAGGCTTTTTATCACACTCGGTTTTGTGGCTGACAAAGATCTTGAGGGAATACTCGGTCTGATGCCTCTGAATGCATATTACTTCATAACACAGGCTCAGATTCCGAGAGCACTTGACGCCGAAATTCTTGCAGAAAAAGTTTTCAGCTTGGGTATCAAGGGTGAGGTGAAACCTTCGGTATCCCAAGCTATCATTGATTATAAGAAAATCAGAAAGGATGGAGACCTGCTTTTTATCGGAGGTTCTAACTTCATAGTTGCCGAGGCAATCACTTTTTTTGAAAAAAATCCTAATTTTTTTGCAGAATAAAAAAATGCATATATCTTTGCAATCCCAAATGAAAACAACGGGTCCTAAAGGGAGCATAGCTCAGTTGGTTTAGAGCATCTGCCTTACAAGCAGAGGGTCGGGGGTTCGACTCCCTCTGCTCCCACGAAAGCGGAAAAAACAAGGTTTTATTGAGGTCTAAAAGCCAAAATAAAACCTTTTTTCTTGTTGTTTTTTTAATTTTCCTTAAATAATCATAAACATTCACGGAAACAATACTTTAGGCATAATGCTTGTATCCAACGTCAGTTTGATTGTTTATCTTATTTATTATTTAATAAAATGAAAAAAATATTAATATCAGTTTTGCTTACATTATGTGCATATTTATCATCAGCACAAAATCAAGCAGTAGTACCAAAAGTTGACCAGCGTACGGAATTATTGAGTATTATATTCAGGCTTGCAGGAGCTAGTGAATATATAAATGATAATATACCATCCTATTCGAAGGCCATTGATGTCTATTTCGCGCAATTTATCAATCATGGTGCCATAAAGTTTGCTCAGAAAATGAGAGAAGAGAATAGTGTGGGATATGATGCCGTCATGTCTCTGGCCATTTCACTAGAAATATCTGACTCTGTAAGGTTATGCAAAAATCTTTCGCCAAAAAGTATAGACGAGCGATGGGGGATGGATAATGTAAATGAATTTGTCAAGCTACTCAATAGTTTTTATTTTGATACGAAATTCAGGGATTTCTTCTCAAGCCATTCATCATTATATAAAACAGCCGAGGATAGATTTAGCGTAATCATGAAAAATGCTGACTTTGATTGGTTCGAAAAATTTTACGGCAAAAAATCCGGTAAATTCAACCTTATTCTAAGCATTCCAAATGGAGGCTGCAATTACGGTCCAAAAGTCATTTACATTGATGGCAGTGAAGATCTTTATGCTGTAATGGGCTGCTGTATTGCAGATAGCCTCGAGAAACCTACATATTCAAAAGGGGTTCTCCAAATTGTTATACATGAGTATAATCATTCTTTCTGTAATCCTTTGATAGATGCTAATTTTCAGGCAATGGAGCCCGCTTCTGAAAAAATATTCAAACCACTTAAAAATAAGCTCTCTTCACAAGCTTACGCAACCCCTAAGACCATGGAATATGAAAATTTAGTGAGAGCATGTGTAATAAGATATTATCAGAGAAACGGTGTTGATGAGAATTTATTAAGATACCAGGTCACAGGAGAATTCGATAATGGTTTTATCTGGATTGACAAACTTGTTGACTTGTTGGGTGTATATGAAAAAAACAGAGACAAATATCCTACCTTAAATGATTTTATGTCTGAAATTGTAAATTTTGAAAGAACCATCTCTCCAAAGAAAATCATTAGGGAAATCAAGGCAAACACTCCCAGAATAGAATCGATTAGTATCCGGAATAAATCAAAAAGAGTTGATCCAGACATTACTGAGATTACACTCACATTTGATAGGCCCATGTTATTTAAAAATGGTGTAAGTCATGGAAAACAAGGGAAAAAATGTTTCCCTGAATTTTCAGACAAAAAACCTAAATGGGATGAGAAAACAAAAAAGAAGTGGACATTTTATATAAAACTGGAGCCGGACAAGGATTATTCAATGAGCTTCCCTTCTCAGTTTTTTTATGATGTAAATTATTACTCTTTAGATAAGACCTATTATCTGGATTTCAGAACCAAGAAAAGATAACCAATGGACATCTTTGTAGATATGGTTTAAATAAGAAAAGGTGATAGTGATTTTTTTTATCTTTGAAAAATAATCACTGTTCAATGGAGAGTACAACGTCTATCACGATACCGTCTCTGGATGAGATATACCAGAAATATCACTCTGTACTCTGTTTTTTCGCCTATAAATTCACAAGGTCGTACCAGGAGGCGGAAGATATTGTTCAATCAGTATTTGAGAAGATAATAGACAAGAATCCGGAGATTCAGAATGAAAGCGCACTGAGGTCATATCTTTTCTCTTCTGTACACAATGCTTGCCTTAATATAATAAGTAAAGCGGGTGTCAGGAAAAAATACACAGACTATACTACTATTCATGAAAGCGGTATAGACAATTCAAGCTACCTGATCGAGAGGGTTGAGGCAGAGATCCTTTGGGAGGTATTCTCAAAGGTAGATGCACTTCCATCTGAGTGTAAAAAGGTATTCAGAATGAGCTATATTGAGGATATGAGCAATCAGGAGATTGCTGATAAACTGGGAATATCCGTCAATACTGTCAAAAGTCAGAAAGCCCGGGCCAAACAGCTGCTGAGAGATTCCCTCAAGGAGCTCTTCGTGCTTGCAATGGCAATTATTAAGTATTACAATTAATTTTTTTCAACCAATTCCACCCTTTTGCATATTCTAACTGTCCTATATACAAGAGGGCAAGAAACTCTTATTTTAGACTATAATGAACGAAGATCAGATTGAAAGAATCAAATCCCTGCTGACAAGGATGTTGTTGTCAGACCTGAATGATCAGGAGCGGGAAGAACTTAACCGATGGAGAAATTCATCTGTGGAGAACGAGTCTATGTTCAGGAGGCTCACTGACAAGAAATATCTTGAAGAGAGGTATAAAGATTTCCGTGAGGTTTCGAAAACACAAAACGGCATAAGGTATAATTTCTCTTTTAATTTCAGGAATAAGTGGATAAGAAGGATTGCTGCCGTGCTCATTATCGGTGCGGCAACATTTTCATTATATCAGATAATATCTGAAATCAAAGAGAACCACTCACATAATGAATTGCTTTCCGATAATGAAAATGAGATACAACGCGCAGTTACTTTAACAGTAGACGGAAAAACCGTTTTCAATCTCGGGGATATTTCTGAGAATACAAGGTTGGCAGGGCTTGACCTCAAGCTAGAGAGCGGGGTGCTAAGATATGCTTATGAAAAAGAGTCTCCTGTTACGGAGCACGGAACAGTCTCTATTCATGAAATTTCTGTTCCGGAAATAAAAATGTTCAAAGTAGAGCTTCCGGACGGGTCATACGTATGGCTGAATTCCGGCAGTCGTTTATCTTATCCGTCTAAGTTTGAAGAAAACTCAAGGGTTGTAACGCTTGACGGTGAGGGATACTTTGAAATAGCCAAAGATGCCTCAAAACCTTTTATCGTTAATGGAGGAGGCATGAGTGTCCGGGTTACCGGAACCAAGTTTAATTTCAAGGCATACAGCGACGACAAAAGGCTTTCTGCAACGCTTGTGGAGGGAAAAGTGAGTGTGGGGTATCAAGATGCTTCAGGCCACGAACAAGTCTATAAAATGAAACAAGGGGAACAGTCAAATCTTAATACGAAAGATATGAAGCTGGAGGTAAAGGAGGTGAATACATCTCTTTATACCGGTTGGCTCGAGGGTTTGTATTTCTTTGATTCTCAGAAGTTGGAGGACATTATGTCTGATTTGGAAAGATGGTACGGGGTGGAAGTGACCTTCAAGGATGATGCTCTAAGGGAAAAGATTCTGTCAGGTAAGCTTTATAGGGAAGATAGTGCAGAAAAGATGCTCGAGTCGTTCGAGAAGCTGATGCCGGGACATTTTAAACGAGATGGAAAAACCGTAACAGTATATTAAAATTACTAACTAACTTATCGTACTATGAAAAAAATCGAGAGTCACAGGATCTCTTTTGTTTTCCTGTTCCTGGCCATGCTTCTGTGCATGTCAGGAACGCTCCCGGCCCAGACACAAAAGGATCTTTATAATGTAAAGCTTGACAACCTTACATTGAAGGAGGCGATGGTAAAGATAACATCGCAGAGTGGGTACTATTTTGTCTATGAAGATGCTGATATTGTGAGTGTCCCGAAAATCAGCAAGGAGTTCCGTTCCAGCAGCATTGAGCAGATAATGGCTGAATGCCTGAAGGGTACCGGACTCTCTTTTAAAATAGAGAAAAAGGTAATTTACATCAAGAAAGAGGGGAAAAATTCCACACCGGGTAAAGACCCAAAAAAACTATCAGCGTCGGAGGATTCTCTGTATGTCTTCGGTAAAGTGACTGATGTCAATAATCTGCCTTTACCGGGTGCCTCCGTTGAGGTCAAGGGGACCAAAAACAAGGGTGTGGTTGCTGATTATGATGGTAATTACAAACTCAGATTGACAGATGCTACAAAAGAGAGCACTCTTGTATTCAATTTTCTCGGGATGCAGAAGCAGGAGGTGTCAATTGATGGCAGAAGAGAGATAAATGTTGCTCTGAGGGAGATGGAAAATGAATTGGAGCAGATTGTAGTAGTAGGATACGGAGTTACCAAGAAAAAAGATATTGCGGGATCAATTGAGAACATAAGCGCATCAGAACTTGCCAAGACAAATAGCCAGAACTTTCAAAAGGCTATTCAAGGGAAGATGTCAGGCGTGCAGATAACCTCTTCTTCGGGAATTCCCGGCTCATCTTTTTCTATAAATATCCGAGGCAGAGGTTCTATAAATGCTGACACTCAACCGTTGTATATAGTTGATGGTGTGCAAATTACAAATGGTGCGCAAAATACCAACATCCTTACCAACGCTGACGTGATGGCCGGTTTAAACCCGGACGATATTGAATCCATAAGCGTCCTGAAGGATGGTGCATCTGCGTCTATTTATGGAGCCCAGGCTGCAAACGGTGTTGTAATCATAACTACAAAGAAAGGTGCGTCAGGAAAGACTCGGGTATCTATAAACGCCACAACCGGAATTCAGGAGATTGCAAGGAAGGTTCCGGTGATGTCGGGGCCTCAGTGGGCACAATTCGCTCTGCTTGAATACAAGAATTATGATTTGTATAACGGTACAAATAAGTATCAGGATCAGCTTGAGCTTTTCAAGAGTTTCGGATGGGGAGACGACGGATACTCAAATGCACCGACAACAGATTGGTATGATGAGATTTTTCGCAAGGCGGTAGTCAATAACTACCAGATTAATCTCTCCGGAGGAACAGAAAAGACAAAATTTTACCTCTCTGCCGGATATAACAAGACTGATGGTATCATCAAACAGACAGGTTTCAACAGAAAATCTGCAAGGTTAAATTTAAGTCACGAAATAGCACCATGGCTTACAATTAACACTAATAACACCTTCAGCGGAACTGTACATAACCAGTCGTCGGTCGTAGGAGCTGCAAATCCGGCCAGAACAGCAATGTTCCTTCTTCCTGGTGTCTCTCCGCGTGATGAAAACGGAGAGTATTATTCAGATCTGACATACGGTTATTTTTTGTACAATATTCCACAGATGCTTGAACTTAACGAGTATGTGGGAAAAACACACAATCTGCTATCTGCCAACGATCTTACAATAAAGTTGGCAAAAGGGCTTGAATTCAAGAGCAGTTACAACTTTGACCTTACCTGGCTTAACGAGCATCAATTCAGTGATCCAAGAACCCGTCTGGGCTCAAGAGTAAACGGCTCAATTTCTGCAAACGCTACCGATATTAACAAATTCCAGACAGAGCAGGTATTTACATACAATACTACTATAAATGAGAACAGGTTGACTGCTGTCGCGGGATTTTCATACAGCAGTTATCAATATCATATGATAGGTGCCGAGGCAAACGGGGTTTCCAGTCCGGATCTCAAGCTGTTGAGCAGTGCTGCAACTCCTATTGCAACTACAGAATCGTATTCGGAGTGGAAAATGGCCGGTTTTTTCGGAAGGGCCAGCTATGCGATAAGAGATAAGTACATTTTAACAGGAACCGTAAGATACGATGGTTCTTCAAGATTCGGAACTGACAACCTGTGGGGATTGTTTCCTTCAATCTCTTTTGCGTGGAGAATGAAAGAGGAAAAATTCTTCAAAGACATTGACTGGCTGAATGATCTTAAAATTAGGGCAAGTTATGGGGTTACAGGAAATGCGAGCATCGGAGATTATGTTTCGGCAAGGTTATATGCTGCTAACTCAGCTTATGGCGGAAGTTCCGGAATTATCCCTTCATCCATTGGAAACCAGAAACTCACATGGGAGAAAAAACACTCAAAAAATATCGGTATAACAGCAGGTATATTCAAGGGAAGAATTAGCACAAATATCGACTTTTACAGAGATGACACAAAAGACCTGTTGTACTATAGAGTTATTCCACAAACTACAGGTTTCAGCGAGATCCCGTCAAATATGGGAGGAGTCCGAAACCATGGTCTGGATTTACAACTTAATGTAGTCAGCTTTGACTCTGATAATTTCTCATGGGAGACATCATTTAACCTATCATGGTGCAAGAATGAGATAACTGAGCTTCAGGATGGTCTGGATGAGCTTGGTCAGTATAAGGTAGGCAAGCCTATAACATCTGAAAATGTTTACAGGTGGGCAGGCGTCAACACCTCAGACGGAAGGCCGATGTATTACGACAAAGACGGATACATTACCTACAATCCGACTCTTGAGGACCGTGTATGGACGAAAGGTTCAGACCCTACATTCTTCGGAGGCATAGACAATACTTTCAGATGGAAAAACCTCACCTTCTCGTTTTTCTTCCAATTCCAGAAAGGAGCCGTGAAATATTTCAATGACAAGGCCGTTTTAATCGGCCAGGCTGCAGACAACAACCTTCTTGAGGAGATGTATAACAGTTATTGGAGCAATCCGGGAGATGTCACATGGGTACCTAAACCTGTTCTTGACGGCGCTTATCCCGGAAATCCCATGAAGTATGATAATAACGGGGAGACTCGTATGAGTCTGATTTACGAATCCACAGATTTCATAAAGCTGAAAAATGTAAATATCAGTTACAATCTTCCGGAGAAACTGGTTAAGAAGCTTAAACTGCAGGATGCGCAAATATTTGCTAATGGATACAATCTGTGGACAACTACCCCGTATCAGGGATATGATCCTGAATCAGTAGGTATTGACAGAGGCGTTTACCCGCAATCCAAGAGCTACAGTATAGGTATAAAGATCAACTTTTAAAAACTTCATGAAATGAAAACTATAAAGCTATTTACATTAATATCACTGCTTCTGGTTTTGAATTCATGTGATTCTTTACTGGATGTTGACACGAAACACGCATTGCCGCAGGAAAAGATTAAGACCGTTGCCGGCTGCGAGAGCCTTATCATAGGGGTATATGACTTATTGCAGGATCCTTATTATTCAGGGAGAGACCTTATATGTATCCCTGATGTAATGGGTGATAACTGTGAGCCATCTCCGAGTTCTACAAAATATTCGGAACAATATAATTTCCAGCCATATTACAATATGGATATCTGGGAGTCTGCATACAAGCAGATAGGAGCTTTAAATGAAGCTATTCTTTATCTGTCAGAACTGGAGCAGACCGGGAAGGTGAAATCTCTCACCGGCGAGGCGCTTTTTCTGAGAGCCTACAACTACTTCAATCTGGCAATTATCTACAGCCGTGTTCCCGGTCATCTTGTGGACAACTTCAATCTATGCGTACCACTATTGATAAAACCATTTTTCAATGAAGGAGGAAGCATTACCGTGCAGGCTTCAGTAAAGAGGGCTACGGTAGATGCTGTCTGGGAACAGATATTGCTTGATCTTAACAATGCCTTTACAATGTTGGAGAACAATGACAGCGGATTACACCCATTCAGGATTTCAGCTGTTGCAGTTAAGGCTCTCCAGTCACGTGTGTTCTTGTACAAGGGCGATTGGGCAAATACAATTCTGGCTGCCGATTATGTTATTTCAAAATCTTCAGTAGGGTTATATGATGGAAAATATACAGATATCTTCTCTGACGGAAAAGAGTCTTTATGGCAGTTGCATTATAATGTTACAGAAAATCTGGCCTCTACATCTCTTCACTCTACATACGGTACTGTTGACAACGGTGCGAGAGATGCTGAAGGTTTTGGTGACGGCACTGGTGCAGGTGATGCACAGCTCTCGGTTACAGCTGACTTTATGGATCTGATTGATCAGGAAAAGGATACAAGATTTCAGGCCCTTAGAAAGGTTCATTACTATGGCCAGGATCTTTGGTGGACAACAAAGTTTAACAGCTGGGGAGGAGTATTCGGATTGGATGACATCCCTCTTCTGAGAATATCTGAAGTGTACCTGAACAGAGCTGAGGCTTATGCACATCAGACGTCATACACATTGGCAAGGAGTGACCTGAATCTTCTGATGAACAAGAGAGGTCTTGCAAATACTGATGTTTCGAATTCAGAACTGCTGGATGAGATATTGCTACAGAGGAGAATTGAGCTTGCTTTTGAAGGTCACAGATTTTTTGATATGAAGAGACTGGGAAGGGATATCCCAAGGGCTAACGGAATGGCTGCCATACCTTACGAGGATTACCGTGTGGTTGCTCCTATAAGCACTACGGAAATGGATGTAAACAAGGAACTTGTAAATAATCCCGGATATTAATTATAACTCATACTTATACTCAAGAAAATGAAAAAATCAATATCAATAATAGGCAATTTATTCCTTGCTGCTATACTGCTCTTCTCTTGCCAGAAAGAGGATTGGACATACAAAGGTCCGCAGTATTATGAATTCAGCGCTTCTGCGAATAAACAGGGAACAATAAGCAATATCCTCCAGAAAGAGAACAATAAAATTGGACTGGATTCGATTTGTGTACAGATAATCAAACCAGCTGAGGGTGATATAACAGTAAACTACGAGATTGTAAATCGTCTTTTTTACCTTACAGATAAAGACAGATATGTTGAGGAACTTCCGGAAGGAACAGATATCGCTGTTGTTGACACAGTATACACTACAGCTGTAATAGGGCGAGACTATGAAATCCTGACATCCGAAGGACAGACTTTCACTCAGTCAACAATGGCCGGTTCGCTGGTTATACCGCGGGGGGAGTATTTCGGATATATCCAGATCAGAATGCTGAAGAAGGCTGGAAACAATTTTTATGTGGTGCTTAAAGACTCGCCTGATACTAAGGCAAACAAGCCGACATCCATTCTCAATTATAAACTTGCTCCTGACAGAGTGTTCTATTTCCAGGAGACTTTCCTCGAAGAGATTCCACAGACATGGACTCTTTTGGATAAAGACGGGGACGGCTATAACTGGAACTACTATGATGGTGCAGCAACTTCAGATTCATGGGTGTCCGGTGGTGTGGGAGCCTTAACCCCTGAGAATTATCTTATTTCACCTGCAATTGAGCTTGGTAACACGACTGATGCCATACTGCTTACATTCGAAGTGGCTGCCGGTGATACAGATTACCCGGAGGAGAATTACAGAGTTATAATCTCGGAGAATCCTATCACACTTGCAAACTGCAGACAGGCTACAATTCTGCGGGATTGGACAGAGCTTGATGAGACCTATGGCGATTTCAAGCCTCAGACGATAGATTTGACAGCTTATAAAGGAAAGAAGGTATATGTCGGTTTTATTCATGGAAATTGTACAGACTGTTATTACTTCTTACTCAGAAATGTAAAAGTTTATGGACAGTAATATGGAAAAGAGAGTATTGGACGAAAGGCTCAGGCAGATATTTGTTGAATTGACATCAATTGACGCAACTTCAGGGAAGGAGTCAGCTGTGGCTGACTATATCATCCGCTTTGTCAGTAATTTAGGTTTAAAAAGTTATAGGGATAATGCTGAAGAGTTATCCGGTGGAAATTCAGGAAATGTAATTGTTGAGATACTGGGCGGTGGTGAGTACCTGCTTGCCTCACACATGGACACACCGAGGTCAACTGCAGGTCTGAAGCATCAGTTTAAAGATGACAGAATTACTTCTGATGGGACAACTCCGTTAGGTGTGGATGATCGTGGCGGTCTTTCGTCAATACTCTTTGCTCTTGAAAGAGCGGTTGAAAACAAAACGCTCAAACCATGTACACTTCTTTTTACCGTCTGTGAAGAGACAACCCTTGCCGGATCCCTCTATTTTAAACCGGATCCGGATCTTAAATACGGTTTTATCTTCGACTCTTATATGACTCCCGGATATTTCGTCACAAGGACATGCGGAGCAATAAATTTTGAACTTATTATAAAAGGAAAGTCATCGCATGCCGGTATCTCTCCGGAAAAGGGTATTAATGCAATCATGGTTTCGGCCGAAGCTATGACAAACTTTCCTTTTGGAAGGATTGACGAGGTTACAACTGCAAACATCGGAAGCGTTAACGGAGGAACAAATACAAATGTCGTATGTGACGAGGTTGTGCTGAAAGGGGAACTCAGGACAGATTTTGTGTCTCATGGTGAGGAGCTTATGGGAAAAATCCTGGCTGATTTCACAGATGTATGTGAAAAACATGGAGCATCAATGGAGTCGAAATATTTCTGGGATTTTTTACCATACAATATCACAGAGGAGGATATGCCATACATACATTTTTCTCAGGTGGCAGAATCCATTGGTATAGAGTCTTTTCCGGCCAAGTCAATGGGTGGAAGCGATGCTAATTCTCTCAATGCAAAAGGTATAAAGACCATTAATTTGGGAGTGGGGGCACAAAATCCACATGGTAACGATGAGTTTATCCTTTATGAAGATCTTAGCAATGCATCAATGATTGCATATCAATTACTAACAACAGAAATAAAAAAATAAAATGAACAAAATATCTATGCTTTTTGCAATAATTCTCTTATTGCATTTCACATCCTGTACCCAAAATAAGAAGTCAGATCTGGAATATCTTCCCGAGAAAATTGACTCAAAAGGAACTTTAGTTATTGAAGGGGGTGGTGACAGAATAGAGGTGATTTTAAAAACAATAATCAAATATGGAGGGGGAGATAGTGCAAAACTTCTTGTCGTTCCTTTTGCCAGCGGAGTTGCCGAGGAGACAGGGATTAAACAGAGTGCAGAGTTCAGAGATCTTGGCTGTACTAATTCGGATTATATCTTTTGTTCTAAGGATAGTGTCGATTCTCCGGAAAGTCTTGCTAAACTGGATGGTGTAACTGCTATATTTTTCTCCGGAGGAGATCAGGTTATTCTAAGTGATTACCTTGAAGGAACAAAATTTCTGGAAAAAATAAGGGAGATTTATAAAAACGGAGGAGTTATCAGCGGAACAAGTGCCGGTGCGGCAATTATGAGCAGGATAATGCTTACCGGAACCAGTGCAAGCGATACCTCCGACATGCCGGAATTCAATTATATTAAAGAGAATGATGTAATAACAGCACCGGGATTTGCTTTCCTAAACAATATCATAATTGACCAGCATTTCATAACAAGAAAAAGACAGGTCAGATTGATAAATGTACTGCTGGATAACCCGGGATACAGAGGAATTGGTATAGATGAGGAGGCTGCGATTGTTGTAAAACCAGATAATACAATGGAGGTTATCGGTACAAACAGAGTGATGGTTTTTGAACCATACAAGCCGGATGAAAAGACTAATGGTGCCGTTAATAGTTTCAAGCTTACACTCCTCTCTCCCGGTGATAAGTATAATTTCTAAAATTTAACTACTTTAGTATTATCTAAAACTAAATCGAAATGGCGCATCTAAAGAAGATTCCACACACATTTGTAATAATCGGCTTTCTTATATTTGTCTGCGGAATACTCACATGGTTTGTTCCGGCAGGACAATTTGAATACGAGAAAAAAGATGTTAACGGGGTGACACGGGATGTCATTGTCAACAACTCATATCATGTTGTTGAGTCATCGCCTCAGACCTGGCAAATATTCGGATCACTTTTGGAGGGTTTTAAAAAACAAGCCGGCATTATTGCATTTGTACTTATTATCGGCGGAGCTTTCCAGATACTGAACAGTAGCCGGGCGATTGACTTTGGAATTCTCTCTTTTCTAGAGAAATCGGGACACCTTGAAAAGAGATGGATATTCAGGAAACTCGGGGTGAACAACATGGTGATAATATTGTCAATGACCATTTTCAGCTTATTTGGGGCTGTTTTCGGGATGAGTGAGGAGACTTTGGCCTTTGTGATTATATTCGTCCCTCTGGCAATCTCTATGGGCTATGACTCTATCACAGGATTGCTGATGGTCTATGTCGCTGCTCATATGGGTTTCTCGGGGGCCATAATCAATCCGTTTACAATAGGGATAGCACAGGGATTATCAGGATTACAGCTCTTTTCCGGATTTGAGTACAGGTTGGTTGTCTGGATTATCCTTACGGCATTGATAATAACTGTTACTTTGATTTATGCATCTAAGGTGAAGAAAAATCCGAGATTCTCTCCCATGTATGAGCTGGACGAATATTGGAGGAATAGGGAGATGGAGGCAGTAAAGGTGGATTTTGCAACAAAAACCCCTGTTTCTGCCTGGATTGCATTCGCAATGACTACAATTGTGCTGGTGTTATTCTCAATAGATCATCCTATTACAACAATCAGTCTTGGCGGGGCAAATGTCACATTCATCTGTTTACCTGTTCTGACAGCTTTGTTTGCTATTACAGGATTCCTGACTCTTAGAAAATCATATCTGTTCTTTATTCTTAATATTCTGGGTTTCACAATTGTCTTTCTTGTTGTCGGGGTTTTAGGATACGGATGGTATCTTTCGGAGATATCAGCACTATTTCTGGCTATGGGAATAATATCCGGCATAGCTATGGGATCAGGTGCAAATACAATCGTAAAGGAGTTTATAACCGGGACCAAGGACATACTTACAGCTGCCTTGATTGTAGGATTAGCAGGAGGCATCATCCAGGTGCTGACAGAGGGAAAAATTATGGATACAATACTCTACTCGCTCTCATCTACAATGGAGGGAACAGGAAAAGGGGCTACTGTCTCAATAATGTATTTCATCCAGACAGTCATAAATGTCTTCATACCTTCCGGTTCTGCAAAAGCAGCCCTTACCATGCCTATTATGGCACCATTCTCTGATGTTATCGGGCTCTCCAGACAGGCAACTGTAATGGCATTCCAGTTCGGGGACGGGTTTACTAACATGATTACCCCTACATCCGCAGTACTTATTGGTGCTCTTGGCATAGCTAGGATTCCTTATGAGGTGTGGATAAAGTGGTTTTGGAAAATTTTGCTGGCATTTATGATTCTTGGTTTAATCCTGCTAATGCCTACCGTATATATGCAACTAAATGGATTTTAGTTTATAATATTCTTAATCAGTTAATTAATAAATAATGGCAAATATTATTTTGCCAAATTTAAAGATGAAAAAATTTCCTCTTTTAGCTTTAGCTTTGTCAATTTCAATTTCTATTTTCAGCAATCAATCTATGAATGCACAGAGCAGGCAACCTAAAACGCCTGCAGAGGCAAGAGATTTCAGAGAGGTCTCTAAATACTCAGAAATGGTGGAGTATATCCATCAACTTGACAAATCCTCAGACATCCTTACTGTTGAAAAGATCGGAGAATCGGTAAAGGGGCGCGACCTGTTCATGCTCAAATTCTCGAACTCTGATTTTGGAGAAGACAAAGGAAAAATCAGAGTGCTCATACATGCTCAACAACATGGAAATGAGCAATCAGGAAAGGAGGGAGCGCTCCTTCTGGCTCAAGAATTGACAAAACCTGAAAATGCTGATATTTTCAAATATATTGATCTTGCTTTGATTCCTCAGGTCAATCCTGACGGGTCAGAGCTGAATAGCCGCCGTAACGGTAACGGCATGGATCTGAACAGAAACCATCTTATCATGACAGAGCCTGAGGTGGTTGCGTTACACAAGATATTCGACAAATATCAATTTGAGGTAACAATGGATGTTCATGAGTATTACCCTTATGGTGAGACTTGGAAGAATTTCGGATACAGGACCAATTCGGATATTCTTGTCGGCTTCAATACACATCCCTCAATTTCGGAATCTATCAGACAATATCAACAGAAAAAGATAAAGCCATACTACTCTGCATTTCTTACATCAAGGGGTGTCTCTAACGCAATGTACAGTCCCGGAGGGCCTCCTGAGCAGGATTATATCAGGTACAGTACATTCGATATAAACGACGGACGCCAGAGTTACGGGATTCAAAATACATTCTCTTTCATTCAGGAGGGTATGAACGGAGTTGACGCACTGGTTGACAATCTGGCGCATCGTGCACGTTCACAGTTTTACGGGATGCTTGCCTTACTCAGATTTGTATCTGAAAATCATTCAGAAATGAAGGAGTTAGTAGCCAAGGAGAGGAGAATTGAAAATATTGCTGTTTCTGAAGTTCCTCTTCAGATGGAGCACTTTCCTGACGGAACCAGACTGGAACTTCCTGTTTATTCTTATGCGACAGACAGAGATTCGGTTATTGTCGTCAATGATTTCAGACCGGTGGTAAAGCCGACCCTGACAATCAGCAGACCATGCGGTTATCTGTTCCCGAAAAGTCATCAGGATCTCATTGATTGGGCCTTCAGGCACGGTTTAGAGGTAAAACCTTTAAAGAAGGATAAAAACATCATGTTTGAACAGTTGATTGTCAACGAGATAGACTCGATTGATTTTGAGAGAGATACAATCGCAATTCCGCAGGTCAGTGTGCAAAAGATAGAGCCAAAAACGATTAACCTGGAAGAGTATATTTTCATTCCTACCTCTCAGTTGAAGGGTAATATGCTCATAACGGCAATCGAGCCTCAATCTGAACTTGGACTTGCGACATACAGCCAGTTCGCCTATCTGATGAAGGCGCAGTCTATCTATCCTGTAATCAGAGTAAGGTCAAACAGATAAAAAATAATCTTAAATAATTATTAACATGAAAATTGACAGAATCGAAATACGTCATACAAAAATGGATCTTGTTACCCCATTTACAACATCAATGGGAACAGAGTATGATGAGGAGCACATTATGGTAAGAGTTGATGCTGAAGGTGTAACCGGTTGGGGTGAAAGTGTCGCAGAAGGGACTCCTTTCTACTCTTATGAGACAGTGCCGACTGCCTGGCACATAATGAAAGATTTTTTGATCCCTTCAATCATTGGCAAGGAGATCAACGAGGCATCAGAGGTTGTAAAGATGTATGAAAGAGTCCGCGGACACATGATGGCAAAGGCCGGGATAGAGGCTGCCATCTGGGATGCACTTGCAAAGAGCAAAGGGATCTCTTTGTCAAAACTGCTCGGTGGAACCAGAGAGAAGATAAATGTCGGGGTGAGTATCGGGATACCGTCTTCGGCGGATGAATTACTCAGGAATATTGAGCACTTTCTTGCAGATGGTTATCAAAGAATCAAGATTAAGATAGCTCCTGGTCATGATCTGGAACTTGTAAAGGCCGTAAGAAGAGAGTATCCGGATATTATGTTCCAGGTAGATGCAAACTCAGCATACTCTCTTGCAGATATAGATCTTTTCAAAAAAATGGATGACTACAACCTTTCCCTCATTGAGCAACCACTTGGATATGAGGATATATACGACCATTCAAAATTGCAGCGTGAGATTAAGAGCCCGATCTGCCTCGATGAGAGCATTCACTCTCTTGATGATACCAGAGCCGCAATCGAGCTGAAGAGTTGCAGGATAATAAATATAAAGCCGGGCAGGGTAGGCGGTTATACCGAGTCAAAGCTGATACACGACTACTGTGCAAGTATGGGTATTCCTGTATGGCACGGAGGAATGCTTGAGTCTGGGATAGGCCGTGCAGGCAATGTGGCACTTGCCTCTCTTCCAAACTTCACCCTTCCCGGAGACATATCCGCAAGTAAAAAATACTATAAAGAGGACATAGTTGACCCGCCTTTTGTTGTTAATTCTGACGGGACAATGGATGTTCCTCAAGGCCCGGGGATAGGAGTGGAGATTAATATGAAGAATCTGGAAAAATTTACTGTAAGGAAGGAGGTATTTATGTGGCACTGATTTTTCTATTTAATTGTAATACTGCTGTATACAAACCAGTAAAATTAAAATAAATAAGCCCGATACAATGTAACAGACAGAGTATCGGGCTTATAGAAAATTCAGTGCCACATAAAAAAATACAGTATATTTGAATTCTTAAACTTAAATATATTTGGATACGTATGGAAAATGCGAAGAATAAGTACAATTTTGGTTTAATTATCTTATTAATAGTAGTTTTGAGTTCTGTAATACTGTACCAACAAGGGGCGTTCAAAAAGCCTTCGTTTGAAACCCAGATGGCTAAAGCCGCAAAGAAATTGAACAAGCAATGCCCAAAAATGATTGATTCGGAGACTCAATTGGATAGTGCCGTTGTTTTCAGGGACTCTTTATTTCAGTATAACTACACAATGGTAAAAATGGTCAGGGACTCTATCGACACCCTGGGCTTCAGACACTATATGAAACCGAAGCTGCTCAAATTCGTCAGATATAATAATGAACTCAAGCCATACAGAGATCATAGGATAATCATGGAGTATTTATACCGGGATAAAAGAGGATCTTTGTTGGGTAAGTTCACATTCACTCCAAAAAAATACCTCGAAGAGGACTTTTACCGGACAAGTCCATTCTGATTGCGTTTAATAGAGTGTGCGAATATTTTATTCCTCGATTAAACTTATATCATCTGACATAGTCAAATCAGAGTATAACATTTATTAACCTATCAATGAGAAAAATTCTATTACTGGCAGTTCTTCTGCTGGCCAATCTGTCTCTTCCTGCGCAGGATAAGATGCTTGACCTGTTGAAGGGCGAACTGAAGAGCCAAATGGCAACGCTTCAGAAGGGAGAATATCCTCCTTACTACATGAACTACAGGGTGGTCGATAACTTCACCCGCACTATCCGATCTTCAATGGGTGCAACTAACACCGTGGAAGAGGAGAAACAGATCATTTTCGTACCACAGGTAAGGATTGGAAGTCCTGAGTTCGACAATTTTCATGAGTCACAAAATGGTGTGTTAACCAACAGGTTCGCAGGCCCTCCGACCATTCTCCTGCCTTCAGACCTTCAGAACGGAGCTGAAGCTTTCAAGGAGATTATCCGTGAAGAGGTGAACAAACGATATAAATTTGCAAAGAAAAGCCTTGAGAGTGCAAAGGCAAAAAGTGGAGTAAAGGTTGAAAATGAGGACAAATCTCCAGATTTCACACCTGTAAAGGCTGAGAAGTATTTTGAACCGGCCCTTTCAGCGGATAAGATTGCCCTTGATACTGATGCTTGGCAGAAAAAACTGAATAAATACACAGCACTCCTTACTGAAAACAAAGATGTGATCTCGGCAAATGCGACACTTAACTTCAAGATCTGGAGGAAATATTTTGTGTCTACCGAAGGTACAGAGATAGCTGAGAACAGAGTCTATGTCCTGCTTAGTATTAAAGGCATGACAATGGCTGATGATGGGATGGAACTCCCGCTGAATAAGAGTTATATGGCCTTTTCGTTGGACGAACTGCCTGCAGATGCCCAAATAGCCAAAGATATGAAATTAATGTCGGCAAAGCTGTCTGAGTTAAAAACAGCACCGCTGGTACAACCATTTACCGGTCCTGCACTTCTTTCCGGTTCAGCAAGTGGTGTCTTTTTTCATGAAATATTCGGACACAGGGTTGAGGGGCAAAAAATGAAAAGTGATTCAGATGGTCAGACATTCAAGAATATGGTCGGAGATTATGTCCTGCCTAAGAGTCTGAGTGTTTATATGGATCCTACTATGAAAAAATATCATGGACACCCGCTTAACGGTTACTATATTTTTGATGATCAGGGTGTGAGAGGAGAGAGAGTAGAGGTTGTAAAAGATGGTATCCTCCGCAACTTCCTTATGACACGCACCGGCCTGAACGGTTTTCCTAAGTCTAACGGCCATGCAAGAGCGGAATTCGAGATGGATCCTACTTCGCGTCAATCAAACCTTATTGTTGAGACTAACGAATACAAGAGTGATGCTGAACTACGAAAATTGTTGATAGCAGAGGCTAAAAAACAAGGGAAAGAGTATGGATATTTTTTCAAGGCTGTAACTGGAGGTTTTACACAAACAGGCAGAAGCGGGGCAAATTCATTCAATGTCACTCCGCTTGAAGTTTACAGAATATATGTAGACGGTAGAAAGGATGAGTTGGTAAGGGGTGTTGATATGATTGGAACACCATTGTCAATGTTCTCAAATATAGAATATGCCGGAGGCGATTTCGAAATATTTACAGGTACATGCGGTGCGTCTTCCGGTTATGTTCCGGTGACAGCAATTTCACCTACTATTCTTGTAAACAAGGTGGAGCTTCAGAAGAAGGCAAAACCAACAGTAACACCGGCACTACTGCCTCGTCCGTAATTTATAAAACAAAAATTTGAGAAATGAGACATACAAAATCCATATTTAGAAGAATAGGCGCTTTTATTCTCATATATGCATGCCTTTCTACACTATCTTACGGTCAGAGGAATGAATCTGTGCTTTTCAAGGCAATGCAGGATGAGATGGACCGCACAAAAAAGGAGCTGAAACTACCGAATGCCCCTCAAACATACTTTGTAGCATATACAGTTGCAGAGAATTCATACATCTCTGTGAGCAGCTCTCTTGGAACAATTACTTATACTAAAGAGAGCCCGAGAGAGAGAGTACACTCGGTTAATCTATATGTAGGTGACAGCCAGTTTTCAAGTGACTATTCATATACCGACAATGGTATTAACCTTAATTTCTTTACAACACGTGATGACAACTACGACCAGCTACGTCGTAATTTTTGGCAAACCTCTGATGTAGCATATAAGTTCGCAGTTGAGGTCTATAAGTCAAAAAAGAATGCTGTAAAGACTGCAACAATTTCTGAAGAGGAAAAGGCTTTGCCGGATATGTTGCCACTTACCGGAACAGTGGTTTCAACACCTGCAATACCAGAATTTAATATGAACAAAAAGGCATATCAGGAACTTGCCTGTAAGCTTTCTAAGGTATTTGAAAAATATCCTTCAGTATTCGGTTCAAGCGTAGAAATAGGAGGAATTCAAACAGTTTACTACTATCTGACAACAGAGGGCACAAAGATTAAGGAACCTACTGCTTATGTGTCACTTATCATTAAAGGCAGCATAAGAAATAATCTTGGTCAGGTTGTGGATGATCAGAAAGTCATCTATGCAAAATGTTTTGAAAAACTGCCTTCCGAATCTGCACTTATCTCTTTAACCGAAAGTTTTGCTGACAGACTATCAGCTCTTGTTAAGGCACCAAATATGCAAGAGTATTATCTGGGACCTGTTCTTTTTGAAGAGGCTGCGTCGGCAAAAATTTTTGCTGACAATCTTATATCCCCTTCCGGTATAGTGGCCTTCAGGCAACCATTTCAGGTAATGGCATCGGTTGCAAGAGCTGAGAATGTAGGTGATGCAAAAAATGTAAAACCACTGGAAGACAGAATCGGTAAAAAGGTTATTGATAATAGACTTAATGTGCAAAACAGAACAGACCTGACTGAATTTGACGGCATGTCTCTTATAGGAAATTATACTTTGGATGCTCAGGGGGTAACCCCGGTTAAAGAGGAGAAGCTTGTAGAGAATGGCATCCTAAGGTCGTTACTTAGCTCGCGAGTGCCTACTAAAAAAGTTAAAGGCTCCACAGGCAGCCTTAGATACGGGGTAACACCAAGGTCTATTACCAAAGCAATTGCTCCGGGAACACTTATTGTATCGGCACCGGAAGGAGCCGCGTCTTCAGAACTTAAGAGTCAGCTTATCAAAGCCGCAATAGAGGAGGGGCTTGATTATGCATATATTGTGAGAAACTTTGCAGGTGGTTCAGATCAGTACTTGTATCGGGTGTCTGTCAAGGATGGTTCTGAAACTCTTGTGACAGGGGCTGAAATTTCTCCGGTTCAGTTTATTAAGCTAAAAAGAGTGTTAGGTGTATCAAAAGAGGAGATGGCATTTAACTATCTATACAGAGGGACAATCCCTACTTCAATAATTGCTCCTAAATCCGTACTTATTGAAGACATCGAAATAATGAACAAACCTATGAATGTTCAGAAAGAGTCTCCACTTATTGCAAAATAGCAGGTAGTACCTAATTAATGTGTAGAGGCCTGTCCGATTTTTCGGACAGGCCTCTATCTGTTTTTATTACACTGTTAATAACCAAGACCTTTGTTATCAGCCATTTTTGAATAGATAAACAGGTGCTGTTCTACAGCAAATTTCCAATATTTCCATGTGTGAGCGCCGGGACTCATAATCAGCACATGTGGTATTTTGAGCTCTTCGCACCTTTTGGCAAAATTTAGCGTACTGTTGGCATAATAATCCTGAGATCCGCATGTTGCCAACAGAATTTTGTCACCGGCCTTGAATGCCGGATTCAGCAGGGTACTGTCAAGACGTGTTGTGACTGAATTTGTCTCATACTTTGCGCAACCTTCGCTGTATGGACCTATCACCTGTGAAAGTTGGTAATCCTTGCGTTTTGAGTCAGGCAGGTACAGAACTCCCGACATGCTTCCTCCGGCCCTGAATTTTGTTACATCATCCAGAAAAGTGCTGAGAGCACCATGCCCGCCCATACTTAATCCAGAGATAAAAGTCTTCTCTGCAACCAGTCCGTATTCCTTAACCATCATTGGATATAACTCTTTGTGAAAAAAGGTCTTCCATTGCATCTTGGTACTGTCAATATTGTTCAGGTACCAACTGTTATAAAAACCATCAGGTGTTATTATTATAAAACCCCATTTATTACTTAGCTCCTGTAAATCTGTTTTTGTGCTCCAATCTCTCCAGCAACCACTCCAGCCGTGCAAAAGAAAAAGGGCGGGAGTTCCTTTAGCAGACTCGTAGTCCCATCCGGAAGGTGTAAAAACGAGTACAGTATCGTTCGTTTTTAGATTTTTAGAGTTTATAACATATCTTTTCTGGGCATTAGCTGTTGTCTGAAATAGAAATGCAAGGCAACATAATAAGAGCATCGTTGGTTGAACTTTTATCATTTTCATGTTGTTATTTGAATATCAATATTATTTTAGTCAAAATTAGACTATTTTTGTGAAGTTGTGAATCTTAAAATCTAGTAATGGCAACTATGATTGACTACATAAAACGGAATCATTTGTATATCAGTTTGTTTTTGGCTGCATTGATTCTTGCCTTTTTGATTCCAAACGAGGGGAAGTTCAAATACGAATATTCCAGAGGCCGTCCATGGATGTATGAAACTCTAATAGCTCCTGTGGATTTTCCTATTCTGAAGAATGAAGCAGAGCTGAATGCTGAGAAAAATCAAAAGGCGGCTCAGATTGTTTCATATTATAATTGGTCCGGCAATGCTCTTAGTGTAGCGGAAGATTTCCTTACGGGAAAACAGGAGGTAATTGCAGACAAACAACTCTTCAGTTTTATAGACAACTACATCCAGCAAATATATGAGAGGGGTGTTGTTGAGAATTTCCCTGACTCGAATATTCTGGGGAAGGCGGTCATTATCCAAAAAAACGGTGAAAATGTTGAGACGGCGGCATCGGAGATATATACAAGGAAACAGGCCTTGGATTTCCTAAGCTCCTCCATCTCGGAGCAGTTTCCTGAATTGAATATATCAAAACTCTTCAAGGAGGCGGATTTTGACAAACTTATAATACCAAACCTTTCACTTGACAGGAATGCAACTGAGATGGCACGCAAGAATGCAGTATATTATATCTCTCCGACTAAAGGGATGCTTTATGCCGGACAGTTGATTGTTGCCAAAGGTGAGACAGTTACATCGGATATAGAGCAGTTGCTGGATTCCTATAAAGCAGAGTATGAGATGACCATGGGCTATACAGGAAATCTTTGGTTGTTAAAGCTGGGCCATTTCATTTTTATTTCAGGAATTTTGATTTTGTTTACCATCATGCTGTCGTTTCTTAAGAAAGAGGTGCTTGAGGAGTCAAACAAACTTTATTTCATGTTACTCCAGCTTGCTCTGATAGTAGCAGTAACTTCTGTTGTGAAGAATATAAATACTGATTACCTTTATATTATACCGTTCCCTGTCTTTGCGCTGTACATCACATCTTTTTTTACATCCAAGATTGTTCTCCCGATTTATCTGATATTCATGCTTCCTGTTGTGCTAATTGCACAAAGAGGGTATGAGATATATTTCCTTAATGTTATTGCCGGTGGAGTGGTCGTATTTGCCTTCAAATTCTGGAACAGAGGCTGGTTGCAATTTATAAATTCAATACTTGTTTTTATTGTACTATCACTTGCCTATATCTCATTCAGACTCATTGAGTACGGCTCCTTTGCCGGGTTGAATTATCAGCATTTTCTCTTTTTTGTATGGAATTCAGTTTTGGTTGTTGCTGCGTACCCTCTTGTCTTCCTTTTTGAAAAGATTTTCGGACTATTGTCCAATCCCCGTTTGAGAGATCTTTCCGATACTACAACACCGCTATTACAGAAACTTTCTGAAGTAGCTCCCGGTACATTCCAACATTCGCTTCAGGTCGCAAATCTGGCAGAGAGTGCGGCAAGAGAGATAGGGGCTTATGCTTTGCTTACAAGGGTGGGGGCCCTTTATCATGATATAGGAAAGATGGAGGCACCGCAATTTTTTACTGAGAATCAGATAAATACAAACTTTAATCCTCATGAAAACCTTACTCCTATGGAGAGTGCCAGAATCATAATAAATCATGTTGACAACGGTGCTGAAATGGCAAAAAAAGAGAGACTTCCGCAAAATATAATTGATTTCATACTCTCACACCACGGACACTCCTGGGCAGGGTTCTTTTACAAGAAGTATCTTGAGCAGGGAGGTGATCCGGCAAACAAAGGCGAGTTTACATACAAGGGGATTCTTCCTGCTTACAAGGAGCAGGTTATAGTCATGATGGCAGATGCAGTAGAGGCTGCTTCACGGTCTGTTAAGGATTTTTCGGAAGAGAGTCTTACAGAATTGGTCAACAGAGTTGTTGACGGACGTGTGTCTGATGATCAGCTGTACGGTGCTGAGATTTCAATCAGGGAGATTGTAAAGGTTAAGAGGGTTTTTGTCCAGAAGCTCATGCAGATGCATCATACAAGAGTGTCCTACAACGTGTAATTTAAAATAAAAGGGAGACCATTCAGTCTCCCTTCTGTATGAAAAATTTTTTAGAGATCTTTATTCAAAGACTGATTCCAGTTTCTGATATACTTTATGCATCTTCTCTATTGCAGCCTTGCTTTTTTCAGCATTCTTGCCTGCAAGCACCTCTTTAACGTTTACTGTCACATCATAAAGCTCCTTTGAAATTGTATAGTACTTAGGTGTATTCTCTTTAAGACGTTTAGTCAGTTTATCCTGAGGGTATTTTGTTACCGCATCAGCTTCAGCAATAAGTTGATCCATTACAGCTGCAACCTCGTCAAACTTGTTTTCAGGAAGCATTTTATGATAAACTACATAAAGAGTTTTATGGTAAGCATCCATCTCTTTAACGAAAGGCTTAACAACCCTGTTCAT
The DNA here is from genome assembly GCA_023227835.1 of Bacteroidales bacterium. Lineage (GTDB taxonomy): Bacteria > Bacteroidota > Bacteroidia > Bacteroidales > UBA932 > Bact-08. Next base: position 37,336 of record JALOCI010000012.1, read on the forward strand.
AGCCTCATAAGCTGAGTGGAACTTTTCGGCGGCAAGGAGCATAGCATCCATGTTCTTCTCATCACATGCCTTGTAGTAACTCTCGGCAACAGCGTTGAATTTTACAAGCTCACTCTTCCAAAGACCCTCTTTTTCCCTAAGTATGCCAGGCAATTTAGCAGCATTCATTTTAGCCATATTCTCTTTGATGGCAGGGACGAAACTCCTGATAGTAGCTGTGTCTTTTGCAGGATATGCTTTATGCCACAAAGGGAATATTATCTTGTGGAAATTTGCAAGTTCAGGTACAGAGGTAGATATCTCTGCCGAATGGTCCTGAGCGTAAGAAATTGTACTTCCTGCCAGAAAGCACAATACAAATGTTATTAATGTCAGTTTTTTCATTTTAATTTAATATAAATTTTAGACAGATCATGATATGCAATAATTGTTCCGAGATGTATTCTGAAATTAATCACCTATCTTTGCAACTCAAAAAAAATATAGATGACAGGGATAATATTTGATATGGATGGCGTGATCCTTGACAGCAATCCATACCACAGGGATGCGTGGTTGAGTTTTTTAAGAAAGAGGGGAGTGATAATAGATGAGCAGACTTTTCTGGACAAGATATTCGGAAGCACAGGTAAAGAGGCACTTCGGCATTTTCTGGGACAGGATCTCACAGATGAGACGCTTGTTGATTACACAAGGGCAATAGATGCTGAATTCAGAGAAAATTTTCTGCTTGATCAGAAAGTAGGGCCTATTAAAGATCTTAGAAAATTTCTTGAATCTGTTAAAATGGCAGGTTGCAGGATTGCACTTGCGACTTCAGCTCCAAATGAGAATGTCAGGGTGGTATTTCAAAAACTTGAACTGAACAGCTATTTTGATATAATCGTTGACCAGTCTCAAATCACAAAAGGAAAACCTGATCCAGAAATATACAACCTTACTGTAGAAAAACTGGGATTACCCAAGGATCAGTGTGTGGTTCTGGAAGACTCGCTTGTCGGAGTCACTTCAGCATGCAGGGCAGGGCTGAAGGTGATAGGCATAACCTCCACACAGCCTGAATCCGCCCTGAGGAATGTAGGCGCATCAATATGCATCGGGGACTACACCGGATTCACATTCGAAGATGTGGTGAAATTGTTGGCGTAAACCTCTTTTTTATTTGCTGAAACAGGCATTGCCAATTTGCCTCTTAAGCCGCTTACAAATAAGAGGAAAAATACTGGATCAGGGCATTTCAGCCGGAAAGCGTATTGTGGAGCGATTAAAGACATAAGGCCGAAAAAGACCTTGGTTTTTTAGTGATTTTATGAGTGTTTTTCCGAAATAGGGCGAGAATGTTTGACGAACGCAGTGAGGAGTTTCGGAGCCCCGGAAAAACACGAAATCAAATCACGTTAAGAAAAACCAGTGTCTTTGAGACTTATGGCTTTATCGTGAGTAAGGATGGACTTCCCTGATTAGGTATATCTCCAATATAAAAAACGGCTTATGAGGCCATAGGGATTCTTCAATTATCCAAAAATGTACTTTGTTATGCGCATATAATCAACTATATACAAAAAACTATGGCAAGGTGCCATTTCTGTGTTATTTTTGTACCCCAATGAACAGTTTTGCCGCAATTGATTTTGAAACAGCCAATGAACAGCCTACCAGCATCTGCAGTGTCGGTGTGGTTATTGTGCGCGACGGTGATATCGTGGATAGATTTTATAGTCTGATCCGCCCTGAACCGGAGTATTACCGTTATGTAAATATGACAGTTCATGGCATTACTTATGATGACACTCTGAATGCCCCCGTATTTCCAAAAGTATGGCATCAGATAGAACCGCTGATAGAGGGTTTGCCTCTGGTAGCCCACAATAAATCATTTGACGAGAATTGCCTGAAAGCCTGCTTCCGTATGTATCAGCTGGACTATCCCGACTATGAATTTCATTGCACCTTAAAGCAAGCCAGGAAACAAATTAAGGGTTTGCCCGATTATAAGCTCAATACAGTTTCTGCATATTGTGGTTTTTATCTGGAGAATCATCACCATGCCCTAGCTGACGCAGAGGCTTGCGCACACATTGGAATCCAACTTTGGGGAAAGAAATTTTAATCTGCCTCCTTTGATTTCACTGACAATCTCCTTAACTTGCAATACTTTTCATGAGAATGGCAAAATAATAGTAATGAGATACAATCCAAATATAAAATTAAGAGACATCGCAGGGGAGAGGATGTTGGTTATCGGGACCTCAACATCGGTTGATCTTACAAAAGTTGTTTTATTAAACTCAACTGCCGAGTTTTTGTGGAATGCCCTGAAAGATAAAGATTTCAGCATAGAGGATGCGGCAGACTTGCTGACAGAAACCTATAGTATTGATAAAAAAACAGCATTGAATGATGCCGGCAACTGGGCAGATTCAATGGTCAAAGCAGGATTATGTATCTGACACCGGAGCATCAAATTCTTTTTCAATCCCTTAATGTTGCATTGTGGCCTAAAGCTGAATCTGACAGTAAATTAAAAGAGGCAGATGATATAAATCCGGAAATTCTTTTTCACCTTGCACTCTCTCAGGGTGTTATGGCTCTTGCTCTGGATGGTTTGAAACTAGACTTGAAAAGTCTTGATAAAGAACTTTGGTTGAGATGGAATATGAGTGTGCAAAAGGTGGAAAACCGACGTGCCCGCCAATGTGCTGTTCTCAAAGAGTTGGTCACTATCTTTCGCTCTCACGGCATCGAACTTATGGTGCTGAAAGGGATTGGCGCGGGAATGCTTTATCCGCGTCCGGATCATCGTGAGTGCGGCGATATAGACATCTTTCTTATGGGCGACTACGAAAAGGGAAATGCTATTATGAGAGCAATGGGGATTGAGGTGGAGATAAAAAGCGGCAAACATTCCAATTTTTTTTTCAAAGGAGTTCCGATTGAGAACCATAAGACTTTTCTGAATGTTAACGGGTCGGATATAGACAGAAATCTTGACAGGGAGCTTTGCCGGATACTAAAGGAGCAGGGAACGGATACAATAATGCTCGATGATGTTCTTGTAAGGATTCCGACTCCTGATTTTCAGGCAGTTTTTCTCACACGTCACGCAATAGTACACTTCCTGGCATCAGGTCTTGTATGTCGTTATATATGCGATTTGGCTCTATTCTTCACATCCATGGGCGAGAGGATTAATGTTCCTCGTTTTGTGAAGGTTATGAAGAATGAGGGGCAATATTTGTTGCTTTGCTCATTTCTTTCAATTGGCGGCAAATATCTCAGAATGCCTCATATAGATTATCATGACACCTCATTAGATTTCCAAAAGGTGGAAGAGCTGACAGAAAAAGTTTTGGATGAGGCTTTCAATAATAGTTACAGATCCATTAACAGAGAGGATAGATTGAAAATGTGGGTTGTAAAAAGAAAAATCATAGGGATTAAACAATATGCCCTGTCTAAATGGAAGTATGATTCTGTTAACAGAGGATTGTTCAGGTCGGAATTGTTTTACCGATTAGCTCAAAACCTACATATATCCAACTGGTATTAACATGAAGAGATTCACATTAGTATTGCTTACTGTTGCCGGAGCTGTGCTCGAACTGGCAGGGTTGGCGCTGTTTGTTCCGTTGCTCTTACTTTTATTGGATAGCGGGGGAGTAAGCAACAGCGTTTTTCTCAGTCGGTTGTATAATATATTGAATGTTACAAATTACGGTACATTCCTCCTGCTTGTGTGTGGCTTTGTATTAACGTTTACTATACTTAAAAATTACCTGATTTTTAAGATAAACAGCTATAAAACCTACTCGTTGCTCAAAATTTACAGATCTTACTCGGGTAAGATGTTCAGGTACTACTTTGAGAAGGGGCTGTTGTATATAAAAGAGAGGGGGGCTTCGGTGCTGTCTCACAATACGAATGCAGTCTGCTACTCCTATGTGTTTTATGTGTTGGCCCCATCTTTCACTATTGCCGGCGAATTGTTACTCTCTGTACTTATAATAGGAATCCTTGCAGGTATTAATGTATATGTAGCAGCTACTGAGGTGGTTCTTTTCCTTCCGCTTCTCATTATTTATCAGATGAGTATGGGGAAGAGGCTATATAAGGCCGGTAAAGTGGATAACGAGGCAAAGAAGAGTCAGTGGCGGCTTACTCTGGAGACTTTTAGAGGGTATCCAGAGGTATTTGTAAATGGTGCATTTAAGAGGATGGAGGTTAAATTTGATGAAGGGCTCAATGCTGTTTCCGATTCCAGAATCAAGAGTGACAAAATAAAAAGCGCGGCTTCAGGAATGATAGAGATTGGGGTGATGCTTGTCATTACCGCTGTGGTTGTCACCAGTTACTATTTAAATAACGGTAAGGATTTATTGGTTGAGATTGGTTTATTTGCAATAGCCACATTGAAATTGCTGCCTGCTGCCAAATCGGTGATTTCCAACTATGCCACAATAAGGACTAATCGTTATACCAAAGAGATAGTAAGTGAGATGGGTGTTAAATATATGTGGTCTGATAAAGTCAAAGTGGTAGAAGAGGAGATGCCGGCAGAGCCATTAACGTTTGAAAATCAAATCACTTTTAAAAATGTAACATTCGGGTTTGGTGACAGAGAACCGGTTCTAAAGAATATCTCATTTTCAATCCGTAAAGGAGAGAAAATCGGGATTAAGGGAGTTTCCGGGGTTGGCAAAAGCACCCTTTTCTATCTTTTGCTTGGACTGTATGAGCCTGTTTCAGGAGAGATTCTGATTGATCAGGCAAAACTCACACCTCAAAACAGAAGTCGTTGGCATAAACGTCTCGGATATGTCTCTCAGGACATTTTTATAATGGACTCGTCTCTTGCAGAGAATATCGCATTGGCAAGCAATATTAATACTGAACGTTTGACAATGGTTATTGAAAGTTCATCTCTTAACGGATTGACAGAAAAAATGCCTCTTGGGATTCAGAGCAGAATAGGTGATGGAGGGTGCATGTTGTCCGGAGGAGAGCGGCAGAGAGTTGCCATAGCCAGGGCAATTTATAAGGACGCGGATGTGTTTTTATTAGATGAGCCCACCTCTTCTCTTGATAGAAAGACAGAGGAAGAGATAACCTCTACAATAAAAAATCCGGCTTTCAGCAAGAAGATCGTTACTAACATTATCATTTCCCATGACGATTATTTACTTCGGAGTTGTGACAGAATAATTACTATAGAGTGATGGTTGACAGTTTGCAGTATAACATAGCGGGCAATGTATTCCGGATTTTTTTCGAAAATCGGGAACTTATCTCTGACACTCTTCCCGAGTTCAGCCTCTTTGCAGATTTACAGGAGAGTCCTGAATCACCTGTCAGGATTTTTTGTACGCATGATTCAGATTGTATCTCCATTCCCGAGAATGACTCAGATATCGTATTTATACATAAGTTTGAACTAGGTGAAGATGTGTGCCGTTTATTCAGAAAGGCCGGCAATTATTTTTTTACAATTGAGAAACCTGACGGTATCTCTGTTCTTGTGGCAAATATGAATTCGGACTCGCGGGATATTAATGTCAGTATGAAAAAGGGGATGGTCAAGCCATACCATTTTAAATTTGCTGTATGGATGATTGTGGCTTTTGCCGGTATACCCAAACACTTTGCACCTGTCCACTCCTCGGTGATTGTGTATGACGGAAAGGCTATTTTGTTTCTGGGAGAGTCCGGAACTGGAAAAAGTACTCATACAAAGCTGTGGGTAAAGAATATACCGGAAGCATTCCTGTTGAATGATGACAGTCCTGTGCTTACTGTCAAAGATGGTTCTCCGTACATTTACGGATCTCCATGGAGCGGGAAGGGAGAGTGTTATGTCAACTCGGGTTACCCGGTTACTGCTATCGTACGTATCAAACAAAGTAAGGAAAACAGGATTGAGTTATTGCCTAATGTAGGTGCATTTTGCGCTCTTTATCCATCTTTTCCGCCGGCTTTTTTAAGAGATACCCTCTTTGAGGATTATATATGTGAGTTTATTTCTTTGGTGTTGACTACTGTGCCGGTCTATATTCTCCATTGTCTGCCGGACAAGGAGGCAGCAAACTTAGTACTGGATACTGTATACAAATCTAAAATAAAAACTATCTGAAATGAATGCCCTTGTAAAAAACGGCGAACTGCTGCCACTTATTGAGGAGTGTATCAAGGATGGAAAGAGTGTCACACTTACGGTAAGGGGAAACAGTATGCAACCCCGGCTCAGGGATGGGAAAGATGTGGTTGAGCTTGTTCCTTTTTGCCCGGAAGAGATAAAAGCAGGCGATGTGATTTTATTCTGCTATGGCAAACGTTTCATTTTACACAGAATTGTCCACATTGACAGGACTGATATGATTGATCCGGTTATAATAGCAAAAGGCGATGCCTTAAAGACAACTGAGAAGATTACAATGTCAGCCATTGTGGCACTGGCTGTCTTGCCGTCAAGAAGACGTTTTTCTTTTTTTTATTATGCCTGGTACTATATTAAAAGAACCCTGACAAAAATAAAAGACCGGCTAAAACGATTTTAACCGGTCTTCAGTGGAGATGGGCGGACTCGAACCGCCGTCCAAACAAACCATCCAAAAGCTTTCTACACGCTTAGTCTGTTCTTGATTTTCGTCTCAGGGCTGCCTACAGACAGGCCATCCTGAGCTTATCCTCCAAATCTTACGACACTTTAGAGGAGTGAGTGTCGGCAGCCATACTTGTTTGATACCCCATATACCTGATATAGTCGGCTTAAAACCAGGCGGGATACTCGTCACGGCCGGACCTAGCCGGCGGCGATAAAGCGTAAAAGCTTAGCTTAATTACGCAGCGAGTGCATAGTTGTTTTCGCCAGTTAATGGCTTGTGACCCGGGATTATCGAGCCGGCTTCACGACGCTCGACGTGCTTACTTTCCGATACAATCTGCTGTCAAAACCAAAACATCCCCGAAAGTGTGGCAAAGGTATGAAAAAATTAACCAAGAGAGAAATAAAGAGAAATCAGCCTCCATACTCCTTCGAAAAAAGAGATAAGCCCTAGAACAATAATAAGAATGCCTGAGATTCTGTTAATCATCAATAGTTGCCTTAACCTGAACTTTTTTCTGAAAGCACTAATACCGGCACTAAGCAGGAACCACCAGACAGATGCACCTATGAACACACCCCACAATGTGGCTGAGACTATATGGTCTTTAGCGATTCCTTCCGTATCAAGACCGACATAAGCAAACATACCCAAAATAAGGAAGACCGAGCCGGGATTTGTGAGAGTCATTGCCATTGCAGAGAAGAAGTCCGTCAGATGTTTCTTTCCTGTCATAGGATAACGTATCTGTTTTATGGGATTTGTGAGAAAGATCTTCATCCCGATGAGCCCTACAACAACACCTCCGAAAAGGAGTACATAATCCTCATATCTGTTTATGAATGTCTTGATGTATGCAAGGCCCAGAATAGCGATGGCTGCAAAGAATGTATCTGTGACTGATGAACCAAGCCCGGCAATAAAACCTGCATGGCGACCTTTGCTGAGAGTTTTCTGGACACACATTATTCCCATTGGACCGAGCGGGATCGAGGCTCCCATACCTACAATAAAACCCTTTACAAAAGTTGTGAGCATGTTTGATAAGTAATTCAATAAATTAAAGTTCAAAATTAATCAATTTATTCTTGCTTCCTTCTTCCAAATTGAGATTATTGTATCTTTGTCAATGCAAAATATGAAAACATGAAGAACAAGAGAACTCTTTCGCTTTGGTTTCTGGTGGTTTTATCCTCTTTGCTCCTGACCTTGCCATTTGTGGTTCCACATGCTGGCCTCATTTTACTGATAGCCTTTATTCCGCTTTTCCAGCTCGAGAAGATAATTACTGAGAATAATATAAGGAGAGGTTATATTTATTACTATTCAGCCTTTCTGCTATGGAATGTATTTGCCACATACTGGATATATAACGCAACATTGGCAGGAGCCATTGCTGCATGCACACTCAATGCACTTCAAATGGCGCTGATATTCGGTGCTTTCAGATGGTTCAAGCGCAAGACAAAACCGGCTCTTGCCTATCTTTTCTTTGTACTGGCCTGGCTTGCCTGGGAGCATTTTTATTATGAAGCAGAGATATCATGGACGTGGCTCGTTTTAGGAAACGGATTTGCGACAACAATCAAGAATATTCAGTGGTATGAGTATACAGGAGTATTGGGAGGGTCACTGTGGGCACTGATTGTCAATCTCCTGCTTTTTAATCTTGTAAATGACAAGAATAGAAGAATAAAGCCTTTTTATATCAAATCAGCACTAACTGTTTTAATAATAGCATTTCCATTAGTCACATCCCGAATAATATTCTCAACATACAACGAGAAACCGGACCAGCGTGAATTTGTGGTACTTCAGCCAAATATCGATCCTTACAATGACAAATTCGGGAATCTTTCACAGATACAGCAGGATGATATTCTTATGACAATTGCAGAAACGGCAGTTACAGATAGTACAGATTTCGTACTGGCACCTGAAACATTTACCTCGGGGGTTCTTGAAAATGATTTGGGGAATAACAGGACGTTCTCCAGGTTTTCGCAGCTGCTAAATGAAAAAAAGTGTGCAAATGCGATTTTTGGGGCCACATCATTTTACATTTATCCGGGCGGCCCTGAGATTAAAACACCTACCTATACGGCCAGAAGAACAGAGAGAGGCTGGTTTGACACATTCAATTCAGCTATCTATATGGATTCTGCCGGCAGGTCTATGATTTATCATAAGTCAAAACTTGTTGTCCTCGTGGAATATTTCCCATATCCTCAATACCTGAAATTCCTCAGCAACCTTGCCATTGATCTTGGCGGGACATCGGGTGGTTTCGGGACTCAAAAGGAGAGAGAGGTGTTTAATTCTGTCAATGACAGCATCCGGATAGGGACGGCAATTTGTTATGAGTCCGTTTACGGAGACTTCTACAGGGATTATGTTCTTAACGGAGCAAATGTCATGTCAATAATAACTAATGACGGATGGTGGGGAGATACACCGGGTTATAGCCAGCATCTGCGCTATGCATCATTGAGGGCAATAGAGACCAGAAGATCAATCGCAAGGTCGGCAAATACAGGAATCTCGGCACTGATTGATCAGCGTGGTGTTATACAAGATTCTCTTGGATGGTGGCAGAGAGGCTATGTTAAGGGAAATCTTAACCTAAACAGTAAAATTACGACATTTGTCAGATATGGTGATTACATAGGCAGGGCTGCCTATGCATCAATGCTTCTCTTTATCGGACTTTTCCTGCTTATTACTTTAAAAATCTACGGGAAGGAGACGGTATAAACTCTCCGATTCCTAAATCTGACCATTTTTCATCTATGGCTTTGATTGTCTGTTCAGAAGAAACTGCAATGTCTGGCCATTCACGGACTCCTTGCCCGCGACTCTTGCTTCTTGCATCCATGACAAGTCTGCCGTTTACAAAGCGGCTGTCTCTTATAGGGTCACAGTTTGCGCCCCATTGCCATAAGGCAATGTATTCATCATCTTTATTAATCTCTTTGTCGAGAACGATTGTTATCAACCCCTCATTTTTATCTGTGTCATTAGTAAATGAAACAGCGACTTGACAGGTTGAATCTGATGTTGTTACATTTCCGCTCTCCTCGGCCATTTTTTTTGTGGCGTCAATAAGCATTTTACCGCCAAATCCGCATGACGGGGCTGCATGGTCCAAAACGTCTAGCGGGCCTCTGCTGAAATGTGTATCCCTTTTCGGAGTATAATTCTCAAGTATTGCATTAATAACATGTTCTCTGTTCCTTACATCCACATTTTCATCAACTATTACCATAATTTTGTTAAACATCATCTGTCCGGCACCCCATAATGCATGGGCTACTTTTATGGCCTCTCCGGGATAACTCTTCTTTATACTGATAAAAGCCAGATTATGTCCGCAACCCTCTTCAGGGAGATGCATGTCTTTCATTTCGGGAACCATGGCGAACTTTATAGGAGTAAGGAATATCCTCTCAGTTGCAAGAGCCATGTATTTGTCCTCCTGAGGAGGAACTCCAACGAGTGTTGCCGGATAAATTGCATCCTTCTTATGTGATATGCATGTTATGTGTAGTAGGGGGTAAAGGTCTGTCAATGAGTAATATCCGGTATGGTCTCCGAAAGGGCCCTCCTTGACTAAATCCTCCTTTCTCTCAATATATCCCTCTATCACAAAATCACAATCAGCCGGTACCTTCAGTGGCTGGGTAAGGCATTCGGTTAGTTCCACTGCCTTGTTCCTGAGAAATCCGGCAAGCAGGTACTCGTCTATTCCATCAGGTAGTGGAGCTGTAGCAGAATATGTGTAAACAGGATCTCCTCCGAGTGTTATAGCAACCGGAAATTGATTTGTCTTACACGCCGCAAAATGACGCGCTCCTGTCTTGTGGCGGTGCCAGTGCATACCTGTTGTCTCTTCTGAGAAGACCTGCATCCGGTACATCCCGAGATTTCTTTGACCTGTCTCAGGATCTTCGGTGTGGACCATCGGCAGGGTTATAAATTTTCCTCCATCGTCAGGCCAGCACTGTAACACCGGTAATCTTCCCAATTCCGGTTTGAATAGAATAACTTCCTGGCAAGGAGCATCTCCTTTGAACTTTTTCGGAAACCAATCCGATGCCTCTTTTAATTGTGGCAGTATCTTTAGTTTCTCTATCAAAGAGTGCCTTTCGGCAGAGAATTCGCCAATGAGATTTTTAAAATAGCTCTCGATTTCCTCATAAGATTCCACTCCAAGAGCATACAACATTCTTTTATGTGAACCGAACATGTTGGTAATGACAGGAAAGGCTGTCCCTGTATTCTCAAAAAGGATTGCTTTGCCTCCATCAGGCTGTTTCGATATCCTGTCGGTTATCTCTGCAATTTCAAGTACGGGATCAACAAATTCCTTAATCCGTATGAGTTCCCCTTTAGAGTCCAGAAACTCGGTAAAATCTTTCAGACTTTTGTACATAATGGTCTTATCTTGAGGCCTCCTCTACCAGATACATTATTGATGAGTATGTTATACCACTGTGGTAAGAGAGACCAATTTCGCATGTCCTTGAGGTTGCATATCCTTCGGAACAATCCTTACTCTGTTCTCTCAGTAATCTTAGCCCGTGTTTATTCAGTTCAGGAAGCAGGAAACCTCTGTCACCGGCAAAACCGCAACAGTTGCTCTCGATTCGGACAACCTCTCTGGCACATTTAGTGGCTATGTTGTATAACGTGTTGTCAACCTCCATCTTTTTTGCACTGCAGACAGCAAAGACTGCAACTTTCCTCTCTACCGGATGAATTTTCAACCTTTCAATCAGAAATTCATCTATAAACTGTGCCGGTTCATATAATTTCAAACGTTCACCCATGTTTGACCTCATTGTGTAGAGGCAAGGGCTCATATCACAAAGAACCGGGATTCTGCCTCCATCTGATGCCTTCATCAAAGCTGCTTCCAGTTTGTCAGACGCACTCTTTCCCGCTTTTACGAATCCTTTGCTGGAAAAAGCCATACCACAGCACAATGAGTTCATTTTCTCAGGGTAGATTATCTCATATCCGGCCCTTTGAAGTAAAGCCTTTGTGACCTGTGTCATCTCCATAGAACTCTTATAATCCTTGGATACTCCCATACTCCTTGTTATGCATGACGGGAAGTAAACCACCTTAAGGACTGAAGCTGAAGCAACATGGTTTTGTTTTTCGATTTGTTTTTCATTTATTGAAGATGCGCCATTTGGAAAATGTTCGTTCCATAAAGGAATGGTACTTCCTGATATATATCTAAGGGAACTTGCAATAGTGCCGAAGATTTTTTTCCCTGTAACTAATCTTATATAATACAGGGCAGACAAACCTGTTCTCATGGCAGCTGTAACTTTTCCCATGTTTGCAGATACCGAGGCTGCGATTTTTTCTCCCTTTTCCGAATGACTTTCGTGTCTAAGCTCCTTGACCAATTTGCCGGTGTCTATCTTGACAGGACATTTCATTGCACACAGACTGTCTGTGGCGCAGGTGGCAAGTCCGGAATATTTGTAAAGAGACTTTATTTCAGCTGCTCTGTGAGGTTCCTCCCCGGTCTGATTCAGACGCTCAATCTCTCTGTGAATAGCAACTCTCTGTCTCGGAGATAGTGTGAATCCTTCTGCAACACAGACACCTTCGCAGAAACCGCACTCCATACACTTATCCGCACTCTCTCTGATTGTTGCCATTGGTTTAAGATTTTTCAGGTGTATCTTATGGTCTTCGTTGAGAATAACACCTGGATTCAATATGCCTTTCGGATCAAATAATATTTTCACCTCACGCATTATTCTGTAGGCATTTTCACCCCACTCTTTCTCAACGTATGGTGCCATGTTTCTGCCGGTTCCGTGTTCAGCCTTTAGCGATCCATTGTATTTATCCACCACCATATCTGCCAGATCATCCATAAACCGACTGTATCTTTCCGTTTCAGCATCATTGTTAAAATTGGGACTGAACATGAAGTGCATATTACCTTCCAGGGCATGTCCGAAAATAACTGCTTCGTTGTATCCGTGCTTGAGAAACAGCGCTTGTAGATCCAGTACGGCTTTTGCAAGTGATGGTACAGGGAAACATACATCCTCAATTATTGATGTGGTACCGCTTTTTCTCATGCCGGCAACAGTAGGTAAGGATTCTTTACGAATTTTCCATAATGCTGCCTGTTCAGTCGGACTCTGTGTAAAATTGAGAGGCAGTAAAGTATTTATATTCGATATATTCTCCTTAATCCTGTTTATATTCTCCTCAAGTTTCTCCTGATTTTCTGCCTTTGTCTCAATTAGAAGTGCAGTGGCATTATCCGGAAGAGTTTTCAGATATTCGGGAACTCCTTTGGCTGAGTCTACAGATTTAAGAGCTGCCCTGTCCATAATCTCTACCGCTGTAACCGGCATGGATTTGAGGATAGCCACGGCAATACATGCCTGCTCAATATCAGGATATATTGCCAAAGCAAGGGCTTTATCCTTGTGTTCTATAACTGTGTTATAAGTAATGTCAGAAATAAACGCCAGGGTTCCTTCAGAACCGATAATAAGATGTTTTAGTATCTCAAACCCGTCATTGAAATCAGTAAAGGCATTAAGGCTGTATCCAGTTGTATTCTTTATTTTAAATTTTTGTTTTATCTTCTCCCGGAGTGTCTCGTCAGAGTTAATCTCTCCGGCCATTTTTTCCAACCCTTTGATTAAAGATGTATGGCTTTTCAGAAAATTTTCCTTGCTGGAAGAGTCCGCTGTGTCGAGAACTGTGCCGTCACTCATTATAACTCTTATGTCAGCTATGGTTTTGTATGAGTTCTCGGATGTTCCGCAACACATTCCGCTGGCATTGTTGGCAGCGATACCTCCAATCATTGCACTGTCTATGGATGCCGGGTCGGGACCTATCTTTCTTCCGAATTTTCCAAGATACCCGTTTGCCTGATATCCTCTGAGACCGACCTGCAGTCTTATCTTTCTGCCTTCATCAAGAATCTGGTGTTTTTGCCAGCCGTGTGTGGCTACTACAAGAACAGAGTCACTTATCGCCTGTCCGGACAAAGATGTACCGGCAGCCCTGAACGTGACCGGAATAGAGAGCTCGTAAGCCTTACTGACTACAAGTTGAAGCTCAGTCTCATCCTGAACTTTAACAACCAGTTTAGGGATGAGTCTGTAAAATGAGGCATCCGTGCCAAACGCAAGAGTGCTCAGAGAGTCGTGGTGCATTCTTTCTGCCGGGATACCTTTTAGTAGTTCATTATAGAGCTCCTTGTACTTTCCTGATATCATTTTACCAATGTATTTATTGTTGTTGTATTTATTTTCTTAGCAATTATCCTTTTATCACTGTCTAAAAGGTATACCATAGGAACCTCCTCTTTTCTGAATTTATAATACAGATCCAGCCGATCCTCTTCTTTGACAAAACATCTTTGCCATGGCACCTTAACCTTTTTTAACTCTTTCCCGAATGTGTTAAAATCACTTTCGACATCAACAGCTATGATTTTTGCTCCTCTTTTTTTCAGTGATTTGTACATACTCTCAAGATCCATCCCGAAAGGCTTGCATACGGCGCATTTCGGGCTGTAAAAATAGAGTATTGTATATTTTGAAACTATCTCATGCAAAGCTACCGGCTCCATCTTTTTTGTATAAAAAGTGAACTCATTAGCTATAGCTCCGGTCATATTTCTTTTAATTCTCTCGGCCATTTTAGGCACGTACTCTCCGGGTATTGAGTTGTCCCACCAAAGGTGAGACCTGTTCTCTATATAATTCTCTGCGACAAATAGTGCGCATTTCTGATAAGTTGTGTCGTCCGATAGTTGTAAAATGTCAAATAATCGAAGGAACATCATTCTATAGAGATCCGGCCCGCCCTCTGTGCTTTTTTGATACAGGGGCTCTATAGCAGTTCTCATCGCTGTTGTGTCTCCTATATCAACAACTTTGAGATAGTCTGTTAAAAATGCATCGATATTCCTTGAAAGCTGCTTTTCATTCTGCGTAACAGATCCCAACAGTTGACCGAGGGCTTTATTGTCGAGGTTTCTGCCTATAACCTTTTTATTAATGTCAAGGAGAAAAATCTGGGGAGTCTTGAGGACATTGTATAATTTGTGAAACCCGCTTGAAAAATCCGTGTCTATTGTGAATATCCAGTTATCATAGTCCCTGGAAAACTCCTGTTTAATAAATTGTTTGAGACGGTTTACGTCAGATTGTGTATAGACGGCATATACTCCAACATCTTCTCCCTGATATTTTTTTATTGTATCTCTCAGACCGGGAAGCTCTTTTTTGCACAAACTACAGTCTGTATCAAAAAAATAGACAACAGTATATTTTGAATTAAAGCTCCTTAAAGAGTGTCTGATGCCGGAAGTGTCTTCAAGATTAAGTTCCGGTGCATCCATACCGATAAGCGAGTGCTCGTTGAATTCCACAAACATTCTCAGGAGCAACATTCCGTCATCTCCCTTCCATTCTAGTTTTTTATTTATAAAATAGTTTTTGGCAATATAAATGGCAACGTTCTCCATTCCCATAACCTTTGAGGAGTAAAACCTGTCAAATAGATAGCCGGCGATATGTGTCTTTATAATTGTGTCTTCTGTGAACCCGATCAGATAGTCACATGCTTTGATAAGAGAGTCCGCCACAGGCGGAGTCATTGAAATATACTCCTCAATGTATCTTTCCAGTTTTTCTCTCTCCTGACAATATGCAGAAATTGAAAGGCCGAAAATAAGGAGCAGTGTTAAGAGTAATTTGCGGATCATTTTACTTTCATATATCGAGAGATATCCACCCCTTCAGGCAGAAGGAGAGAGGCATCTCCGCCATTTATCAGAACATCCCTGACTACTGTTGATGAAATGAATGAGAACTCATGACCTGACGGAATGAATACAGTGAGAATTTCCGGAGCCATTCTTGAATTGGCTTGTGCTACAACTCTTTCCATTTCAAAATCCGTAGTAGTCCTAAGACCGCGAATTATGAATCTGATCCCGAGTTGCCGGCAAAATGTAACTGTAAGTCCTGTGTAGGATACAACCTCGACATTATCCATGTCTTTCAGGGCATCCTGAATCATCGATATTCTCTCATCAACACTGAAAAGTCCTTTTTTCTGCACATTGTAGCCTATGGCAATCACAACCTTGTCAAAAAGTTTTAATGCAGAATTCAGGATATCCATGTGCCCCAGTGTGAAGGGGTCAAACGAACCGGGAAAAATTGCAGTATTCATATTCTATATCTCAACATCACATGAAAAAACATAAGTGGCGGGACCCTTCAGTTTGATGTTGGTATAACTGTCCGCCCCGTTGTAGTCAAATTTGACATCCAGGATATCTCCGACGGTCTGTATCCTTGTTGATACAGTCCCTGACGGATAAAGGTTCCTCTGAAACAGCTTATGGTATGCAATGGCAGATGCGGTCACTCCTGTGCCGCATGCATAGGTTTCGTCCTCAACACCTCTTTCGAATGTCCTTACATAGAGATCCACACCGTCAGGTATTGCGCTACGGCCCCAGTTGCCTTGTACGAAATTCACATTTGTACCTCCCGGGAAATTAGGATGGTGTCTCCAGAATTTGCCCTGTTCCAGAACATCGTAATCTTTCAGCTTCTCCACAAAATTAACCAGATGCGGTGAACCGGTATTGATAAAAAAAGATTTTGGAGAGTACTCCTTTACTTCATCAACATCAATCATCTCCAGCTCAACAATACATTTCACCGGGGTACCTACGAGCACCGTGGCATGGTGTTCACCGTCAATTGCTTCAAAATGATAACTATTTATGCCTCGGTGATATGCAAATGCAACCAGACATCTGCCTCCGTTCCCGCACATAGATCCTTCATTTCCATCGGCATTGAAGAACTTCATTGAAAAATCAAATTTTTCGCTCTTTTCAAGAAGCATAAGTCCGTCCGCACCTATGCCGAATCTTCTGTGGCACAGTTGACGTATATTATCCGGAGTCAGAGAAACTACCTCTTCTCTGTTGTCAATAATGACAAAGTCATTGCCGGCTCCCTGATACTTATAGGCTTTGATGTTCATAATTTATCCTGATTAATGTTTGCGTTGAAAAGATTTGTATCTGAATTGTCAAAAACTTTTTCCAGCCCTAACAGATAGCTTTTTTTGTCAATTCCCATATTAAACCCTGTGAGTTTATTGTTTGCCCCTATTACTCTGTGACATGGAATAACTATTGGCAGGGGGTTCATTTTGCAGGCATTACCAACAGCCCTGCTTGCATCTTTTGTCTCAACGATAGCCGCAATTTCTCCATAAGTTTTAACTTTTCCATACGGAATCTTTGACAACTCTCTCCAGACTCTCTTCTGAAATGCTGTCCCGGAGAGCTTGACCGGCAAGTCAAACTCTTTTCTCTTTTCTGAAAAGTATTCATCGAGCTGACGTGCTGTTTCATCCAGGATGCTATTGCTCTTTACCTTTCCTTTTAATCCCTGATCGTCATCTTCCCGTAAATATCTTATTTCAATCAGATGCTCCTGGTCGGCAATCAGTTTAAATAAGCCCATGGGTGATTTGTAATAACTGAAAAAACGCGTCTCATCCATAATTGCCTGTAGTTCGTCAATCATCGCTTTTGCAATATTCTTGGATGCATGTGCCTCACCTAACATCTTTCTAAGCTTCTCATACCTCTTTTTAATCCTTCCCTGTTCCTTTTCAGAGAGAATGCGCTCCAGTTCCCTTGAAATGTTATCCACACTGCAGTCATTCTGCAGTAGCTCTTTGACTACTGGCTGATTGAATATAAGGTTGGTCAGACTTACATATTTGACCTTTATAAGAATCCGCACTATCGCTGCTGTAATGGCATTAGCCCTGTAACAAACTACCTGCGGTGTCCCTATAATAGCAGCCTCAAGGCTTGCTGTCCCGGAGCAAAGCGCGGAAGCTTTGGCATGTAACAGCAGGGGATAGGTCTCTCCATACAGAACCGGGATGTTTGTGCCAGATATGTACCTGTCGTAAACCTCTTTTCCGATAGAGCTTACACCGGCTATTACCAGTTGATATTCAGGGAATCTCTCCTTAAGCTGAACGAAAATCGGTAAAAGTACTTTTATCTCATTTGTTCTGCTGCCGGCTAGAAGGGCAATTATTGGCCTTTCATCCAACTGGCACCTCTTTCGGAATGACTCACTGCTCTCTTTCATGCATTTATGATTCGCAATACTCTCTGAAAGAGGATTACCGAAATAAAATGCTTTCATGCCTCTATTTTTGTAGAAATCAACCTCGAAAGGAAATATTATAAAGATTCTGTCCACATATTTTTTAAGACTCTTGACACGCCACTCTTTCCATGCCCATACTGTCGGAGGTATGTAGTAGAAAACCTTTATTGAATTTTTATGTGCAAATTTTGCAATTTTAAAATTAAACCCGGGGTAATCTATAAGTATTACAACATCAGGTTTGTATTCAAGAATGTCTTTCTTGCAGAAATCAAGGTTTTTGGCGATTTGCCCAAGTTTTGAAATCACCTCGACTATTCCCATCACTGCCGTATCCTTATAGTGCTTCACTAAAGTCCCGCCCGAGGATGACATCAGATCACCTCCCCAGAATCGGATATCTGCACCTGGGTCTTCCTCCAGGAGAGCTTTCATCAGATTTGAGCCGTGAAGATCTCCGGATGCTTCACCGGCAATGATGTAATATTTCATAATTTCCAGATTGATTCAAGCCTTCTGACCTCCTCGTAATCTGTATTGTCAATCTTGTGTGCGACAATACTTATGAATCCTTTGTCTATTATATTGTTGTCAGATTTTTCGTTGTCAGGTTCAAGATTGTAAAATTCCCCCGTCATCCAATAGTATTTAAATCCATAAGGATCTTCCCTTTGTTCAAACTCTTTAATCCATTGTCCTTTTCCCTGCTGAGCGAATTTGATCCCCTTGATTTCATCCGGCTTCAGATCTGGGAAATTTATGTTAAGATAGACATTCGGACTTACCGGATTTTGTAAAAAATTGTCTATAATGACTTTGCCGTAATGTAAAACTCCTGAGAAATCTGCGTCAGGCTTATGAGAGCATAGGGAAAGCCCTATAGAAGGGATTCCGTATATTGTTCCTTCAATTGCTGCTCCTAAAGTTCCTGAATATAAAGATGCTACAGATGCATTCGAGCCATGGTTTATTCCTGAAACGAGTAAGTCGGGAATCACATTTTTAAAAATCTGATTCATCGCCATTTTAACACAATCAGCAGGTGTACCGGAACATGCGTAAACTTTCAATCCGTCATCACTTCGCAACTCGGTCAATCTTAGTGGTTTGCCTATGGTTAAAGCAGCTGACATTCCTGATTGAGCTTCGAAAGGTGCTACAACTGTTATCTCTCCGTATGGACGCATCATCTCAATCAGCTGTGATATCCCTTTTGATTTCACTCCGTCGTCGTTAGTAATCAGAATCTTCCTCATATTGTGTGTTATTCAACAATTTAAAAATCAAGAATGCAAAAATAGTAATTTTGACTGGAGAATTGCTTAAAAGTGCTTATATTTGCAGCTGATTTAAGAGACGTTAATTTAATAAATATTTGTAAGATGAACAAAATTAAAGTAGGTATTAATGGTTTTGGCCGTATTGGCCGTTTGGTTTTCCGTGCTGCTCAGTCAAGGGACGACATCCAGGTCGTTGCTATAAACGACTTGATCAGTGTAGATTATATGGCTTATATGTTGATGTATGATACAGTTCATGGAAGGTTCAACGGTACTGTTGAGGTGAAAGACGGAAAGCTAATTGTTAACGGAAATTCTATTAGAGTAACTGCTGAAAAGAATCCTGCCGACCTTAAATGGGGTGAGGTAGGTGCCGAGTATGTTGTAGAGTCTACAGGCCTCTTCCTTACAAAAGAGACTGCACAGCTTCACATAGAAGCCGGCGCAAAGAGGGTGATTATGTCTGCACCTTCAAAGGATGATACTCCTATGTTCGTATATGGTGTTAACCACAAGAAATATACAGGCGAGTCAATCGTTTCAAACGCTTCTTGTACAACTAACTGTCTTGCTCCTGTTGTGAAAGTCCTTAACGAGAACTTCGGTATAGTTGAAGGTCTTATGACAACAGTACACGCTACAACAAACACACAGAAGACTGTTGATGCACCTTCTGCTAAAGACTGGAGAGGCGGTCGCGCAGCTGCGGCAAACATTATCCCGTCATCGACAGGTGCTGCAAAAGCTGTAGGTAAAGTACTTCCGGAAATGAAGGGCAAACTTACAGGTATGTCATTCCGTGTACCTACAGTTGACGTGTCAGTTGTAGACCTTACATGCCGCCTTGAGAAACCTGCAACCTATGATGAAATTAAGGCTGCGATGAAGAAAGCTTCTGAGACTGAGCTCAAGGGTGTTCTCGGTTATACAGAAGATGCAGTGGTTTCTTCAGACTTCCTGACTGACCCACGTACATCAATCTTTGATGCTGAGGCAGGTATCTCATTGAACCCTAACTTTGTTAAAGTCGTTTCATGGTATGATAACGAATGGGGATACTCAAACAAGGTTCTTGAGATGATTGCTCATATGGATACCGTAAAATAAATTTTTCCCGGTAAAATATCTGTTAACCTTCCGGATTATTTCCGGAAGGTTATCTTTTTTTAAACCTTTCTTTATATTTGCATATAAAACTTAAATTATGGGAATCCGTAGAAAAATTTCTCTCGGCTTTGTGATTATCGGAGTAATCTTGTTTATCTCCAGTGTCATATCTGTCTTTGAGTTCAGCAGGATGAGGCATTCCGTAACAAGCCTCATGAAGGATAACATAAATAGTATAAACACTTCAAGACTGCTTCTGGAACTTACCGATGAGTATAATTTTGAATTGTTAAGCCGTGTTATAAAGGATTCAACGGCCAGCAGTGCCGATATAATATTTGATGACAGGTTTGACAACTATATCGGGACTATCAAAAAAAGCTTTACATCCGAAGAAGAGGTTGCCGTGGCCGATTCCCTTTCTAATGCATATTCTGACTATATTGCTGTAATAAATAAAACACCTGACATTATGGTGCAGGATGTGGCGGCAAGAATTGACTGGTATCAGAAGGAGCTCAGGCCGGTATATTATAATCTGAAAAAATATAAAAAACAGTTGGGTTTGCTTACCCAGGCAGCTCTTGCAAATAATACCAGAGAGTTGCAGGAGGGTTATTACAGAAGTATTATGCCGGGTATAATTGCAGTAGGGGCCGGGGTATTACTGGTAATATTATTCAATTATTTTCTTAATTTATATTTTATATCTCCTATAATACTTATTTCCAGGGGCATTAAAAACTTCAGAGAGTATAGGAAGAGTTATAACGTGCAGTTTGATAACGATGATGAACTTCAGGATTTGAATACAGAGGTTAAAAGTATCATAGACGAAAACAAAAACCTTAAGAAGGCTAAACAACAACATGAATTATAGCATAGTAAGCAGGTATATCGGGATGGCTCTCTTCCTGAATGCCGTCTTTATGTTGATATCAGCAATGGTTTCAGCGATGAACGGTTATGATGCCTCTTTTTCACCATTGATGATGAGTGCTATCATTACTTTTGTTTGCGGTGCTTTTCCTCTGATTTTTGTCAGCAGCAAGTATGAAATCAACATAAAAGAGGGTTTTGTAATTGTTGTCTTTGCCTGGATCTTTTCATGTATTTTCGGCATGCTTCCATATATACTTTACGGAGGAGAGTTTTCTATTGTTAATGCTTGGTTTGAAAGTGTCTCGGGCTATACAACCACAGGAGCAACTATTCTTAATAATGTAGAGGGGATTCCAAAAGGCTTGCATTTCTGGCGAGCATCCACACACTGGCTTGGAGGAGTTGGGGTTGTGTTGTTTATGTTGCTGATTCTTCCTACTGTCGGGTCTTTCAGGATGAAAATAAGCAAGATGGAAATCTCCGATCTTTCGAAAGAAAATTTCAGATATAAGGCACGTCAGACTATTGCTATAATTACGACAGTCTATGTCGGACTTACTTTTTTAGAGACCATTTTACTTATGTTTGCCGGAATGTCTCTGTACGAGGCCGTAATTCACTCATTCAGCACTATTGCAACCGGCGGGTTCAGTACAAGAAACTTATCTGTAAAAGCATTTGATTCTTTCTATATTGAGCTGATAATAATGGTATTTATGCTTTTGTCCGGCCTGCATTTCGGATTGCTTTTCAGCGCTGTGTCGGGACGTTCAAAACAGTTGTTCAAATCTCCTATTGTACGACTATATCTCGGATTGATATTACTGGGCGGATTTATTGTAAGCCTGAATCTTTATTTCACAGGTGTATATCAAGAGTTGTCAACATGTTTAAGACACGGATATTTCCAGGTGATTTCATGTGGTACGGCAACCGGATTTGCGTCTGAAGACTCATCTGTCTGGCCAGGATTCTCAATTTTGGTTATAACCTATTTTACCCTCTCTTGTGCTTGCTCGGGATCGACTACCGGAGGAATAAAAATTGACAGAATCTGGATCTTCTTCAGATCTGTTAAGGCCCAGATTGTAAGACAACTGCACCCTAATGCGATTGTTTCGATTAAAGTGGGAAATAATGCCCTTGAGCCTGATATTGTGCATTCTGTGAATTTATTTATAGCGCTTTATTTATTTATTGTAATGGTCGTGGCGATGTTGCTTACGCTAATGGGGGTCGGATTGACTGAAGCCATTTCAGGGTCAATTGCAAATATGGCAAATTGCGGTCCCGGTTTTGGTGCGGTAGGGTCATTGGGAAATTACTCATCAATACCGGAAATGGGTAAATTTCTGCTAGGTGTAGAGATGTTGCTTGGCCGTCTTGAGATATATCCGCTTATTCTTGTTTTGTCCGTAAACAGATGGAGGTAGATTGAGGTAATGGCTGTTGATGTTTTCTTGTATGAACGGATGGTTTCCCATCTAGGATTTGAAGCTACTCCATGCCAGGATTCTCTGTTTCATCAGCTCTCAAAGTTTGTCAGCGGATTAGACGATAACAAGCTTATGGTCATTAATGGCTATGCAGGCACAGGCAAAACGTCGGCCATATCTGCCCTTGTATCTACTCTAAGTGATTTCGGCCAATCATACATACTGATGGCTCCCACAGGCCGTGCTGCCAAAGTGCTTTCTGGTTATACAAATGCCAAAGCTCTAACTATTCACAAGCAAATCTACAGACAAAAAACATTAACTGAAGGATTTGGCCAATTTGTGCTTAATGTGAACCAGGCGGAGAACACAATGTTCATAGTGGATGAAGCATCTCTGATCTCTACAGGGAATAGTGACTTATCTTTATTTGGTTCGGGTAATCTTCTGGATGATCTTATAAAGTATGTCTTTTCCAAAAAAGGTAACAAACTTATTGTAATCGGAGATTCTGCTCAATTACCCCCCGTTGGTATGGATATATCAAAAGCATTGGATCCTGATTATTTAACTATTTGGGGAGGAGTTACCTATGCTCGTCTGACAAATGTGGTTAGACAGGCTCAGTTGTCAGGAATACTTCATAATGCAACAATAATAAGAAAAATGATAGAGGAGGGAGAGGCTGGTTTCCCGAAAATTGATCTGGAAGGATTTGAGGATGTTGAGAGTATAACGGGATCTGATCTTATTGAGAGGCTGGGGGAGAGTTATGATAAAGCCGGAATGGACGAGACTTTGGTTCTTTGTCGTTCAAATAAGAGAGCAAATCTTTACAATAAAGGAATAAGGTCTGCTATACTTTATAGGGAGGAGAGGCTGAATAAGGGTGATAAAGTGATGGTTGTCAAGAATTGTTACCAATTTCTGGAGAAGGTTGAGGAACTGGATTTCATTGCAAACGGAGATGTCGCGGAGTTACTAAATATAACCCACTATGAGGAACGGTATGGTCTCAACTTTGCCGATGCCACACTTCGTTTCCCGGATTACCAGGATGTCGAGATCAAGGCTAAAATAATATTGGATACACTTGAAAGTGAGACTGCCTCCCTCACTTCTGAACAACAGAAGAGACTCTTCGATGAGGTCTATGCCGATTATTCGAATTACAGGACAAAGCGTAAAAGACTTTCAGCTGTCAGAGAGGATAGATATTTCAATGCTTTGCAAATAAAATTTGCCGCGGCTGTAACTTGTCATAAATCTCAGGGAGGTCAGTGGAAGCGTGTCTTTATCGACAATCCTTTCTGGAAAGAGGAGCTTACTGTAGATGACCTTAAATGGCTTTACACAGCTTTCACCAGGGGTGTTGAACATGTTTTTTTGGTGAATTTTAACAAGAAATTTTTTAAACAATGAATATGCATACTTTGAATGAATTAAGAAAAATATTTCTTTTCGTCTCTTTTATGATTGTTGTCCATGTCGTTTCAGGACAGGCTGTCAAGAATATTGCAAGGCCGGTTCAGTGGAAGGATAATAATACTTTGGAACTCATAGGAATGAGCAATATGAGGAAGGTAACTTATGAGTATGATTCAAAATCGGGAACACTCAGAGAGCTGCAGAAAAAAGAGTCGGCAACAATAGATATATCCGCACTTATTTCAAAGGATTGCAAGAATATAACCTTTTCTCCTGACAGTAATATACTGGCCTATACCAGGAATAATGACCTTTATACAATGGTTCTGAAGACCGGTCTTGAAACAAGACATACATTCGACGGCTCTTCGGTAATTCTTAATGGCAGGGCTTCATGGGTCTATTTCGAGGAGATATTTGGTCGTCCAAGTCAATACAGGGCATTCTGGTGGTCACCTGACAGCAGGAAACTGGCCTTTTATAGATTTGACGATTCAAAAGTGCCGATGTTCCCCATATACAATGCTGCCGGCCAGCACGGTTCAATAATAGAGACTCGTTATCCTAAAGCAGGCGATCATAATCCAGATGTGACAGTAGGAATTGTGGATATAGCTTCGGGACAGATTGTCTGGGCTGATTTTGATAAGAATGCAGACCAATATTTTGGTCTCCCCTTATGGACTCCGGATTCTGAAGCTCTGCTCGTTCAATGGATGAACAGAGACCAGAATGATTTTCGCTTGTATTCAGTATCTACATCCCAAGGGATGAAGAGAGAGATTTATAAAGAGATTCAATCAACATGGATTGATTGGATAGAGGAGTACCGTTCTGGGAAGGAGGGGCTCTATTTTGTCCGGGATTTTGATCTTTGGGAGCAGATTTATTACCTTGATTACAAAGGGGAAAACTTGATAAAGCTGACTGATAGAAACTTCTGGGGAACCAAACTGATTGATCTTGATGAAACCTCATCTGCATTGTATTTCCTTTCGAGAGGAGAGACTTCTGTGAGAAATGATGTTTATGTTGTTAACTGGAAGAAAAAGCACTATAAATCAACAGTGGAAAAAATTTCATCCGGAGATTTCAATTATACAGCCGTCTCTTTTTCTCCCGATAAAAGTAGGTTCTCTGCTATTATATCAAATTTAAAGACTCCGCCTTCATCTGTAATTGTTTCCGGTGGGAAGATTAGTATTATAGAAAGCAGCAAGGGATCCGATTCTCTGTTCAAAGCCCTGCCTGAGTTTGATATGACTTATATTACAACTCCGGACGGATTCAGGCTGCCAGCATCGGTGATATGGCCTGTCAATATGGACAGAAATAAAAGATATCCGGTGCTTTTTTATGTGTATGGAGGGCCTAATGCCGGTAGCGTGATGGATACATGGAAGACTCCGGTGGGTAATGTGATGAAACTTGCTCGTGAGGGTGTTATCCAGGTTACGATAGACCACCGGGCATCCGGACATTGCGGCAAGAAAGGAATAAATTATGTTTACAGAGATCTGGGGAACTACGAAATTCAGGATTATGTTCTTTGGGCTAAATTTTTAAAGGCTTTGCCTTTCGTGGATGGTAACAGGTTTGGAATCACTGGGTTCAGTTATGGGGGGACAATAACACTACTTGCTCTGACAGACGGAGCCGGATACTTTCAGTACGGTTTCGCAGGAGGAGGAGTATATGACTGGATGTTGTATGATTCACATTATACTGAAAGATTCATGGATACTCCGTCCGAAAATCCCGAGGGTTATAAGCGGGCATCTGTCTTAGGTAAGGTTGCCAAATACAGAGACAATGACGGCTCTCTTTTATACTTATCTCACGGCACGGGTGATGATAATGTTCACATGCAGAATACTATCCAGCTTATTGATGCATTACAGAAAGAAGGCAAACATTTTGAACTGATGTTATATCCCGGAGGAATGCATGGTTACCGGGGATATCAGAATGATCATTCCGACAACGAAGAGATGAGGTTTTGGCGGAAAACTCTTCTGAAACTATAGGATATTCAGAGTTTGCTCTTTTATTTTTTCCAGTTCATCTTTCATCATGACGACTATTCTCTGAATTTCGGCATGATTTGCTTTTGACCCTAAAGTGTTTATTTCGCGCCCCATCTCCTGAGCAATAAAGCCAAGCTTTTTGCCCGGGAAGGGTTCGTTTTCCATACAATCTAAAAAATAGTTGCAGTGTTGTCTCAGACGCACCTTCTCCTCTGTAATATCTAATTTTTCCAGGTAAAAAATTATCTCCTGCTCGAGACGGTTCTGATCCGGAGAACACGTGAGGTGAGCCGTTGTTTTATCGCCTCGACTCTTTGTGTCTCATATTTCTCCACTGACGACACATATCCGGTTATCAGACCGACACGGACTTTTACATCCTCCGAAAGTCTGGCGCCCTCAGTTGCCCTGAAATCGCAAAGCATGATCAGTGCATTTTCTATGCATTTCTTAAGTTCGTCCCAGTTCTCTTCCTTGTCATCCTTTTTCTGATTTTCAATAACATCCGGGAGTTTCAGAATTGTACACAAAAGACCTGCTTCATCGAATTTTTGCCCAAGCATACTGTTGATCTCCTGAATTTGATTGAAGTATGCCAAAAACGCTTCTTTGTTTATATTCTTACCAGAATTTTCCTGCATGGAGTCAGAAGTTGTATACATGTCAATACTGCCCCTTTGCAGGTATTTTGTAATCAGTTGTCTTGTTTCTGCCTCTTTTTCCCTCGGTATAAGAGAGGTTTTAAGGTTAATATCTGAATTTTTACCGTTGACAGAACGGATCTCCACTATCACCCTGTTCTGGCCGAGTATGCACTCTGCCTTACCATAGCCGGTCATTGAATGTACCATAATTTGTATACTTTAAGCTACAAAGTTATGTAAAGAAATCTTATATTTGCCCTGATTTAAGACAGATGTATGGAAGAAATATTGAAAGAACCTGAAAAAGAGCGTTCGCTGAATTTTTTGGAAGAGATAATTGAAACAGACCTGGCAGCAGGTAAATACAAATCGATACTTACCCGTTTTCCTCCGGAACCTAACGGATACCTTCACATAGGTCATGCGAAAAGCATATGCCTTAATTTCGGACTTGCCCAACGCTACGGAGGTGCTACAAATCTCAGATTTGACGACACAAACCCGGCTAAGGAGGATGTGGAGTATGTCGATTCTATAAAAGAGGACATAGCCTGGCTCGGATTTAAGTGGGCTAAGGAGCTCTATGCATCTGACTACTTCGAGCAACTTTATGAATGGGCTCAGAAACTCATTAAAAAGGGTCTTGCGTATGTTGATGATCAGACACAGGAGCAGATAAGGCAGACCAGGGGAACAGTAAGTCAGCCCGGTACTCCGAGCCCTTACAGAGAAAGGGGAGTTGAGGAGAACATGAAGCTATTTGCAGAGATGAGAGAGGGGAAATATTCGGACGGGGAGAAAGTCCTAAGGGCAAAGATTGACATGGCTCATCCAAATATGTTATTTCGTGATCCTATATTGTACAGGATAATACATACCAGCCATCACCGGACAGGTGATAAATGGTGCATCTATCCTATGTATGACTATGCCCATGGTCAGAGCGACTCAATTGAGAATATAACTCACTCAATCTGCACTCTTGAATTTGACGTACACAGACCTCTTTATGACTGGTTTATTGAGAAACTGGAGATTTTTCCCTCTCATCAATATGAATTTGCACGTCTGAACCTGACATACACTGTAATGAGCAAGAGAAAGCTTCTTGAGCTTGTGAGGACAAATGTTGTATCGGGTTGGGATGACCCTCGTATGCCGACTATCTGTGGTTTGAGAAGAAGGGGCTATACTCCGGAGAGTATAAGGATGTTTGCTGATAAGGTAGGAGTTGCCAAGAGAGATAATATTATAGACCTTTCGCTCCTGGAGTGGTGTGTAAGAGAGGATCTTAACAAAAGGTCAAACCGCTATATGGCAGTCTTGAATCCTGTAAAGCTTGTCATTACAAACTACCCTGAAGGTCAGACTGAGAATATGACTGCCCTTATGAATCCTGCTGAAACAGAGGGGCCTTCCAGGACAATTCCATTCTCGAAGGAGTTATATATCGAAAGAGATGATTTCATGGAGAACCCTCCTAAAAAATACTTCAGACTGCAACCGGGTGGCGAGGTTCGCTTGAAATATTCATATATAATTAAGTGTGAGGAGGTTATAAAGGATGATGAGGGTGATGTAACTGAAATCAGATGTACATACGATCCGACAAGCCGTCCCGGGGGCGGAGAGTGGAGATCGGTAAAAGGTACTATTCACTGGGTATCGGTTGAGCATGCCAAAACAGCACAGGTTCGCCTTTTTGACAGACTCTTCACTGAAGCAGAGATGGATTCTATTCCTGAGGACAAACAGTACACGGATTTTCTGAATCCTCATTCGCTTGATTATGCGACAGGATATTGTGAACCTGCACTATTTGAGGATAAATCAAATATTGCGGTCCAGTTTGAAAGAATAGGCTACTTTATTAAGGATACTGAGTCTTCAGCAGAGAATCCAGTATTTAACAGGACAGTCGGGCTTAAATCAGCGTGGTAATACATAGCTTTTAAGGAGACCAATCTCCTCTTTCCAGATCTCCTCGTTAGGGGTTTCCAGGATAAGAGGCATATCTTCAAAGCGAGGGTCCTTCATTATCAATTTGAACACTTCGGTACCAAGTGTACCTTGTTCTATTGAATCATGCCTGTCAACTCTCGAGTTTAAATCCTTTTTGGCCCCGTTCAGGTGCATACCTTTTAGGTACTGCATTCCTACGATTTTCTCAAAGTGATTGAAAGTGTCTGTGAATCCCTGAGTTGTAGCAAGGTTGTACCCTGCAGCAAATGAATGGCATGTGTCAATGCATACACCTACACGTTGCTTATCCTCGACATGATAAATAATTTGTGCAATCTGTTCGAAGGTATGGCCAAGATTGCTGCCCTGACCCGCAGTATTCTCTATTACTGCAATAACACCATTTGTCTTGTCAAGTGCTAAATTGATAGATTCAGCAATTGTCTTCAGGCAATCATCAATACTGATTTTTGTGAGGTGGCTTCCCGGGTGAAAGTTTAACCTGTCAAGTCCCAACTGTTCGCAGCGCTGCATCTCATCAAGGAATGCTGCCCTGGATTTATCCAGTCCCTCTTTCTCAGGGTGGCCGAGATTAATCAAATAGCTGTCGTGAGGGAGTATCTGGTTCGGTTTGTACCCTAACTCATTGCATCTTTCCTTGAAGAGCTCAATACTCTTCTTGCTCAACGGGGCAGAAACCCACTGTCTCTGGTTCTTGGTGAAGAGAGCAAAAGCTGTAGCTCCGATCTCGTGTGCATTTACAGGTGCATTTTCAACACCGCCTGACGCACTTACATGTGCTCCGATATATTTCATGATTCCTTAATTTAACTAACTTATCTTTGAATAGTCCCTCTCCTCTTTTTTTAGAGTTGAGAGTACCTCTTTTAAAATCCTGTTTTTCTCATTTTCAAGGTATGGATCCTCTGTTAGTACCGAAATTGCTATTTTCCTTGCCTCCTCCAATATCTGAGAATCTTTTGCCAGGTCTGAAATATGTAATTCCATTGCAAGCCCGCTCTGCTGTGTTCCCTCAAGATCTCCCGGCCCCCTCATTCTAAGGTCTGCCTCAGCCAGTTCAAATCCATCCTGTGTAGAGCATAGCAGGTCAATCCTTTGCCGGGACTCCTTGCTCATCTTATATCCGGTCATAAGTATGCAATATGAGTTCTCTGTTCCTCTGCCAACACGTCCTCTGAGTTGATGTAACTGTGAAAGACCGAATCTTTCGGCACTTTCAATTACCATCACAGAGGCGTTTGGTACATCCACCCCT
Organism: Bacteroidales bacterium; assembly: GCA_023227835.1. Taxonomy (GTDB): domain Bacteria; phylum Bacteroidota; class Bacteroidia; order Bacteroidales; family UBA932; genus Bact-08. Next base: position 67,199 of record JALOCI010000012.1, read on the forward strand.
ACTTCAATAACAGATGTGGAGACTAGAATGTTTGCCTTCCCCTCGGAGAAAAGT
>JALOCI010000072.1 GCA_023227835.1 Bacteroidales bacterium
GTGCCCGTGCGGTGCTTGAGCCACACCATCCGGCCGAGGTCAGCCAGCGGGTAGGCGGCTTGGCCCACCACGAGCGCCTGCGTCGTCTGCTTCAAGAGCACGTCCATCGAGGAGAAGAGGATGGTCATGCCGTCGTTAAGCGCAGGCAGCATCTCGGCGGCATCGTCGTACAGGTCAGCCGTCTCCTCGCCCACCAGGTCGCGCACTCGTGCGAGCAGGTCGGGAGTCGTCGCCATCAGAGCACCCCAATCGCCAGGAGTTTCGCTGCCATGCTTGACTTCGGGCCCGCCAGCATCTCGGATGTGAGGCCGGATGAGGCTATCTGCGCGTCGGTGAGGGCCGAGGCGTAGACGGTGAGGCGGGCGATGGGGGCGTTAGTGTAGTTCGCGCCCGTCGAGGTGAGCCCGATGTATGCGGCGTCGGCAACCGCATCGGCGGCGTCAGTATCGACTCCGGCACCTGGCGCACCGTTAAGGTAGGCGTACAGCTTCGTAGTGCTCCATGTACCAGCATGAACGGCGGGTGTTCCGATGGTGCCAGAGCCAGCAACAGCGGTTGCGCCCGCCGCGTCAGCTCCATAGAACAACATGGCTGGCTGATGACCGTTAGAAGCCGTACCGAGCAGCACCCGATTGGCGTTTCCGGCTGTCCCTGTGAGACTAATAGCGTATGTGGAAGCCATGACAACAGTAGACCTCACCGCCACCATCGTCCCTGCCGCTGCGCTCCACCCCGTCGTCGGCACAGTCACCACGTCGGCGTTGCGCGTGGCGGCAGCGGTCGTCGTCGGGATGTAGGATGTGGCGAACGCGCCCTTCTCGAGCTGCGCTGCGTCGATGGTGATGTCGAGGGTGTCGCCTTCTGATATGCCAGAGCAGTAGATGTCGATACGCCCATGGTCGGTGGTCGCTCCGGCAGAGACATACACCTTCGATACCCTGGCGAATGATGCCTGAGCGCCGACGTTCTGCCACGCATAACCAACGAGCGCGTCAGCAGACGTTGATGATACAACGTTCATATCAACCGTCACGCCCGACGAGTTGTTGATGAAGTAGGCAGAGCCAGATAGAGAGTCATTCGGCGCGAACGTTCCCGCAGCGGACGAGGGTGAGCGGAGCGTGATTGCCTTGTTACTCTCTCCCGCAGGAGATGTGTACCGAATACGGAGCGCGGTCTGACCGTATACGCCAGGGACGAGAGAGTATGTGGGAGCATTAACGGTCGTCCTAGCGACTGTCCATGAGTCCCATAGGCTATTCGTCGCAGCCGCCCCGTAGCTGTTGAGCAGGTAGTTCGTCCGCGCTTCCTCGATGATTGCCGCGTAGCCGGTCGCCCCTGCCTGGTCGCACGCCCACGGACGCACCGCGAGGTAGCCAGCAGGAACGTCATGGATACGACCCGTGATGGAGTCGTAGACGGTCTTCGGCGTTGCACGCGTGACGGTCGCATACCCACCGGAGAGCGGGTCGAAGTAGTTGCCGAAATGGTCGCCCTGGAGGACGGCGCGCCAGTCGGCAACCGGTGAGTAGGGAGCGATTGCGGCCATCAGCTCACCACTCCTTCGCGTCGATGACTTCGTGCGTCAGGTGCCAGGTTGTGTCGCCAGCGTGCAGGTCGCGCTCGAACGCCGAGCGGAACGCCTGCTCATCTGCGCGGCCTTCCTCAAGCGGCTTCCACACGTACTCCCACACGAACATCTCTCGCGGCGGGAGTGCTTCGGTGCCGTCGGGAAACTCCCACCGGACGACGATGCGGTCGTTCACGTCGAGCGGCTCGGCGGCGTGGACAGCCACCGCATCGGTGATGTCAGGCTCCCACGGCTCCAGATACAGAAGCGCCGCGAGGACGAGCACCGCCACGAGCACAGCCACGAGCATCCGGTCGATGATGGCGAGCAGTATGTGTCGCATGGCGGCTACCGCCCAACGACTACGGTGAGTACCTTGTCCGCCTGCGCGACGGATGACGTGGCGCGGAAGAGCACTTGCGCACCGCCACTCCCCGAGAGCAGGAACGTCTTCGGCAGCTTCGGCTTGGTGGCATCGGCGATGGTGGCCGGATAGATGCGGCCCTCGAGGTCGGTGTCGAGGGTCATCCAGTTGGTGCCGCCGTCGATGCTGTACTGCGGGGTGAGCGTGCCAGCAGCGAGCGCGGTGCAGTCGACAATCTGCACGAGCTTGGTATCCAGATGCAGGACGACGGCTGCTCCGTCGACTCCCGATGATGCAATCTGGAGGGTGACGGGCACGCTCCAGTTCTCCGTCTGACGCTTGGCTACGGTCTTCGTGAGAGCCATGCCCTACCTCCTAGATTCGGTGAACGTCGTCTTTCGAGCTCCGTACGTGTGACGCCAGCGAGGCCGCCGGAGACGGCTTGTCGCGGAAGTCCTTCGCGCAGAAGGGGCACACGCCAACGGGCACGTCCTCGAATGAGGCGGGCTCGGGGCGCGGAGTGTTCGGGTCTGGGATGAAGCCGAAGAGGTCAGCTCCCCCACGCTTGGACGGGCCCTTGAGGCCGGTCGGTGTCTCCCCTGGGGGGAAGTATCCGAACTTGTCATCGTCTCGAGACATGGGGGAGCTCCTCCTCGTTGCGTTGTAGGACTACTACGCGAGACCGACCGTATCGACGTTCACAACGACGGTTCCGTTGCCAGCCGAGTCAACCCACACGATGAGAGACTCCTTCGGAGCGTCGAGTGTGGCGACCTTGTGCGTGCCATCCCAGGTGCCGGTTGTGATAGTGACCGTGTGGGCCGCTGTACCGGAAGCCGAGATGTTGCGAAGCACGACGAAGCTGTTGGCATACGGAACAAGTGACGCAATCGTCTTCTCGATTGCGACCGTCGCGTTGTTCAGTTCGATGACGCGAACCGTTGACGGGATAGCGGCCGGAGCGGTCACGGTGTAGGTCGCCGCGAAGACGCTCTTGTCGGCCGCGTCGGCAATCTCGGCCGCCGAAGCCTCGATTGCAGCCAGCTTGGTGAAATCTGCCTGCACGAGACCGGTCACGCCATCCAGCAAGTTCATTTCTGCCGCCGTAGCCGTGAGGTCACGAACGGCAGCGATGGGACATGCGTGTGCCATGTTGCTGCCTTTCTCTCCGAGTGGAGGGGCGGGTCTCCCTCACCCCTCCACAGGTCTCACATTACTACGACGCGGCGACGATGACACGCTCGCCGATGAGGTACACGCTTGCGAGCGCGGGGCCAGCGGCGGTCACACCATCGACCGCTACGGCAACGCTGTTGACGCTTCGCACCGTGGCGTGGTCGAGCTTGAAGGCTGCCTCAGTAGCCAGCACTTCCATGAAGTCATCCACCGTGACATCGGTGGTACCTTCGACCATCGCTTCGCAGTAGCCCTTGGTCTGGACGATGACCTGCTCGCCCGCATCGGATGCGGCCTGGCAGACCACGCCGATGGTCTGGTAGCCAGCGAGCGCTACCGTAGCCGACGTGACGGGGCCGGTCGTCGAGGGGACGACCGCGATGACATCACCGACCGCGAGGGCCGCGTGGGAGCGCACGTTGACGTACTCGTTGACGCCTTCGCTCCAGGTCGCACCGTTGGACAGGTCGCCGTCGATGAGCATACCGTCTGACTTTCCACCCTTTGCCATGTGTCTCTACCTCCCTTACGCGGTCTTGGCTGTCGCCACACCCAGGCGACGGCGGTTGGACGTGACCATGTTGCCCATGAAGCGGATGTGCGCAACGCGGCCATCCTGGTTGTGCGGCTCCACGAACGGGGTGCTCTTGAAGTCCCGCTCGGGGTGACACTTGAGGCCCATGTACTCCGTCGAGAGGAAGTACATGTAGCCCGCGGGCACCTTGTCGCTCCAGGTGAGCTCCGCGCCCTTGAACTTGAGGGCGTCGAAGCCGAGGCTCCCGAGCTTGGTGTCCTGCGTGCGGAGCGTCGGCTCCACCTTGCCCTCGAAGGACTCGAACAAGTCCTGCGTGGTGAGGATGAGGTCGACGCGACCGACGTCGGCGCCCTTGACGGCCGAGGTTGCGCCCGAGCCGCGAACATCGTTGACCATCGTGCGCATCCAGCTCGAGTCGAGCGCGGTCACCGTCGAGTTGGTCTTCGAGGCCCACCACGTATACGTGCCGGAGTCGATACCGGCGACCGTGCCGGTGCCGACGAGCGCGAGCAGGCCCATGATGTCCTTGTTGTTGTTGCCGGTGCCGTCACCGTAGAGCATGTCGGTGAGGTCATCCATCATGGAGAGCTCGGCCTGGCGAATCTTGGCCTTGAGCAAGTCAAGCACCTGGGCGTCGCCCTGGTTCTTGAGCAAGTCCTCGTTCGCCACCGTGATTGAGATGTTATACATCCGCCACGGGAAGAGCGCGTTGCCGATTCCCTCGGTGGTGGACGTATCGAGAACCTCGAGGCCGGAGTAGCTCATGCCGGTCTCGTTCTTGCCGTACATGAGCGGGGTCTCGATGTAGTTCCCACCCCGCATGTACTTGTCCTTCTTGCCCTTCGTGTAGAGAAGGGCGAAGAGGGGGTCGGCCTGGAAGATGACATCCTGCAACGTCTTGGTGGTGTAGGTGTTGAGCGTTGAGGACGCCATCTGGTCGAAGCGTTCGCTTGTTGCGGAGCCAGCCATCCTATCCTCCTAGTTGTGTCTCGCGTGTGAGCGGCCTACCCCTGTGCAAGTGTGCGACCCGCGTACTCCCAAGCCTCGTCTATCGACGGATGGTCGGGAAGCTCTGGGCCCATGTCACCGCTTGCACCAGAAGAGGGCACGCTCACTCTGGCTTTCAATCCGGCCCGCTCTTCGGCGGTCTTACGCGCCGCTACGGTGCCGACACTCTGACCGAGCCGGTACGCGTCTTCGCGCATCTGCGGCCCGACCACAATCTCGAATGCCTGCTCGATGGTGATGGCAGGGTTCGTGTCGATGAGACGGCCCATCGCTTCCTCGGCTTGAGGGGTACGGTATTCAGGTGCAGAAGCGAACAGGTTCGTAAGCACCTGCTGTGTCTCGGCGAGCGCCTGCTGGTACGTCATCTGCTCTACCGGCCGCAACCGCTGGTCGACAGCTCCCATCGTCTGCAAGTTCATCTCGCGGGACTTGATGGTCGCTACCTGCTCAACGTACGCGGCGAACAGCGCAGGGTCTGTGACGGCCTCATCTGCTGTGATGAGCTTGTCGATTCCCTGCATGATGTACTTCTGGCGCCAGTCGGCAGCCTGTGCCTGTGCAACCTCGGGCGTCACCGGCGGGGCTTGGGTCGGTCGCTGCGCTTCAAGTGCCTCGAGGCGCTTGAGCAGGTCTTCGTTCTGCTGCTCGAGTGCGCTCTTCGCCTTGATGCTCTCGGCCGCTTCTGCCGTTCGCTTGGAGAAGTGCCCTTGCATCTGCTTGTACCGTGACTCAATGAACGAGCGCGCCTGGGGGTCTTCCACCCCTTCAAGCAACTCTTCGAGCGTGACGCCGCTGGCCTGGAGGAAGTCCACGGATTCCGCTTGCGCGGGGGTTCCGGCTTCCGCTGCTGCCTCGACGACGGGCGCGGGCTCTGGCGCTGCTCCTGCCGGAGTCTCGAGGGCCGGTACTGCACCGGCGGTCTCGGCCTCGGGCGCGGGGGCGTCCATCTCCGCTATGACGGCAGCCGCGATTTCATCGAACGACTGCGGGCCTTCGGTCTGAATCGTACCATCGTTCTCAGCCATCTTCCATATCCTTCCACTCAAGCCGGTCTCGGGCGGATGCCCGACAGGTCGGCTACACGCCCATCTGTGGTGCCGTTCCTCCGAGTACCGCCGAGAGGATGTCACCTTGCGCGGTCGGGTTCACTTCCCCGTACGCGGGAATGTCAGTGGGGGGAGAGGCGCCCAATCCGGCGCCGTTCATCGGGCCGCTCATCCCCCCTGGTGCCTGGCCTGAGGGGAGACCTGGCATCTGCATAGCTCCAGGTTGGGGAGCCTGGGGCGTCTGCACTTCATCGAGGACATAGGTGCTCGTGTCCCGAATCGAGGGCATGGTCGACATGATGAGGATGCCGAAGGCTTTCTTGTTGAACCACGACTCGGGCGCGAACCGCTCGTACATGGAGAGGAGCTGTGAACGCTCCACATCCTTCGCGGCGGCGACCATGCTGCCAGGCTCGACCTTCACCTTGTAGTAGCCAGCCAGGTCGGTGCCGACGAACGAGTACTCGATGGTGGTGCCGACAGGAATCGGCTGGCCCGTCTCGGCGTCTATGAGCATCGGGTCGGCGTTGAGAATCTTGATGGGCTCGGGCTCGTCGAAGACGCTCGTGATGATGGCGAGCGCGACCTCGAGCACCTGGGCTGCGAACCGCTCGACCATGAGCTGACGGTAGCCAATCATCGCGTCGGCCGCGGACTGGATGAACGCAGACTCAGTGGCCGTCTTGCGAATCGGCCCCTGTGAGGATGCCAGGTTCGAGCTCGTCATCGAGATTTCGTCCATGTCGGCCTTGATGCGGTTCTCGACCGTGAAGGCGTCCGACGGGAGCGGCTGGTGCTCGAGCGGCTCGAGCTGGTCGTAGTCGCTCATCTCCACGACCTCGCCGTCGTTCGTGGACTTGAGCGCTATCTTGGCCTTCTGCGACAGCGGCCCCGAGGACTTCCACTTGCGGATGCCCTTGCGGAGCTCTTGGAGCTGGCGCTTGCGGGCGACGTGCAGCTCGTTGGTGAGCGGTTCAAGACCGGCGGCCAGCCCCTCGGGGAAGACCGAATCGGGGATGTCATCCCACAGCATCGGGATGATGGGGAATCCAGAGTACGGAGAAGCCCACTCGCGCACCTTGAGCACCTTGCCGCTACGGTCGAGGTACACCGTCTTACCCGCGGATATGTCCCACCACTCCCACACCATGACACGGCGTACGCGAGAGTCGACGGCGTTCTCAATCGACGATGACTCGGTGCGATTGAAGGGGTCGTCTTCCTCGCGTGACTCCCACTCGCCGACGTTGCCGACCGAATCGGCCTTCGGCGCCTTGTCGCCGAGCCAGCGCTTCGCTTCTTTGGGAGTCAGGAACAGACGGCGGCCCATGCACGACGCATTGAAGAAGTGGTCTGCCGTGGGGTCGATGGCGAAGTTCAGCGGCGACGTGCGCTCGAGGAAGATGCGCTCGGTCACGAGTTGCGAGACCGTCTCTTGCTTGTCGACCGCGAGGAAGTCGGATAGTCCGGCGGTGAGCGTCGAGACCTTCTCGGTCACAGACGGCGGCATGACGCCGAAGAGGCGCTTGTTGGTGCCGACGGCACGCTCGCCCCAGGTGGTCTCGTATCCGACGAAGCCGAGACCGATGCCGACCGTCTCGGAGTCGAGCGTGCAGCGCCGCGTCTCATCGTCCATACGCTCGGTCGCCCACAAGTCCTCGAGCTTCTTGGAGAGCGCGGGCTCGGCGTTGGGGTTGTCCGGCCGCCTGGTCGCTTCGACCTTCACGACCGGCATGCCGATGGCGAGCTGCGGCACGAGCGCGCGGATGCGCGCGGCCATGATGTTGACGGTGGGGGATTCCTCTTGCACGCCGTCGTAGTAGCGATGCGCGAGGCGCTTGATGTAGCGCCTCCAGCGGTCTTCCCGTCCGAACTTGGCCTTGAACTTGATGGCCGAGGAGAGTTGCGCTTCCCAGATGGCAGCCTCTTCTGGGGTGTAGCTCACACCATCAGCCATGTCGAGCCTCCTGCGCGAGTAGACCGGACGGCTCTGTGAGCTCCGCTTTCGGGATTGCGGTCGAAGGATGCCAGTGAGCGGGCACGAGCACTCCTGTTCGCTGCGGGACGATGGAAGTTTCTCCCATGCACAGCTCGCACGTTACACCGTTGCGCTCACTCATCGCAAGCTTCCGGTCGAACGTGTGCTTGCACACACGGCACCGAAACTTATAGTCAGGCATGGCTCTCCTTATACGTAGAGCATCTCGTTGCCGAGCTCGCAGGACTGCGCGTTGCTCTCTGCCTCAATCTCGGCGAGCACCTTCATGATGGGGTCATCGTCGACGACGACGTTGAGAACGAGCGAGCGGGCCGCGCGCGTGGCAAGAGCGGCAGCGATGGTGAGACCGGCAACACGGTCATCGTGCCGTGGCTCCGGCGCCCCGATTCTCCGGCCGCCGAGATGCACCACGCCACGCATCTCATCGAGCGTCTCGAGGTCACGAATCTCGAGAGCGCCTTCACGCAGGTACTTGTCGGTCGTGCCGAAGGCGTTGTTCTTGGTGTCGGAGTTGCTCCACCAGCCGATGCGCTCGGTGGTCTTGTGCTCTCGGGCGAGTGAGGAGTTGGGCCGCATATACATCCGCGGATACTTGAGACGCCGCAGGTTCGAGATGACCGCGGTGCCGACGCCGTTGGCCTCGACCGCGATGACGGCCTGGTGACACAGGTAGCCCGCCTTCGCCAGCGTCTCGCCGTACTCGTCGGCTGGTATCTGGCCGTGGATAGTCAGGAGCTGCCGGTGCGGCGTGCCGCTCTTCGGCGGCATCGGTATCTCCTCGTCGGCATCCTGGTACGGCGTTCCGACGTGAAGCGAGGTCGCGGCCTGGAAGTCGCCCCAGGGCGCATCGCCCGCGCAGTCGGCACCGATGACGAACGGGCGGCCGGACTGCAAGGCCAGATAGAAATCCTCGAGCCCGTGGATGACCACCACGCCGTACGGGTCGGGCACGAACTCCACGAGCCGGAGCACGCGGTCTTTCCAGATGAGCGAGCCGCGCACGTCGCGGTTCGAGTTGTGCTCGGCGGTGTACGCCGCGAGTGCTGACTTCTGCCGGTGCGCCTCCTCTTCCACATGCACGACCGAGAAGTAGTTGAGACCCGAGGCGATGAACGCCTGCTCCCACGTCTCGGGATACTCCTGGTCGAACTTGGAGAGCGACCCACGGTACATCCGGCGCTTCTTCTCGTGCCAGGCCGTGTCTCTGTCGGGATGGAGCGAGTACGGCAGGAAGCAGAAGCCCATCTCCGCTTCGCCGAAGGTCACGTCGATGGTCGTGTCGTCGTCCAGGGCGAGCACATGCTGGAGCTTCCCGAAGACCGAATCCGTCACCCAGGTGTGTACTAGGTCGCCGATTCCGTTGGCGGTGGTGAACATGACAATCTGGCCGCCACCGTCGGCGCACGCTTCGACTGAGCCCCACACGTCTTCTTGGCGGGTGATGGGCCGGATGATGGCAGCCTCGTCGATGAGCACGAAGCCCGCGGCCTCGGAACGGCCGGTGTCGGATGCCGCGCTCATGGGCTCGAGCGAGGAGCCGTTCGCCCACTCCATGCGCTGAATGCCGTCGTTGGTGATGAGCGCGGCCTCTTGCACGAAGGTCGGCAGGTGACGGTAGATGTCGAGCACGCGGCGGACGAGACGCTTGGCCGAGGTCATCTTGTTGGCGATGACGATGCCGATGGTGTCGTTGAAGAACATGCAGCGCCACAGACCGTAGTGCGCGGCGATGAACGTGAGCCCAATCTGGCGGGCCTTGAGTACCAGGAACACGTCGTACTCCGTGATGGCCTCGGCGAGAAGGAGCTGCCAGCCCCAATCGCGGCCGGTCGTCTCGGAGACCCGCGGCATCCCGTCGGGACACATGCGGCGCCAGCCTCTGTCACAACCGCCCTTGATGCGCACCATGCCGTACCCGCGGATGAAGTACGCGAAGCCGGAGTGTTCGTCGGACAGGCGACGAATCTCCTCTGCCTTCACAGCCTCTTGCATGGGAACCGGCAGCGTGTCGAAGCCCTCGTAGTGAGACGCCATCACCCAGAAGTCGAGGTCGTCCACGGGGTCGTAGAAGCCACGGGTGTTCACCGTGGCAAGGAAGTCCACGAGCGGAGCTCTGTCCGGCGCGGGTTCGAGCCGGTGGAGCGTGGGGCTAACGTCCACCGTATGTCGAGGCGTGGACGGTGCCACGCTCAGGCGTCGGCATCCCGTACCGATTCTGCCGCGAGGTCGACATGGGCGTCGGGACTGTCACCGGAGCCGCACCACGGTCGTATCCCGTCCCGCCCTGGAGACCGTTGCCGCGCGATTCCAGCATCCGGCGCATCGCAAGTTGCTGCTCGAGCGGGTTGACGGGCTGCACACGGTCGAACGCTCCTGGCATGGGAGTCAGGCGCGACATCCGGGTGAGCGGGTCGATGCGTCGCATCGCGTCGGGCTGGTATGCGCGCAACTGCGCAACGGCGGCAGGCTGGAACGCCTGTTGGGTCGCGCCCCACTGTGACTGTGCAGCGACCATCTCTGCCAGGCCCATGTGCCCACGCTCCTCGCTAGATGATGAGTGTCGCCTATGGTGCCTGCCTTCAATCAGGCCGAGAGGACTCGCTCTCGAGACGACGTATGCGTCCTGCGCGAACAGGCCGCGTCCTAGCGAAGATGGTAGGACTTGTCAGCTCTTTAGGTCAAGCGCGGCATGATTGTCACGCCACAGATGTTGCAGCGCTTCCCGCCGGTCGTCTCGACCCACGCGTGGTCGCACTCTTTCCAGCTCGGCGGTTTCGCCACGATGAGCGACTCTTCGATGCGGCTGAGGGACTCGAGCATCTCACGGAGTAGGTCTTCGCGCCGCTCGGCCAGAATCTCTAGGTGGTCGAGGTCGCACTTCGCTTCGCGCTTACGCTTGGATTCAGCGGCCCACGCCTTGAAGGCGTCGAGGTCGAACAGCTCGGTGACGCTCGAGCGCGCCGTATTCGCTATCCATGCGTCATCGACACGGACGCGCTCTGTCACCGGCGCAGCCGGTTCGGTGTCGTCAGTGTTGGCGAACTCGTCGATGCAGGTGACGGACGCAGGCCCACGCCGCTTGAGCTCGTCGCGCAACTCACCGGTGGTGAGTGTGAGTAGCAGAGTTGCCCGTGTACCATCGTCCCACACGCGCCGTAGAAGTGCGCCGAGCAACTCTTCGGTCGACGCCAGCGACAGATGCGGGCCGGAGCACAGGTCGTCCAGGCGCGCGATAGCCAGCCGGATGAACTCCTCGGCATCGTCGAGATGGAAGCCTGCACCGCTCTCCCACTTCTTGATGAGCGCGTCCAGGCGGGTCGGTTCAG
>JALOCI010000073.1 GCA_023227835.1 Bacteroidales bacterium
ACGGCTCTCTCACCGTCTCCGCATCGCGTGACTGCGAACTTCACGGCGAGGACTCCGCGTCAGGTTCCGTCGCCTGCGAGGTCGTCGGCATGACGACCCCATACCCATACGTCCGCAGGCCGTCGCCGTATACCCGCTACGCCGGGCACTAACCACCGAAACCATGAAAGGCTACACGACAATCGCGAAAATCGAGGCATACCTCACGACCGAGATTGAGGCCGCGTTCCAGCCGAACGTCACGGCCTTCATCGAGGCGGTCGAGGACGAGATTGACCGCATCACGCACCGCAACTTCATCGCCGACGCGGTGGCGAGTGCGCGCACCTACGACGCCGACGGCGGCCGCGAGCTGTTCATCGACGAGGCGGTGGACGTGTCCGAGGTGAGCGTCGACGACGTGGTTCAGGCGGAGGGCGCCGACGAGGACTACGACCTCATGCCGGCGAACACGACCCCGAAGCGCGTGATCAGGTTCTTCGGCGGCCTGCCTAGGCTCTACGGCGGGGTCGAGGTGACGGCCAAGTGGGGCTTCTCGGTCGCCTGCCCCGCCGCAGTCTCCCACGCCGCGACCGTCCTCGTGGCCGACAAGATAAGCAAGGCGTTCCCGCTCGACATGCAGGACGAGAGCATCGGGCGGTATTCGGCCTCCTACAGGCTCCCAGAGGACGTGAAGCAGGCCCACGAGACCCTCAAGGCCTTCACCAAGCCGCTCCTATGAGGCGGCACTTCGACAGGGAGCTCATGCTTTACCGCAACACGTCCGGCTCCTTCGACCTCGTGGAGGCCTTCAAGTGCGAGCTCCAGCCCCTCGACGACGCCAACACGCAGGACGTGGAGGGCGCGATAGGGCGGGAGTGGCTCGCCTTCGCCGACTACGCCGACGTGCGCGAGAACGACCGCGCCGAGATTGACGGCGTGACCTACCGCGTCGTCGGGGTCGAGCGGCTGACGTGGCGCGGGACGGACAGGCACTGCGAAATCCGCTTGAGGCAGAACCTATGATGACAGTCACCGTCACCGGACTGGACGAGGCGGCGAGGAAGTTCGCCGCCGCGCCGGACAAGCTCGCGGAGGGCCTCGGCAGGGCCGTGCGTGAGTCCGTGCGCGACCTCCACCGCGAGGCCGTGCGCGAGGCGCCGGTCAACAGGCAGTCGGGCGGCGGCAACCTTCGGCAGATGATAGGCTCGCGCGCGTCGGGGCTGTCCGGCTCGGTCGAGTCCAAGGCGAAGTATTCGGCCTACGTCCACGAGGGAACGCGCCCGCACGTCATCGTCCCCCGCAACGCGAAGGTGCTGGCGAACAGGCGCACCGGCCAGTTCTTCGGGAGGAAGGTCAACCACCCGGGCACCAGGGCAAACCCCTTCCTGCTCCGCGCGCTAGGCAACGTGAAGGACAGGATAGCGGCGCACGTCGAGGCCGCCTTAAGCAAAATCCTCCTATGATGATAGAGTTGAAGCAGAGGGTGGTGTCCACCCTAGAGGCGATTGCCTCGGTCAAGGAAGTCGTCGACGCCCCGTCCACCGACTTCACCGCCTTCCCCGCCGCCACCGTCGCCATGCGCGGGGGCAGGACGGACAGGCTGGACACCCACCGGAACGACAAGGAGACGCGCTTCGAGGTCAAGCTGTGGACCGACCCGGCACAGGGGAGGCCCGCGAGCGAGGACGACCTCATCGCCATCATCGACGAGGTGACTGCCGCCTTCGAGAACGACCGTTGCTTCGGGGGGCTGGCCACGATGAGGACGGTCGAGTGGGAGAAGTCCACGCAGACCGGCACCGGCTCCTTCGACTTCGCGACGATCACGCTGACCATTAAATCCACGACGCTGATAACATGAACATGAGATACCGAAACGACACGGGGCGCACGCTCCGCCTCGCGGGGATAGGGACCATAGACCCCGGGCGGGAAATCACGTTCGAGAAGGCGATAGGCTCCCCGCTCCTGACGCGCCTCCCCGACGAGAAGAAGGGCGACAAGGACGAGAAGGGCGGGAAGCCGGAGGACGGCGTGAAACCCGAGAAAAAGAGGGAGACTAACGAGACAAAGTAACATATGCCTTACCTAGGAGAAACCGGCTACCTCGCCGTAAAGCCGCAGGCCTCTGCCACCGTCGCCGTCCTGCCGACCACCTTCATCCCGCTCGTTTCCGAGAGCGTCACCCTCGACCCCAACCTCACCGCCGACCGCCGCATGAAGGGCGTCGCGTGGGAGTCCGACGACCTCCTGCGCGGGGCCTACACCGTCGCCGGGGACATCGTCGCCCTCGCGGACGTGGAGGCGTTGGGCCATTTGCTCAACATGACCTACGCGAAGGGCGTGACCACGGGCGACGCCGTCGACGGCTACACCCACCCCTTCGCGCCCGGGGAGGCCGACTACTACACCCTCGAAATCGGGCTGGGCGGCTTCGCGCGGCGCATCTTCGGCGCGAAGGGCGCCAGCCTCGCCCTCTCGAACGACGACGGGCGGCTGTCCGCCACCGTCGGCATCGTCGCCATGGGCCAGTTCGTGAGCGGCGCGCTCAAGGACGCGCTCGCGGGGGCCGTCACCTCGCTCGAGCTCTCCGACTCGGAGGTTCGCGGCCCGGCCCTCGGCCTCGCCGTCGGCGACGTGCTGGTCATCGGCTCGACGGAGGTCACGATAACCAACATCACGGGCAACGTCATCAGCTTCGGCTCGACTTCCGTCACCGCCTCGGCGGGAGACCCCGTCTACCTCAAGGCGCAGGCCGTCGACCTCACCTCCTACGTCCCGCTCTCGATGTGCGGCACGCTGGTCGGCACGGGCGACGACGAGACCGCCGCCACGGCCGCCGCCGCGACCCGCGCGACCGCCACCCCGTGCTACGACCTCAACCTGACCCTCGACAACGGCAAGCTCTCGGCGCCGGCCTCCGGCTACTGCGGCCCCGCCGCGATACTCAACGGCACCCTCTCCGCGACGCTCGCGGTCAAGCGGCTGTTCGAGACGCCGGAGCAGGCCCACGACTTCCGGCACCGCGTCGCCAAGGCCTACACCGTCATCTCGACAGGGCAGGCCATCGGCTCCGGCGCGGAGAGCCTCACGGTGAAGCTCTACCGCACGAAGATGACCGAACTCACGGACGCGCTCACCCTCGGCGACTTCATCCACGACGAGCTCACCGCCCACGCCCTCTACGACAGCGTGACCGCGAAGACCGTCGAAATCACCCTCGTCAACCGCACGGCGGGGACGAGCTACTAAACCCCCACCCGCATGAGCAGGTTCGAGAACAAGGAGAGGACCCGGCGCATCGACCTCGGCGACGGGGACTGGGCGGAGATACCGGAGGTCATCAGCTTCGACACGGCGGCGAGGATGGGGGAGGCGTCAGGCGACGCCACCAAGGTCATCCTCTCGGTCGTGACCGGCTGGAACCTCACCGAGGACGGCAAGGCGGTGGAGCTCAACGAGGCCAACGTCCGCCGCCTCGACATCGCCACCGTCAACGCCGTCATCACGGCGGTCAGCGAGGCCGTCACCCTCCCAAAAGCGCAGAAGCCCGGATAAGGAAGGCGGTGCGCTCCGGCTCGTCATGCCCGGAGCTCACCGACTACCTCATGAGCGAGAAGTTCGGGCTTGGATGGAAGGAGGGCGAGGTCCGCAGGATGAGGGGCATGATCGCGATACTCTCGGAGATTAACGCGGGGGAGATAGCCGCCCGACGCAAGAACCACCATGGCTGACACCCAAGTGCGAGCAAACATCACCCTGACCGGGACTGACAAGGCGTCGGCCCCGCTTAAGGCCGCGCAGAAGGCGGTCGAGGCGGTTGAGGGGGCGGTCAAGGACGCCACCTTGTCGGTCAAGACCTTCTCCTCGAGGATGGAGGACCTGCGCCCCGCCTTCACGAAGATGAGGAACGTCGGCGCGCTCGCGTTCGCGGCGGTGGCCGGGGAGGTCACGCTCGCGGCAAAGGCCTTCGCCGAGTCGCAGAAGCAGCTCGCCCTCGTGGACGCCGTCATCGTCACCCTCTCCGAGGACACCCTCAAGGGCTTCGGGGGGTCGCTCGACGAGGCGAAGAGGAAGGCGCGCGAGTTCGGCGCGGAGATGCAGGCCAAGGGCGGCATCGGCGACGAGGACGCGGCCACCGGCCTCGTGAAGCTCACGCAGATAACCAAGGACTACGCGAAGGCCACGGAGGCGGCGCGCATCGCCGCCGACTTCGCCAAGTTCAGCCAGACCGACTACCTCTCCGCCGTGGACATCGTCGGCAAGGTCATCTCCGGCAACGTGGGGATACTCGGGCGATACGGCATCCAGCTGGAGAAGGGCGCCACCGCCGAGGAGGCCCTCGCGGAGATGGCCAAGCGTTCCGCCGGGCAGTATGAGGCCTACGGGAAGACGCTCGCCGGCCAGTCGGAGATTTTGAAGCAGACGATGGGCGACCTTCAGGAGGAAATCGGCGAGGCCCTCGTCCCCGCGCTCACGAAACTGCTCGAGAAGCTGACGCCCGTGATTTCAGCGGTCATCAAGTTCGCCGACGAGAACCCGAAGGCGCTCGCCTCGATAATCGCCGTGACCGGCGGCCTCGCGCTCATGCTTACCGCGCTGGGGACGGTCGGTCTGGCCCTGCCTTCCGTCATCGTCGGGGTGAAGTCCCTCGGGGTCGCGCTCGCGTTCGTCGCGGCCAACCCGATGGTCGTCCTTGCCGCCGCCATCGCCGCCCTCGGCTTCCTGCTCTACAAGGTGTTCGTCAAGGACTGGGCCAAGACGAAGGACTCGTTCCTCTACCTCTGGGACGGCCTCAAGACCGCCGTGGGGCAGGCCGTGGACTGGCTGACGGCGAAGATACAGCCCCTGTTCGACCTGTTCGGGAAGGTGAAGGGCGGCATCTCGTCCGCGACATCGTCGTGGAGGAACCTGCCCGCCAACCTCGGCATCCCCGGCTTCGCCGACGGCGGGACCGTCCCCGGGCCGTTGGGCCAGCCGCGCCTCGCCGTCGTCCACGGGGGCGAGGAGGTGATACCAGTCGGGGGAACCGGGCGCGGCTTCACCTTTAACTTCTACGGCGACGTGAACGACCGCGACGCCCTCAAGCGCGACATCATCGAAGCCCTCGACCGGAGGGCGACGCTGGCCGCAATCTAGCCATGGCCTCCTCCATCAAGTTTGACGGCACGGAGCTCGTCGGGGCGACCTACATCCCCGAATACGTCCGGCACGAGTCCATGCCCGGGCGCGAGATTGTGGCGCTTGACCGCATGGGCGACGGGGCATCTTTCGTCAGCTCCCGCTGGGCGCAGAAGCGCATTGCCATCAGGGGGACGCTCACGGGCGCGAGCGAGGCGGCCCTCGAGGCGTCCATCGACACGCTCAAGGAGCTTCTCGGACGCGAGCAGAAGACGCTGGCGATATCCTTCGCGTCGGGGACGCGCAACTACGTCGCCACCTGCGAGTCCTTCGAGGTCGCCCGCGAGTTCTATCAGGTCAACCACGTCCCGTATCTCGCGGTCTTCGCCGTCCTCACGGGCGAGGGCAGGGACACGTCAGCCACCCTCGCGCTCGACGAGCACGCCGTCACCGTGACGACGCCGGGCACGGACACCTTCACCCTCGCCGGGTCGAAGCCGCCGGAGCCGGTGATCACGCTCGAAGGCTCGTACTTCAACCCCTCGCACAAGGGCATCGAATACAGGAACACGGACACGGGCGAGCGGCTCATCTTCACAAAGAAGGCGTCGTGGCAGACCAACGCCTCGGTCGTCATCGACTGCGAGAACAGGAAAGTGACGAGCGACGTGGCCCGGTCCACCCAGGTCGAGGGCGACTTCTACGGCGTCTTCCCCAAGTTCAAGATAGGGGCGAACGGAGTCCGCATAACGGTCGGGGACATAGTGAACCAGACCTCGCCGGACGCGGTGGCGGGGGACACCGGCAATTCCCTGAACCTCAACGCCACGACGAAATACAAGGCGCAGTCCTTTCGCGTGCCCTACCGCGACGAGACCTTCCAGGGGCTCACGCTCCTCATCGCCAAGGTCGGGACGCCCGGCGACCTCACGATACGCGTCGAGACCGACGCCGACGGCGAGCCGTCAGGCAACTACGCCGACGCCGTGAACACCTCCGAGGCCGTGATAGCCGCCGCCTCCGTGGGGGCTTCCGCCGCCTACGTCACGGGCTACGCCGCCGCCCCCTACATCCTGTCGGCCAACACCCCCTACTGGCTCGTCATCTCGGCGGCCGGGGTGGACGCGGGGAACTACTACGAGATCAGCTACCTCGACGCGAACGCCCTCGTCGGCTCCTACCTGCGCGGCAAGGCGGCGTATTCCGACGACTCCGGCTCCACTTGGGCCGACGACGCGAACGCCCTCACCATCTGCTTCCGCGTCCTGTTCGGGGGCAAGGCGGCGGCAGGGGCGGTTAAGCACAGCGTCAGCTACAGGAAGACCTACCTATGAGCAAGACCGTCACCGTCAAGACGTATTCCCCGGCTGGCGTCTTCCTCGGCGTCCTTCTCGGGGCGCAGGTCGGCGACGTGTCGATGTCGCTTGACGGCGGCGTCGGCGAGTGCGTCATCGGCGTCCCCGCCCCTTTCGGCGCGGACGGGCAGGCGTGGGCCGAGGGCAACAGGGTCGAGTTGTCTGTCGGCGACGCGGACACGGCCTCGGACGCCTCCCCGGAGCCGGGCGCGGCGGTCGTCGTCTTCTCCGGCACCATAACCCGCGTCCTGCGCGAGACTGGCTCCTCCGGTAGCCGCGTCACCGTCGGCGCCCTTGGTGACCAGCACCTTCTCGGGTGCGACATCCTGCGCGTCGGGGCGCAGACCACCCTCTACAGCAAGGCCACGGACGGCCTCACCGTCACGTCCGGCGACCAGTCGGCGGCGGACATCGGGGAAATGGCCCGCGCCGTCCTCGACGCCTACCTCGTCGCCAACCCGACGAGCAGGCTTCACTACCTCCCCGGCGACGTGCCGGACGTGGGGGTGTCTGCGGCCTACACCTTCGAGGCGATGAGCGTCCGCGACGCCCTCGACGCCCTCAAGGGCATGGCGGCGGGCGTCCATTGGTTCGTTGACGCGTCCGGGCGCGTCACCTTCGGCCCGACGGGGGGCGGCACCGCCCATGCCCTGACCTTCGGGAGGGAGTTGACCTACGCGAGGATTGAGCGCTCGCTGGAGCGCACGAGGAACAGCTGGCTGGTGTGGGACGGCAAGGCGGCCGGGACTTACGTCCGGTTCGAGGACGCCGCCTCGGTCGCGGCGGTCGGGCGGCGCATGGAGGTCCGCTCGGACTACGGCCTCGCCGACGCCGACGCCGTGGCCGCGCTCGGCGCGAGGCTCCTGTCCGAGCGCAAGGACGTGGACGTGCGCCTGACTCTGGAGGTGGCGGACTCGTCCGCCGCGAACGGCTACGACATCGAGACCCTGCGCCCGGGCGACACCGTGCGGCTGATGGGCTTCGACGCCGACGTGGCCGACTGGACGTTCCGCGACGCGATGCTCGTCACCTCGGTGACATGGAGGAGGGGAAGTGCTACGGTTACCGTTGACGTCTCCCCCTTCGGCCTCGTGAGCGCGGCTTCCGGCCTGTCGAAGGACGTGGCCGGCCTAGAGACCAGGGGGATACCGGAAAGCTACACCTAACCCAAAAAGCCATGCCTCTCGACACATCGACAATCCAGACTTTCCTCGCCTCGGGCCTCGGCGTCTACCTGCTGACCCTCGGCGCGAAACACCTGTCCGGCGCGGCCAAGTGGAAGGACGACGACGCCCGAAGGCTCGCCGTCCGCACCCTCGCGTCGTTCCTCGCCGTCCTCGCGACCGTCCTCACGGGGGTGGCCGACGGCAAGGTGGAGCCTACCGTCCTCGGCGAGTTCATCGTGCTCCTAGTCACCTTCGTCGGCACTTGGGCCACCTCCGAGGCCGTCCACCGCGCGATCAACGGCGT
This sequence comes from Bacteroidales bacterium, assembly GCA_023227835.1. GTDB lineage: Bacteria > Bacteroidota > Bacteroidia > Bacteroidales > UBA932 > Bact-08. Next base: position 7,929 of record JALOCI010000073.1, read on the forward strand.
GAGGGCGCTGTGGGGCAGGCTGACCGGCAGGCAGTAGCAGTATGACCCCAGAAGCCCAGAACGATCTCCTCGTGAGGCTCGACGAGCGCACGGAACGCATGGAGTCCAAGCTGGACGCCCATGTCACCGACTGCGCGTCCCGCTACGCCACCAAGGCCGAGGTGCGCCCTCTCCTGCTCGGCTTCGGGACCGTCCTCACCGGAACCCTCGGCGCGGCCGGGGTGTGGGTGTGGAAGCTCATAAGCGGAAACCAGTAGCCCTATGCGCCGCCGCTCCCGCCGCAAGCTAATCCTCGCCGCAATAATCGCGGCCGTAACCATCGCCCTGCTCTCCCTCGACGTGCGGGGGGCGTGGGCGTAGACGTATGCCAGTCAATGTTCCAAAGTTCCTGACGCACAGGCCGCTTGAGCGCTGCCGCGTCACCCAGCCGTACGGGGTGGACTGGACGAACGGCCAGCTTCCCCTGCCGGGAGGAGGACAGGGCGGCTACTCATCCCTCGGCCTCAAGGCCCACAACGGCGTTGACTTTTCGCTTTATCCCCACGGGAGCGGAACGCCAGTCTTCGCCCCGTGCGACGGGAGGGTCGAGGTTGACCCCGTGGCGGCCTCGTCAGGCTACGGCCTCAACGTGCGCCTGTTCCGCAAGCTTGGGCCACAGCCAGACGGCTCGGGGCTGGAGGCGGAGCTGGTGTTCGGCCACCTTCAGGAGGTCCGCAAGACAGGCGAGGTCAAGGCTGGCGACCTCATCGCCCTTGGGGACTCCACGGGCATCTCCACCGGCCCGCACCTCCACTTCGGCCTGCGCTTCCGCAGGTGGACCGCAGGCGGCTCCGGCCCTTATTTCCTCGATTACGACAACGGCTTCTTCGGATACGTTGACCCGATGCCGTTCTTCTCGGCTGACCCGACCCTTCTCCCCGTAGACTGCCGCTATGGCCTCCCGGAGGGCGCGAGGGGCTACTCCGACGTCGAATGGTACAAGGTCGCGGCGTGGCTTTGGTTCACCATGAAGAGGTTGCCGACGACCCGCGAGAAGAACGCCCTCGTGTGGGGCAGGTGGGACTGGAGGTCGCTCAACGACCCGTCGATGTTCGCGACGTGGACGGAGATGACCAAGATGGAATGGATGAAGAGGACGAAGAAATAACCAGAACCGCAAGATTGAAGAAACAGGGCCGTGATGGCCCTGTTTCGTTTTCCGCGTAAATCGCCCTCCTGACGCCCTCACGGGGCCCGAAGGCCCCGATACCCCTCTTTGCCGTCTGCGCCCCGTCATTGAGTTTTGCCCAGCCTTCCCGTGGACGCTGGGGGCAGGGTCGAGGCCACCCTTGCGGCGGTGCGGCGGGATACCGGCCTCCCGAGGGTGAAAGAGAGGTATAGCGCCTCCTCGACGGCGGTCGCCTTCCGCCCAAGGAAGGCGCATACCGAGGCGTAGGCGGCGAGGCTCGCGGAGAGGTCGGAAGGGTCGAGGCGGCGCGGCCTCCCGCCCCTGTTTCCTGCGGCGTTGCGGTTTCCCTTGGGTGCGGGCATATCATGGCTTGTTGTGGCGGTTAAACGACTGGAGGCACCTGCGCTCGGCTTCCTTCATGCGGGACACCTTCGAGGCCGGGGGGTGGACGGTGACGAGTATCGCCTTCCATGGACGCCTCACGTCGAACACCCACACCTGACCCATGAGGAAGCGGTAGGCGATGCCGGGCTTTCCTGCCTCGTTGCCGCAGGTGTAGGAGAGCGGGACCTTCTCCCGAGACAGCCACGCCTTCGCGACGAGGCGCGCGAGCTTGCCCTTGGTGACGTTGCCGACGCGCTTTGGCAACGACTCCTCCCGTGCGTGCCGCGAGACCTCGATGGTCATACGGCCGGTATCCTGGACTTCCGCAGGAACTCCCGCCGTTCCAGCGTGGAGAACATGGCCTGCGCGACCTCGTCCGGCTCGGCCGGCCGGAGGGGGAGGCCGCAGTCATGGTGGATGTATCCGGGCTGTCCGGGACAGCGGGTCGGCGTCGTGTCGGCGCGGTAAAGCTGGACGTGCCTGCCGCAGGTCAGCCACGTCGAGCGTCCCATCAGGGCGGAGGGGTGCTTGACGGTCACGAGGCGGTATACCTCCACGTCCGCCACCAACCAGCCTCCCTTACCGCGCCGCGCCCCTATCAGGCCGGCCTCGGCGAGACGGGAGAAGCGCGACCGGGGCATCCCGAACACCTCTGGGATGTCAACGTCGGCGAACAGGTGCTCGCTCGTATCCGGCTTGGTATCTGTTTTTGTTTCCATGTTTTTTGTCGTTAGCCTCACGCCCAGCGATCACACCCCCCTCAACCCCTCCACCGCCTCCCGAAGCCTCTTGGCCCTCGCCGCGCCCTTCTCCAGCCTCTCAGCCTCGCGCTCCATGTATTCGATTTCCTGCTCCAGGACCTTGCGGACTGCCGGGCGCAACAGGCTCTTGGACTTCACGGGCTTGGCCTCTGGCTTGCCTTCCTCGGGGAGGTAGGCGAGACTGGACCAATTTATCGCTTCCTTCTCTTTGGACACGTCTTTATCGCCACGTTGAAACCAAGGACAGTCCGAGTTGTCGTCCATGTAGCAAGACAAGATTTCCCCATTTGTCACCACCACAAACTTCCGTCTCGTGTCAATCCCCAACTCCTTGGTGGTCTTGTTGGGGGCGAAGGGGACGAGCTTTGAGATATCGCCTTTGTAGATGTCTGTCATAGGGGTCACTCGCTCTTAGCGTTTAGGTCCACCCCGTCTGCGAGGGCGGCTTGGGTTATCTCAAGTCTTTTCGAGTTGTATCCCCTGACGAATTGGCAGTCTTCGCAACCTACTTTGTACATCGGCATTTCCTTGGAAGGCCAATCCTTGTGCTTAGAGCAGACGATTTCCTCGTCTTCCGCCTTCCTCCACACCCTCTCCCTCTCGTCGGTGAGGAGTTGGGCGATACCCATTATCAAGCCATCCGTGATGTCTACGCCGTCTGGCCCACAACTAATTTCTTCTCCCGATGTCTGGTTGTCGAT
>JALOCI010000013.1 GCA_023227835.1 Bacteroidales bacterium
CCTGAAGTTCGATAAGTTTGTTCATCTCATCATCCTCCATCGGTTCTGCAAATTTATTGTTGACCTCCTCATATTTTTTGAGCAGATCCATAACCTCCTGCACACCCTCCTGCACTACCTCAAGAACTGTTTTTGAATCATCCAGATGAGGCTCCTGCTCCAGATATCCTACAGAGTAACCGGGAGCCCACACGACCTCTCCCTGAATAGCAGTCTCAATACCTGCAATGATTTTCAGGAGTGTGGATTTTCCGGATCCGTTAAGACCGATGATACCAATCTTTGCCCCATAGAAAAAAGAGAGGTAGATATCTTTCAGAATTGCCTTGTTATTGTTCGGCAAAATCTTGCCGACTCCGTTCATAGAGAAAATAATCTTTTCGTCTGCCATATAATTTTATCAATTTCCGGCAAAGATAGTACGAGATTATTTCTTTCCCAAGTTATTGACAAGTGTGTCCAGATATTGCACAGAGACCAATGAATCAATCTGATGCTTCATGTTTGTCATATTAGCCCTGAATGCCTCCATGTTAGACTGATCAACTTTTTTCGCCGGAGGAGACTCCATACTGAGAGGATTGATAGGTTTCCCGTTTTTCCATACCCTGAAATCAAGGTGAGGGCCTGTGGACAAACCGGTGCTGCCGACATACCCGATAACCTGCCCCTGTCGCACCCGCGAACCCTTGGCAACTCCTGCTCCATATTTGGACAGGTGCAAATAGGCTGTGGTAAAAGTGGCATTATGCTTTATCTTTACGGTATTACCTCCGCCACCGGCATAACCTTTCTGAATAACGACACCGTCTCCGATTGACATTACCGGTGTTCCTTTTGGAGCTGCATAGTCAACTCCTGTATGAGGTCTGACTATCCTGGTCACCGGATGTCTGCGGGAATATGTAAAGCCGGAGGAGACTCTCGTATAGCTCAGCGGAGCCTTCAGGAACGCCTTTTTAAGATTCTCTCCCATTGAATTGAAATATTGAATAGAGATTGTATCACCCTCTTTAAAGAGATACGCATCGTACACCTTTCCTTTACTGGTAAATGTTGCTGCATATACTGTCCCGATACTCACCACCTCATCCTTGACAATAACCTCATCAAATAAAAACCTGAAACTGTCACCCTTCTGCAATCCGAAGAAGTCAACAGACCAGGCATATATATTTTCCAAACGACTTGCAATCTCATAATTAAGACCCGCCCTCTCTACATCAGCCCATAATGAATTTTCTATTACAACCTCAGCCACTCTTGTCCTGGTCTCAGTCTGCTCTGTGAAATTCTTCACAAATATTGAGTCATGCAGACCAAAAACCACATATGAGGTTCTGCTCTCCTGATATACAAGATAAGCAAGCTTTGGCGTCTCATCTCTTGTGTAAAATGCCCTAAAGCTGTTTCCAACTTTTAGTTTTTTCAGGTCAAAAACCCCGTCACAAGCCTCTGTCAGAGCGTAGGCATCTGTATTTGTAGCACCTAAATCGGTCATAAGCATTGAAAAAAACTGCCCGCTCCTGACGTTTCCCTCCTTTATGTCAAACTCCGATGTGGGAATTCCGAATTCTGTGACAACTTCCTCGCTATTTTCCTGTTCGGCTTTTAAGTCCCGGGGCTTATCACATGCACAAGAGACAGTGAAAAATAATGACAATAAAAATAGTACTCTCTTCATAACAATTAATTTCAGCCCGAAGATAGCAATTTCAATTTAATTGTTAGTAAGTCGGTGTAAAAGTTTGTATGATTTTGGGTAATTTTGTAAAAAGTTTTTATATTTTTGCATTAGAAATAAAAGAGAGTTTCAGATGGTTAACTTTTTCGGGGAATATACTGTAAAGATGGACGATAAGTGCAGATTGGTGCTGCCTTCGACCTTTAAGTCCTTCCTCAGGGACGGAGACATGCGCTTCGTCGTGAGAAAGGAGATCTTTTCAGATTGCCTGGAACTGTTCACTTTTGATGATTGGAATGCAGAATCGGAAAAGGTAAGAGCCCGACTTAACATGAACAACCGGGAACATGCACTTCTGTGGCGTGAGTATAACAGGGAAATAGCACTGGTAACCCCGGATGAAAAAATGGGCAGAATCTCCATTCCAAAAAAGTTGCTTGAGAAAATCGGCGTTGTCAAAGAGGTGGTCTTTGTGGGTATAGGGAATAAGATCGAAGTATGGGCAAGCGACAAGTATCAGAGCTCTAAATTATCCGACAGCGACTATCTCGCATTACTTGAAAAGACATTAGGATAAGGAGGCCCGACATTATGAGTGATTATCATACACCTGTCCTGTTAGACGAAAGTGTATCCGCCCTTGCAATATCACCAGGCGGAGTGTATGTTGATGCCACTTTCGGAGGAGGAGGACACAGCAAGGAGATTCTTTCAAGGATGAATGAGAGTTCCAGGCTTATTGCATTCGATCGCGATATGGATGCCCTCAAGAATGCACCGAATGACGGAAGACTAATATTGATAAATAACAACTTCAGATTCATTCAGAATTTTGTCCGCCATAACGGGTACGAATATGTTGACGGAATTCTGGCAGATCTTGGTGTCTCATCACACCAGTTTGACACGGAAGAGAGAGGGTTTTCATTCAGGTTCGACTCACCTCTTGACATGAGAATGAGCAATGACTCAAAAATCACCGCTGCTGACATTGTAAATACTTATACAGAATCCGACCTTGAGACACTTTTCAGAAATTACGGTGAAGTAGATAACAGCCGAAAGGTTGCTTCGCTTATATGTAAATATAGGTCTGAGAGTAAAATTTCTCTGACAAGTGACCTTAACAAGGCAATTGAAAGTTTGTTGCCGAAGTTTTCTGAACACAAGTACCTGGCCAAAGTATATCAGGCTCTCAGGATTGAGGTAAACGGAGAGATGAGGGCTCTGGAAGGATTTCTTTACGGCGCTATGTCATCACTAAGAAGTGGAGGAAGACTGGTTGTGATTACATACCACTCTCTTGAAGACAGGATGGTAAAGAACTTTATGAAAAGCGGCAATATCGGCGGGACAACCGAGAAGGACTTCTTCGGCAATACGAGGAGTCCGTTCAGGCTTGTAACTAAAAAACCCCTGCTTCCGTCGGAAGATGAAATCTCCTCCAACACCAGGGCCAGAAGTGCAAAACTAAGAGTGGCAGAGAAAATATGAAGACAAAAGAGGTTATAGACAATTTAGCTGGAGGTATGTGGCTTGTACGGACAGGCATATTCAAGCATGCCACTTTTGTTATATACATCTTTTTTCTTGTGATCCTTTATATAGGCATGAATTTCGGCATTGAAAGAAGCCAGGTTACCGAAAGAACCAACGTAAAAGTATTAAAGGATCTTAAGGCTGACTTCACAGGAAAAACAGCAAGATTATTATACCAAAGCAAACGCCTGGAGATAGAACTAAAATTAACGGAGTATAACTCCACATTGAAAAACCCGCATGAACCACCAAGAAGGGTGATAATAGAGAAATAGGATGAAGGGAGTAATGAACAGAGCATTTGTAGTGTACGCACTCTTTGTGATAGCCGGCATAGCGGTTATTGCGCGGATGGTGTATCTGCAATACATTACAAGCGAAGATCTCAGCAGCGAAGTCAAGACTTTTCGAATAGAGGAGATTGAGGCCACCAGAGGAAGCATCCTTGCCTGTGATGGCAGAACCCTGTCATCTTCCGTACCTTATTATAAAATAAGAATGGATTGTATTGTTCCCGAACAATCCGTTTTTGACATGTATAAAGATTCTTTGGCAATAGCTCTCAGCGAGTTTTTCGGGGATAATTCGGCTGCCTGGTATAAAAAAAGGCTGGAAACAGCAAGAGCTACAAAGGACAGGGACATTTCCCTCGGAAACAGACTTGTTGACCACTCAGAATTAATGATTATTAAAAATTTCCCTCTTTTCAGGCTTGGAACCCTAAAAGGCGGTATAATATCAGAGCAGAAGAACAAAAGGAATAACCCATACGGAAGACTTGCATACAGAACAATCGGATTCATAAATTCAACCGGCAAGGGTGTCGGAATAGAAGAGAGTTTCGACTATTATCTGAAAGGCACCCCCGGGAGTCAGGTAGTGCAAAAACTGCTGAGAGATCAATGGCGGCCGGTAGATATGGACAAGATTGTCCAGCCTAAAGACGGGTATGATGTGCAGACCACACTTGACATAGATATACAGGAAGCTGCTGAAGCCGCACTAAAAGAACAGCTGTCAATCTCCGACCAGTTTGAAGGAGCCACTGCAATTGTCATGGAAGTTAAAACCGGGGCCATAAGGGCTATAGCAAATATGAGGAAAGACAGCAAGGGCAATTTTGACGAGGTCTTCAACTATGCTATCGGTCAGGCAACTGAACCGGGTTCAACTTTCAAACTCGCCACTCTTGTAGCACTTATTGAAGATGGTTACGTTACTCTTGAAACGCCTGTTGATGCAGGTAACGGAAAATGGCCTTATGCAGGTCACACAATTTCAGACGTTACACCTGGTGGTTACGGTCAGATTAATGTACTCAAGGCATTCGAAAAATCCTCAAATGTCGCTTTTGCCAAGCTTGCCGTTGAATACTATGCAAATAACGAAAAAAAATTTGTTGACCGGATCAACAATATGAAACTTAACGAGAGGTTCAACCTGGACCTTAAGGGAGAGGCCAGAGCCGTTATATATGCTCCGGGAGACAAATCCTGGTCTAAACTTACCCTTCCTCTCATGGGCATAGGTTATGCGACATTGCTGACTCCCTTGCATACGCTTACTTTTTACAACGCTATTGCCAACGGAGGAAAGATGATGAAACCTTATTTCGTTGACAATATTCAGAAGAACGGTGTTGTTGAAAAGAAATTTGAGCCAGTGGAACTGAGCGGTTCAATATGCTCAAAATCAACACTTGTGCTTGTAAATAAGGCTTTGAGAGGAGTTGTAGAAGAGGGAACGGCAAAAGCTCTAAAAGATAAAAGATACGCTATTTCCGGTAAGACAGGAACTGCAAGAGTTGCATTCAACGGCGCAGGTTATACCGATAAAGAGGGCTACAAGAGACATCAGGCATCTTTTGCCGGATTCTTTCCATCGGAAAATCCCAAGTACTCGGCAGTAGTTGTTCTGTACACCGGCAGAACCAGAGGCAATTTTTACGGTGGAAGTTGGGCTGCTCCGGTTTTTAAGAAGATAGCCGATAAGATATATGTTTCTTCTCCCGAGTGGGTATCACCTGTTGAAGGTAACGGCAGCATCACAGGCAAAAGCAAAGAGATTCTGGCAAACCTTGATTCTTTCAACTGCGATTCAATACCGCAAGTCAAGGGAATTGGGATAAGGGATGCTATATATATACTGGAAAACAAAGGTTATAAAGTAAGGTTTTCCGGAAAAGGAAAGGTTATATCACAGAGCTATATCCCAGGCAATAATTTGGACAACAAAGGTTTAATATATTTACAACTTTCTGATTATCATGAAATTACAAGAGACACTCTCAGGCAGCAGGATACTACAGATATTAGGAGAAAGTAATATCGAAATAAGTTCTGTCTGTTTTGATTCGAGGAAGGTAAGCAAAGGCTCGCTATTTGTGGCTTTAAAGGGGGAGACTTCAGACGGTCACGATTATATACCGCAGGCAGTGGAAGCCGGAGCAAAGGCAGTAATATGCGAAGTCCTGCCTGAAGGGAAGGTCTCTGCTACAATTATACAAGTAACAGACAGCCATCTGACATTGGGGATTGTAGCCTCTAATTTCTTCGGCAGACCATCAGAGAAGTTGAAATTGATAGGTATTACAGGCACCAATGGAAAGACAACAACAGTCACACTATTATACAGACTGTTCACTGACCTGGGATATAAATGCGGGTTATTATCAACCATCGTAAACTATATAGCCGGCAAGACTATTGATGCAACTCATACAACTCCGGATCCGATTCAGATAAATGAGCTGTTAGCTCAGATGACCGATTGCGGTTGCGAATTTTGCTTCATGGAGGTCAGCTCCCACTCTCTTCATCAGAAGAGGGTCGCAGGGCTTAATTTCTCGGGGGCGATTTTCTCAAACATAACACGTGATCACCTTGACTATCACAAAACATTTGATGAATACATAAGAGTAAAGAAATCCCTTTTCGACTCTCTTCCCTCATCAGCCTTTGCCCTTACAAATATTGACGATAAGAACGGGTTGGTTATGATTCAGAACACAACTGCCCATATCTACAGATACTCATGCCACTCACCGGCTGAATTCAATTGCAGAATAATAGAAAAAGGGATGGACGGAATGCTTCTCAATATAGACAGCAGGGAGGTCTGGACAAAATTCATAGGTGAGCACAATGCATACAATCTGCTTGCTGTTTATGCCTCAGCCGTAATAATGGGATTTGACAAGGAGGAGGTTCTCTTGTATTTAAGCAATATGACATCTGTGGCCGGAAGACTTGAATATCTGAAAGGTAAAAATGACCTTACCGCAGTTGTTGATTATGCACACACTCCTGATGCACTTGAAAATGTTCTCAGAACTTTGCGTGAGTCTGCCGATGACAAGAGTATCACAACTGTATTCGGTTGCGGCGGCAACAGGGACAAGGGCAAAAGACCTGAAATGGCAGCAATTGCAGCAAAATATTCTGACAGAGTAATTGTCACTTCTGATAATCCAAGGTTTGAGGAACCTGAAGAGATAATAAACGATATAAGAGCAGGCTTCTCTCACGCGGACATTTCAAAGACCATGTTCATCACAGACCGCAGGGAGGCTATACGCACAGCAATCATCACTGCTCGGGCAGGCAGCATAATACTGGTTGCCGGTAAGGGGCATGAAAACTATCAGGATGTCAAGGGAGTCAAACACCACTTTGACGATAAGGAGATAATAGCGGACGTAATTAATTTAATAAGTTAGAAGATGCTTTATAATCTGTTCGAATACTTAAACGGTCATATAGATTTTCCAGGAATGGGTCTTTTTAAGTACATCTCATTCAGGGCTATATCAGCATCAATTATTTCTTTGCTTATTGCCCTTTTTGTGGGTAAGCATATAATAAACAAGCTTGCCAGAAAACAAATCGGTGAGACAATAAGAGATCTTGGACTTGAAGGTCAAATGCAGAAAAAGGGAACACCTACAATGGGCGGCATCATAATTCTCATCTCTTTCCTGATACCTGCAATTTTACTTGGCGACCTGACAAACGTATACGTCATACTGATGATTGTTACTGCAATTTGGCTGGGATTCATCGGATTCATCGATGACTATATAAAAGTTTTTAAAAAGAATAAAGAGGGCCTTCCGGGAAAATTCAAGATTATCGGGCAGGTCAGTTTGGGCCTTATTGTAGGTCTCACACTATATTTCAGTGACCAGGCGGTGATTCGCACCCCTGCTTCTCAGCGAAGCAGTGATGCTCATCCCGAGATTGTATCTCAGGAGGGATTTTCTGATAAGATTTCATTCTTTCAGGAGGAGAAAAGCACAAAAACAACAATTCCATTTTTCAAAGGGAATGAGTTTGATTATACATGGCTCTCTCCTGTTCAGGGAAAAGGTAAAGATATTGCCGGATGGGTTGTATATATAGTTGTTATTATTTTAGTAGTAACTGCTGTTTCAAACGGAACAAATCTGACAGACGGCATGGATGGTCTCTCTACGGGAATTTCAGCCATTGTCGGGGGCACACTCGGCATTCTTGCTTATGTCTCCGGCAACGTCATATACTCCAACTATCTGAATATAATGTACATTCCATACACAGGAGAACTTGTAATTGTACTTGCCGCCTTCATAGGAGCTCTCATAGGATTTCTCTGGTATAACTCCTACCCGGCACAGGTTTTCATGGGAGATACCGGAAGCCTGGCAATAGGCGGAATCATCGCCGTAGCTGCTATTGTAATTAAAAAGGAGCTTCTGATTCCTATACTGTGCGGAATATTCTTCGTTGAAAGTCTTTCGGTAATTATACAACGATTCTATTTCAAGTATACACGGAAAAAATACGGAAAAGGGGTCCGTGTTTTCAGGATGTCTCCTTTGCATCACCATTTTCAGAAAGAAGAAAATGATGCAATTATTCAGTATCCCAAAAAACTGCTTCCGGAAGCAAAAATTGTTGCAAGATTCTGGATCATTGCAGTCTTGCTGGCAGTATTCACTTTAATAACATTAAAAATCCGATAATATGTCAAGAGTAGTAATTCTAGGTGGAGGTGAAAGTGGGGTTGGTTCTGCAGTTCTCGCAAAAGTAAAGGGTCATGAGGTCTTTCTGTCCGACAACGGCATGATTTCCCAAGAGGCAAAAGAGTTGATGGATAAGTGGGAGATCAGCTATGAGGAGGGAAGGCACACAAGAGAGCTTATACTAAATGCTGGCGAGGTTGTAAAAAGTCCCGGCATTCCTGATTCTGCACCTGTTATTGAAGAGATTCGTGACAAAAAGATTCCTGTGATTTCCGAAATTGAATTTGCAGGTAGGTATGACAGATCAAAGAAGATTTGTATTACCGGAAGTAACGGCAAAACAACTACTACTTCAATTATATACTTTCTGATGAAAAACGCCGGGCTAAATGTCGGGCTTGCGGGCAATATAGGTCAGTCGTATGCATACCAGGTAGCCACACAGGATTATGATTATTACGTACTTGAACTGAGCAGTTTCCAGCTTGACGGCATGTACGATTTTAAAGCGGACATCGCAGTTCTCCTCAACATAACTCCGGACCATCTTGACAGATACAACAATCAGATGGAGAATTACATAATGTCAAAATTCAGAATTACACAGAATATGTCGGAGAGCGACTGTTTTATTTTCTGTGCTGATGATGAGATAAGTATTTCCCATTTAAACAATATTGTACTGAAAGCAAAACAGCTTCCTTTCAGTCAGGAAAAGAAGGTAGAAGAGGGCGCATACCTTGAGGATAAACAGATTAAGGTAAAATATGCAGACCGTGAATATAACATGTTTCTGAATGAACTTTCACTTCAGGGAAAGCACAATATATATAACTCTATGGCTGCCGCTGTTACAGGCAAAGTTCTGAATATCAGGAATGAAGTTTTACGTCAGAGTCTGACAACATTCCAGGGTGTTGAGCACAGACTAGAAAAAGTTCTTAAAGTCAAGAACGTGCTTTATATCAACGACTCTAAAGGCACAAACGTCAACTCTACATGGTACGCTTTGGAAAGTATGACAACTCCAGTAATATGGATTGCAGGAGGTAAAGATAAGGGTAACGACTACAGACCACTTTTCGATCTTGTCAAGGATAAGGTCAGAGCCATAATATGCCTTGGTGCGGACAACAGAAAGCTACACGAGGTGTTTGAAGGAATGGTGGATTCTATGTATGACACAAGCTCTGCAGAGGAGGCAGTCAAAGTGGCCTACTCTATTGCAAAACCCGGAGAAACCGTCCTGCTTTCTCCCGCTTGCGCAAGCTTTGATCTTTTCAAGAATTATGAAGAAAGAGGCCGCCTATTTAAAGAGGCCGTAAAGAATTTATAGTATGAATGATCCCGATTCTATAATCCACAGGCTTAGGGGTGACAAAGTTATCTGGACAGTAGTTTTACTTCTGTCGCTGATTTCTATTGCCGCAGTCTATTCTTCAAGCAGTTCTCTGGCTTTGAGGGAGGATAAGAGCACATTTGACATATTGCTCCGACAACTGCGATTTGTGGTTTTCGGTCTGACAGCATTATATGTGTGTTACAAACTTCCTCTCAAATGGTACAGATCCCTTGCAAACATAGGATTAATACTCAGCATCGGGTTATTGGTGGCTACATTGATTGTAGGCAAAAGTCTGAACGATGCGGACAGATGGATAAGTATTTTCGGGTTATCATTCCAGCCTGCCGAAATTGCCAAGATATGCACTATATTATATCTTGCCAAGGTGCTTGAAGATCGCAAATTCGAGACTTTCAGGGAGTATGCAATATGGATTCTTGGGCCTCTGAGTATAGTGCTTGTGCTTATTCTTTTCGGCAGTGCATCACAGGCCCTGCTTCTGGGAGCCGTCAGCTTTCTTGTATTATTCATATCGGAAATAAAGAGATCCTACCTGGTAAAAACTGCAGGTATTGCAATCGTTGCCCTGATGATGGTACTCCTTCTGCACTTCAGCTTCGGGATGTTCGAAAGGGTAGATACTGCCATAAGCCGCTTCAAACACAATGACACAGAACAGCTTGACAATAAAAACCTGACTGTTGACCAGAGAAAGGCTCTTGAAAAAAACACGTTTCAAAAAAGGATGGCAAAAGTGGCCGTCTCCTCCGTAGGTGTGTTCGGGAAAGGTCCCGGCAAAAGCACTCAAAGGTATGTCCTTCCTCATCCATACTCCGATTTCATTTATGCAATCATTGTAGAGGAATGGGGGTTGATTGGAGGAGTTGTCGTTCTGATGTTATATCTATGGTTGCTGTTCCGTTGTATGACATTAGCCTATGCCTGTACAAAGGTTTTTTCAATGATGCTTGTGATTGGGCTGGGACTTACCATCTCCCTGCAGGCTTTACTACATATGATGGTTAATGTTACGCTTATACCTGTCACGGGTCACACATTGCCACTGGTCAGCCTGGGGGGAACGTCACTGGTTATAATGGGCGGAGCCTTCGGTATAATACTATCTGTCAGCAGGACAATAGAGGTAACAAAAGAGAAGAATCAGATTAAAAACGAAGAAAATGGCAGCAAAGAGGATAATAATTAGCGGAGGTGGCACAGGAGGCCATATTTTTCCGGCTATCTCCATAGCTAACGGGCTCAGGAAACTTGAACCTGATTGTGAAATATTATTTGTCGGCGCCCTTGGAAGAATGGAAATGGAAAAAATTCCTGCGGCAGGATACAAAATAGTGGGTCTCCCGGTTGCAGGTCTTAAGAGAAAATTATCTATAGAGAACCTGACATTGCCATTTAAAGTTATCAGAAGTCTGAATCAGGCAAGACGAATAATAGACGATTTCGACCCGGATGTTGCCGTTGGTGTAGGCGGGTATGCAAGCGGGCCGCTCCTCTGGATGGCTGGCAGAATGAACATTCCTATCCTTATTCAGGAACAGAATTCATTTGCCGGGTTGACCAACAAGCTGCTCGGAAGACGTGCCAAAAGAATATGTGTTGCTTATGAGGGGATGGAAAAGTTTTTTAAGGCCGGCAAAGTTATACTGACAGGTAATCCTGTACGCGACGGAATTGCACCTGCTACTCCGGAACAAAAACTTGAAGCTGTCCGTTTTTTTGAATTAAACCCGGATAAAAAAACCATTCTGATTGTAGGAGGCAGTCTCGGTGCGGGCACTTTGAACAACTGTGCAAAAGATTGGGTGAGGCAAGGTGCTGAAGGAGACATGCAACTTATATGGCAATACGGAAGTTATTACAAAAAGGGGATACAGGACTTTCTTTATGCCAACCCAAGGGAAAACGTCAAGGCTTTTGAATTCATAAAGAGAATGGATCTTGCTTTTGCTGCAGCAGACGTTGTAATCACCAGAGCAGGGGCCGGAACAATCTCTGAACTCTGCCTTGCAGGGAAAGCAAGCATATTTGTTCCGTCTCCGAATGTTGCCGAAGATCATCAGACTCATAATGCTTTGGCTCTGGTAAGGAAAAATGCGGCTTATATGATACCTGATGATGTTGCCGTTGAACAGGTATTTCCTGCAGCAATATCATTGGCTACAGATGACGTAAGAAGGAAGGATCTTGAAAGAAGGATTTCAGAAATGGCTTTTAAGGATTCAGCTCTGGTAATTGCAGGTGAGGTCTTAAAATTAATTAAAGAGAGAGAATGAACTATGTATATTTAATAGGTGCCGGCGGTATCGGAATGAGTGCTCTTGCAAGATATTACAATCATGCAGGAGCAGTCGTCGCCGGTTATGATCGTGTATGCAGCAAACTTACTTCCGAATTGGAAGATGAGGGAATCAGCCTCCACTATGAGGATGATATAAGGCTAATACCGAAAGAGTTTACAGAGAACCGGGAGAATACGCTTGTAATATATACCCCGGCTGTTCCTGTTTCTCACAGTGAATATCAGTTTTTCCTTAATAACGGCTTCAGGATAGTAAAACGTTCCCTTGCCCTGGGAAATATTGCATCAGCAAAACAATGTCTCGCTGTGGCAGGTACTCACGGCAAAACTACAACATCAACCCTGCTTGCGCATATATTTACTCACACAGGCGTTGGTTGTACTGCTTTTCTCGGTGGCATTTCAAAGAATTACCACTCCAACCTCCTACTTGACAAAGGCAACTATCTTGTTGCCGAAGCCGACGAATTTGACCGCTCCTTCCTGCAACTCTTCCCGGAGATTGCTGTCATTACTTCTGCCGACGCAGATCATCTTGATATATACAGCAATCAAGAGCATATAAGAGAGGCTTTCTCAATGTTTGCATCACAGGTGAAAGGAGATGGGGCATTGGTGCTAAAAAAGGATCTCGGACTTGACCTCTCATCTTTAAAAGTTAAAAGAGTGTACGAGTACTCATACGATAAGGAGTGCGATTTTTACGCATCTTCAATTAAGTTGTATGACGGAGGTTTTTTCAAATTTGACCTTAATTTTCCGGGGGGTAAGATAGAAGAGTGTACTGTTGGTGTTCCAGGATGGGTAAACGTTGAGAACTGCATCGCTGCCGCCTCTGTGGCTATTCTGTCCGGAATTCCGCCTGTTGCGGTTAAAGAGGCAATAAAGACCTTCCAGGGAGTAGAAAGACGTTTTGACATAAGGCTGAATAACAGCAAATGTTCATACATTGACGATTATGCACATCATCCGAAAGAGCTGTCATCTGCAATCAGCTCAATCAGGAACATATTCAGCAACAGAAAGATAACCGGTATTTTTCAACCTCATCTGTATACAAGAACAAGAGATTTCAGTGAGGGGTTTGCAGAAAGTCTAAGCATGCTAGACGAATTGATTCTTCTTGACATATACCCTGCAAGAGAACTGCCTATTGAGGGTGTCACCTCAGAGATAATATTCAGGGATGTAAGGTTAAAGAATAAAATAATGGTAAAAAAAGAGGAGTTGATGGAGATTCTTGCCAAGAGAGAGATTGACGTATTGGTCACTTTCGGAGCCGGTGACATAGACCGTTTTGTGGCTCCTATAACTGAAATGCTTACTGAAAGAGTAAAATGCTGAAGAAAATACTCATAATATCTGCTTATGTGCTTTTATCCGGAGTACTTATAGCCTATTTCTATTTCTCGTCTATTATAACCGAAAAAAAGAAAATGGGAGAGTTGTGCCGGACTATAAAAGTGGTTATCCTTGACAGCGCAGAGACTGGTTTTATATCTAAAGAGGAGATTGCGGAAGTTATAGTTGAAAACGGCATCAGGCCAGGAGAGAGTAAGCTAAGGCACATCAACAACTACCAGTTGGAGTTGATGTTGAATAAAAAGACAGCCGTTAAGAAGTCTGAAGTAAGTTATACCAGAAACGGTGTCCTGAAGGTTGACATTCTGCAGAGAAAGCCAATTCTAAGACTTGAAACAACAAACGGCGGTTTCTATATGGATGAGAGTTCTTACGTATTTCCTTTAATAAAGAGTTTCTCTCCGTTTGTCCCGGTTGTGTCAGGAGATATTCCGCTAGAAATAGCCCCGGGATACCACGGATACATAAAGGACAATCAGCAGTGGGCAAATTCGCTCCGTGATCTTGGGATATATATACTCAATAACGATTCCTGGAACACCCTTATTGAGCAGATATATGTAGATGAAAAAGGACTATTGTGCTTCATTCCCAGGGAAGGCAACCTTGAAATTGTTTTCGGAAATATTGAAAAGATTGATTATAAATTCAGAAAACTGTACGCCTTTTATAAGGACATCCTGCCGAATGCGGGTCCTGACATGTACAAATCTGTCAATCTTCAGTTTGACAAACAAATTGTATGCAAAAGAAATAAAAAAACAGATAAAAACTTAGAGATATGAAAAAGCTTGTCGCAGCTATTGATCTTGGAACAACAAAGGTTGTCTCCATCGTTGGTGAAAAGACCGAATCCGGTTACAGGATAGTGGCATTGAAAGAGGCTCCTTCAAAAGGAGTAATGCGTGGAGAAGTGGTCAACATTCAGAATGTCCTTGAATCTCTCAAGCCGACACTGGAAGAGATCAGAACAGAGGAAAACATAGAAATTGATGAGGTTTATGTAGGAATCGCCGGTCAGAATATAAAATGTAATACAGCCCGTATCAGCAGGAACAGAAGTCGCTCCTCAGAGTGGATAACAGAGAAGGAAGTTGCCGAAATGGAGAGAGAGATGTTCAACTCAAGGGTAAATGCCGGTGAGAAGATTCTGCATGTAATACCTCAGTCATATAACATTGACGACAATACTGGAATCAGAGAGGCTGTAGGAATGACAGGAACCAGAATAGAAGGCGACTACAAATTATTTATCGGAAAGACAAACTCTGTTGAACACAGTAAGATTGTGATAGAGAGGGCCGGACTAAAGCTTAAGGACCTGGTTCTTGAACCGGTAGCCTCTGCCAAGGCTGTGCTTACTGAAGACGAGATGGAACTTGGTGTTGCCATGATTGATATGGGCGGAGGAACTACCGATTTGCTTATTATACAGGATAATATTGTAAGGCATACTGCGGTTATACCTTTCGGAGGCAACTCCATCACAGAAGACCTTCGCCAGGGATGCGGAGTATCTCTCAGGAATGCAGAGCAGATGAAAATTCAGTATGGCTCATGTTACAGCGACCGTGCTCCTGAGAACAAGACGGTAATAATACCAGGGTTAGGCGGAAGAGATTCCCGCGAAGTCTCATTCAAGGTAATAGCAGGAATTATTGAAGCAAGAGTTGAGGAGATTGTCGATGCAATAATGTATGAGATAGAGAATTCAGGATTTCAGGACAGACTTCATGCTGGAATAGTAATCACAGGCGGCGCATCTCAGCTTAAGGATCTCCGTGATTATATCTCTTTCCGTACCGGTTTTGACGCAAGAATCGCATCACCGAATATGGGAGTAACAATTGACGGCTGTGAAGGCACATACAAACCCGGATCATCTACAGCTGTAGGGTTGGTTATTCACGGTTTCGAACTTGAAGAGATGAAGAGAGAACCTGTTATTGAGGAGAGACCTCTTACAACAGAGCTATTCCCTACAGAAGCAACCACTAGCACTAAAGAGCCTGAGATACAACAGGAGAGGGCCGAAAGACAGAACAAGAAGAGAAGCTTTATGAAATCTTTCAGCAATATAATGATTGGAGATATTTTCAACAGTTCAAACGAAGCATAGGGTTATGAAGGAATATTTACCACTGGATTGGGAATCTAACAACTCGATTATAAAGGTAATTGGTGTCGGGGGCGGAGGGTGTAACGCTGTAAACGAGATGTTCCGTCAGGGAATCAAAAATGTTGATTTCATGATTTGTAACACCGATACCCAGGCACTTGCCATAAGCCCCGTGGTTGACAAGCTCCAATTGGGGAACGTTATAACCAGAGGTCTTGGAGCCGGGTGTAATCCCGAACAGGGAAAAAAAGCGGCTGAAGAATCGATTGAACTAATAAAGGAAAAATTACAGGGTCTGACCGAGATGGTCTTCCTGACTGCCGGCATGGGTGGCGGTACAGGTACCGGAGCAACTCCAGTAATTGCAAAAGTTGCCAAGGAGATGGGGCTACTTACCGTGGCTGTTGTAACTCTTCCTTTCCGAGATGAGGGAAGCGAGTTCATGAAAAGAGCTGTCCTTGGCATCAGGGAATTGGAAAAACATGTGGATTGCCTGCTCATTATAGACAATCAAAAGCTATATAAGATATTCGGAGATCTTACAATTTTTGAGGCTTTTCCAAAGGCTGACACCGTACTGAGTACTGCAGTAAAAGGTATTGCGGAAATCATAACCCGCCCCGGCTTCATTAATGTTGACTTTGCTGATGTAAGAATGGTAATGAACAACAGTGGAATGGCTCTTATGGGAAGTGGCTCGGCAGAAGGAGACAACAGGGCCATCAGAGCTGTAGAGGAGGCATTCTCCTCTCCACTGCTTAATGATTTTGATCTGACCACAGCAAGAAATGTTCTTGTAAACATAACATCCGGAAAGGAAAAGGGGTTGACAATGGCAGAGCTGTCACAAATTATGGAGTATGTGAAAGAGTACACCGGAAACAATCCTGAACACTTCAAACGCGGTGTAGTTTGTGATGAAAGTATGGGCGAGGCTATTAGTGTTACAATTGTTGCCACAGGATTTGACATGAACTCTCTTCCTCAGATATCCTCCGACGGAGGGAAACTTGTGGAATCCGTTGTTTTGGGAACAGAGTCGGTTATATCTCAGCAAACACCGTCACTTGACAATCCGGATGGCGTTGAACTTAACCTCCCGGAACCACCGGTACGCAGGCAGACTTTTACCCCTTCTGTAAAAAAGGAGATTACCGCCCCTACCCCTTTACCTGCTGAAAAAAGGGTAAAACCCACATTAATTCTTGAAGAGGGAGACAACATAAAAGAGCTGGAAAGTCAGCCGGCCTATATCAGAAAACAGATGAAAATGAATAACCCTTCAAGTGTGTCAGTAGGACAGGACTCACGAGAAGGATCGACTTTCAAGCTTGAAGAGGTGGACGGAAAGCATCAGATTAATCCTGACAACTCATACATTCACCAGACACAGGACTAATATTGTTAATAACAAAAAAGGGGAATTTATATTCCCCTTATTTTTTTCTCCCACCGCCAAGCTGATGCCAGAACCTCCTCAATCGGAGTATCAGCTTTCCAGCCTAACTCTATATTTGCTTTTGACGGATCTGCCCATACCTGTTCAACGTCTCCTGGCCTTCTCTCCACTATACGGTAGGGAACAGCCACTCCTGTTGCTTTTTTAAAAAGTTCAAGCATCTGCAATACAGAAATTCCCACTCCAGTTCCGAGATTATAATACTCAATACCTCCAGGTATTTCCGGGCTTTTATCAAGCAGCCTGTCAAGCGCAGAGACATGAGCTTTTGCCAGGTCGCATACATATATATAATCCCTTATACAGGATCCGTCAGGAGTATTATAGTCATTACCGAATACATTCAGCCTCTCCCTTAAACCTGCAGCTGTCTGAGTTATATAAGGCAAAAGGTTCTGAGGCACTCCTCTCGGCAGTTCTCCAATCAATGCAGAAGGATGCGCCCCTATCGGATTAAAGTACCTGAGAGCTATTACATTAATTTTGCCTTTGTAAGAAATTGTGCAGTCCCTGAGAATCTCCTCGGATACCCTCTTTGTGTTTCCATAAGGACTTGTAGCAGGTTGAAGCGGAGAGGTCTCATTTACTGGCAGATTTTCTCTCTCAGGTTGCCCATAAACTGTGCAGGAAGATGAAAATACTATGGAGCCCCTCTCATTTCTTCCCATAAGATCAATAAGATTCAGTAGGGAAACAAGATTATTCCGGTAGTAGTCAAGAGGTTTTTCCACACTCTCCCCGACGGCCTTGTATGCTGCAAAATGGATTGCGGCACTAATGTCGGGGCAAAGCTCAAAGACTCTGGCAAAAGACTCGTAATCTGCACAATCTGCCTCAAAGAAGAGCGGATTTCGACCGATTATTCTTGCTATACCGTCAAGTACATCTCTTGATGAATTGGAGAAGTTATCAACAATAACAGCCTCATAGCCTGCATTTTCCAGCTCAACGACAGTATGTGCACCTATGTATCCGGTACCTCCTGTAACAAGAACTTTTGTTTTAGTCATTACAACTATTTTTAACTATTTTCCAAAAAAATCCCTGATTGCATTACATATTATAACCTGATCACTCTCTTTAAGTTCTGTATGCATAGGGAGTGACAGAACCTGCCCGGCCACAGTTTCGGCATTCTCCAAAGAGACTGTGATTCTTGAGATAGAACTGAACGCCTTTTGATGGTTCAGGGCAAGAGGATAGTATATCATGGATGCAATACCTTTATCAAAAAGGAATTGCTTGAGCTCATCCCTTCCTTTGCTTACGCGTATGGTAAACTGGTGATAAACATGAGTAGAAAATTCAGATTCCAGAGGAAGAATTATTTCATCAATACCAGCTAAAAGTTCTTTGTATTTCTGAGCCGCCCTATAACGTGCCTCCGAGTACTCCTCAAGATGTGAGAGTTTTACATTCAATACCGCAGCC
Source organism: Bacteroidales bacterium (assembly GCA_023227835.1). Taxonomy (GTDB): domain Bacteria; phylum Bacteroidota; class Bacteroidia; order Bacteroidales; family UBA932; genus Bact-08. The sequence goes on from JALOCI010000013.1 coordinate 18,262, forward strand.
TGAATGGTATCCAGCCTTGAATTGCACCCGATAATATCATGGTAATATTTAACCTTCTGCCCGTGATCAGTAACCATTCTTATCTTTTCCGCAAGTGCCTTGTTCTGAGTAAAGAGAGCACCTCCGTCACCGTAGCAACCAAGGTTCTTTGTCGGGAAAAACGAAGTGCAACCTATATGACCTATAGTACCCGCAAACTTTTTCGTTCCGTCGCTATATGTATATACGGCACCCAAAGCCTGCGCATTATCCTCAATAACGTACAAACCGTGTTTCCCTGCAATCTCCATTATTTTTTCCATCTCACTTATCTGACCGAAGAGGTGCACAGGCACAATGGCTTTTGTTCTGGAAGTTATTGACTTTTCTATATCCTCGACTTTTATATTGAAACTTCTCGGATCTACGTCAACCAGAACAGGTACAAGGCCTAAAAGCCCGACAACCTCAGCAGTCGCAGCGTAAGTAAATGAAGGAACAATAACCTCATCACCTGGTTTGAGCTCAAGAGCCATCATTGCTATCTGAAGGGCATCAGTTCCGTTTGCACATGCCACAACATAATTTGACGAGAGGAACTCTGACAGATTTTTCTCAAAATCAGAAACTTCCTTGCCATTTATAAAGATTCCGCTGTCAATTACCTGCTGTATGGATGAATCAACCTCGTTCTTGATTTTCTTATACTGACCCTTAAGGTCTAACATTGGAATAGTCATATGAATATTAGAATTAAACAGCTGCAAATTTAGAAATATTCTTCCTTCTGCAATAATTAACTACTATCTTTGTAACATTATGAATGCAGATGAGAAAATTTTAGGTATAGCCGCTGATCATGCAGGCTACGAGCTTAAGGAGACTATAAAGAAAGAGCTTATTAATATGGGTTATTCGGTCAAGGATTTCGGGACCTTCTCGGCTGAAAGCATGGATTACCCAGATGTAGCACACCCTTTGGCATCAGCCGTTGCAAGTGGCGAACTTAAAAGGGGAATAGCCATTTGTGGTTCCGGAAACGGCATCAGTATGGTTCTGAACAAACATGCAGACGTAAGGGCTGCCCTGTGCTGGAACGAAGAGATTGCCTCTCTGGCCAGGCAGCATAACGATGCAAATATCTGCTCACTTCCCGCACGCTTTATCCCTGAAAGTCTCGCCATTTCCATTGTTCATACTTTTCTGACAACGGATTTTGAGGGGGGAAGGCATCAAAGAAGGGTTAACAAGGTTAATTGCATATAATGCATTACCACACATTAGACAAAGAGAGCCTTTGTGAGAGACTCTCGGGCAATCTTGAGGATTACCCTCACGGCATCGTAATTCCGCTTGACAAACCATATGGCTGGACCTCTGCAGATGCTGTCAGGAAGATAAAATTCATGGCTCAAAGATATTTCGGATTAAAAAATATTAAGGTTGGGCATGCAGGCACACTGGATCCGCTTGCAACCGGCATACTTCTTATATGCCTTGGAAAAGCCACCAAGGTGGCCGAACATCTTCAGGCAGGAGAAAAAGGGTATATTGCAGAAATTACATTCGGGAGCACAACTCCTTCATTTGACCTGGAAAAGGAGATTGATGCCTATTTCCCTTTTGAACATATCAATCAGGAACTGATAGAAGCGCGACTTCCCTTATTTCTCGGGGAACAGAATCAGATTCCGCCTATTTTTTCCGCAAAACTCATAGACGGCAAGAGAGCTTATGAGATTGCGAGAGCCGGTGGGAATGAAGAGATGAAAGCTTCAAAAATTAATATTATGGAGCTTGAGGTTATATCATATAAAGCACCTGTGCTGATACTACGCATACGATGCAGTAAAGGTACATACATCCGCTCCCTGGCCAGGGATCTTGGTTCGGCTCTCGAAAGCGGAGCCCATTTGAGTGGATTGACCAGAATCTCTTCCGGGAGCTTTTCAATAAAAAACAGCATAAAAATTGAAGAAATTGAAAACATATTGAAACAAAAACAAGAATTATCCGTATAATTTTTGATTTGTATTTATTTTTTAATTTTTTTCACATGAAATTATCTCAGTTCAATTACCCTCTTAACCTTGACCAAATTGCCAAATATCCTGCCAAATACAGAGATGAATCCAGACTGATGGTTTTGCACAAGAGTACCGGAGAGATCGAACATCGCGTTTTTAAAGACATTCTTGATTATTGTGACGAGGATGACATATTCATATTCAACAACACAAAGGTATTTCCGGCAAGGTTGAATGGCAACAAAGAGAAGACCGGAGCCGAGATTGAAGTATTCCTTCTCAGAGAGCTCAATAGTGAGCAAAAGCTCTGGGATGTGCTTGTAGATCCTGCCAGGAAGATAAGAATCGGTAACAAGCTGTATTTTGGAGAGAATGACAATCTTGTTGCAGAAGTTATAGATAATACCACTTCAAGAGGCAGAACATTACGTTTTCTTTTTGACGGTACACATGAGGAATTTAAGGCAACACTGTTCAAACTAGGAGAAATGCCTCTTCCAAAATGGATACGTCCAAAAGTTGAGAATCTGGACTACGAGAGATATCAGACTATTTTTGCCCAAAACGAAGGGGCTGTTGCAGCTCCGGCAGCAGGTCTCCACTTCAGCAGAGAGTTATTGAAAAGAATGGAGATAAAGGGAGTAAATACAACATTCATAACACTACACATGGGACTTGGACACTTCCGTACCGTAGATGTTGAAGATCTGTCAAAACACAAAATGGATTCCGAACAAGTTGATATAAGCGAGGAATCTGCAAATTTCATAAATCAGACTAAGGATAAAGGGAAGAAAGCCTTCGCAATCGGAGTTACAGTACTGAGGGCCGTAGAGACATCCGTTACAACTCAGGGACGGCTGAAACCGTTTGTCGGATGGACCAACAAGTTTATTTTCCCGCCTTACAGCTTCTCCGTACCAGATGCCCTTATAACCAATTTCCAGCTTCCGCAGTCGACAATGTTGATGTCTGTTGCAGCATTCGGAGGTTATGACAATGTAATGAATGCATATCATGTTGCATTGAAGGAGGGGTATCGCTTCGGGACATATGGTGATGCCATGCTTATTATCTGATTTTTCTGTTTCTTGTTTTTTTTTATTCAATATAATGACCCGGCCAACGTCGGGTCATCTATTTTTGTACCATGTCTGACAGGGAGCTACTTTGTACTGTTGCCGCAAATAGTTTATTCTACTATAAACCAAGGCTTCTGAACGCCCTTCTTGAAGAATTCGGGGGCTTCTCTCCTCTTTTTAACATGAATCATTCAGACTTAGTCAAAAGGTTTGGCAAAGATTATGACTTCATATCACAAATTTGTAACAGCAAAACCCTTATTAAAGCAGAAAATGAAATTAAATGGGCAAATTCGGAAGGAATAAGAATTATTCCTATAAGTTCAGGTGATTACCCTGTGATGCTCAAGAGTTGCGCTGATCCTCCGGCACTTTTATATATAAAGGGAGATGCCGTTTTCAATAACAATAAGATCATATCTGTTGTCGGAACCAGAATCCCTACAAAGTACGGCACAGAGTGCTGCAGAATGATAATCAACACACTGGCAGAATCCGGCTTCTGCCCGGTCATTGTAAGCGGTCTGGCTTACGGGATAGATATTACAGCGCATATTGCCGCGCTGGATGCGGGGCTGAATACTGTTGCAATCCTTCCTTGTAATGTGGAAAGAGTCTATCCAGCCGCTCATAGTAATATTGTGGACAGGATTATCCGGCAGGGAGCAGTTATATCGGAATTTCCCCGCGGGACTGAGTGTCTGAAGGTAAACTTTGTCCAGCGAAACAGGATTATTGCCGCCCTTTCGCAGGTAACACTGGTTATTGAGTCTAAAGAGAGAGGCGGGGCTTTGATTACAGCGCAATTTGCCCATTCATATTCGAGAGAAGTATTTGCATTACCGGGAAGGATCGGTGACTTACGGTCTCAGGGCTGCAACAATTTAATTGCAAAGAACATTGCCTGCATCTTCACGACAATTGATTCATTTACTGATGCTTTAGGCTGGGAAAAACATTCCAGTCATAGTTATATACAGGGAAAACTATTTCACGACACAGATATCAACAAAGAGAAAATAATAGTAGCTTTGAATTATGAACCGGAATTAACAAGGGATGAGCTGATCGAGCGATGTGATATGAAACTTCCTTTACTATCGGCAATTCTTCTTGAAATGGAGCTTGAAGGTTCCATCATAAAGCTGCCCGGAGAGAGATACTGCACTGTCAAACGTTGATGAAAAGGTACATAGATACACACACACATATATATGATGCTGATTTCGCATCGGATATAGAGGATGTAATATACAGAGCCCAAAATGAAGGGGTTTTTTCCTGCATTTTACCTGGTATAGATATGGAATCTCACCCAAGGCTCATTCAACTTGCATCTGACAGGCCGGATTTTACATATCCTGCAACCGGTCTGCACCCCACATCCGTAAACTCAGAATGGGAAAAAGAGCTCTCTTTCGTAACGGAGAGAGCAAAAGAGAAACGTTATGTTGCAATCGGAGAGATTGGCATGGATGGATACTGGTCCAGAGATTATATAGAGGAGCAATCCATAGTATTCGAGAAACAGATTGAACTCGCGGCATCCCTCTCCCTACCCGTAATCATACATTCAAGGGATGCAACTGAAGAGATATTTTCCGTTCTTGAAAAAACCAGACACCTTGGGTTAGAAGGCGTGTTTCACGCTTTCTCCGGAAGCCCTGAGACTTACAGAAGAATCCGTACTTATGGCAATTTTCTTATAGGAATAGGCGGTGTAATTACATACAAGAACTCAAAGTTACCTGCCACTTTAGCCGAGATCCCGATTGAACATCTTCTTCTCGAGACTGATGCACCGTGGCTAACCCCCGTACCGTACAGAGGCAAACGTAACGAGCCTTCCTTCATTAAACACATAGCGGCAAAAATAGCAGAAGCCAAACATTGCAGCATTGACGAAGTTGCAGAGGTAACAACAGACAACGCAATTAAACTATTTAAGTTAAAAATATGAATTCTTCAATCCTTCTCATTTATACTGGCGGCACCATCGGCATGAAACAAGACCAGGATACCCTTGCCCTTATACCTTTCAATTTCGACCAAATAGAGGCAGAGGTTCCGGAGCTGAAAAAATTCGGATACAAGATAGATTCATACTCGTTCACTCCCCCTGTAGACTCTTCGGAAATAAGCTATACTTTTTGGATTGAATTGGCAGAAATAATAGCTGACAATTATAAAAAGTATGATGGCTTTGTCATTCTTCACGGAACGGATACAATGTCATACTCAGCATCTGCACTTAGCTTCATGTTGGAAAATTTAGAGAAACCCGTCATTTTCACCGGCAGCCAACTGCCGATAGGAATGCTCAGGACAGATGGCAAGGAGAATCTCATATCTTCAATTGAGATTGCAGCAGCCAAGGATTCTGAGGGCAGAGCCATGGTTCCAGAGGTTTGCGTATATTTTGAGAGTAAGTTATACAGAGGAAACAGGACAACTAAAGACAACGCAGAAAACTTCCGCGCCTTCCGGTCTCCCAACTATCCGCACCTTGCTGAAGCCGGCATCCACATAAAGTATAACAAGAATTTCATTTCATACCCTTACGAATGGGGAAAGGATCTTATAATAAACACCAGGCTTGATACGAATGTCGCAATTCTGAAAATTTTCCCCGGCATATCGCCTTCTGTAGTGGGAAGTTTTTTAAACATAGAAGGATTACGTGCCATTATACTCGAAACATACGGTTCCGGAAATGCTCCTACTTCAGGATGGCTCATATCCATGCTTACAGATGCTATACAAAAAGGCCTTGTAATATTGAATGTATCACAATGTCCTGCTGGAAGTGTAAATATGGAAGCATACTCTACAGGCATATTACTAAAGAAGATAGGTGTCCTGAGCGGGTATGATAGTACTACAGAGGCTGCATTGACAAAACTATTTTTTATTCTTGGCAACAATTTTGAAATTCAGGAAATTACAAAAGGATTATCACAAAAAATCAGGGGGGAAATTTCAATTGATTAGCAATTATATAAAATTCTTATTAAATTGCATCGCATTTTACGTAAGGTAAAAACAAATAACTATTTAATATACATTGTTTAATACTTTAATTATTCAAAAATTTATGAAAAAATTTTTCATGTTTTTGGCAGTTGTGGGACTAATAGCCATTTCTGCTCAGTATGTTTCTGCTCAGACACCGGATTCTACTGCAACTACAACTACTGACGTTGCTGCTGCTCCAGCCGCTGCTCCTGTTTCTGATCAGACAGTTCAACAAGAGATTCCAATTCACCAACAGATTAAGGCAAAATTTATCGAGGGTGGTGCTGGCTTTATGGCTTCTATTCTTTTGTGTCTTATTCTCGGTCTGGCGATTGCCATTGAGAGAATCATGTACCTGAACCTTGCATCAACCAATACTGAAAAACTCTTGAAAAAAATAGAGGAAGCTCTTGCAAATGGTGGTGTTGAGGCTGCTAAAGACGTTTGCCGTAATACAAAAGGCCCTGTTGCAAGTATATTTTACCAAGGCTTAAGCCGTTCGGAAGAAGGTCCTGAAATGGTTGAAAAATCTATATCATCATACGGTTCTATTCAAATGTCACAGCTTGAAAGCGGTCTTACATGGATAAACCTGTTTATCGCTCTTGCACCTATGTTGGGATTCCTTGGAACAGTTATCGGACTTGTTATGGCATTCGATGACATCCAGACTGCAGGTGATATCTCTCCTAACATTGTGGCTGGCGGTATGAAAGTAGCCCTTATTACAACCGTTGCCGGTCTTATCGTTGCTATTATCCTTCAGATTTTCTACAGTTACATTGTATCTAAGATTGACTCAATCGTCCTTTCAATGGAGGATTCATCTATCTCTTTGATAGATATCCTTGTAAAGGCTAAAAAATAATTACCGATATGCAAAAGGGATTAAAAATATTTTCAGCCGTAGTTTTCGTGCTGATTCTGATTGTGGCTGTGCTGTTTTATGCTAATCCAGAATCGGAAAATATGGTTAATGTTGTTATTTATTTTGGGTATATACTCCTTGCAATAGCAATATTATGCACCATAGTTCTTCCTTTGCCGCTATTGTTCCAATATCCGAAAAAACTGAAAAAGGTGGGTTTTTCTATTCTCCTTGTTGCAGTTTTATTTGGTATAGGATATTTACTTTCATCTGGCGATCCAATTAGTTTAAATATTGAGACTCAACCCTCTGAACAAGTTTTAAAACTGACCGACACAGGTCTTATTATTACTTATATTCTTGTGGCTGTATCTATAATTACAATTGTTGGAGGTAGCGTCAAGAGCATATTAGACAAAAAACAATAATTATGGCAAGACCAATTAATGCAGTTAATACGGGTTCTACCGCCGACATTGCCTTCATTGTCTTGGTGTTCTTCCTGATATCGTCCAATATGGATTCTTCAGGTGGTCTCCAGCGCCGTTTGCCTCCTATGCCTGATGAAAATCAAAAGGTAATAGACCAAAAAGTCAACAAGCGCAATGTGCTGGTTGTTAGAATAAACGAATCTGACCGTCTTTATGCGGGTGGAGAGATCATGGATATCTCCATGCTAAAAGACAAAGCAAAGGAATTCCTTACAAATCCTAACAATGATCCCACACTACCTGAAAAGGAAGACAAACAGATTGAAGGATTTGGTATGTGCCCTGTTTCCAAAGGAGTTATCTCCCTTCAGAATACCAGGGGCACAAGCTATGATGCTTATATCAAGGTTCAGAATGAACTGGTAAGAGCTGTGAATGAAGTTCGTGATCAATTTGCCATGGAGAATTTCGGGAAATCATACATTCTTCTTGATGAAACAAAACAAGAGATTGTAAGAAAAGCTGTTCCACAGAATATCTCTGAGGCAGAACCAAAAGATACCGGTAAAAAATAACAAAAGGAGGCATAACTATGATTAATAAAAAGAAAAAAGAGATGCAGCCTTTGAACACCTCGTCACTATCTGACATCGTGTTTATGTTGTTGTTCTTCTTCATGATTACCACTACTATTCGTGAAACCACCAAGAAAGTTGAGTTTAAGATTCCTGAAGCATCTGAATCTGCAAAACTTGAAAGGAAGGACCTTGCATCACATATTTATGTAGGTACTCCTATACGTTCAGAACAGGGGAAATACGGAACTGATGCCCGTATCCAGCTAAACGACTCATTCAAGTCTGTTACAGACATACGTGACTTCGTTGCAGCTGAAAGGGAATCTCTTCCGGAAGGCGATCGCGGGTTGATGACTATATCTATAAAGGCTGACCAGAATGTCCGCATGGGTATCATTACAGATATCAAGCAGGAACTTCGTAGATGTTCTGCCCTTAAGATTATGTACTCAGCCAGAAAGGCTGCTCCGGCATCTGAGTAGTTTCATGCTTAGACTCTATAAAAGGGTGCGTCTATGAACAATAGTGCACCCTTTTCTGTATTATAACAGTATCAAAATCCCTTCACAGATGAAAAAATCAGTACATTTCCTTACGTTAGCGCTAATATTTATCTCCATTTCCTTTCAGTCCTATGCATTAAATAAACCAAAGTACATTTTTCTTTTTATAGGTGACGGCATGGGAATTTCCCAGGTTGCGCTCACTGAGGCATATCTTGCTTCACTTAAGGGGACCAGAGGATCTGAACCTCTTATATTTTCTAAATTTCCTTCATACGGTTTGTGCACCACATACTCTGCAAACTATCATATAACATGTTCATCTGCCGCAGGTACAGCCCTGTCAACAGGAACAAAGACGAATAATTACATGCTCGGCGTTGATCCGGATACAAACAAGTTAAAAAGCATATCCTATAAACTTCACGAGAAAGGACTATCAATAGGGATTATCTCCACAGTTCCTCTTGAACAGGCCACTCCTGCGGCCTTTTATGCCAATAGTGCAAGTCGGAAAAGTTATTATGACATTTCACTTCAGCTTCCTCAAAGTGGTTTTGAGTTTTTTGGCGGAGGAGATTTTACTGATCCAAAGGGGAAGAATAATGACAAAAGAGATATTTTTGAGATATTAGCCGACAGTAATTACACTATTATCAGGGGATTTCAGGATTTTGAGAAGAAAAAGGGCTCTGAGAAAATTGCCTTCTTTCAGTCCAAAGGAAAGGACTCAGAAATGCCTTTCGCAATAGACCGAAAGGAAGATGATATCAAACTGTCTGATGTAGTTAAAGTTGGAATTGATCATCTTTATAAGAATAAAAAAGGTTTTTTCATGATGGCTGAAGGCGGAAAAATAGACTGGGCTGCGCACAGCAATGATGCAAAGACTGATATCCTTGAAATTATAGATTTTGCAGATGCTGTTGAGACAGCATACAATTTTTACCTTAAGCATCCTGACGAGACATTAATTATTGTTACGGCCGATCATGACACAGGAGGTGCGAGTCTTGGAAGGGACAAAGGAGGATATATTATTGATTTTAACTCATTTTCAGATCAAACCTCATCCTTCGCTGTTGACAATGAGATAATAAAAAAATACAGCGAAAGGAACGAAAAGGCTAATATCGGCTGGACAACCAGCGGCCACACCGGTGTTTATGTTCCTGTCTACTCAATAGGCGCAGGAAGTCAAAGATTTTCGGGAAGGCTTGACAATACTGATATCCCGAAAAGGATTATGGAGGTTATGAAAATAAAGTTCTGACATATAACATATTAAAAAATGAAAAAAATTATTCTCTCCCTGATAGCACTGTCTGTAGTAACTACACTACTCTCTGGTGAGTTGCCTAAAAGAGAATTCCGTGGTGCATGGATTCATACTGTTGGCAACCAGAATTTCAAAAACATGAGTACTGACTCATTGAAAAAATTCTTTTTAAATACACTTGACATTCTGCAAAAATCAGGTGTGAATGCTGTTATTTTTCAGGTTAGGCCACAGGCCGATGCTTTTTATATTTCCGGACTTGAACCCTGGAGCAGATTTGTAGCAGGAGAACAGGGGAAGGCCCCTGATCCGGTGTGGGATCCGCTGGAATTTATGGTTCGTGAAGCTCACAAGAGAGGCATGGAACTGCATGCCTGGTGTAATCCGTATCGTGTTACCTCAAATGACAAGGAGCAGTTACATCCGGATCATCTCTACTTCCGAAAACCGGAAATTTTCAAAAGATATGGTAAGCAGTTATACTTTGACCCGGGTGAGCCGGAAGCAATAGCACATACCAAGAAGGTTATGGCAGATATAGTAAGCAGGTATGATGTCGATGCCATCCATTTTGATGACTATTTCTATCCCTATCCCGAGAAATTCGAGGAGTTTCATGACGATGCCTCTTTTGTAAAATATTCAAAGAGCCAGGGTTTCGAATACTGGCAAAAGGCTGATTGGAGAAGAAACAATGTATCAACCCTGATCAGGGAGATTAACGACACAATCAAAAAAATCAAACCTTGGGTAAGATTTGGCATAAGCCCATTCGGAGTTCACAGAAACTTTAGCGATACTCCTGACGGATCAGGAAGCAAAACAAGCAGTCTCTCAACTTATGAAGATCTCTATGCAGATATTCCTCTGTGGCTTGAAAAGGGGTGGATTGATTACAATGTACCACAATTATATTGGAAAATAGGGCATCCTCGTGCCGACTTCCTGACACTCATCAAATGGTGGAATGATGCAAATTTCAAGGGACAGTTATATATTGGACAAAATATCGACACATTCAAGGAGAAGGATGTCAACGACTCTTTAAAGACTCAGTTCGCAGAGAAGATGAGGCTTGTCAGGACTCTTCCAAACGTTCACGGCAATGTCTGGTGGCCAGGCTGGTCAATCACGGCCAATCCATTTGGATTTACAGACTCTCTGACAAACACATATCAGAAGCACCTTGCATTGATTCCTGCATACAAAGCGTTGGACTCTATTGCACCTGCCCCTGTAACTGCACTTAAGGCAAAAAAGGGTGTAATCCGTTGGAAACATGATAACAATAATGACAAAATGCAGGAAGCTCATTTTTTTGCTGTTTACCGTTTCCCTGCAAAATCAGAAATTGACATAACTGACACAAAATACCTTATCAGAATTGTTGACACCAACTCATTTAAACCTGAGGCACAAAGCGGGAAGAGGGTTAAATACAAATATGTAATCACCGCTGTTGACAGGTGTTGGAATGAAAGCGCAGCATCTGAAATATTATTCTTGTGATTTATCTTCATTTGAGTAACTTTGCCTGGTTAAAAAAATTCAAAGTCATTTCTAGATAGTATGGAACGGATCAAAGTTTGTGAACTGCTTAATAAAGATGCAGGTATAGAGGTTCAGGTTAAAGGATGGGTAAGGACAAAAAGAGGCAATAAAAATATCGCTTTTGTTGCCTTGAACGACGGGTCGACTGTGAATAACATTCAGATTGTCTTCGACATGAACAACTTTACCGAAGATCAGCTCAAAGATGTTACAACAGGAGCCTGTATTTGTGTTGAAGGTTCACTTGTAGCTTCTGTAGGCAGCGGACAAAAAGTGGAAATTCATGCCGGCTCTCTTTTAGTATACGGAACAGCAAGCCCTGAGACCTATCCTCTTCAGAAAAAGGGTCACAGCCTTGAATTCCTGAGAGAAATTGGTCATCTCAGGCCTCGTACAAATACTTTCGGATGTGTCCTTCGCATTCGCCACGCAATGGCCTTTGCAATTCACAAATTTTTCAACGACAAAGGATTTTTCTATCTGCATACCCCACTCATTACGGCATCTGATGCTGAAGGAGCCGGAGCAATGTTCCAGGTTACAACGCTTGATTTGAACAATGTCCCTAAGAGTGCAGACGGAAAGGTCGATTATTCAAGTGATTTTTTCGGAAAAGCAACCAATCTAACAGTAAGCGGACAGCTTGAGGGAGAACTTGGAGCTCTTGCATTAGGCCAGATATATACATTCGGTCCTACTTTCAGAGCTGAAAATTCCAACACACCGAGACACCTCTCGGAATTCTGGATGATTGAGCCTGAGATGGCTTTCTACGAGATAAAAGATAACATGGATCTTGCAGAAGAGTTCATTAAATACCTCGTTCAGTATGCTCTTGATAACTGTGCCGATGACCTTAAGTTTCTTAACGACATGTTTGACAAGGAGCTGATTGAGAGACTCCGTAGCGTTGTTGATACACAGTTTGTAAGGCTTCCTTATACCGAGGGTGTTGAGATTCTCATGAAATCAGGTCAGAAGTTTGAATATCCTGTTTCATGGGGTACGGATCTTCAGAGTGAACATGAACGCTACCTCGTAGAGAAACATTTTAAAAAGCCTGTTATTCTGACAGACTACCCTAAGGATATCAAGGCTTTTTACATGAAACAGAATGATGATGGCAGGACAGTCAGGGCAATGGATGTTCTTTTCCCTAAAATCGGAGAGATTATCGGAGGCTCGCAGCGTGAAGAATCTCTTGAAAAATTGGAGAGCAGAATCAAGGAGCTCAATATGGGAACAGAATCATTGTGGTGGTACATAGATACCAGAAGATTCGGAAGTGCCCCTCACTCAGGTTTCGGATTAGGCTTTGAGAGGCTTCTTCTCTTCGTTACCGGTATGGCCAATATCAGAGATGTAATTCCTTTCCCAAGATCACCTAAGAACGCAGAATTTTAAAATATATGCTCATTATAGGAATAGCCGGAGGAACAGGAGCCGGTAAGACAACTGTAGTATCACAGATAGCAAACAGGATAAAGGATCACGTTGTAGTAATCCCTCAGGATTCATATTATAAAGACAATAGTCATCTTCCTTTGGAAGAGAGGCTTGAACTGAATTTCGATCACCCAGACTCAATCGATTTCAAGTTACTTATCAAACACCTGAAGGAACTCCGCGCCGGCAAGACAGTAGATCAACCGGTATACTCCTATCTCACCTGCCTGAGGTCGACAACTGAAACAGTAAAAGTAGCACCCTCTCCTATTATAATTGTTGAGGGTATACTTATATTCACTTGCCCCGAACTGAGGAGCTGCATGGATATAAAGGTTTTTGTGGATGCCGATGCTGATGACCGCCTCGGGAGGGTAATAACCAGAGACAACATAGAGAGAGGCAGATCGATAGAGAAGGTTCTGGAGAGATACGACAAGACCGTAAAACCTATGCACCTTCAATTTATCGAACCAAGCAAGAGATATGCCGATATTATCATTCCACAAGGTGGTCATAATCAGGTAGCTATTGACATTCTTCTTGCTTCAATAGAAAAGTTTCTCTACAAGAAAAATGCTAAAGCTTGAGAACAAAGCCGGTCTTTATCTTACAATTGCCGTACACCTATTAGCAATTATCATTCTGCTGGCAACCAGAATAGGTGCGCTATTGTCTGAAGAGACCTCTTTTGTACTGGACTTTTCCAAGCAGGAACAAATCGAGAAACAACAGGAAGAGGAGCGTTTTAAAGAGGATGTCAGCAAGGAACTTGATGATATGATTGCCGGCAGACGTCCAGATAAAATCAGGAATGTTGTTGTCGATGCAGGAGCAGCCAAAGGGAACGAACTGAAGGATGACCGTTTCAAGAACCCAAGACAGGTATATGAAGAGGCTAAAGAGCTTCAGAGAAAGCTTGATGCATCAAAAAAAGAGGCGGAGGCATATCAGGGAAGCGACGATGTTCCTGTACAGTCAAAATCATCTGAAGATAAAAAAAGCGACTCGTATAAAGGTCCATCTGTTCTCTCTTATACTCTTGACGGCAGAAAGGCCATGTCCTTGCCAATCCCTGTATATAAATGCGTGGGTGGCGGAGATGTATATGTATCCATAACTGTAAACAGGAAAGGATATGTCGTATCTGCATCAGTTATGGGAGATCTTTCTGCCAATGACAGCTGTATAAGAGAATATGCGATTAAGGCAGCCAGGGCATCAAGATTTACATCTTCTGCAACTGCACCGGAAAAGCAACAAGGTGAAATTGTTTACAGATTTATTGCTCAATAGCCTTCTGTATGACATTGTCTATCCTGGCCATTATAGGATAAAAGGCCTCATCATCAAGAGGTGAATATCTCCCCACAAGAGCCTCCACTTGAGTAATTACAATCTCTTTGCACTCAGCCCATTGTTTGGTCGTCGGAATCATCTTGTTATCAGCTGCATATTTCAGGAATCGCTTTTCAAGGTCCATTTTGGCAAGCAATTGTTCCAGTGCGACTAGATCTTTAACTGACTTCAAAGAAGGACGATATAGATCAGCCATCATAGAACTGAACTTAAACGGCAGACCTTTATTCGATACAGCTATCAGGAAGTTGTTAATTCCTGTTGTATCCATTGGGACAAAGATATCCGGTGTTATTCCTCCCCCTCCATATACAATCTTCCCTTTTGGTGTTGTATATTTAAGCGAATCATTACGTCTTATACTGTCCGCTGATGTCATCTCCCCGTGTCTGTATCTCTCTATTATGTCATATTGATAGTCTGCAGAGTAGGGCTTTTGAAGTGAGCGGCCCGTAGGGGTGTAAAATCTTGCAACAGTAAGTCTTATCCCCGATTTGTCTGAGAAGAAGATCGGCTCCTGAACCAATCCTTTACCAAACGAGCGTCTGCCGATTACAACACCCCTGTCGTTATCCTGGATTGCTCCTGCAAATATTTCACTTGAAGAGGCCGATCCCTCGTCTATAAGCACTTTTAAGTGAATGTCCCTGAGCTTACCTTTTCCATCTGCCTTGAAATCTTGTCTCGCTCTGTGAAGTCCTTCCATATATACAATCATCCGGTCTTTTTCAAGGAACTCGTTAGCCATGAGAAATGCCTGATCAAAATATCCGCCTGTATTACCTCTCAGGTCAAATATCAACTCTTTCATTCCCATTTTCTTCAACTCAAGCGAAGCCTTTAGCACCTCCTCATAGCTGGTACGTGTAAACTTGGAAAGCTTTATATAACCAGTGGTTTTACTTATCATATATCTGACATCCACGCTTTTAACCGGAATCTTATCTCTCTTTATATCAAAAAAGACAAGGCTGCTATTGTTCTCCCTCTTGATACCAATCTTAACCAGAGAGCCAGATTTCCCTCTTAATCTTCTGACAAGTGAATCCTGATTCATTTTAACCCCGGCAACAATCTCTCCGTTAACCTTAACTATTCTGTCACCTGAAAGTAGTCCGGCTCTTTCTGACGGGCCTCCGGGTATGACACTTATAATAACTGCCGTATCGTTAGGCACATTAAACTGTACACCTATCCCATCAAAGTTACCCTCAAGGGATTCTTCAGCATCCTTTAAATCTGCCGGTGGAAGATATACAGAGTGTGGATCAAGACTTTCAAGAAGATACGGTATAACCTTCTCCGTAAGCTTATCTTTATCTATTGAGTCAACATAGTTATTTTCAACTTCTGAAAGAACCAACATAAGCTTATCCCAATTACCGGCTTTGACCGCCAACTCACGGCTCCTGTCCGAATAGTAGGAAAGGAGTCTGAATACCAATAGAATAAAAAGCCCGAAAAGTAGCACATATAACAGAGGATTGTTCCTCATTCTCTCCCTTAAGCCTTGAAAATATGACATATTTTACTCGATATTGACAATTTCTATTCCTGCTCTTCTCAAAAGGTCGATACCGTCCGAGACTCTGTAATCATCCTTATAAACCAGCCTTGTTATACCGGCCTGAATGATTAGTTTTGCACACTCGAGACATGGTGCCGTAGTAACATACATAGTAGCACCTTTGCTATTGTTTCCGGATTTCGCAATCTTGGTTATTGCATTCGCCTCTGCATGAAGAACATATGGTTTTGTGTGACCATTATCGTCCTCGCAGATATTCTCAAACCCAGCCGGTGTACCGTTATATCCGTCTGAAATAATCATTCTGTCCTTAACAAGTAACGCTCCAACCTGCCTTCTTTTGCAATATGAGTTTTTTGCCCATACGGCAGCCATCTCAAGATAACTTCTGTCAAACTGATCCTGTTTATTTTGCATAAATATTACTCTTGTACTCTTTGATATAAAAATCTTTTTATACTTCTTTTAGGAGTTTTTTCAAACTCTTCCGGGAATACCTTAACATGTTGTATTTTACAGTAGTTCGGGAGATCTTCGTTAAGAAGCACCCTGTTCTCCTCCATTTTTTTCTCAAGATCCGCAGATGACAATCCGTCACTTTCAGCAAGCTCGAAGTCCGGATATACAAGCAGTGTGAGAGTTTCCTGCTCCTCAACAACAAGAGACTCGACAACATATTGCATATTGTTCACGATACTCTCAATCTCCTCAGGATATATGTTTTGTCCGTTAGGTCCAAGTATCATACTTTTCGAACGTCCGCGGATATACAGATATCCCTCACTGTCAACTATACCCATATCCCCTGTCCTTAGCCAGCCATCGCTTGAGAGGACAGCATCTGTCGCTTCCTGGTTTTTATAATAGCCCAGCATTACATTAGGGCCTTTACATAAAATCTCACCCGGAATATTTTCAGGGTCACCGGAGTCTATTCTGATCTCCATCCTCGGTGCAGCCTTACCGCAAGAATAAAGCCTTGTATTATCCCAAGGAGCATAAGTAACGATAGGTCCGCACTCGGTCATTCCATATCCAACCGTAAAGGGAAACCCGATCTTTCTGAAAAAGGCCTCTGCCTCTTTATTGAAAGCTGCTCCACCAATAATAACCTCCTTGAATCTGCCTCCGAATGTCTTTACAAGCTCCTGTTGAATCTTCTTTCCTATTGCCTGGTCAACTACCGGGACTCTGAGAAGAACTCTCATTGCTGCCTTATTGATAATAGGCTGGAGCTTTTTCTTGTATATCTTCTCAATTATAAGAGGTACCGAAATAATGATGTCCGGTTTGATATCCGCAAAAGCGTCCATGATAATCTTAGGACTCGGAACTCTTGTCAGGAAATGAACATGAGCTCCGACAGTCATTTCAAAAAGGAACTCGAACATCATCCCATACATGTGGGCAGTAGGTAACATGGCAACTACGTTCGAAGTATTGTTGAGCTGAGGATGAACCTCCCAACCGAATAATACGTTTGACAATAGAGATCTGTATGGTAGCATTACCCCTTTTGAAAATCCGGTAGTTCCTGAAGTATAATTAATCACAGCCAATTCTTCATGAGTATCCTCGTGAAAATGAACATGCTCGGGCCTGAAATTTTTCGGGTATTTTTTACCGAACATTTCATTCAGATGTTCTCTTGTCTCATATATCA
Source organism: Bacteroidales bacterium (assembly GCA_023227835.1). Lineage (GTDB taxonomy): Bacteria > Bacteroidota > Bacteroidia > Bacteroidales > UBA932 > Bact-08. The sequence goes on from JALOCI010000013.1 coordinate 35,571, forward strand.
ACGGATCTTTGGCATAGAGAATAGAAAAATCAGATATTTGTATCACAGCGTCCAAATCCGGCATCTCCGTTCCATTCATCTGCTCCCATATATGTTCTCCGACAAATAGAATCCTTGAATCGGAATGACTGACTATATGATGAATATTTCCCGGCTTAAACTCGTGTAGAATAGGTACAGCAACAGCTCCGTATGTAAGAGCAGATAGAAATACCACTCCCCAGTTAGCTTGATTTTTTGAGCATATCGAAACTCTGTCGCCTTTCTTTAATCCGCATATATCAAACACGATGTGTAACTTCTCGATCCTCCTTGCCACATCCCTGTAATGCAAAGTAATCCCCTTGTAATCAGAGAGAGCCGGATTATCCCAATTCTCTTTAAAGCTCCTCTCTAATATGAGGTTCAATGATTTTTCCATATTCAAGATAATATTATGCAAAAGTCTGAAGGTTGCACAAATGCGAATATAAACCCTCCATTTTTATTAATTCCTGGTGATTTCCCCGTTCTACAATTTCTCCCGCCTTAAGCACCACGATTTCATCTGCGTATTGTATAGTTGACAACCTGTGTGCAATAACCACAGAGGTCCTGTTTTCCATAAGTTTTAGCAACGCCTCCTGTACCAGTCTTTCGCTTTCTGTATCCAGAGCTGAAGTTGCCTCATCAAGTATAAGTATGGGCGGGTTTTTAAGGACAGCCCTGGCAATTGCCAATCTCTGCCGTTGACCTCCCGACAGTTTAAGCCCCCTGTCTCCAATATTGGTCTGATATCCGGACTCCATTTGAGATATAAACTCATGCGCATTCGCTATTTTTGCTGCCTTTATGACATCCTCCTCACTAACGTTCTCCATACCGAATGCTATATTGTTGAAAACTGTATCATTAAATAGTATGGCCTCCTGAGTTACAATACCCATCAAACCTATCAGATCCTTTGGCTCATATTCACGGATATCCTTTCCGTCAAGGGTTATTGAACCGGAGGTGACATCATAGAAACGTGGAAGCAAATCTGCCATTGTTGATTTGCCTGCTCCTGATGGCCCAACCAAAGCAATCATCTTCCCTTTTTTAATCTCCAGATTAATATCCTTTAATACTGGTTCACTGACATATTTAAAGCCGACATTTCTAAAAACGATACTTTCACTGAAATCTTTTATTGGAATTGGATTTTTGGTTTTCTTAATCTCCGGTTCAACATCGAGTATGGCAAATATTCTCTCTCCTGATACAACACCTCTCTGAAGACTTGCTATTGCATTTGAAATCGATTTAGTTGGCTCAAGAACCTTCCAATAAAACCCTATGTATACCAAAAAAGCCGCAGCGTCCATCCCCAGTTTACCCTGAAGCTGAAGGTATCCCCCGTAAAACAGCACAGATGTGGCTACAGAAACTCCCAGGAACTCAGACAAAGGAGAAGCCATTGTTTGCCTGTTGAAAATCTTTTTGCTGGTCTTCCTGTGTCCTGAATTTGTATTATCAAAATGTGTGTTGATGTATTTCTGAGCATTGAACGCCTTGATGATTCTTGCTCCAGAAATTGCCTCCTCAAAATGACTTATAATCCTCCCCATTAGGGACTGAGTTACAACTGCACCTTTTTTCAAGGACCGGACCACTCTTGCAATAGCAAATGTTGTGATAGGTAACGCAAGAAGTGTGAATAGTGTCAGTTGCGGAGACATATAAAATAGTGCTCCCAAAAAACCGATGATCATCAACGGATCTCTGAAAAGAATATGAAAAGTGTTGGCAACTGTGTTCTGAACCTCTGTCACATCGTTTGAAACACTCGATAGGATATCCCCTTTTCTTTTCTCATGAAAATAACCTATGTGAAGTTTTGAAATCTTTAAGAAGAGTGCCTTTCTAAGGTTATACATCAACTTAGTCCTTATACTGACAAGAATTCTCTGTGACAGATAATTTGACAGATTTGAAAAGAAAGACATAAGAATCATGAAAAAACACACAAATAGCAAGCCGTTCAAAAGGTTTGATTTAATCATGATCTTTGTAAGGAAATATTGAAAAAGCGAAGTGAAATAATCTACACTTATCGAGAATTCGGGCAATGACAGTTGCTGAGCTATGGCATCCGGACTGAATATAATCCTGACAATAGGTGCCACCAGTGCAAAGTTGAAAATTCCGAAGAACATCGAAAAAAGCGAAATAATCAAATAAGTAGGCCAGTATCGTCCATAGGGCTTTGCAAAAGAAAGCAGTCTTAAAAATGTCTTCATGTTCAGTTTTCGTCTTTTGTCTCTACGAAGTCTACATATTCGCCCACACTTTTGTCAACTATCTTGTTTTTAGAATGTTGCTCATCAGAGGAAGTCGGCTGATTATTAAAATTATTAAATTTATCAACTTTTCTCTTAATCCACAAACCCAACAGCAATGGAAACACTCTTCCGGCCAACCAGAAAAGAATTACCAATATCAGTAAAACAGTAAGAAACATCTCCATATTAGAATAAACTCCCTCTTTTTCTTATTTTTTTAATCTCCCCGCTTTCAAGATCAATACTGACCTCTTTACCTTTGCGGGTGGTCACTGCTACTTTTGTGCCAGAAAGGATTTTTATCTTTGTGTCAGGTAAGAGAGTGTTCTTCCCTGACAAATCGCCTATAGCCTCTCCCGAGTATCTGTATATTAGAGTTCTCAACCTTGTCCTTAAAATCCAGTATTGACTCTCTCCTATCTTCATCAACTCAGGAAATCCCTCTATCATCTCATCAGTTGTAATATCTTTCCACCCTTCTACAGGCTTACAATTCTTGTCATAAAGTCTGAGTGTGTTGTCTGTATGCAGCAACATTATTGAAAGGGCTCCATTTTGTTCATATACTTTAGGCCCCAGTAAGATTAATGAATCCACACTTTTTGGAAATTGTCCGGCATATCTGCCTGTTTTATCAAGGAGATAAATCTTGTTCCCACTTGCAAACATCATTTGGTATTTCTTGTTTGAGAAGTAGTCAACCTCCTCTACAAATCCTCTCAAAGGTGTTGTAAATGGTATGGCCCATATTCCTCTTCCGTCGGTATATATCAGTCTGATTTTATAATCAGGCATCTGCTCAAGATACATCTTCTCCTTTTGTCCTTTACTAATAAGGAAAGGTCCTACCGGCACCCGGACCGTATCAGGGATATTAACAAGCTCAGTATCGGGCTCTCTGAGATTTGGCACTCTCTGTGATGTAATAGAAATGGAGAAATTAACCTCCCTTTTATCTGCATCAGGTAATATCTTAAATAAAACAGCCTGGTAATTTTTCTTATGTAACCTTGAAGCAACTCTTTCTCTGGCCGGATCTCTGAAGAGAGATGCAACAGAGTCCTGCATCATAGAGACATTTGCAACTAGTGTAAACGGAGCATAGGACTCCGTCAGTCTGTCATAAGCCTCTCCCTGCTCAAGAAATCCCTCCATAGTGTATTTCTCAAAATTTCCGGCTGCAAATTCCCGGATCATATCCTCATCAGCAATCAATTGCCAGTTCCCCGATGTTACGACAAATCTCTCTGAATTATATGAGAATGATTTACCAAACAGTGTTGCGAGTGCACCTTTATATTCAAAAGAAGAAGCCACCTTTCTTTTGGACCTCTTTTTTCCCTCACTCCGTATCAGTGTAACCCAACGGCTTTCACTTTTATAAGGGATCAGTGCAAGAACCAGTTCGGCCGGCTTCTGAAGCAGAAACCACCCTTTACATCTCTCATATTCAATCTCATCCACAACACCGAACGAGCGCCTGTATTCATAATAAGAATCAAGCAACACTTTAAAATCATCGGCTGTCAGCACTAGAGCCCCGTACGTGTTATAGGGTAAAAGACTCCACACTTCAGCCTTTCTTCCTTCAATATTTGTGAAAATTTCCGAAAATTCCGACTTACCCCTGTAATTAAACAAATTACCTTTAAATGAGACTCCTTTTGTATCGTGCTCCAGCTCAAAAGAGCTCCAAGAAGATATTTTTGAGGTGAAATCAGAATATCTCCAAAAGCGATAGTCAGTGTATCCGGAAAAGAACTTCCCGGCCTGTTGTATGTTTATGAAAATTTTATGCTCTCCGTTTGGTGTGTGCGCCATCATTTTTCTAAAATCATGGTTGTCCATGATTGAGGATTTTGTCTTATAATGCCTGATTGATGACTGTATCAGTATCAGAGATGGACTGGCAACAATCTCACGGTTGTTTTTAAAGATTTTCAGCCCGCTTCCGGAATATATCTCAAATCCATTGTATGAACTTTCACTGACTGCCCCCAATTTTCTAAGGAGTACATCCGGTTCTGTCCCGGACAAGTCCGACGGAAGATCAAGGAAAACAATTGGTAAGACTTCGTTTTTCGCAGAGTAGTGAAATGAAAGGGTAACCTCTCCGCCAGAAGTACCAGACAGAGATATAAATTTTCCCACAGGTGAGCCCTGCGGAAACAACGGAGGAAAGAGTCCTGAGGTGTCTGAAAGAAAAGACAAGGATGACTTCACATCATTAAAATGGAAAATTGCTATTGCATCAATCGGTATAAGATCCGCTGATTGCAAAACGAAACCCTCCTGCGCCTTTACCGTCGGGTTTACTCTCTTTGAACTGAATAAAAAAAAGACAACAATCAGTACCGCTAAAAGGGATGCTATGAATATATAGATTCTTCTTGCCTTTGCCATAAGAATACAAAGTTACTAAAAATAAAAAAAGAGACAAAAGAGACTATTTTTCTATTTTTATGCATAATTATATTAATTTCGTATTAAAATAAAACGAATAATAATAATTCATAATAATTATGGAGCAGTTTCTTAACTACAACATAAATCCGGTTGTAGCAGGCTTGAATAAAAATTCATTGGAATTTACTAAAAGTGACATTATCAAATTTGTCATAGATAACGAGATAAGAATAATTAACTTTAGATACATTGCCGCAGACGGAAGATTGAAGACTCTCAATTTTCCTGTTACCAGCTACAAATACCTAGACACAATACTTTCATACGGAGAGAGAGTGGATGGCTCAAGTCTTTTTCCATACATCGAAGCCGGCTCAAGCGATCTTTACATAATCCCCAGATTTTCATCTGCATACCTGGACCCGTTTTCCACTATACCCACTCTGGGTCTGCTTTGTTCATACTTCAATAAAGACGGGCTTCCTTTGGAGAGCTCACCTGAAAACACCCTTCGTAAGGCTGCACGCTCTTTTAATGCCGCCACAGGACTCAATTTTGAGGCGATGGGTGAGCTTGAGTTCTATATTGTTGGAGAAGATTCAGGCAAATTTCCCATAGAAAATCAGCGAGGCTATCATGAATCTTCGCCTTATACAAAATTTGAGCAATTCAGATGTGAGGCTGTAAACTGTATCGCAAGGTCCGGCGGACAGATAAAATATGCACACTCGGAAGTGGGAAATTTCACGCTAGACGGCAAAATATATGAACAGAACGAGATAGAGTTCCTTGTATCCCCGGTTGAACAGGCAGCAGACCAGCTTGTAATGGCAAAATGGATTATCCGTAATCTGGCATATAAATATGGTATAGATGTCACTTTCGCACCAAAGATAACAACAGGTAAAGCAGGCAGCGGGCTTCATTTCCATACGAGATTAGTCAAGGATGGTAAATCTGTCATGATTAAGAACGGAAAGGTATCTGACGAAGCCAAACAGGCAATAGCCGGTTATATGAAGTGCGCATCCTCTTTGACAGCATTCGGAAACACAAACCCCATGTCATACTTCAGACTCGTTCCACATCAGGAAGCTCCGACAAGTATATGCTGGGGAGACCGCAACAGATCTGTTCTGGTAAGGGTACCGCTGGGATGGACCGGAAAAAATGATATGGTAACCATTGCTAACCCACTAGAGCCAAAAAATACGGATATTATATCAGACAAACAGACAGTAGAGATGCGTTCTCCGGACGGATCTGCCGATATCTACCAGATGCTCGCCGGTTTAACCGTAGCTGCAAGAACCGGCTTTGAGATGGAAGATGCCCTGGAAGTTGCCGGAAAAACCTATGTCGATGTGAACATACACAATCATGAAAATGAGAAGAAACTAAAGTCTCTTGAACAGCTTCCCTCATCGTGCATGCAGTCGGCAATGGAACTTGATGCAAAAAGAGATCTTTACGAAAAAGACGGAGTATTTGACAAAACACTTATCGATGGTGTCATAGACCACTTAAAGTCTTATAACGACATGAGTACAAGAGAAGAAGCAGAGAAGAATCCGGAGCTTCTCTCGGAATTAGTTAAAAAATACTATCACTGCGGTTAATTCCCGATCTCTGAGATAAACTTGATTCTTACAAGTCGGATCTCTTCTTCCGTATAGTTTCGACCCAGCTCATCCACCGCTTCCTTGAGGGAGTCGGTGGAAGCTTCCGTCTTGAAATATTCGTATATGTCATCAACTTTATCGTCATCTACCGTTTGCCTTATGTAGTAGTCTATATTGAGCTTGGTCCCTGAATTGACAATAGATTCTATCTCGTCGAGAAGATCGTTCATCTCCATATTCTTAGCATCGGCTATATCCTCGAACGAGAGCTTTCTGTCTATACTTGTGATTATAAAGACCTTGTTTATTGACTTATTAACCACACTCTTGACCACTAAATCCAAAGGCCTGTCTATTTCGTTCTCTGCTACATACTTTGATATAAGGTCGATAAAATCCTTCCCGAATTTCTTTGCCTTACCCTCTCCGACACCCTGACAATTCTTGAGTTCATCAAGTGTTACTGGATATTGAATTGACATATCTTCCAAAGAAGGATCGTTAAAAATAACGAAAGGAGGAAGATTTAACCTCTTTGACATTGAAGAACGCAGATCTTTAAGCATTGAGAGTAGTGCGGCATCTCCGCCACCACCTCCGGCCTTGCTGCCTGGAGTAACCACTTCATCTCCCTCGTCAGAATCCAGAAACTCCCGATCCTCTGTAAGCATTATTGAAGTTGGTGCCTCAAGGAACTTAATACCTTTCTCTGTACATGAAAGTAAGCCATATTTCTCAATATCCTTATCAATCAGATGGTGAATAAGGGCTTGCCTGATAACAGCCATCCAGAATCGAATTCCTTTTGCGCTTCCTATACCGAAAAGTTCATGATGATGATGATTGTATGACTTTATGATTGAATTGTTAACTCCCGCCAGTATATTTGCAATGTGCTCCGCCTTAAATTGTTCCTTCATACCGGAAATAAGGTCAAGGACAAGCAGAACGTACTCTTTCCCCTCAAATTGCTTTTTAGGATAAAGGCAATTATCACAAGAGCCGCAGTTATCCTGAGTATAGTCCTCTCCGAAATAGTTCATAAGTACCTTTCTGCGGCAAAGATTCGATTCAGCATATGAAACGGTTTCCATAAGAAGATGTTTCCCGATCTCTTGCTCTGAAATCAATTTCCCCTGCATGAACTTCTCAAGTTTCTGAATGTCCTTGTAAGAATAGAAGGCGACACACTGGCCCTCGCCTCCGTCTCTTCCGGACCTTCCTGTCTCCTGATAATAACCTTCGAGACTCTTTGGAATATCATAGTGTATTACAAATCTTACATCCGGTTTGTCAATACCCATTCCAAAAGCGATTGTGGCAACTATAACATCCGCCTCCTCCATAAGGAACTTATCCTGATTTGCGGCTCTTGTATTGGCATCGAGTCCCGCATGATAAGGAAGTGCCTTTATACCATTAACGACAAGGAGTTCGGCCACATCCTCAACTTTTTTCCTGCTAAGACAATATATTATACCGGACTTACCTTGGTTGGCCTTTATAAATTTGATTATCTCCTTATCAATATTAACCTTAGGGCGAATCTCATAATACAGGTTCGGTCTGTTGAAGGAAGACTTAAACACCCGGGCCCCCAGCATATCCAGATTCTTTTGAATGTCATGTTGTACCTTAGGGGTTGCTGTAGCTGTGAGTGCAATTATAGGGGCAATCCCTATCTCCTTTACAATAGGATTTATTCTTCTGTACTCAGGTCTGAAATCATGTCCCCACTCAGAGATACAATGAGCCTCATCAACAGCGTAGAATGAGATTTTAATCTGCTTGAGCAGTTGAATATTCTCCTCTTTGGTAAGAGATTCGGGAGCGACATAGAGTAATTTTGTATTACCTGCCAGTAAATCATCCCTGACTTCCTGTAGTTGAGCCTTTGTCAATGAAGAATTCAAGAAATGGGCTATACCGTCCCGCTCTTCTACAAATCCTCTGATGGCATCAACCTGATTCTTCATCAAAGCTATCAAAGGGGAAATTATGATTGCGGTGCCATCCATTACAAGAGCCGGAAGCTGATAACACAACGACTTGCCTCCACCTGTAGGCATAAGGACAAATGCATCTCCTCCGTTAATCAGATGCACTATTATCTCTTCTTGTGGACCCTTGAAGGAGTTAAAACCGAAGAATGTCTTTAACTGTTCATGCAAAAATTCAGAAGTAATTTGCATATAATAAAATAAGGAATAAATATCTAAAAAATGAACAAAATAAGTTACCTTTGCAATACTAAGTTATCCATTAGTTTTTTCATCTCAAAATTTTTATGACTATTTCAAGAGAGGAACTATCAAATATAGCGCAGGAGGTTGTCAATAAGGAGGCAGCAGCTGTTGCCCGGCTCTCAGGATTTATAGACGAACAGTTCTTAAGTGTATTGGAACTCATTTTCAACAGTAAAGGAAGGTTAATTATAACAGGAATAGGAAAGAGTGCAATTATCGCCAATAAGTTGGTGGCAACTCTCAATTCTACAGGCACTCCGGCTGTTTTCATGCATGCTGCCGATGCTATTCACGGAGATCTTGGAATCATCCAGAAAGACGACGTGGTACTGTGTTTGTCCAAGAGCGGAAACACGGCGGAGATAAAGGTTCTGGTTCCCTGGATAAAGAAGATGGGAAACAAGATTATCGGCATGGTATCCGACACAAATTCCTTCCTTGCCCAGCATTCGGATTTTGTAATTAAAGCAACTGTTGACTCCGAAGCCTGTCCAAACAATCTGGCCCCGACTTCAAGCACGACTGCCCAGTTGGTTATGGGAGACGCTTTAGCCGTTTGTCTGTTGAAAATGAGGGGGTTTTCACAGGAAGATTTTGCCAGAGTACACCCGGGCGGATCACTCGGAAAGAAGCTTTACACAAGAGTTTCTGACATAATAGACAGAGCTGTGCTTCCGATGGTTAAGGAAGATGAAACTATACAGAACACCATTCTGAATATTTCTGCCAACAGGCTTGGTGCAACGGTGGTATTGCATGAAAGTGGTGATATTGCGGGAATAATAACAGACGGAGATGTCAGGAGGATGGTTGAGAAGGGATTAAGCATACACTCTCTCAGGGCCAGAGATATAATGTCCTCCAATCCGAAGCGGGTGGAATCGGACGAATTGGCCGTAAATGCATTTAATATGATGGAACAGAACAAAATCACCTCTCTGGTTGTTCTTGAAAAAGGTAAATATATTGGACTGGTACATATTCACGATATACTAAGAGAAGGCATTGTATGACAAATTTCAATCCGAATGATATAGGAATGGCAAACGGAAACTATTTTGCATTGCCATATTCGCATGAACAATCTGAGATTGTTCTCGTATCTGTACCTTGGGATGTTACAACATCATACCGTCCTGGTACAAGTAAAGGGCCTGAAGCAATTTTAGATGCCTCTGTCCAGGTTGATCTTTTCGACCCCAATGTTGAAAAGGCGTGGGAGATAAAAATAGGCACAATTCCAGAAGATTCTTCCATTAAAAAGGAGAACAGAAAATTCAGAAAAATAGCTGAAAAGGTAATTGAACATCTGGAAAAAGGTGAATCAGGAGAGTCTTTAGGTGATGATTTAAAAACCATTAACGAAGCATCTGCCTCATTAAACAAAAAGGTTTACGAAACTTGCGGTAAACATATTTCAGAAGGCCGTTTCGTTGGAGTTGTAGGAGGCGACCACAGTGTCCCTCTCGGAAATATGAGAGCTGTCGCAGATAAGCACGAAGACTTCGGCATTCTTCATATAGATGCACATGCTGACCTACGGGTTGCATATGAGGGCTTTAAATACTCTCATGCATCAATTATGTATAATGCGCTTAGCGAGATTCCCCAGATATCACAACTCACCCAGGTCGGCGTGAGGGATTTCTGCCAGGAAGAGGCTGACTTTATAAATCATGATCCGAGAATCCGCTGCTATACCGATTTAGAGATAAGACAAAACAGTTACGAGGGTAAAAGTTGGAAAAAACAGTGTGAAGAGATTATTGCATCTCTACCTGCATCTGTATATATCAGTTTTGACATTGACGGGCTTTCCCCCGATTTATGCCCTAACACAGGAACGCCTGTTCCCGGGGGCCTGAACTTCAGGGAAGTAGACTACTTACTACACATGCTTGCCACATCAAATAAAAAGATTGTCGGATTTGACCTTTGCGAGGTATCTCCGGGAAGCGATACTGAATGGGATGCAAATGTAGGCTCAAGGATTCTGTATAAAATGTGTATATATTCAAAACTTAACTTCAAAAACAGATAAGATTTATTGATGAGCCACTATCTGACTCGACCAAGACTCGGCAGACAATTTAGTATGCCTGACATTTTTACCTCTTTTTTCAAGAATCAGTCAAACGGAGGAATTATTCTCCTGTTATCAGCATTGGTAGCAATAGCTGCTGCTAATATAGATTTTTTAAAACCTCTCGGTGAACTGTGGGAGAAACATCTAAGCATTTCATTTGGCAAATTGTCTCTTGACATGTCCTTATTACATTGGATAAATGATGGACTGATGGTTATTTTTTTCTTTGTAGTCGGTCTTGAAATAAAGAGAGAGATGTCTGTCGGAGAGCTATCCTCTGTTAAACATGCTGCACTTCCTATAATTGCAGCTATAGGCGGAATGATTTTCCCCGCGCTGTTCTACGCAATATTCAATCAAGGTACTCCAAGTCAGAATGGCTGGGGCATCCCCATGGCAACAGATATAGCATTTGCAATAGGTATTCTTTCACTAATGAACAGACATGTACCTCTTTCAATAAAGGTGTTCCTTACAGCTCTTGCCATAGTTGACGACCTGGGTGCCATCATAGTTCTGGCGTTGTTTTATCCTACGCATGCCATAAACTTTGAACTGCTTCTGTATGCGGCAGGAGTATTAATTCTGCTCTTCAGCTTCAACAGGTTTAATATACAGAAAGCAGCCCTGTATATTATACCGGGCATATTTTTATGGCTGCTTATTCTGGGATCAGGCCTTCATGCCACAATCGCAGGAGTCCTTCTTGCCATGACAATTCCTGGCAATACTAAAATCAACAAAAAGAGGTTCTATAACCAGCATTGGCATCTCTTGCAGCGATTCGAGTCGGCAGGAAAGGAAAATGTTGATATTCTGGCTTGTCATAAACAGAAGGAGATAATTGACAATATGCACAGAAACCTGAAACAGATAAATCCCCTGATGAATCGTTTCGAGCGCAATGCCACACCAATAGCAACTTTCCTTATTATTCCGCTTTTTGCCCTTGCAAACGCAGGGGTCGAGTTCTCGGCAGATTTGTTGAAAACGTTTCCGTCTCTCTCAAAAGGTATATTCTTTGGCCTGTTTTTTGGTAAACCTGTCGGAATATTTCTTGCATCCTACATCGCCTGCAAGCTTGGTATTGCAGAGTTACCGACCGGAGCTGACTGGAAACTTATATTTTCTGTAGGAATAATTGCGGGAATTGGATTTACAATGTCTATCTTTATCGATAATTTGGCTTTTGATACCCCTTCACTGATAGAAAGCGGTAAAGCTGCAATATTAATAACCTCCTTTGCCGCTGCAGTTATCGGATCTTTAGCAATATACATGTCAACAAAAAATAAAGAACAAACCAAATAAATACAAAAAATGAAAACAATTAAATTTCTCTCTATCATTGCTCTTGTAGCTTTGATGTCTGTCTCATGTGGCAAGAAACAGGGTGATTCCGCTGCTACTGGTATGTCTCAAGCCACTATTGACTCAGCAAGTTATGCAGTCGGTGTATCTCTAGGCTCAATGGTTAAACAGGCTAACTTCGGTGACTTAAACCTTAAAGAGGTTAACAAGGCTCTTGCAGCAGTTCTTAATGGTGACAGCCTTAAAATGGATGTTATGAAGGCTAATGAGGTTATCCAGTCTTATGCCGCAAAAAGACAAGAGTTTATCGGTGCAGAGAACAAGGCAAAAGGAGAAGAGTTCCTTAAAGCTAACGGCACTAAGGACAGCGTTGTCACAACTGCATCTGGTCTTCAGTACGTTATTGTAAATCCTGGTTCTTCAGTTAAACCTACCGAAATTGACACAGTACAGGTTAATTATGCAGGCACTCTTATTGACGGCACAGAATTTGACTCATCATACAAAAGAGGCGAACCTGTAAAATTCCCTCTTAACGGTGTTATCAAAGGTTGGATTGAAGGTATCCAGCTAATTGGCGAAGGTGGCAAGATTAAACTCTTCATCCCGTCAGAACTTGCTTATGGAGCACAGCAGGCAGGTCCTCAGATAGGCCCTAACTCAACTCTTATTTTCACAATCGAACTTCTGAAGGTCTCAGCAGGCAAACCTGTTGCACCAGCTGTTCCGGCAAAATAATAAGATATGGCAATTGAAATCATTGGCAAGCTATTAAAAAAACTTCCTGTACAGTCCGGCTCCTCGGCAAGAGGTGAGTGGAAAAAGCAGGAGTTCGTAATTGAGACTCAGGAGACATACTCCAGAAAAATCTGTATGAATGTATGGGGCGCAGATAGTGTTTCTGACCTTTCCCGCTTTTCTGAGGGAGATATTCTTAAGGTTTCCGTAAATATAGAATCCAGGGAGTATAACCAAAGATGGTATACAGATATACGTGCATGGAGAATTGAGAAAGGTGCAGGAGACAGTCCTTCTGCCCAGAATATTCCTGAAACTGATATGGGTGTCGGATTTAATGCTGAAGAGGCCGATGATCTTCCATTCTAAATCAGACTGGATATAAACGAAAAAGCTGTCAAATCTGTTTTGGCAGCTTTTTTTTTGGTACGGGCGGAACTAATCCGTCTCGTCTCCACCATGTAATCTGCCTTTTTGCATATCTTCTGGTATTTCTTTTTATCAAATCGACAGCCTCATCCAGAGACAATTTTCCATCAATGAAGTCAAATAATTCCGAATAACCTACAGTCTTTAGAGCCGGCCGGTTACGGAACTGATACAGCCCTCTGACCTCATCCAGCAAACCATTGTTCATCATACAATCTACCCTGTTGTTAATTCTTTGATACAGTTCTTCCCTGGGACGATCAATATAGATCTTTTCTATTAAAAATTCCCGCTTTTTATCGATATTGCTTTTAAAAGATGAGAACTTCCGTCCTGTCTGTAATGTAACCTCAAGTGCCCTTAGTACTCTTTGCGGGTTATGAATGTCAATAATATCGTAACTTTCACGATCTAAAAGTCTAAGTTCATCTCTTAATGAGCCAAGACCTTCAACCGATAAGCGATTAGCTAGAATTTCCCTTAGCTCAGGATCACTCTTGGGGAAATCATCCATCCCTTTGCAAATTGCCTCGGCATAAAGACCACTGCCCCCTACCATTACAAGATCATCATGAGTTTCAAATAGTTCTGAAAGAAGATTAATCGCTTCAACTTCATAGAGCCCTGCAGTATAATCATCATGAATGGAGTGAGAAAAAATAAAATAATGCTTTACTGCATCCAGCTGATCCTTTGTCGGGGGTGCTGTTCCTATTTTCAGCTCTTTATATATTTGTCGTGAATCACAGGAAATAACAGGTGAACCCAGTGAAAGGGCAAGTGATATTGCATAGTCAGTCTTTCCGGCTGCAGTCGGACCAACCACCAAAATTAGACGTTTTTCACTCATCTGAATCTTCCTGATAGAGATCCTCCGAGTCACTCATCTCTATCATCTGTTCGAAATCATCATAATTATCCGAAAATTGCTCCGGGTTCCTGCCCTTCTCTGCAACCAATCGCGGATAAGAACGTCTGAGAGACTCCTCTTCAGTAGAAAGCAACTCCAGGCTGATTGCTTTATCTTTGTAAATATCATACACATACTGAAGTTTAATCTCTCCCTTGGCGATGACTTTTTCAAGAGACATAGAATCCATGGCTCCGTCTCCAAGATCAAAGAGTCCGTACTCACCCTTGACCTTGTCAGTACTGTTCAGACCCCTGAATACCACCATCTGATCAGGTGCAAAACCCAAATCATTCTGCAAAAAAAGATGCAGGGAATATAGAGTCATAGAGCCGCGAATCTCATACTCCCTCATAAAGATCTTGTTTCCTGCAATTGAGGCTTTGAACTTGTAAACCATAGCTGAGAATTGTTTGTACAAAGTTAAGCAAATTGGAGTAAAAAATCTAATGTATTTATACCGTCAGCATATTGGTCTATTGCCGGGCTCTGTGTCTCTCCGAACGAGGTACCCTGGCCGTAATTAACAACACATTGAAGCTTATCAAGATGTCTTTCAAAGAATTCACTCACTTCACCCGGGTTATTATACTCCCATATATTTATTATCCCGAGAGGAGGAGGAAAACTATCGCTTCTCCTCAAAATAAAAAAACCACCGTCTATGAATTCCTGAGAGGAAATCTTACAGACAGCCTTCTGGTATTTATATGCAGAGATGTAATCATCTGACACTATCTCTCTTTTCATTGTATCTAATGCAGAAAGTAAGAATGAAAAATCATATCCAACCGGTACCAGCAAAGAACTCACACTCCTACAACCCAGTCCGTAATAGAGAAAAATATCCTTCGCAAGATCTTCCAAATCTTTCCTGCTCTCAGTTCCTTTCAGGAGTGCCACGCTGTATCTGCTTCCCCTGATTATGTTTTTTGAAGAAATATATTTTGACTTGAAATAATCAGATGTCATGTCTGAACCTGAAGCGATTACTATATCTGCCGAATCCGGAAGGTATCCTGCAAACATGACTCTCTCACTCCAAAACGGATTTATACCGGAAAGTAATTTACATATATATGGTATCCAGTATCTGTCTTTTGAGGAAAGTTTAACCTGAGCTTTATATCCGCATGCAAGAGTCGCCAACAGATCGTGAAAACCTACCATTGGTATGTTTCCGGCCATTACAATCAAAACAGTTTTTTCTAATTGTCTGATTTTATCTCCATACGGAGTCAGCCATTTTTCAAGTGTTGTTTTTTTAAGGAACTCCCGGATTATTGACGTAAGCGCAGATATCTGCATATTAGGTGTAAACAGAGGATTCTCCTTATATGACAGCTCTATTACATTTTTTATGGAGTTACCATCAGGCATATCACTCAATATTTCCATCAATTGAGCACCCAGTGCGGAGAAATCGTCTATAAAAACTTTATTATACATTTGGCAAATTTAGTAAAAGGGGCTATTTTTACCAAATGCAAAGTCAGTCCGTATGAGTGAATTTTTGGCCATAGATACCTTTAAATCAATATCTAAGCCCTCTACCGGTATCTATAAGGAACTTGGCAGTAAATTCCTTTCTTTTGCATATCCTATCAATTCGGAAGATGAAATAAAAGATATACTCGCTTCAATCCGCAAGAGATACTTTGATGCCAGACATCATTGCTATGCATACAGGATTGGCAGGGAGGGTGAAAACTGGAGAGCAAATGACGATGGCGAACCATCCTCAACCGGAGGTAAACCCATTCTAGGACAGCTTCTCTCCAATGAACTGAGCGATGTGCTGATTGTGGTAGTCAGATATTTCGGAGGGACGAAACTAGGTGTTCCGGGACTGATAAGAGCATACCGGAGTGCAGCAGCGGATGCAATTGCCAACAGCGAGATAATTGACAAGACTTTAATGAGAGAACTTGTGATATCTTTTGATTATGTTCAGATGAATGACATTATGAGGATAATAAAGGACTTACAGGCAGAAATCACTGAACAGCAATTTGATAATCTTTGTCAGCTTAAACTGAGGATACGGGAGGGAAATCTCGGAAGATTCAGTGAAATGATAACAGATTATAATACTACGATACAACTTTGTAACTGATCTAACAAAAATAAATACAAAATATGCCAAGACATCTTATTTCAATCCACGACTTCACAAAAGAAGATATGCTGGATGTTCTCAGGATGGCTGCGGAGTTTGAGAAAAACCCATCGCAACCTATATTTCACGATAAGGTGATTGCCAGCATCTTTTTCGAGCCTTCAACCAGAACTCGTCTCAGTTTTGAGACAGCCGCAAACAGGCTCGGAGCCAGGGTTATTGGCTTTTCAGATGCTGACAACACAAGTGTTTCCAAAGGAGAAACCATCAAAGACACGATAAAGATGGTTTCCAACTATGCAGACCTGATAGTGATGCGACATCCTCTGGAGGGCAGCGCAAGATATGCTTCAGAGGTATCAAGAGTACCTGTTATAAATGCTGGTGACGGAGCAAATCAGCATCCTTCACAGACACTATTGGATCTTTATTCTATCCAAAAAACACAAGGAACTCTGAACAATATGAAGATTGATGTTGTCGGAGATCTAAAGTACGGAAGGACTGTTCACTCATTACTTCAGGCAATGTCTCACTTTTCTCCTTCATTTACCTTCACCGCTCCTGAAGAGCTTAAACTACCCGAAGAATACAAGATTTTCCTAAAAGAGAGAGGCATACCATTCAAAGAGACTGACGGTCTTACCGATGGGTTCAGTGATGCAGACATCATTTACATGACAAGAGTTCAGAGAGAGCGATTTACCGATCCTATTGAATATGAAAGAGTGAAAAATGTATACAGTCTGAATGCTTCCATGCTTGAAGGGACTAAACCCGGCATGAAGATACTCCATCCACTGCCAAGAGTAAACGAAATTTCGTACGACGTGGATGACAGTAACCATGCTTACTATTTTGAACAGGCCAGAAATGGTGTTTACACCAGAATGGCTATTATAGCCAAACTTTTAGGAGAAAAATAATCCCACATTATGGAAAAACATTTGAAAGTAAGTGCGATAAAAGAGGGCACTGTAATTGATCATATCCCGGCAGATCAACTATTTAAGGTCATTGATATCTTAGGCTTGTCACACAGCGAAAATCAGATAACATTCGGCACCAATCTTGACAGTAAGTTACTTGGAAAGAAGTCTATAATTAAAATAGCAGACCGTTTTTTCAAGAATGAGGACATTGACAGAATTGCCCTTATAGCTCCTCAAGCCAAGATTAACGTCATTCACAACTTTGAGGTGGTTGAAAAAAGGGTTTTGTCTGTACCGCCCACAATAAGGGGAATCGTTAAATGTATGAATCCTGTTTGCGTTACAAACCATCAACCTGTTGAAACTTTGTTCACTACAAACAGGGAAAACGGAGAAATCCGGCTGTTATGTCATTATTGCGAAAAAGAAACGAGCGATAAAAACATCAAGATTATAAGCAATGTTTAACATTTTACTTACAGATTTTCAATTTTTATCTATCTTTGGATCACAATTAAAAACAACAAACAATAATTAAAAAACATATAGCATTATCATGAAAGTCGCTCACAACTTTAATGCAGGCCCGTGTGTCCTGCCAAAGCCAGCTCTAAAGGCTGCAATTGAGGCCCTTAATGACTACAAGGGCACAGGTATGTCAGTTATCGAGGTTTCGCACCGCTCAAAGGAGTGGGAAGCTACTATGGCGGAGTGCCGTGCACTATGGAAAGAGCTACTTAACATCCCGGAAGGTTATCATATACTTTTCATGGGAGGTGGAGCCAGCATGCAATTTCTCTATGTTGCAATGAACCTTTTGGAGAACAAAGCGGGTTATCTTGAAACAGGCGTTTGGGCTAAAAAAGCACTGAAAGAGGCTAAAGGTCTAGGAAATGCTTTCGCAGTAGCTTCTTCAGCCGACAAAAATTTCAGCTACATTCCTAAGGGTTATGAGATTCCAAAAGACATGGATTACTTCCATATAACAACAAACAACACTATTTACGGTACGGAGATACATGAGGATATGGATTGTCCTGTTAATCTGGTGGCCGATATGTCTTCAGACATCATGAGCCGTCCCGTGGATGTAAGCAAATACGCAATGATTTATGGTGGTGCTCAGAAGAATGTCGGTCCTGCAGGTGTCACTTTTGTAATTATAAGAGAAGATATTCTCGGAAAAGTTACACGTTATTTGCCTACTATGCTGGATTACAGGACTCACATTAAAGAGGATTCAATGTTTAACACTCCTCCTGTATTCCCGATATTTGTCATGACCGAAACTTTAAAATGGCTCAAGGGCATCGGAGGATTGAATGAGATTTTCAAAATCAACAAGGAGAAAGCTGCGTTACTATACAATGAAATAGACAGAAACAGGATGTTTGTAGGCACTGCAGCAAAAGAGGACCGTTCGATTATGAATATCTGCTTTGTGATGTCAGAAGAGTATAAAGATAAAGAAGAGGCATTCATGGCTTTTGCAAAAGAGAGAGGAATGGTTGGTATAAAAGGACACCGTTCTGTAGGCGGTTTCCGTGCATCGGTATACAATGCCTGCCCAGTTGAGAGTGTGAAGGCTCTTGTCGCTTGTATGCAGGAATTTGAAAAATTAAACAGCTAATTGTCATGAAGGTACTTGTTGCTACAGAAAAACCGTTTGCAAAGGCAGCGGTTGACGGAATAAGAAGTATAGTTGAGGGTGCAGGTCACACACTTGCACTTCTTGAAAAATACACCCGGGTAGAGGATTTTTATACTGCAGTATCAGATGCAGACGCTTTGATCGTACGCTCAGATAAGGTCACAAGAGAGGTTATCAATGCATGTAAGAATCTAAAGATTGTAGTACGCGCAGGAGCAGGATTTGACAATCTTGATCTTCCGGCATGTACTGAGAAGGGTATTGTTGCAATGAACACTCCGGGGCAGAATTCCAATGCAGTTGCAGAGCTTGCAATAGGAATGATGATCTATGCCTCAAGAAATTGCTTCACACCCGGAACAGGTGTTGAACTTAAAGGAAAAACCCTTGGGATTCACGCCTTCGGAAATGTTGGAAGACTTGTTGCAAAATTGGGACAGGGCTTCGGAATGAACATCGTTGCTTTTGACCCGTTTGTAAGTGCCGATTCAATCAGGAACGCCGGTGCTACACCTGTCAATTCAATCGAAGAGCTTTATGAAAAGTCTAACTATCTTTCACTCCATATTCCTGCTACCAGCGAGACCAAAAAGTCTGTCGGGTATGAATTAATGAAGAGAATGCCTAAAGGTGCGGTCCTCATCAATACCGCCCGTAAGGAGGTAATAAACGAGGAAGAGCTGGTCAAGGTTCTTGAAGAGAGAGCTGACATAAAATATATTACTGACATTGCAGCAGATAATCAGGCAGCACTGAATGAGAAATTCGGAGTAAGAGTATTTGCCTCACCCAAGAAAATGGGCGCAGAGACTGCCGAGGCAAATATTAATGCAGGGCTTGCAGCCGCAAACCAGATAATAAAGTTCTTCACAACCGGAGACAAGACATTTCAGTTAAACAAATAGAAAAAAGAGAGACACACAATGGTTAAAGTTAAGCCTTTTGCAGCCGTGCGCCCACCGAAAGCATTAGCACAAGAAGTTGCATCCCGTCCCTATGACGTCCTGAATTCCAAAGAAGCAAAAGCAGAAGCCGGAGAAAAGTCATTGCTCCACATTATAAAACCGGAAATTGATTTTGATCCTATAGCAGATGAGCATTCTCAGCAGGTTTATGACAAAGCCGTAGAGAATTTCAAAGATTGGCAAGATAAGGGTTGGCTCGTGCAGGACAAGAAGGAGATGTATTACGTTTATGCACAGACAATGGATGGACGTACACAATACGGTCTTGTCGTCGGTGCTAATGTTGAGGATTATCTTACCGGTAAAATCAAAAAACATGAATTGACACGCAAGGATAAAGAGGAAGACAGAATGATTCATGTCCGTATCCAGAATGCCAATATTGAACCTGTGTTTTTCGCATATCCGGATAATGATGAAATAAACAGCATTGTTTCAGGGATTGTGAAAAATCAACCGGAATATGATTATATAGCTGAAGACGGATTTGGTCACAAATTCTGGATTATTGACAATGAAAGTACAATAAAGAGAATTACTGAAATTTTCGCCACAGTTCCAGCATTTTACGTGGCCGATGGTCACCACAGGACAGCAGCGGCAGCTCTGGTTGGTGAGGAAAAAAGGAAGAATAATCCTGAACACACAGGTGAGGAGGAGTATAACTACTTCCTGGCTGTAGTATTTCCTGAAAGCCATCTCAAGATTATTGACTACAACCGTGTGGTTAAAGATCTGAACGGTATGTCTGCTGAAGATTTCATCAAGAAATTAAGTGATGATTTCGTTGTCGAAAAGATGGGTACAGAGATATATAAACCTGCTGCACTTCATAATTTCTCTATGTATATTGACAATAACTGGTATTCATTGACAGCCAGACCCGGCACCTATGATGAAAAAGACCCTGTTGGTGTGTTGGATGTAACAGTCATGTCAAATCTGGTTTTCGACAAACTGTTAGACATTAAAGATCTGAGGACTTCCAGACGTATAGATTTTATTGGTGGCATACGTGGATTGGGCGAGTTGAAGAAACGGGTTGACTCTGGTGAAATGGCTGCTGCTTTTGCATTGTATCCTGTATCAATGAGACAGCTTATAGATATAGCTGATACCGGCAATATAATGCCGCCAAAGACAACATGGTTCGAGCCGAAACTAAGAAGCGGACTTGCTATTCACAAGCTTAGCTGATTCTTGGTACAGAAAGGCGTTTTCTGAGGAAAACCAGAAAACTGCCTATAAGAATAACGGCAACTGTCATGCCTGCCAAATAGGGGACTATCATTATTCCGAGCTTGCTTATGTCAAAGAAGGGGTAAAGGTAGTCCCCCTTAATTATAGCAAGGTATAATCCCCAGAACATAAAAATGAAAGGATATATAATCCAGCTCCAGACATAACTATACCGTAGTTCCCTCTCTTCAAAGACAATCCAATAAAAAAACATCAATGAGGGCACAAGGTAATGTAAAAGGTCAGATGCAACTTTTTGAAGACCCTGGGCTGTCGATGTAGGAGCAAGAATGATAAGAAATGTAATACCTGTAAGCATTATATATGAAGTGACAGGTGTAAGGGCCTTTTTAAACCAGACTTTTTCCGACATCGCTCTGAAATTGGCAAGAGCCAGGAGCGAATATACAAGGACTAAGGCATTAGATTGCAAGGTGAAGTATTTGAATATTGATAATCCCTTCAATATCCCACCATCTAAAGAGTTTACATAGACATCAATGCCTATGCCCTGGGCTGTTGTAATTAAAACCAGCGCCAGTATAAGTTTCTTTAAATCATTCTTTCTCATGTTACAATGTTAGAAATTCTTTTTTTTATTTACAAGTTTGGATTATCAATTTTTTATCGTAGCTTCGCACCGAAAGAGTGTTATTCCTCAATTCGAAAGTTTTTGTTTTTACTGATTTTTTAGTTTATTAATAGACTTTAGTATTCATAACACTCACAATATATTATATTTTTTATTAAAGTTTATCTAATGAACATTTTCATTTCAAATCTGAGTTACAGCGTAAAAGACGCTGACCTCAACCAATTATTCAGCGAGTACGGTGAAATCAGCTCTGCCAAAGTTATTATGGATAGAGAGACCGGTAGATCAAGAGGATTCGGCTTCGTAGAGATGCCTGATGAAGCTGCCGGACAGAAAGCAATCAACGAACTAAACGGATGTGAGTATGACGGTAAAGTCATCAATGTAAACGTTGCTAAACCTAAAGAAAACAGAGACGGAAACCGTGGCGGCTACAACCGTGGCGGTGGAAACGACAGAAGAGGCGGCGGATACGAAAGAAGACGCTACTAACCTGTCAGGTTAAATACATAAAAACCGGTTGTAAATTACAGCCGGTTTTTTTTATTCTTTTCAGGTGTCATTACTTCATCCATTCATAAACAAGATAGTGGTCACCATTCATCCCCAACGACTTATAGACTTTTTGCGCATTGGTATTTGTTTTGTCCACATATAAACGAATTCCAGTTACATCATCAGACTCTTCTGCAAGAGTTACTATATGAGAATATAACTGTCTGTACAAACCCTTACCCCTGAATTCCGGTCTGATATATACCGACTGAATCCACCACACCCAGCCATTTCGCCAATCACTCCATTCCAGAGTAATCATAAGCATCCCGGCTAATGTGCCATTAGTTTCTGCCAGGTAATAAGCTGCGCCTTTCTCACCCTCTATCACATTTGTGACACCGGCCGTAAGTGTATCTCTGTTTAACTCAAGTCTCTCTGTCTCTAATGCCATATTCATCTGGAAATCGACTATTTGAGAAATATCGCCTGTCGTTGCTTTTCGGATGGTTGGTATCATAATAATGAGTTTTATAGTTTTAAAATACAATAAGTAATTCTATAGTAATCTTATCTGAATCAAGTTCATCATAAAGAGAAAAATCACTTATCTCTCTTTTTATAAAATACTTTTCCACATCAAGTCTTAGCAAGGAGTTGAACGGCGCCTCAGTAAGAGCAAATGAGAGTCCTGCGGTTAGTCTGTTTGCATCCAGACCTTTATTTTGCAAACTCTCCCCTATGCCGTCCCATCTTATAGCAGGAATGACTGCCTTTACTATCTTCTCTCCATTAACAGGAAACTTGATGGATGTCTCAACATATGCAGTGAACCTGTTAATATCATTATAATAATTATACCTGTTCATCGCCTCGGCTTCCACCTTGAGTTGTGTATTGGAAAAACGTACATCAGCTCCATAAATCATGTAATCCTTTTCTGCAGATAAAGGGAAACGAGTAAACTTAGCACTTGCCCTCCACCCGATATCATCCCCGAGCATGACTCTTCCATTATAAGAAAAACGCCCGGTCCACTTGGGATTATTGATAGTAGTCCCGTTGAAAAGTCCGAGTTGCAGCATTACCGGCACATCTGCCATATCTCTCTTGAATGTTGTCAGCAGACCAATATCTCTGGAACCTGTATTGAATTTGCCTACAAATGATCTGTTTGCAAACACCATTTGTGACGGTGTAATCTGAGATGAGTTAAAAAGAGGGATGCTGGTCTGACCGAATGAAAAGATGAAGCCTGAAGGCAAAGAAAAGTTGCCGTACAGGTCCAGAACTTCAAATTTCCCGTCACTGCTAAGTTCCAGTTGAGCTCTGTATGATAATTGGGACGTAATTTTTCCTGTTAGGCCAAGTCTTGAATTCCTAACCGAAAATCTGCTTGTAGATGTTTCAGTTGCCCACTCATATCTTGTTTTAAGAGTGGCATCTATTGAAAACGGGACCTCTTTGTTTCTTGTTTGTGAAAATGTAGATTGAGATAATAATAATGTTAGAACAGTAAATAGGAGCTTGTAATTCATTTTAGAAAACAGTGAATTTAGTTTGTAAATATATTGGTTTTCCGGAAGCGTCAATCCCCTCTATGGTCATGACAAATCTACCGGGGTAGTCCGGGGTATGGAACTTCAGCTGAACATCCCCTTTTGGTAAGATTCTAATATCCGGGTCCCAAAATATTGTTGTCCTGTAATCAGGTAAAGTATCTCCTGCTGTATTGCCGATTAAACGGCAAGGTTGCTCCACGCCGTTAAATGCAAGTATTTTTGCATTTTTAGGCAGCACAAAGTTAGGAAAATCTCCTTTATATGTCTTAAATACTACGATTCCTGTATATTCTGCATTGCCCAGATAATAGATACCCTCATAAATATTTATACTTTTGACTTTGAGAGGATCATATTTGTAAATTGTATTATGATCAAAAACAGGAACTCCGTCAATTACTGTCAATGTATTATCCTTAGAGAAAGACAACTCCCTGAAACTGTTCTCCCATCTTACCTGAAGATCGTGTTTCTTTTCAATCTTCTTAAACCTCAATTCAGGAATAAATTCAATCATAACCTCTTCCATTACCGGAAATCTTGTAAAATCGTCCAACATGTATGTCTTACACTTTCCTGACAAAAGTGGATTGTGCATAGGTAACATTTTTGAAAAAATTGTATCAACCCCATACCTTTTGCCTAATTGCATCGCAATACTCCGCTTCAGCAAATCTTTCTCATAGCTCTTTTTCAAAATAAGTTGAGGAATTTTCTTCACAGGGGGATAAATAAAGTTATCTTCCAACTCTATATTAAAACGAGAGTTAGTGTCAATTTGCGGTAGCTCTGCAATAAGATCTGCATTACCATATATGTTTGTGGAATAAAATATAAATCTTCCGGCAGAGTCCACAATTGAAGAGTATATTTCAGAATCGCCCCCAAGTATTGAAAGGAAAATGGTCTGTCCTGCTAGACTATCAATTTTTTTGCCTCCGGATAAAGGGATGACACGTCCTTTTATGATTTCGCCCTCAAATTCCGGTGTAACCTTTAATTTAAATGTTTTATTATTCTTACAGAAGCCTGATTCCAAATAGTTGTAAATAGGGAGGTTTTTATAAGTGGATAAATCATCCTCATTGACTATAGAGACGCTCATTGTCAAAGGTGACTCAAATTTATTTAAAAGGCCAAATGCTATATCACTATTTTGTCTGAATTTGTTACCCGAGATCTCAAGAGTTACGGTTTCAGGTGCGTCTATAAGAATTGGCTTTGTTTCAACTATAGCCGACACACTTCTTATTGTTGATGACGTGTCACTTTCATCGATAGTACAACTCTTATCTCTTTCATTTGTCATTGTATTATATATAGACAAAATCTTGTCAAAATAGTAGACCTCATCCTCATTACTCATATTGGCAGTATATGCAATCAACCGATAATTTCCAGTAGCAGTGGAAGCAGGGAGGTCAAGTCTGCCTGATCCTCTTCCGGATATAATTGCGACTTTAGTTTTAGCAGCAATCCCGTTAGAGGAGCGAAGCTCTATATATGCAGTAGAGCTCATGTTTGAAAAGCCAATGTGCTCCTTCCCTGCATCGAAACAGAATAGTGAAATCCAAACTTGTTCTCCGGCTACGTAAGACTCTTTGTCAGTACTGACGTAAATTCTCTCGACTGTCACTGATTCTCCGGACTTATTTCTTGCCACACCCGGAATAACTAACAGCGAGATTAATATACAAACGACTATATTTTTCATAGTTTTAATCTTTATTTATGATTTAATGGCCAGAATGAAGGTCTAGTCTTGGTTCCTTGTAATCTACAATCCACACATTTTCTCATAGCCCATAATGTTGCATTCGTCATATCATCAAACCCTACCAATTCATAACCACTAGTTTTCATGTCCGCCCAACTGGACTGCCCTACTACAATCGAGCAATCATCATTAAATTCAAATATATTTATGTCTTTAGCATAAGCAAAAACTCTCTTCTTCTTAGTTATTACAGCACTGATAAAGCCCAATACTCTCTCATCCGGATTTGAAGTACAAGTTATATTACCCTTTAATTCACTGGGTTGAGGGGAGAATATTCCACCAAGGTCACTTGAATTTTTACTCAAATTCTCCCAGTATAAATATCCCTCTCTGGTCAAGGATCGTTGTGTAACTTCCATTGAATAAAGCATTCGCAGCCTATTATCATGTCTCCCAAAGGTCGCAATTGGCTTTTTATACACTCTGTTTTCACTAAGTGACGATGTATTTGCTACATATATTCCGTTTGAAACCCCCTTTTTATAACAATAATACCAATTGACCAGTGTGTCACTTATTATCTTGTTACGTTTAGAGTCATAATAAACAAACGTATTGTAATTTGATGTAAATTCCCAGTCCTCTGTATAATCCCATCTATAATAGTTTGATGTATTGTTTGAAGCTTTTGATGTAACAAAAAAAGTCACAGTTCTGTACACAGAGTCAACACTCCATGTAATGTCCTCAATATCCGGCGTTTCCATGACAGGAAGGAAGCCGGTCTCATACTGTCCCCCGCCCGGTGTATTAATTTTCAATCGATACTGGGCTGATGAACTTAAACCAATTGTCGCTATCTGATATGTCAACACACCACTTTCAACCTTTGGAACTCCATAATAAATTCCACCGTCTGAACTCTCCAGCCAAACGGTAGCTGCATAAACATATTGTTTTTGTTGAGTTGAGGAGATAACAGCTGAGCGTGTTAGAGAAATGACTGTTGTGTCATTTAAGGTAATATCTCCCTCCACTACAAGAATACCTTCCACTGAGGCTCCCTTTGGCTCAAAAGGTGATATACAACTTATAACAGCAACTGATAATAATATAATAACAGAGAGTTTGATACGACAGTTTTTCATCTTTTAGAATTTTATATTGAGGTTGATATAAGGAATCTGAGTTCCAAAAATAGATAACTGGTAACCTTTGATTTTCTGCCCAGAAGTATTATAGTATACAGAATAGACATTTTGCCGCCCTAAAAGATTGTAAACCCCTAAAGTTATAGTGCTATGCAGCAATAATCTCAAATTATGACTAGGCTCGATATTAAATGCCAGGTCAACACGGAAATAGTCCGGAATCCTATATGCATTTCTATCTGAATAGAATAGTCTGTAACCTCCTGCATAATAATATTTACTAACAGGCACCGTAACCGGCCTTCCCGTAGAATAATCAATATTCATTGACATACTGTATCGTTGTGTGAATTTAAAATTACCTATAAATTTAACATCGTGCGGTTTATCATAAGCAGCAGGATACCACACTCCACCATTCACAGCCTCATCAGTAGCCGTGTTGTTATCCCTAAGCTCGGTCTTTGAATATGTATAGGATATCCATCCATTTAATTTTCCCATAGGTTTTTTAATCATTAACTCCAATCCGTACGCCCGACCTTGAGTTTCAATTATATCTCTTTCGATATTCTTATTCATTGTAAGGATAGCACCACTCTTGTAATCAAGATAATTAGACATCTCTTTGTAATATCCCTCCAAAGAAACCTCCAGCCTTTTATTAAAAATATTACCATATAGACCGAATGCTGATTGCCATCCCTTCTGAGGTTTTATATTTGCATCGCTAAGTTTCCATATATCAGTCGGTGAGATGGCTGTTGAGTTCGATAACATATGTATCCCTTGGAACATACTGTTGTATCCTGCCTTAAATGAAAAGTTTTCATTGAACATATATCTGGCAGATAGTCTGAACTCAGGTCCGTGATACGATCTTTCCACTGCTCCTCTATTTACTGAAACTGTGTCCAATATTGTACTCTCACTTCTTGGAACACCTGGTGCATATCGATAATATGAGTCTGGCCCCAAAGCTCCGTAAAATGTATAACGCACTCCAAGGTCAAGTGAAAGTTTATCAGTAATATTCCAGTTGTCACTCACAAATAACGAAGATTCTGTTGCTCTTTCTGTATCCACCCGATTATATGATACAATTGAAGAATCTCCGTATGGTCTCATTCTACCGGGATTTACATGATAATAAATAGAATTCAGCCCATACTGAATTGTGTGTTTCTCAGACAGAAGCCAGTTGAAATTAGCCCTGACATACACCTGTCTTATCCCAAAGTCCATTTTGTAATCATTTGCAGAATTAGCCTTATCAAATGTACTGTAATTATATTGATCGTATCCTGAAGAGATTGTAAGATTGTGGTTTTCACTCATTACACCTCTCCATTTAACTGACGCATTTATGTTTTGATACCTAAAACATGTATCAATGCTGAAATTAAATCCGTCATGAGAGTAATAACCATATAAATAGAGTGTGTTTTTAGAATCAATCTTGTGACTTATTCCTCCACTTATGTCGTAGAATGAAGCTGTTCCGTTTTTATATCCACTCTCTTCCGGCAGCAAGCCAAGTATCCAGTCTGAATAAGTGCTTCTGGCGCCAAGAATGAAAGTTGTGCGGTCTTTAACAATAGGCCCCTCAAGATGCAGTTTACTTGTTAAAAGTCCAATTCCTGCTGATCCGGTAATTTTTTTATTATTTCCTTCTCTATTATTTATCTCCAGCACCGATGATATTCTTCCGCCATATCTGGCTGGAATAGTGCTTTTGTACAGCTCTATATCCTTAACGATATCGGAATTGAATGCTGAAAACAATCCGAATAGGTGTGTCGGATTATATATAGTGCCTTCATTAAACAATATAAGATTCTGGTCTGTCGCTCCTCCTCTGACATTAAAACCGCCGGAAGCCTCTCCGACAGATTTTACACCTGGTAAAGTAAGAACTATTTTCATTACATCAGACTCACCAAAAACAGCCGGCACATGCTTTATTCTGTCTATTCTCACCTTCTCAAGTCCCATTTGCGTTCCCCTTAAGTGTTGGACATTTTCAGCAGAAAAAGTTACACCTTTGAGAGAATAGACTTTTTCTCTCATATTTATATCCAGATTCCCTTCACTATAAAGTTCAAGATTCAATTTAGAGTCTTCAAAACCATATCCTGACAATTTCAGAATATTGGCACCTCTCGGTAGCAAAATTCTATAAAAACCATAAGCATCCGTAGTCACACTTGTCTTAGGATCTTCTATTGAAACTGTAATCCCGACTAATGGTTCACCACTTTCCGCATTTAGCACATAACCCTTTATTGAAGCCTTCCCTGGTTGTGTTCGCAGATTTGGATCTCCCACTTTATACAGCTTATTCATCGAAGAGGCCACGATTTCCTGATTGGCAAGCGATTGCAGATTGCCCATGCTTAACAATCCTTTCTTTTCAAAATAACCGGCAGGTAATTGCGTAAATAAAGCCTCACCCTTTAATATATAAATATCTGTTCCCCTCTGTGTCACAGAATACCCGTATTTAGAAAGATTTTCTGACAACCTTTGTACAAAATCCGGACTTGTATAATCGGGAGTCACCTTAATCTCTTCCTGACTTTTCTCTTTAACAAAAAAAAGCTTAAATTTTGTATCTCTGGACAGAATAATCCTCAAAGAATCAAGTGTAATTGTATTTTGGTTATCCGGCATCAAAAAAGGGCCTCTTGCGTTTAATGGCATTATGCTCATGAACAACAAGAAAATCGCTATAAATAATCTATTCATATTATTCATGTTTATTATCTATAAATGAAAGTATAGATACAATCGCTACATCTATATTATCCTCATTAAAATATAAATCATTGCTCCTTATATATTTTCTTATCTCCTTTTTCTTTTCCGGATAGAGATTCAATATATCTTTCTTCCTCCTAATTATATAAGTTCCATCCTGATTTATAAGAAAATATCTTACTGAAGAAACAAATTTTTTAATCAAGCCTCGGTTAGATGCAATATATTCCTGATTAATTGACTCAGTATAAACTTTTACAATTTTCTTGTAAACCATCACGGAGTTATTGTACAGCAATTGGTAATACCCCGGGTGTATCATACCTGATACGTCCGGCTCCTTAACATTGATAAACTTTCGTGTTCCAATTGTGAATTGTTTAACATGATCTTTTTTGAGCTGTACGCTTCTTTTATTTGCCTCATCCCAGACAATTAACTCGTCAAGATGAGAGTTGAGATTCAGTCTTACTCCCTTGTAGTGCTTTCCGTTATATAGGACATCCCCCTCAAGATAAGTCTTTTCATAGGCGTAATACGTTCCAGTATATACAAAACGATATAACAAAGGAGCAGCCCCCTTAAAAAGAGCAGAGTTACTCCCTGCACTCTCCATGAAACTCTTGTAATCATCCTGAGCAGACAACAAGCCGAATGCAAAAAGCATAATAATCAATAGTGCCGGTTTTTTCATAGTCTTGCTTTGGTTATTAATATGTAAATATATTCACCTTTTTATTATAAAAGTATATTAACACTCTAGTTTTCAAAAAAAAATCTGCAAAATGCTCTATTTTGTCGACGATTTACCCCAGAATACTTTGTCTGACTTCAGATTTTCTGAGCTTGGCCCCGCCATAATCTGGAACTCACCCTCTTCCC
>JALOCI010000074.1 GCA_023227835.1 Bacteroidales bacterium
GGTAAGGGCTCGCAACCGGCTCCCGGGCAGGGGCGCTATGTCGCGCAAGCCAAGCAGCAAGCCCGCAAACGTCATCGCTATAGCCGACCTACGCACGATGCGCGTGGACCTCGAGGGCGGCACCATCAAAGAAGCGTGGGACTGCTACCAAGCGTCGATGGCGCTCGAAGCGCTCAAGCCGGCATCGCGCCGCGTGTACAAGCAAGCCGCCGAGCTGGCTATTGCCACGCTGTCACCCCGAGCGCGAGCTGGCGATGTAACGCTATGGCTCGAAGCGCTCAAGCAGGGCGGGCGGGCGCCGGCCACTGTCAACAAGCTCTTGCGGGCGCTCAAAGCCATCACCGAGCGCGCTACCCTCGTGCAGCGCGGCGGCAACCTCATGCTGAGAAACGCCTTCAAGCAGCAGCGACCGTTTCGGCTCGCGGCACGCACGCGGCGCGACGCGAGCGCCGCCACCGTGCAGCGGCTCTTGCAACTCGCGGCGACGCCGTTCGAGCGTTTGGCCGTGAGGCTCGCGGCGTTCTACGGGCTGCGCAAAGGTGAGCTACTCGGGCTCATGCCGGGCGATGCCCGAAGCGACTACGGCAAGCTACGTGTCACGGTCGAACGCACGCGCGGGAAATTCGGCGTCAACATGCGCAAGAACGCTCTCAACGGCAAGGCGCACGTGCTCGTCATCGACGACGGCGAGACGGCGGGTATCCTATCGGCGCTCCTGCGTGACGAGGTGCGCCTGAATCTCGCGACGAAGGCCCAGCGAGAACTCGCGCGCGTCTACGTGCTCCCTTGGGGCTGTGACCACATGGACACGCTCATGAGGGCATGGCGGCGTGACCCGGGCGTACACCTGCCAAAGGGTGATGGGTTTCACGCGCTCCGGCATTACGGGGCCACAGCGCTTGCGGCGAACGGCGCCACCATGACCGAAATTCAAGGATGGCTTGGCGATTCAACGCCCACGGCGGCGCAAACGTACATGGGTCAGGTGCGCGGCACGACATGCGGCACGGCGAGTCGCATCGTGGCGAGCTTCGAGCAAGAGAAAGGAGACAGCGGAGAGAGTGACGGGGCGCGCGGCGCTTACCGGACGACACGCGCCCCGGGTCAGAATCACAGTCATGTAAGCTGTGACGCCGACCAACTTAGAGAGTCACGCGAGGGACCACGGTGCGGATTTAATCCGACCGTAGGGGTACCAAAAAATCCCACCGTAGGACGAGGTGAAAACCATGAGTAAACAACCAGTTAAGCAAGGCGCTTCTATTCAGTGTAAGGATGGCTGGGGAACTACAGGTCCGACCGTAGAGTGCACCCAAACCTCGACACACGAGCGGCCATATAGGGTCGCCAAGCATGACGGCGAGGACGACGGGCAATGCCATTGCGCGGCCTGCGCCGAGCACCGCGCGGCGAGGCTCGTGTACGTCGCGCCCAGCAAGCGCACGACGGGGCCGGCGTGCTACGTGTGCGGGCAGCGAGAGCACCTAGAGGCATGCCAGCATTGCGGCTCTCCCGTGTGCCACACGCACGCCAGGGACGGGTTTTGCACGCTATGTGCGGCGACCCGAAAGCAGGCCGTCGATGACCGAATGGCCGAGCTAAAGAAAAAGCGCCACGAGTTTTGCGAAGGCGTGGCGGCGGCGGCGGAAATCATCGAGGCGAAGGCGCTAATTGCCCAAGGACTCATGCGCGACGTGTTGCGCGCGGTTGCGGCGGAAGTGCGCCGCGAGGCGACGCGATGAGCGCCAACAGAGACAGCGCCATCACGGTTCTTTACGAGGTAATGAGCAAGGGCGGGTGGTGGACGCTCCCGGAGCTTGAGCGCGTGCTCGAAGCCAGGCGCGGGCGCCGAGCCCTTCAGACGAGCGTGAGCGCGCGCCTGCGCGACTTGCGGAAACCACCATGGAACCGGAGCGTGCGCAGTCGGAAAAGGGCCGGAACCGCCAGGCTAGAGGAATACACCATTTGCAACATGAGCGAAAAAACCAAAACCGAAAGGTAACAACATGAAACCCGCCAACATCACCAGCGTTATCAACGTCAACAGCCAATTCGGAAAACTGGTATGGGAGGAAGCCGTACAAGCGAGACCAGGGCACGAGCGGCGCGTCGCCATTGCAGAGAGCGACAAGGGGTATGTCGTGCTCGCGGCGGTATGCGACCCGAAGAAGCCGCAAAACCCAGCATGGGCGCGGCGGTCGGAATTCAAGCGCGAGTATCAAGAAGCGTGGGCCATCGCCGAACAGCTCTATAGGTGGGCGTGCGAGTATGCGCGCGAAAACGGGTATGTGCCACCGTGCGATGCGCTCGCCGGCGCACGATAAGGGGCGGTATGGCGAAGATAGCGACACCAGAACAGCTCGCGAAACGTGCGCAAGAGCTTGCAGAGGCACTAAACGAGCTACAGAAAACCAAAGAAGCGGCGGCCCGAGCGCGCAAGGACTGGAAGCGCAAAGCGGACGCCCTCGAAGAACGAATAGCGGTGCTCGGAGCGGCACTGAGATTGAAGCAAGAACCGATAGAGCAAATGGAGCTGCCAGCGTGAGGGCAATCTACGTGCGCACCAGTCCGGGTGACAACGACGGTGCGGCGCAGCTCCACCAGCTACGGCAATGGTGCGTAGCGCAAGGGTGGCGAGACGTGCGCGAGTACGTGGACCGAGACGTGAGCGGCACCAAGGACTCACGGCCGGAATGGAATAGATTGCGAGAACACGTGCGGAGCGGGAAAATCAGCGAGCTTGCAGCGACCGAGCTATCACGGCTCGGTCGTTCAGTGCTCAACGTGGTGCTCGCGCTCGACGAGCTGCACCGAGCGGGGTGCCGCGTGGTGCTCCTGCGTGAGGCGTTAGACTATGGGACGCCGGTAGGGCGGGCGGTCGCAACCATCATGGCGGCTATCGCGCAGCTCGAGCGTGACCGCATCGTCGAGCGCATCACGGCGGGAGTGAGACGGGCGCAGGTTGAAGGGACGCGCAGTGGGCGGGCCATCGGACGCCCGAGAAGAGAGATAGACGACAGGACCGTAGAGCGCGCGATTGAGGCGATGCAGCACGCGCCCGCAAACATTCCCATGTCGTGGCGACTGGCAGCCGAATGGCTGGACGTGCCAACAACGTCCTTGCGGCGAGCCGTCGAGGCGTACCAAAAACGTGCGCGAAACGAGAGCCCGTAAGTGGTTGATTTTACGACACTGCTATACGGCTCGTAGCGACGCGCCACAACCTTTAGTTTTTGGCGGGGGGAGGCCTTCCCTCGCACCGAACCCATGCGAGCAAAGCGTCAACGTCGGCGAGGTAACGCCGACCACGGGCGTTGCGAGACCGAACGACGCGCACGGGGGCGCCGTCCTTCGTGAGCGCACGCACGCGGCGAGGGTCGTCAAGCCCAAGAGCCTTGGCGATTTGCTTTTGACCAACGAGGACGGGCACGAAGCCACATTGCCTACAAGTGTTGTCTCGGGTCAACCGTGAGCAACCATCGCCATCGACGACGCGAGGCACTGGTGGTGCAATACAGCCATGAACCAACCCGCCCACCTTATCGAGCAGGTCATTGACGAAGCGCTCGTTGACCTCATTCAAACGCCCAGCGGAGGAGCGGCCGTTGCTCGCCTGAAGCAAGCGGCGCGGGAAGTGTTCGAGGAAATCGAGGCGGCAAACATAGACCTTAGCTCGGCGTTCATGGAGATTTTGCCGAGGCTCGTAAGGTTGTCGGCGGGCTTCCAGGGATGAGCGCGAAACCGGAACGCAGGCGGCGAAAGAAGCTCACGCGCGAGGAGCGGCGGGAACGCTCCGAGTACATGCGGAAGTATCGCGCCAAGAAAGCCGACACGACCACGGGAGCGCCTGTTGCGGCGGGCAATGACGGCGCGCCCGTGGTCGTACCGGAAGCGACGGCGGCGCCCGAGGCGCACGCGGCGCAAGCGAAACCACCCGAAATAACCATCGAGAAGGCCGAGGCGATGCTAAAGGGAGCGTTGGCCGGCACGGCGGAAGCGCTCGCGGACACGGCGCAACTCCTGTTCCTCGACGGCGAAAGGCCGCACCTAGGGCGCGAGCGCGCGAAAACACTCGGCGAGCTATGGGCGCCGATTCTCGCGCCATACATCACGGTAGAGAGCGCCAAGTGGCTGACTATCGCGCTCGCGGCGGGCGGCACCGCGAACATAGGGTATCAGTGGGCGCACGAGTACCGCGCCGCGAAACCCAAACCGGCACTGCAAGTCGTGCGTCCTCCGCAAGAGGTCGCCGAGGCATGAAACTGAGGGACGCCGATAGAGTGGGCGTGCTCGGAGTCACGGGCAGCGGCAAGAGCCATTTCGTCAAGCACCGGCTCGTCAAACGCTCGCGGCGGTGCGTGGTGTGGGACGTGCATAGCGAATATGCCGAGCCGTGCGACATGGACGAAGTATCCCTAGACGAGCTGACCCGCGAGCCGGGGCTGCTACAGGCGGGCGAGTGCAAACTCGCCGTGGTGCCCGAGTGGGACGACCCGCGCGAGCTTGCTACGGCATTCACGATGTTTGTGTCGGAGCTGAAGGATAGCGCCCAAAGCGAGAGCCTTCTGGTTGTCGTGGACGAATGCGGCTTGCTGAGGCCCATTGCGGACGGGTCGCTCGTCGCGCTCGCGGCGCAGTCGCGACACTGGCTTATGCCGCTCGCGTTGGTCGGCCAGCGCGCCACGATGTTACCGCCTGGCGCAAGAGCGCAGCTCTCAACCATTGTTTCATTCCGGCAAACAGACCCCAGCGACATCGACGCGCTTGCGGAGCGCCTAGGCGCGGTACGAGCCCAACGCATCACCGAGCTAAAGAACCACCGATTTGTAACATGGAGCCAAAACGAAAAGGCGAAAGAGGAGCCAGAAAAATGAATGCGAAGTCAATAGCCATCGGCATCGTGCTCGGCATGGTGGGCGCCTACATCCTGGCGCTCGTGAGCGCCAAGGCGGGACCGTTGCCGGGCCTGAAAGCGTAAACAGCCCATAGGGCAGAGGAAAACATGAACCCCAAGAACATTTTGTTGATTGCGGTAGTAGCGCTTGCGGCGGTCATCGTCGCCAAGAAAATCCCCAAGCTCAAGGACATGCTCTAAGAGCGGAGGACACCATGCAGAACACACAACGACTTGAGGACGTTGCTTTCGCAAGCGGCGCCATGCGCCAGGTGCGCTTGCAAGGGCTCGCCAAGGGCAAGAGGATTCGTCGCCTGTCGCTCTACTTCGATTTGAGCGGCACGAAAGACGCGGCCGACGCGCTTGACGGGGACTTGTTCGCACGCATCGTCAGCCAGATTCGCCTAAACAGCTCCGAACACCAACCATACAATCTCACGGGGTTCGATTTGTGGCGCCTGCAACACCTTGAGCGCGGGCGCGTCGTTGCCGACCCTACCGATATCCCGGGCACCGGCACCACGTTCGTGATGCAGTTTCAGCTCGACCTATCTTTCCGAGTCGAGCGGCAACAGGCACCGGACGACGGCTCGCTCTCAACGTCGCTCTTCACTGACCAAACGCTCGAAATCACGTTTGCGGCGGCGAACACGTGGGGCGTCGGCAATTTGCTCGTCACCGCAGGGAATGTGCGCGTGGCGGCCGAGTACGCCGAAGGCGACTGCGTGCCGCAGCTCGTCGAGAACAAGTATATCGACCTGTCGAGCGGGCTCGCGACCCTGGAACCCGGCATCATTCTCGGCGCAATGCTCGTGCAAACGGACTACTCCACCATCACCACGGCCGAGCTGACGTTGCTCGGGCTCACAGCGGACGGCAAAGAGGTGCACCCGTCCAACACGATGCACGAGCAGCTCGTCACAATGTGGAACCAGGACGCGGCCGAGCAGTCGGGGACGCCGCACGAACTCGACATCAACGCGGCGCGATTCATCCCGCTTGTGTGGCAACCGCGACGCCTCGGGTTCCTCACCAAGCAACCGGCCATCGAAAAGCAAGGCGAGGTGCGCGTGACTGCGGGCACGCTCACAACGCCGCGACTGTTGGTCAAAATCGTCAAACTCAAGACTGACCAGCAGGCGGCAAACATCGCGGTCAAGGCTGGGGCACCGTCCGACTCCACCGTATACGAGCCGGCCGTGGGCAGTAAGTCGGCCGTGCGCGCGGTGCACGAGACGGCGCGACGCGGAGGCGAGCCCACCAAGAAGGCCAGGCTCCTCTACGCGGCATTGCCGGGCAAGATGCGTCAGACCAAGACCCCGGGCAACATCTAGGGCGCAAGCGAAAGGGTTAGGCCGTGGGCTTTTTCGACAAAATCAAGAAGGTCGCAAAGAAGGCCCAAAAGACCGTGCGAAGGACGGTTGAGAAGGCCACGGCCAAAACCCCGATTGCAGCGCAGGTCAAGACGCTCACGAGGGCGAGCGTCAAAGACCCCGCCAGTCTCATGAGGGCGGCGAAGACCGTAGGCACGGCCTACGCGGCCTATGCCAGCGGAGGACTCTCGGTCATCGCAAAAAAGGCCGTTACGTCGGCCATGAGCGGGGCCAAGAAGTCGGCCGATAACCTCATGAAGGAAGCCACCAAAAGTGCTTTTGGTGGCGGCGCGCCCGTGACGAAAACGGCAAAAGGGGCGGCGACGGCGGTCAAGAAAACGCCACTGTCGGCAAAAGCGCCAGTCAACAAGCAAAGCTCCGGGTCGGTCGTGCGTGCAGCGGTGCCGATGGCCACGCCCGACCTTGGCGGCGCGCGCAAGGGTGACATGACGCGCGACGAGTGGAAGATTTACGCGAGCCAGAAAAAGACCGTGGGCGGGCTTCTATGAGCGTAGCGAGTGACATAGAGCTAAACGTCTCGCGGGTAGAAGGCGAAAACCGGAAGGCGTTAGACACGCTCAACGGGAAATGGTTTAAGTCATCCGACACCGAGGCGGCAATCTCCGCTCTAACCTCACTCAAAAAGACCATCGCCGCTTGGGCCACGCGGGGGCGCAATGCCGTCAAGGCCGGCGCCGGCAAGATGCCACCCGAGAAGTGGTCAGGATGGGTCAAGGCCGGCGAAGTCTTCATCGACGGTATTCACGACCTCGGGGAGTTTGGCGCCAAGTCTTCGTTGGTGGACATCGCCGACACAACAGTAGAGGCGGTGAAGGACGCACCCAAGCAAGTAGCGCGCGCCGTGAAGGCAACAGCCAAAGCGGTCGGCGAGACGGCCGGCGCCGTCGTGACGCCGCTTCTCCTGCCATTGGTGGTAATCGCTGCTATCGCCATCGCCCTCGTCTACGTCCTGCATCGGGCGGGGGTGTTGTGATGGACGCGGGAATCATCGTGGGCGCGCTCGCGGGAGGCGCCATCTTGCGCGCGCTGCAACCGCTCGCGCGCTTCAACATGACCTCGAAAGGGCTGAATCTCTACACGTTCAAGGCGGCGCTGAACGTGCTCGCGCATCATCGGTTTTGGGAGCACGCGCAACAGGTCATCGGCGCGCGCATCACGAGCGCCTACCGTTCGCCGGGCGTCAACAAGGCCGTGGGCGGGGTCGCGACGAGTGACCATGTAAAAGGCCTGGCGTGCGATTTCGTGCCACAAGGCGACAAGCAGCAAGCGGTAAAGAAGCTCCGCGCCGCGTGTGCGCAGGGTGAGCTAGGCCCCGTGCGGCAGTTCATTTGGGAGAGTTACAAAAACGTCATCCATGTGGGCTATTACGAGCCGGGAAAGACGGGTGGGGTGCAGTATTTAGAGCAGTATGGGCCAGGACAACACCGGCCATTGGTGACCTC
Organism: Bacteroidales bacterium; assembly: GCA_023227835.1. Taxonomy (GTDB): domain Bacteria; phylum Bacteroidota; class Bacteroidia; order Bacteroidales; family UBA932; genus Bact-08. Next base: position 7,731 of record JALOCI010000074.1, read on the forward strand.
ATGACCACGACACCCACAATCTACAGCCCGAAAGACCCGTTCGCGCGCGACACGCGCAACGATAGAGCCGTGGGCGGCGCTTACTCGGAAATCTTGCGGGCCACTCTCCCTACGACTGTTGCCGTCGAAACACGAAAAAGGGTGCACGGGGTAGCGCTCGGCGGCACGCTCCCGCCGGGGACGTACGCGCTCGTGGCGCCGTGGGAGCTCCGGGGCATGCTGTCGGCGGCAAACCCGCCGGGCGTGCACGTCTTGCGACCAGGGGACGCCTACGTCGCAGAATACCCGCAAGGCATCGCCGCGCTCGTGGTTTCACCGTATGCCTGGGCGACACCGACGTGGTTCACGACGGCGGGTTACGCGCCGCTCGCCTATGCGCCCACGGCTGAAGTGCATTGCTTCTACGACGCGGCCCAAGTGTGCCGCGTGAACTTCTCGCGCGTCCCAGGGTACGCCAAAATCGACCCAACGGGAGTGCCAGCCACGGCGCCGACAACGGCACCCGTCGAAACCCTCGACGTGGGCGCCCTGGAGATACCGAGCGACGCGGCGACCGCGCTTATCCATGTGACGAAAATCAACGGGGTAGATATCCCTATCCGACTCGATGAGGACTACGAGCTAGAGGTCTACTGGCTCACCGAGTCACGGCATTGGGCGCATTCGGAAGCGGACGACTTCGACGCGGCTGGAACCGGGCTCGCAAACGCGGCGCACGACGCCGAGCAGTTCGACGTGGCAGGTTTACGGGCGGTATACGTTCGCCGAGTCTCGGGCGGCGCCACGGGCTTTATGGCCTGGCACGCAGTCTTCGGGTGGTGACATGAGAATCGTTAGGGCCGCATTGGCAGCAGTGAACTACGTTACCTCGGCCATCGCCGATGCAACGTATCTCGCGCTCGCGGGCGGCACCCTGTCGGGCACGCTCACCGTGCCGGACGGCACAGCGGCGGCGCCAGGGGTGCGCACCACGAGCGAGGCGCACGGCCTTTTTCGGTCGTCCGCAACCGCCATCGCGCTTGCGGCGGCGGGGACGGAGGCCGTGAAGTTCTCCTCAAGCTCAACGACAATCCCCAGCGCCGCGCTCTACACATGGTTAGGGCGGTCGAAAATCTCCTCGTCATCGGACGGAACCGTGACGCTGCAAAATGCGGCGGCTACCGGGTTCACGGCGCTACTACTCGGCGGCGCCACGAACGCATACCCAGCGCTGAAACGCAACGGAACCGAGCTACACGCGCGCCTTGCCGATGATTCGGCGTACACCACGGTTTGCGCTACACGCTTCCAATACGATGGCGGCGGCACGCTCGTTACAGATGGAGGGGCGACCCCGTGTGGCATTTTCCGCAACGCCGGCTCGCCGGAAGGCGTCATCACGGCGGCGGGCGGGTCTTTGTGTCTCGACACCACAAACTCTACTGCATGGCTCAAAGCGAACCCAACGGGAAACACGGGGTGGGTCGAGATAGCCACACTCTAAGGGGCAGTCATGGCGGCGGGTGACCTTACATACATCGAGCAGGCCGGCGTGATAACGCTCAACGCCGCGCAACGTACCGCGCTCACAACGTTCGTGGATAGCGTTTGGAATGGCGCCATTGCCAACGTACTGGGAATCAGCGCATGGCGAGACAGCGAAAATCCCGCAACGGTCATGTGTGCCGTAATGGGCAAACGGAAAGTGGCGCCGGCGGCATTGCCGCTCGGCGTCCAGGTCATCGAGCGCGAGTAGCGCTCACAACAGGAGCAAACACCATGGGAAGAATCTTTGACACCGCAATCTCGGGCGCCGACAAGGCGCCGCCCAAGGGCTCGTGCCGGGTATGCACCGAGCACGCAAGCCGCGCCGAGCCGCAAAACACGAAGCACCGAAGCTACGAGCTGATAGGCGACTGGTCGGAGGCGGGCGCGGCCGTGCAGCATGCACGTGAGGCGCAACAGACCTTCAACACGGCGGCGCTGCAAGCGCAGGTAGGCGCGCTCAAGGTCGTCGCATTCGGGTTCGCGGGTGACGTGCTCTTCGAGGGCGTGCCCTACAGCGCCCCGGCACGCGACGAAGACAAGGACGAAGCCAAGGCGAAAGCCAAGACGAAAGCGTCGTAACCGCGATGGAAGTCACGGCAAACGTCGTGATTGCGTGGCTCGCAGCCAACGTCATTGCGCTTCTGGCCGTGGCCTGGAAAGACGGGCGATGGCGGGGCGTGGTCGATACGCAGCTTAAGAGCATCCACGAGGCTATTCTCGCCCTGCCATGCCGGCGAGAGGGGCGGTGCCGAGCGAGTACCACCGGAGAGTTTGAGGTCACGTAATGTCTATCTTGCTTACGCTTATCCCGAGAAAGTTTCTCTACGCAGCCGTCGCCACGGTCGCAAGCGCCATTATGGCGGCGGTCAAGGCGAAGTGGCCAAGCGTGCCGCTCCCGAGCGCTGAGGCCATCCTGGCGCTCGGAGGGGTTGTTATCGGCGGGCACACGCTCACCGATATCACGGCGATAAATAAGGCAAAATCCGACATAGCCGCGCAGGCCAGCAAAAAGAATTGAACGCCGCGCGAAAGTGTGGCGTAATGAAGAGTGTAACGCACGCCAACCGTTGACTTACCAGCGACGGTTCGGCATCACGCGAATTCCCCTGTGAGTTGAGCGCACGCTCGCGCGTGCATTCGACCCGGGAGCCGTGGGCGAGTCACTGGTAAGGGCTCGCAACCGGCTCCCGGGCAGGGGCGCTATGTCGCGCAAGCCAAGCAGCAAGCCCGCAAACGTCATCGCTATAGCCGACCTACGCACGATGCGCGTGGACCTCGAGGGCGGCACCATC
>JALOCI010000014.1 GCA_023227835.1 Bacteroidales bacterium
TTACCTCTTATGGGAAAATCATTGATTGTTATCTCTTCATAAAATCCCTTAGACTGAAGCTTGTCATTCCTATACTCGCATGGAACGATGTTTAACTCTGTAAGATAAATATCTACTGAATCTCCATTCTCTTTTACTTCTGTAATTTCAAAATACTCCAACATCCCTGTCGGCAACAACAATGAATAACCACTCTTTTGCATTTTTCTCTTTCCTTTTTCGTAACGCAAAGATAAAATTTTGTTACCCCTGTCCCCAACTTTTACTTATGATCCATGAAAACCCTGACTGTTTAGTTCTGAGGATATAAATTGATTATACTCTGATAATTTCAGAGGATAATCCCAGCATCCAAGTCCATGGTACAAATCTCCGCCGAATCCTATTTTAAATTTATATAACCCGTATAAAGGGTGTGACGGATCTGGCCCCGGCGATACGCCAAACATATCGTATTCAGAGCACCCCGCGGCTTTTGATATTTTTATCGCTTCCCACTGGAGCGCATAGGTTGCCATAAGATTTCTGTGCCAGGATGATGAGGCGCCATAAAGATAAGATCCCCTATGACCTGTTATGATCAGAAACATTGCGGCGAGAGGTGTCTTGTCGTACATGGCGGCAAGAAGGAATACTTTTGCCGGGGACTCTGTATTGTCTGCATTTGATGAGAGAACAGTCTCGAAATACTTAATATCATTTATTAGTATTCTGTTTCTTATTGCAGTCTCCTGATACAGTGAGTACCAAATGTCAAGATTGTCAAGGCCCAGTTGCACAACATTCACTCCCTTCCTTTGAGAAAGTCCGATATTGTATCGTGTTTTGGCTCTCATCCTGTTTAAAATCACATCTGTATCGGATGTGAGGTCAAGATATATTGTATTAGAAGGCAGAATGTTGTAATATGCCTTTTTAAAGTTCCAGTTAATTGTGTTGAAATTGAATCTCATCTCCTGCGTATTTCTTGCCGGTTCTCCAATCCAAACGCCATTCTCGTCAAAGCAATCGGGTTCTTTTGCCCAGTATGATTCCCAACAGAGGTCATACCGGATCATAATGCAGTCTTTTGGGAGAAAATCTTTTAAAGACTCCGATAACTCTTCAAGAAATAACCCTTGAAACTCCTCGTCCGGTTCAAGCTCAGGCCCATAAGGAACATATGCAATGGAGTTGTTGTTATTTAGTTGTTTGATTATAATCGAAATGTCTGACAATACCGAGGATTCACTCCTTGTCACATTAAAAATCAGTGAATTTTTAGATTTAAAATTTACTGCCAGGGTAGATGCTCCAAGTCGTTTTTTTACCACAGACCAGAACGCAGTCTGCTGAGCTATAGGTGTCGCATAAAGATTCTCTATCTCTTTTTTGTGAATATCTGTTAGCATCAGGCAAAGTTAGCCCTTAAATGAGAGATTGCCAAATATTTAGCTTAATGCCCAATCTGTCTGGCCACTATGGTGTCTTGCAATGAGTCAAGGTACTTCATATCTTCTCCTGAAATCGTGAAACTGATATCAAAATTTTGCTGAATTCTTTCAGGCGTTACAGATTTGGGTAAAGGCAGCACACCTTTCTGAAGGACATAGCGTATACAAATTTTGGGTAATGTTGTTCTGTATTTATCTGCAATTTCCTTAATACGGCCGTCAGCAAGTATTTTTCCTGTTGCCAGAGGTGAGTAACCTTCAACAAGGATGTCGTTTTTCATGCAAAAATCCGTAATATCCTTCTGCGTGTTACCTATGTAATATTTTATCTGGTTGGCCATAGGTTTGATCTTACCATTGTCCAGTATGGCATTCAAATCCTTCACATTGAAGTTTGATACACCAATGGCCCTGCAACGTCCGCTTTTGTATATCTCCTCCATTGCCTTCCAGACAGAGATATTCTCTTTTGTGCAATCCTTCCCAATTTCTGTCCATGGCCAGGGAGCATGTATCAGATATAAATCCAGGTATTCACTGTCAAGATTCTCCATAGTTTTGTTGAAGTTTTCCAGGGCGCCCTCATAACTCTTTATTTCAGCCGGAAGTTTCGATGTGATGAAGATTTCATCTCTCCTTAACCCGGAGTCTTTGACTGCTTTTCCAACGCTTTTTTCATTATTGTATGCTTTTGCCGTGTCAATGTGGCGATATCCGCTCCTTAAGGCATTTGAAACGGCATTGTAACATATTTCACCATCAGGCACCTGCCATGTTCCGAACCCGATAGCAGGAATCATAACTCCGTTATGTAACTCGAAAAAACTATTGTTGTCCATATCTATTTTTCTATTTAAACAATAAATGGATTCCAAAGTTTAAAACATTCACATTAATCTATATTCTTCTCGTTATCCCTCTTATTTGCATCTGCAATTGTGTCGTTGCCCAATACTACACGGGTGATAAAGCCCGGATCTTTAACAGATATTGAGATTTCATTATGTTCTTGCCATAAAACGGCCGGTCTGAATACTGTGGTAATGAGTTTGTCGTTGTTGTATAATGAAATAATTACCGGCATTGGAAGAGTGCCTTTATTTTCAATTAGGACTGTTATTTTGCCTTTTTTGAGAGTTACATTTTTTATAGATAAGTCGGGGATTCCTCCTTGGCGGTAATACCAGGCAAGCCAGAACCAGTCGAGATTCCTCCCGGATACATCATTGAATGTATTGAAATAATCATAAGGAGTGGGATGTTTATATTTCCACCTTTCCATAAACTGAAGAAGACATTTGTTAAAAGTTTCCCTTCCCAGCTCTATTTCCAACATTCTTAGAGCCTGTTCCGTTTTTGCATAGTTTAAATAGAAGTATACCTTCGGATCCAGATAAAATGTAGGTGTAATCAAGGCCGGCTCATCTTCCATTCCTGAATATGCTGAGAATGATTTGGTATTATGGACTTTAATATCGAGAGTGGAGTCAAGGTCTTTCTGCATCTTTTCCGGGAGGTAAACGGTAAGTCCCTCGTCTAGCCATCCGTTTTTGGTCTCATTTGTACCCACATAAAATGGAAAGTAAGCGTGTGCAATTTCATGAGAATTGGCGTAAACAGTCATTCCAAAATCGCTTTCAGCTCCGACATTTGTAATCATAGGATACTCCATGCCAAAATCCCCATTGTATACGGTAAGATATGGAAAAGGGTAAGGAACTCCGGGAGAATCCTTAGAGAGTGATCTTACACTCTCTCTCGCAATTTCTGCTACTTTACTGAAATTTGGCGATTTGGCATTGTATGCAACTCCTACAATAGTCCTCTTTTTACTTTTCTTATCCACCTCAACACTACATACATCCCAGAGATAGTGATCGCTTAGGCCGAAGGCAAAATCACTTACATTTTCAGCTTTGAATTTCCAGATGTTTTTGCCGGTTGTAATCTCTCCTTTTTTCAGATCATTTTCGGTAATGACATTCATAACTTTTTCGGACTCTATGGCTTTTTTATACAAATCGCAATAATGAGGTTGTAACACCTCGCTCATATCCTCTAATTTTCCTGTTGCCCATACGATAAATCCATCAGGGACCGATATCTCAACAGAGAAATCAGAAAAATCATTGTAAAACTCCGCCATTCCGTTATAGGATCTGCTGTCCCAACCGTAAACATCATCATATACCGCTATTTGCGGATACCATTGTCCCACAAAAAGGCTGGAACTGTCTATGGTTCCCATCCTTATTAATGTGTGTGCAGGGAAATCAAACTCCCAACCTATTTCAAATTCGGATTTCTCTTTAGGTGCAATCTTCCTTGGAAGTCTGACTTTCATGATAGTCCCGCTTCTATTGATGCCGGGATTGTTTGTAGTGGCAACACTTTTTCCCCCTATCTTCAACTCTTTTATTCTTACACCCTCTGTTATGTCCCCCGGATTAACATCTACTATGGAATTCCTGTTTGCCCCTTTTTTGAATATGTCCTGATATAGCCTTATGACAATGGATGAAATTGAGTCAGGACTGTTGTTCTCATAGCGTATTATTTCATGACCTGTTATTAATTTGTTCTTTACATCCACATCAACCTGTATGTCGTACCCGGCCTTGTTCTGCCAGTACATTTTCCCGGGCCTCCCGTCTGTCTGTCTTGTCTGTTTTTCATAAGCTCTCGTGACGGCTTTGGGAACAACAATTTGTTCCTGAGCTGTACTATATTGACTCTGTGCCATAAAAAGCAGTGCGGAGAACAGGAATGCAATCTTTTTCATGTTTACTCTTGTTATGAATTATATCTGTTTCTTTTAGAATGTTTTATACGGATAATCGACCTTTGTGAGGAAAAGCGGATGCCCGGGAACAGAACTGCCGGCTATGTTACGGTTCTGTAATTCTAAAATTTCTTTTATCCATTCAGGTTCGTGTTTCCCTCTGCCTACCTCCAGTAAAGAGCCGACAATGGCACGGACCATATTTCTGAGAAATCTGTTTGATGACACATTGAAGCAGTAGGTGGCAGATTCATCGATTTTTTGGCCGTGACAGAAAGGTGTCACTCCCTGGAAAGCAGTTGGTGAAAGTGGAGTAATACCCATAGGTGCTCCTGCTTCCCAAAATGCCTCTGTAACTGTGCATATATTTGTCTTCGTTGTGGAGTGAAGCTTTGCCATTGTTGTAAAATCCTGTTCGCCAAGAAGATATTCAGCTGCTTTATTCATCTTGTCCAAGTCCAGATTAAACGGGAAGTAATATGAGTAATCTGAAAGGAAAGGGTCTTTATGGGTGTGAATAAAATAACAATAGCTTCGGCTGATTGCGTCAAACCTTGCATGGGCATTCGACGAAACCTGACATATATTATGAATTGTAATGTCAGCAGGCAGAATGGCATTTATTTTGTAAATCACTCTGTCGATATCCATAAATGGTAATGGGTTGTCAGAGTCAAAATGGGCAACATAATTGACAGCATGGACTCCGGCATCTGTCCTTCCGGCACCGGTTACTTCGCATTTTTCTCCGAGCAGGATGGACAGAGCTCTTTCGACCTCTTCCTGCACAGAAAGTTGGTCGGATTGTATCTGCCAACCACAGTATTTAGTACCTCTGAAGGATATTGATATAAAAAAACGCATTACTTAAATTTTGGACTAAATTTGTAATTTATAGAACAAAAATACAAAATCAAACAATATGGAAACCGTAAACATCAAAGAACTAAACGAAAAGATTCAGAGAGAGAGTGCTTTTACAGATATGATCACTCTTGAAATGAACAAAGTAATCGTTGGGCAGAAGCAGTTGGTGGAGAATCTGATGATAGGCCTTCTTGCAGATGGGCACATACTCCTGGAGGGTGTTCCTGGTCTTGCAAAGACATTGGCCATCAATACTCTTGCTTCAACAATGGATGCGAAATTCAGCCGTATTCAGTTTACACCGGATCTTTTACCGGCAGACCTTATCGGAACACAGATTTACAGTCAGAAAAGTGAGCAGTTTCAAATTAAGAAGGGACCTATATTTGCGAATTTTGTATTAGCGGATGAAATTAACAGATCTCCGGCAAAAGTGCAGTCAGCTTTGCTGGAAGCCATGCAGGAGAGACAAGTGACCATTGGAGACCAGACTTTCCCTTTACCTCAGCCTTTTCTTGTAATGGCAACGCAGAATCCTATTGAACAGGAGGGTACATATCCACTGCCTGAAGCACAGGTTGACCGTTTCATGCTAAAGGTAGTCGTGTCGTATCCTAAAAAAGAGGAGGAGAAGCTTATTATCAGGATGAATAACAGCGGAACGTTCCCTAAAGCAAACACTATCCTTAAACCTGAGGATATAATCAGGGCACGTCAGATAGTAAGAGAGGTGTACATGGATGAGAAGATTGAGAAGTATATTGTGGATATAGTCTATGCCACCAGAACTCCTGAAGAGTATGACCTTAAGAATTTGAAAGACCTGATCTCATTCGGAGGCTCACCTCGTGCAAGTATAAGTATGGCAATGGCTGCTAAGGCTTATGCATTCATTAAGAGAAGAGGTTACGTTATACCTGAGGATGTAAGAGCTGTCAGCTATGAGGTTTTAAGGCACAGAATCGGTCTCACATACGAGGCAGAAGCAGAAAATGTAACAACTGAGAATATCATTACTGAGATAATGAATAAAGTGGAGGTTCCTTAATATGACCGGCGAGTTATTGAAGAAAGTCAGAAAGATTGAGATTAAGACTAAAGGTTTGTCACGTCAGATTTTTGCAGGTGAGTACCATTCTGCTTTTAAGGGAAGGGGAATGGCATTCAGCGAGGTGCGTGAGTACCAGTATGGGGATGATGTGAGAAGCATGGACTGGAATGTCACTGCAAGACTCAATTCTCCGTATATAAAAGTGTTTGAAGAGGAGAGGGAACTGACAGTGATGTTGCTGGTTGATGTCAGTGGTTCAAGACTTTTTGGAACGACAGACAAACTTAAGAGAGAGCTAATTACTGAAATTGCCGCGGTGCTTTCATTTTCAGCTTCAGCTAATAATGACAAAGTAGGAGCACTTTTTTTCAGTGATCATGTTGAGAAATTCATTCCGCCCAAAAAAGGCAGAAGTCATTTGTTGAGGATAATACGTGAGCTGCTTGAATTTGAACCTGAGAGCAAGGGAACTGATATAGGAGGGGCTTTGAGGTTTCTTACCAATGCAATCAAGAGAAGGTGTACGGCTTTTCTTCTCTCGGATCTTATTGACCTTGACGGAGATATTAAACCGAGATATGAGGAGGCTTTAAAAATAGCAGTCAACAGACATGATATATCTGTTGTATCTGTTTATGACCCCCGGGAGCGAGAGTTGCCCGATGTCGGCTTTATCAGAATCAGTGATGCCGAGACCGGCAAAGAAGAGTGGGTTGACACTTCCAGCAAAAATGTACGTCAATATTTCAATGACTGGAACAGTAAAATCCAGGCAGTTACTCAGCAATGTCTTAGAAAATATAAGGTAGATTCCGTAAGTATAGCAACTGACGGAGATTATGTAAAGGGACTAATTTCCCTCTTTAACAAGAGATAAATCGTATGGACCAAAAAGATACACTTCTTATAGGAGACCAGACTGTTCTGCATTTCAAAACTACCGTACCAAAAGGTACAAAGTTTGTTTTTCCGACTCCGGAAAATCCTGTTACGCAAGGCGTGGAGATAGTCGGGCAACCACAGACAGATACTATTTCAAACAGTGATGGAAATCTGGAACTGGATACCAGGGTAATATTAACCTCATTTGACAGCGGTTCGTATGTAATACCTCCGTTTCCCGCATATCTGAACAGAGCTGACGGTTCAATAGATACAGTATGGTATGATGCAGGAAAACTGGAGGTCAAAACAATCCAGATTGATACAACATCATTTAAACCTTTTGATATTAAAGGACAACAGACTTATAAATATACTGTCGGGGAATTTCTTCCGTGGTTTGGAATTCTAGTAGCTATAATAGCATTGTGCTTTATCCTTTATAAATTCATAAAAAACAGAAGACGGATGAGGTCTGTGTTTACGAAACAGACTCCGGACGATCCTCCTCACATTTTGGCATTGAGAGACCTTGAGAGAATAAGATCAGAAAAATTATGGCAGAATAATCAGGAGAAAAGATATTATACTGAAATTTTTGACACTATTCGTCTTTATTTGGAAAGACGATATGGAATCCAGACTATGGAGAAGACTTCTGCAGAAATACTTGAAATGATAGCCGAATTTAAGATAGAACCGAAGGAATACAAGGAACTGGAAGCTCTGTTCAATCTTTCGGATCTTGTAAAATTTGCCAAGTATAAAGCAACTCAACAGGAAAATGAGGAAGCTGTTCCTACGGCTGTCAGGTTTGTTAATGCGACATTCTTACAGGGAATGGAGGCAGAAAATGGGAGGGATTAGATATGTTTTTTGAATATCCTGGAATACTCTATCTTGAGTTAATATTAATACCGTTTATCGCTCTTTATATATGGAGAGAGGTAAGAGGGGCATCTCCATCATTAAGGGTGGCTTCAACAGCACCATGGATGGGTAATGGCGGCAAACTGAAGAAAATAATGAGACATTTTCCTTTTGTGGCCAGATGTATTGCAATATCTATGATTATTCTTGCCATTGCAAGGCCCAGATCTTCCACAAACTTTGAAAAGGTTGATACTGAGGGTATAGATATAGTGTTTGCTTTGGATATTTCCACAAGTATGTTAGCCCGAGATTTTAATCCGGATCGTATAAGTGCTGCCAAGGATATAGCAATAGAGTTCATCGCCCAGAGGCCAAATGACAGAATGGGTATTGTCGTATTTGCCGGCGAAAGCTTTACTCAATGTCCGATCACTTCTGACAGGGCTACTCTTATCAATATGATGAAAGAGGTTGAGACAGGTCTGATAGAGGATGGTACAGCATTAGGCAACGGGCTTGCTACCGCTGTGGCCAGATTAAAGGATTCCAAGGCAAAAAGCCGGGTTATAATTTTACTGACAGACGGCGTTAATAACAGGGGAGAGATATCACCGCTTATGGCAGTTGAGATTGCAAAAACCTACGGTATAAGAGTTTATACAATAGGTGTTGGCGCAATGGGCATGGCTCCATATCCTGTGCTTACACCATTTGGAATAGATATACAACAGGTAAAGGTGGAGATTGACGAACCTTTGCTTAAACAAATTGCCGATCAAACCGGGGGCAAGTATTTCCGTGCAACAGACAATACAAAACTTCTCGAGATATATGGAGAGATAAACAAGATGGAGAAGAATAAGACTGCCGTTGACTCGTTTCCTGTATATCAGGAGAAATTTATGATATTTGCGTGGATAGCACTTATTGCAGTTGCCCTTGAAATACTCTTAAGACTTTTCATAACAAGAAGAATAGCGTAGAATATGTTACAATTTGCACAACCGCAGTTTTTACTGCTCATTTTGACAATTCCGCTCCTTTTTATAGCATACGCTGTTATGAGAAGGAGCAGAAGGAAGAGAATAGAACTTTTCGGGAATCCGGATATTGTGAATACTCTTGTTCCACGGGCATCCAGAAGCCGGGGATGGATAAAACTTTCTATATACTCGCTTGCTCTTTTCTTCTTTTCCATTGGCCTTGCGAGACCCCAATTGGGTGCTAAAATAAAAGAGGTTGAGACAAAAGGGGTGGAGATAATGATTGCGCTGGATGTTTCAAACTCAATGCTTGCGGAGGATTATACTCCTAACAGGTTAGAGCGGGCAAAGCTGGCAATATCACGCTTGGTCGATAAAATGAAGGATGACAGGATAGGTCTGATAGTATTTGCCGGTCAGGCATTTGTCCAATTGCCGATAACTACAGACTATGTATCTGCAAAGATTTTCCTTAATAATATAACAACCGGTTCTGTGCCTGTTCAAGGAACAGCTTTAGCAGATGCTATCAATACATCTGTCAAGAGTTTCAGCCAGGAAAGCAAAAACAGCAGGGCAATAATTTTAATTACAGACGGGGAAAACCATGAGGATAATCCTGTCGATGCAGCTTCTACCGCTAAAGGCCTTGGAATACAGGTTTATACTCTTGGTATCGGATCGTCAGAAGGTAAGCCTATCCCGTTACCTGGTGGAGACTTTCTGAAAGACAAGGACGGGAACATGGTTGTAACCAAGCTCGATGAGAAAACTCTTGCTGATGTTGCAAAAGCCGGTGACGGAATGTTTGTCAAGGCAGGGAACAGTGATTTTGGCCTTGATGCGCTTGTCGAGAAAATACATAATATGGATAAGCAAAGTTATAAATCTGTTGTGTTTGAGGATTTTGACGAGCAATATATGTACTTTTTTGCTATAGCACTACTTTTCCTGATACTTGAATTTATGATAGTAGACAGAAAAGGGAAAAATTTTTTTAAATAGAGAGATATGAGAGAAATTTATACTACAATACTTTTTCTTTTTTTATTCTCCGCTTCATGGGGGCAGAGTGACAGATGGCAGGTCCGGCAAGGAAACAGCTCATATGGAAAGGGCAAGTATCAGGATGCAGAACTTGAGTACAGACGGGCTCTTGAAAAGAATCCGAAATCTATAAAGGCTGCATACAATCTTGGTAATACCATGTATAAGCTTAACAATCCTGCTGAGGCAGAAAAAATTATAACACAAGTGGCTGATTCAACAAAGGAAAATGAAATAAAATCGGCCTCATTTCATAATCTGGGAAATTTTAACCTTGCCCAAAAAAAATACAAGGAGGCAATAGAGGCATACAAAAATTCCCTGAGAGTCAACCCGGAAGATGTAGAGACCAAATCAAACCTGGCTTATGCCCAAAAAATGCTGAAAAATCAGGATAAGAATAAGGACCAGAATAAAGATCAGAACAAAGACCAAAATAAGGATCAGAACAAAGACCAAAATAAGGACCAGAACAAAGATCAGAATAAAGATCAGAATAAAGATCAAAAACAGCAACCTCAGATCTCGCCACAAACAGCAGAACAGATGCTGCAGGCTATCCAGAATAAGGAAAATGAGACTCAGGACAAGGTGAAAAAGGAGAAGGCGAAGGTCCTTGAGAGCAGACAAAAAGAGAAAAATTGGTAAAGAATCATATATATGACTATCAACTGTATTAAAAAGTTTTTACTATTGTCTGGTGCTTTGCTGGTTTCAATTGCACTATCGGCCCAGGCTTCATTTACTGTGGATGTTCCGCGGGTAGTAGGTTTGGATGAAAATTTCAGACTTGTTTTTACTGCCGGAGGGGAGCCGTCAAGCTTTAACCCTCCTCAATTGAAGGATTTTGATGTTCTTGCAGGCCCGACCACATCTACAATGACAAGTACGCAGATAATAAACGGCAAGAGAACGGACAGCTATCAGGTAAGTTATACCTATATTTTGCAACCGAGGAACATAGGAACTTTTTCTATTTCTTCCGCTTCAGCAGTTATAGGAGGTAAGACCTATCATACTAACCCGGTATCTGTTGAGGTGGTCAAGGGAGAAGCAAATAACTCCGGCAACTCTTCCGGGACATCCTCACAAAAGAGTAATGGAACAATCTCTTCAGATGACATTTTTATGAAAATGTCTGTAAGTAAGGGACGGGTGGTAAAGGGTGAAAGCCTCCTTGCCACGCTGAAACTATATACAAAAGTGCCAATAGGAGGTTTCGAGAATGTAAAGTTCCCGACATTTAACGGTTTCTGGAGTCAGGAGATTGATACACCATCAAATATTGAATTTACAAGAGAGACAGTTAATGGTAAAATATACAATGCTGCGGTTTTAAGAAGGTATATGCTCATTCCTCAACAAACAGGAAATCTGGTTATTGACCCTTCTGAAATGACATGCCTCGTTCAGGTGAGAGCCTCTTCTGGAGGATCAAGGTCAATGTTCGATGATTTTTTTGACAGCTATCAGACTATTAAGAAAAGGGTCACCGCATCATCAATAAACGTGAATGTATCTCCTTTGCCTTCCGGAGCTCCTCCAACTTTCTCAGGAGGTGTGGGGGATTTCCAGTTGTCGGCACAACTGACCAAAGACACTATTAATGCTAATGAAGCGGTATCTCTTAAGGTCTCTATATCGGGTTCAGGAAATCTCAATCTTGTAGAGACACCAAAAATCACTTTTCCGTCCGATTTTGAAGTGTACGACACTAAGATTTCAGACAATACAAGCAAATCCGGAAAAGGGACATCAGGAACAAAGGAATTTGAGTATCCTCTTATACCGAGGGGTGCCGGAGTATTTGAATTAGGCCCTGTTGTGTTTAGTTATTATGATATAGGTGCGAAAAAATATAAGACTCTTACCTCTGAAAAACTCACTTTAAGAGTCGGACAGGCCGCAGAGGGCTCAGCAAATTCATCTGCGTCACTTCCAATGGGTGTTAACAAGCAATCAGTTAAAAGTATCGGGAATGATGTGCGTTATATACGTTCGGGCATTTCCGGACTGGTGAGAGGTAATCATTTCTTTTTCGGTTCTGTTACATTCTTTGCTTTGATAGTATTGATAATCGCCTCATTTTTCCTTATGGACAAGTTCTTTTCAAAGAGAATAGAGAGGAATATGGATATTGCGGGGGTCAAGAACAGAAGAGCCAATAAGGTAGCCAGGGCAAAACTCAGAAATGCTGAATCACTCATGAAACAAAACCTCTATAGTGCTTTCTTTGAAGAGCTGCATAGGGCAATTCTCGGATATTGTTCAGATAAGCTTAATCTTTCACTTGCCGATCTCTCAAGAGAGAAAATTGCATCCTCACTTGAAGAGAAGAGTGTTTCCAAAGAGCATACAGAAGAGCTGCTGGCATTGATTGAGGTGTGTGAATATGCAAGATATGCACCGGATCAGGATAAACCTGAGATGGGACAAAATTATCAAAGAGCAATCAAATTAATTTCAGATCTGGAGGTATAGATATGAAGAGGATATTATTAATCATTACAACTGCGCTCATTTATCTGACAGCACAAGCTCAGTCTCCTAAGGAGATATGGACAGAGGCAAATAACAGCTACACCCAGGCCAGATATCAGGAAGCTCTTGACGGGTTCTTGAAAATTGAGAAGTCCGGATATGTATCTTCGGCTCTTTTATACAATATTGGCAATAGTTACTTCAAAATGAAAGAGATAGGGAAATCAATTCTCTATTATGAGCGGGCGTTGAAATTAGATCCATCTGACAAGGATGTTATCAATAACCTTCAATTGGCCAGAGAGTTCTCTTTGGACAAGATTGAGGAGATTCCGGATTTTATTCTAAAGACATGGGTTAAAGATATTAACTACTCTTTATCATCGGATGCCTGGGCCTATTTGTCAATAATTTCAATGGCCTTGTTGGCCTTATTACTCCTTATGTTCCGTTACGGACCGACTCCGAAAGCGAGGAAGGGTTCTTTCTTCGGTGCTATGGCTTCCATCTTACTGATATTATTCTCTGTATATTTTTCGTGGAGCCAGAAGCATGGTTATTATAAGAAAGACACGGCAATAGTAATGAAACCTGTAAGTACAGTCAAAAGTTCTCCGGATAATTCAGGAAACACACTATTCATTTTGCATGAAGGTACAAAGGTCTCTTTGATAGAGGAGATAGGTCAGTGGAAAAGAGTTGAACTTACAGATGGAAGACAAGGCTGGATTTATTCACTTGATATTGAGATCATATAGGTCATCTCTTGACAGCAGGTGATCCAGATTGGCAAGATTGTATAAAACAACAGCAGTCACCACAGATGTGTGATTCATATATTCAGGGATGCTTATATTGTAAGTATCCCTTTCTGTATGCCAGATTTCATGGTAGCTGAAGTCATATCCTTTCGGGTCGCTGTTATCGAAGCTAATTGCAGGTACGCCATTCATGGCGAAGTAGGCATGATCCGATCCTCCGGCAATTTTTGGCAAAGGCTGAGGCTTGCCGCTGCGTTTTTTTAGTAAAAAGGGAAAATCAGGATTAATTGAGTTGAGTGGTTCACATATCTTTTCAAAATCATTGTACATCGCATCAGGTATTGTTATCCCGCTGGTTACGGTAGGCCCTCCGTCTCTGTTGAAATAGTTGCTTATACTCTTCAGCTTGTCCTTATTTGTCCTAACCCAGAATTCCGAACCCCATAATCCGAACTCTTCTCCGGCCCATAAACAGAAAAGTATTGATCTCTTAGGTTTTGCTCCAGAGAGTGCAATTAGACGGGCTGCTTCAAGGGTAGGAGCTACACCG
Organism: Bacteroidales bacterium; assembly: GCA_023227835.1. Classification (GTDB taxonomy): domain Bacteria; phylum Bacteroidota; class Bacteroidia; order Bacteroidales; family UBA932; genus Bact-08. The sequence goes on from JALOCI010000014.1 coordinate 13,711, forward strand.
GAGCCGCAATCAATAGCTCCGGTACCGACATCGTAAGAATCGAGATGACCTCCGCACATGACATATTCATCGGGGAGTGTGTTTCCTTTTATTATTCCTATGACATTGTGAATAACCACAGGACCCGGTTTGAAATGATTCCTTATATCGAATTCCAGTTGGAAATATTGCCTCTCTTTTACCTTTTTCAGAATTATACTATATTGTGCTTCATCCAATTTGATGTCCGGACAATCCGGAAGAGAATCGAAGCTCATGTAAAAGAGATTTTTTCTGTCATATAGAGCTCTTAAAGGCACTTTTGCAGATTGGATAATCCCTAAAATCCCTGATTCCCTCATCTCTTTATAGAATAAAGCAGGAGAGTCTTTCAGACTCTTGAAACTCTTTGCCTCTTTTCCCGGGTGGTCAAGATTCCATCTTTTTATTGAGTCATTGTATTTGGAAATAGCCTCATTCTCTTTAATAATTCTTAACCTAGCCTCATCTGCAAATGGGGAATAATCTACAGGAAAACCGTCACTTTCTCCGGTAATCAACACCCATGCGCCTTTCAGCTTTCCTTTCATCCTTTCAAACTCACCTCTGGTTTTCGGCTCAAGAACGACATGCCCTCTTTGTACTCCTTTTGTCCCGGCTGTGTAAGAAGGTGTTACGAAATGCAACATCAATCCGTCCTCGCTCAACATACGACCAAACCAAGGACCTCTGTTGAAACCCACAGGCAGAGTATCAACTGCTTGTAAAGTAACTTCCAATCCCCATTTCGTAAATAATCCGGCAGCCCAGTATGTTGCATTTTCATAAGCATCCGAACCAACAAGACGTCCTCCTATTCTGTTGGAAAGAATATCCAGATGGTTCATGGTTCTGTTGTTGATCCTTCCTTCATTTATAATTCGCGAAACTACAGGGTCAGTTTGTGACAGTACTATATCTGTCTCAAATTGAAGGCAAATAAGTAATAGTGTATAAAGAGGAATTTTTTTGATCATAGAGGTTTCTTGTCTTTATATACGCCGTAATTTTTAGCGTCTTCATCAACTTTTATCCTTCGGCCGGGCTTTAGTGGAATTGTCGTTGATCTGGCTGCGGGGATCTCCGGCCACGCACCTGTTGATATATACGTTAAAGCCGATTGTAACCAATCCTCTTCCAGCCCGAAATCATGATACAGGTCGTCCGGCCTTTGATGATCAGGAACAATACCATCTTCATAATCGCCTTGTCCCAGGCTATTCACACTATAGAATGCAATCGGAAGAAATACAAAATCAGGGTACATTTCCTCATCTTCAGGGTAGAACCAAACATACATTCCGTTTGGTTTACCATATGTTGTCCTCCCTATTTGCAGGACATTCATCAATGGCCTGAATCCGTTTATTATTACTTCACTTGCTGATGCAGTGCCTCCTCCGGTTAAAATAATCAGCCTGTTCAGATCCAGTGAATTGTTCACTCTGCTTACAATAGTCATGGTACTAGTCTGAGTGTCGTAAGATGAAAGTTTGTCATTGTGTTTACGACGAGCGACAACCTTACCGTTGGCACTGGCCGGAGCAAGGTAGTTTGACAGCATTTGCGTCGCGGCACCGTCTCCTCCGCCATTGTACCGGAGGTCAAGTATCAGCTCTTTTACATTAGCAGCTTTGAATACAGCCATGGCTGTCTCGATATCTGAAAGCATGCTTGCCTTAAATGCGTAGTAGTTGAAATAAGCGACAGGGTATGGCAATCCGGGAAAATCGTCAGCTGTTATGACCATACTCTTCAGCACAGATTTGGTGCTTACCTCTCTGGCATTTGCAGTAAAAGTATATGAGGTCCCGTCATATCTTTTGAATGTAAAGGAATTTGTATTGTTGTTAAGCTGTGCGTTGAAAGTCCCGTTTTGTATCAGGTTAGCCACAGGTGTCCCGTTCAGATGAGTCAGTTCAAAACCTCTTTTTACACCTTTTTCTGACATCGGAGAATTATCAAATACATATCTTACCCGAACGCTATAATCGTTGTAGTGGTCTATAGGCTGGGCATAGCTTGCACCATAGGTGAGATACACACCTTTTTCTGAATCGGTGTATTCCTCCCCGGATATCATCCATGACCATCTGTCTTTAGCCACTAAAAGTGTGTCGAAGTAATCATACAGAGATGATATCGGATCAGGATCAATATTAGCCGGGATCTCCTTATACCAATAATATACATCATTCATAAGAGAATGCAGATAGCTTTTTTCAACACTTAATTTATCAGGATTATCCTTGTCACAGGATGTAAATACTAAAAGGGAAACGAAAATTATTGCCGGAAAAAACAGGATTTTCTTATATGAAGTTGCCATTATTTGAAAAGATTTGAGAAATAAAGATAAACAAATTAAATTTATTGGTGTTTTATAGAAAGAATTAAATACAAAAATAAATATTATGAAAGAATTAGAATCTATAGAAACAAAAAATATATTTACATCCAAAGGAACACCCCTTACACTGCTTGGCAGGCAAATAGAAGTAGGAGATCAGGCTCCTGAAATAGTTGCAACAGATATATCTATGAAGGAGGTTAAGCTCTCGGATTATAAAGGAAAAGTTGTTGTTGTCAGTGTCTTCCCTTCAATTGACACCGGAGTTTGTGCAACCCAGACCAGAACATTCAATAAAAGGGCGACCACTCTTTCGGATGACGTTGTAATACTCACAATTTCTAAGGACCTGCCTTTTGCCTTAGGCCGTTTCTGTGCAGCAGAAGGGATAACAAATATATTTCCTTTGTCGGATTACAAACAATCAAAATTCGGCTTGGAGTATGGATTCCTGATTAAGGAGAACCAGCTTCTAGCAAGAGGAGTTGTTGTAGTGGACAAGAGTGGAAAAGTCCGCTATAAAGAGATAACAAAGGACATAGTTATTGAACCGGACTATGATAAGGCAATTGAAGCGGTAGAGAAACTTCTCTAATTAATAATTGTCCGGTCTTGTCTTTTTCATTGCAATATGAATCGTAACTCCGACACCTACACTCATAAGGATCAACTTGAGCCATAGGGAGGAGGCGATAAAAATAATTGACAGAATCAGCGTAAACCATAACATTGTTATGGTTTTTGCTTTTTGTCTGAGAGGCATGCCACGTTTTGAGTAGTAGTCCCTGATGTATGGTCCTAGATACGGATTCCGGACTAACCAGTAAAACCTTCCAGGGGAAGAGTTCATGTAAAAATATCCAGCAAGAAGCAAAAAGGGTGTAGTGGGTAATACAGGAAGAAAGATTCCTATAGTGCCGCAGACTACACAAACTGATGCTAAAATTATATAAACCGATTTCTTCACTTGGTGCGAAATTTCTTTATATTTGCAAATATACACTTAAAACTATGAATTCATTTGCTTCTGTCGTGGAAGGCATAAGTGCCTTCCTGTGGGGTTGGCCTATGATTGTACTTCTTTTAGGCACACACATCTACCTTACTATTGTACTTAAATTTCCTCAAAGAAAAATTTTTACGGGAATACGATTGTCAGTTACAAAAGATAAAGGGGCAAATGGGGATGTAAGTCAATTCGGTGCTTTGGCTACAGCACTTGCGGCAACAATTGGAACGGGAAATATTGTGGGTGTCGCTACAGCTGTAGCTCTGGGTGGTCCCGGGGCTGTATTATGGTGTTGGCTTACAGGAGTATTCGGTATTGCTACAAAATATTCGGAAGGATTACTTGCCATTAAGTACAGGGTTAAAACGTCAGATGGAACTATGCTTGGAGGTCCTATGTACGCTCTTGAGAGAGGGCTGAACATGAAATGGCTGGGCATCCTGTTCTGTCTTTTTACGGCAGTGGCTGCCTTTGGAATAGGGAACACTGTCCAGGCCAACTCCATCTCTATGCTTATCAATGAAACATATTCTGTGTCTAAATATGTTACAGGTCTGGTCATTGCAATACTAACAGCCCTGGTTATATTATTCGGAGTTAAGGGTATTGCGAGAGTATGCGGAACGCTGGTTCCTTTCATGGCCTTTTTTTATGTAATAGGTTGTCTCTATATTTTGGTAATGAATTATAGCTATCTTGGCGAAACTATAAGGTTGATTTTTGAGTCTGCCTTTAGTGCAAAAGCTGCAGGGGCAGGTTTTTTGGGTACAACAGTAATGATGGCGGCCAGATACGGAATTGCCAGAGGTTTGTTTTCAAATGAGTCAGGTCTTGGTTCTGCTCCGTTAGTGGCGGCAGCAGCACAGACAAGAAACCCGGTCCGACAGGCACTTGTCTCTTCAACCGGAACTTTCTGGGATACAGTAGTGATTTGTGCCTTGACTGGTTTAGTTGTAGTTAGTTCTGTTCTTGCATTTCCCGATATCGATCATACTAACGGTGCAGCTTTGACAAAAGCAGCATTTTCTAAAATACCTTTTGGATCACTAATACTCTCTGTCGGAATTGTGGCATTTGCGTTCAGTACAATACTGGGGTGGAGTTACTATGGTGAAAAGGCTGTGGAATACCTGGGAGGTAAAAAATTCATTATTTGGTACAGAGTTGCATGGATAATTGCCGTATTTGTAGGATCTGTAGCCAATCTTTCACTTATCTGGAATATTGCTGACAGTATGAATGCTTTGATGGCTATTCCTAACCTGATTGCACTGCTGCTTCTTTCAAAGGTTATAGTTAAAGAGACAAATAAATACCTGTGGTCTAAAAATCTGGATGAGACTTCAAACGAAGAGATCCCTTTGATAACAAAGGGATCCCGGTGATTCAAAAGCAATATCTTATTAGTTTATTACAGGAAGAAAACTATATTTCTTTCCGTAATCTCTCATTTGCTGCAGAAAATCCTTAGGATACTCTACTTTATAGTCAATAACCTTACCATCTTTCTCAACTGGGATTATATCTGGATTGATAAATCCTCCGTACGGTTTGAGATTTAAAGATGCATATCTCTCTTTGAGCTCTTTGTGTAGTTGCGGATCTATATTGATTCCATAGGTTGTTACGAGCTTTTTACCTGCTTCATAGTCACCCTCGGATTTTATTCTTTGCAGCTCTTTAAGCAGTTCGCCAAAGAGAACTCTTAATTTTGCATAGTCGTTAATTACGAAATATGTCTTTCCGTCACGAATTCGTTTTTCGATGACATTGTCAGCTTTCCCTTTCTCAAAACACCACTCTGAGATCATCTTTCTGCCCTGCATATGAGCCTGAGTTACGCTCTTGCCAAGGTCTATGCGTACAAATTGGGTGAAAATGCCATTCCTTATATAATTAATATATTCTGCCTTATAGGCTGAGTCGTTTGGTGTAATGCCGAGCTCAACAAGCTTTGGATCTGCAAGATAATACAGGGCAAAAAGATCTGCTCTGGACTCTTCAAGTGTTGAACTGTAATCTTTCAGCGCGTTTGGAGATGTCCCTTCACGTAATTGCCCAGAGCCGTGGCCGAGACATTCGTGAAGATCAGTGTGAAGGTTGCTTGTAAGGCTGCCGTATTGCTTAATAAGTTGTATCTCAGAGTCATCCCACGAAAATTCTCCGCTCATAGTCTTTGGCGATTCTTCTGCTGCTTTTTCGTATGCATCCGTAATATTTGCAATCGTTACGGATTTTGAACCGTGTTCTTTTCTAATCCAATCTGCATTCGGAAGGTTAATTCCCAGCGGTGATACAGGGTAACAGTCTCCCCCGAGTTGTACTGCGTTGATTACCTTGGCAGATACCCCTTTGACCTCTTTTTTTCTGTACTTAGGGTCAATAGGAGAGTTATCCTCGAACCATTGGGCATTATCGCTGATAATCTGAGTCCGTTTTGATGCTTCAAGGTCCTTTATATTAACCATACCTTCCCACGTAGCCTTTAATCCAAGAGGATCGTTGTAATTTTCTATGAACCCGTTGATAAAGTCTACCTGAGAGCCAGTTTCCTTAACCCAGGCTATATTGTATTCATCCCATACCTTAAGGTCTCCGCTGCGATAGTAGTCACAAAGTAACTTTATGTACTCCTTTTGCTTTTCATTTTCTGCAACAGCAGCTGCTTTTTCAAGATGGTAAATAATTTCTTCTATTGCCTTCCCGTAAAGACCATCTGCTTTATAAACCTTCTCTTCAATTTTTCCATTTTGTTTGATGAGCTTTGAATTAAGACCATATGATAAAGGTTTCGGATCGCTAGGATTTTCCATTTTTTTATAGAAAGATTCGGCCTCGCCGGCTGTAACACCGTCATAGAAGTTAACAGCACTTTCTGTAATCAGGTCGCCTTTGCCTGTAATGTTCTTTCTGTAGGGAGCAACCGAAGGATCGAAGATGATTGGTAATATTTCATCCTTAAGAGAGTCCAGACCGCTTTTTGACATAAGGTCAGCAAAAAACTCTTTTGAACAAGCAGGAATAATTTTCTCCTCAGCATAATGATGGTGAATGCCATTGCTGAAAAAAACTCTTTTGGCGTACACTATGAATTCATTGTAATCTTTGCTCTCTTTATCGCCGTTGTAATTGTCAAGGATTTGCTCCAGTACTTTTCTTACCTTCAGCCCGTATTTAGAGTTCTGATCCCAGAATATGTCACGGCCGCATTTGACCGCCTCACTTAAATGGTAGATGTACTCCTTTTGTTGAAGGGTAAGTGAATCCCATCCCGGAATCTGAAAACGGATGACTTTTATATCGGCAAATTCATCCGCCAGATATTTGAATGGCTCCTGAGTCTTTTCCGGAGCCTTCTGTTTACATGAGCATAATGAAAGCCCTGTAATTGTTGCAATAAGCATAATTTTAACGCAGTTCATGATTCTAAATTTAGACAAATATAACTCTTTGTAGCAGAAAAAGATTAATTTTGATTCTTAATACTAATGATTAAGATGAAGCGGTCGTTTTTTGCTTTTACCCTGTTAGCTGTAATAATCCTATATTCATGTACCAAAGTTGACAAGCCCGATAATGGGTACAACAGAGTTGTGGTTATTTATTTTGCAGCTAACAACAATTTAAGTTCGTATGCTGAGGACAATATTAAGGGCATTTCTCAGGGATATCTGCCCGATGAGAACAGTGATGATATTCTGCTTATATACTCACATACAGCAAAAAACTTACCGGTACTTTTAAGGATGTATAAAGACAAATCCGGATCTGTCAAGCAGGATGTTGTCTCTAATTATACGGGGCAGAACTCCACGACACCCCAAGTGCTTGAATCGCTGCTGGATAAAATAAAGGTGATATTTCCGGCCAAAGAATACGGATTGGTATTGTGGTCGCATGGTACCGGATGGTTGCCGGAAGGTTATTATGATAATTCAACTCAGTATGGAGTTTCATTTCCGGACCCTTATGCAGATCTGGTTAAAAGTTTCGGGTATGAGGATGGTGTAGAGATGGATGTCAAAGATCTTTGCAATTCCATACCCTATCATCTCTCTTTCATCGTTTTCGACTGTTGTCTTATGGGTGGGATTGAAGTCGCTTACGAGTTTAAAGATAAATGTGACTTTATAGTAGCCTCTCCGGCTGAGATACTTGCGACCGGATTTCCATACGACAGAGTTATAGAGCCTTTATTTGACAATAATGCAGATCTTGAGGAGGTCTGCAAGAGATATTATGATTATTACAATTCTCAGAGCGGAGTATATAAATCAGGGACTATTGCCTTGTACAATACTTCAAAGCTTGACGCACTGGCTTCTGTGTGCAAAACTATTTTCTCATCTCACAGAGATCAGATGGCAACACTTAGCGCAAAAAATATTCAGGGGTATTTCAGATTGAATAAGCATTGGTTCTATGACCTGGCCGATTTTGTATCGCAGTTTGCAACGCAGGAGGAGCTTGTTCAGTTTAACAAAGCAATCTCAGATGTTGTTACGGAAAAATACTCCACTGCAATATTCCTGGATCTGACTATATCCAGGTATTCAGGCATAAGTACATATTTACAGAGCAACGGCAGTTCATATCTGGATGATTACTATAAGGGATATCAGTGGAATATTGCCACCCAGATGATAAAGTGACAAATAGTTGCTGTCAGTCAGAAATTTTGTATATTTGCGCTCTCTAAAAAAGGAAACTTTTTTGGTGCAATGGGATCCGGACCATTTCCGGATTGAGTAACACATTTTATTATTATGAAAACATTTAATTTGAAAGGAACCCTGAGGAACGGGGCAAACAAACAGGCTATCAAAACATTGAGAAGGAACGGAGAAGTTCCTTGTGTACTTTACGGACCTGGTATCGAAAACGTACTTTTTTCCGTTAACGCAAAAGAGCTCTTACTGGTAACGCATACACCTAATTCCTACATCATCGAACTTGAGATTGCCGATAAAAAATATACTGCAGTATATCATACAGCACAGTTTCATCCTGTAACAGACGAAACTCTTCACGTTGATTTCCTTGCAGTTTCTTCGGAAAAACCGGTTTCAATCAATGTTCCTATCATCATCACCGGTAATTCAGAAGGTGTACGTCAGGGAGGTAAACTTAGTGTATCTGCCAGGAAGCTCAAAGTATCAGCCTTGATGGCTAATCTTCCGGATACCCTTACTGTAGATATTACTAATTTAAGTCTTGGTAAGACAATTGTAGCCGGTGAACTTAAGTATGATAATATTCAGATTCTTTCACCTAAGAGTACAATTATCTGTGCTGTCAAGATGACAAGAGCAGCAATAGGTGCAGCAGCCGCAGCGGCAGCCGCAAAATAATATAACGTTATGGTATGAGCTATCTTATAGTCGGATTGGGAAACATCGGAGCTGAGTATGCTGATACCCGCCATAATGCAGGATTTTATATGTTGGATGCCCTAGCCAGAGCATCCAACATATCTTTTATAAGCAGCCGTTACGGTTCGATTGCAGAGTATAAATTTAAGGGAAAACGGTTTGTGCTTCTCAAACCTTCCACTTATATGAATTTAAGCGGGAAAGCAGTTAATTACTGGCTTAAAGCAGAAAATATAGAACAGGAGAATATGCTTGTTGTGGTGGATGACATTGCTATTCCTTTCGGTGAGCTAAGAATGCGCAAACAAGGGAGTGACGGAGGTCATAATGGTCTGAAAGATATAATATCAGTCCTAGGCAACACTAACTTTTCACGCATAAGAGTAGGAATAGGAGGAGACTTCTCCAGAGGCCAGCAGATAGACTATGTTCTTGGAACATGGACAACAGAGGAGAAACTGGCACTGCCGGCTATTGCCGATAAGGCAATAGAGACAATAAAAATGTTCGGCACAGTCGGTGCTGACAGGACAATGAATTATTGCAACACGAAATGAGCAGGGTTGATAAATTCCTGTGGTCTGTGAGGATTTACAAAACCCGTACAGATGCCACGGATGCATGCCGTTCCGGCAGAATCAAAATCAATGGGGCTGATGCAAAGCCGTCGAGAGAGGTAAAACCGGGAGATACAATTACTATCCGGAAAGGTAGTATTCATTTTCAATACAAGGTTATTGCAGATGTGGAGCGAAGACAACCAGCAAGATTAGTTGAGGAGTATATATTGAATGTTACTCCTGCGGAGGAACTGGAAAAACTCAATATGCCAAGAGAAACTTTCTTTCTTTCCAGAGATCGCGGAACGGGCAGACCCACAAAAAAAGAGAGACGTGATATGGACGACCTTCTGGACAGTGTGGACTTTCTGTATGATACGGGAGAAGAGGATGACTAGCCTTTACCTGTAATCTCCAACAACTGACATTCCCCGCTCTCTTTTAGTATTGTATATTCCCCCATAGCAGCCGGAACAAGGACAGTCTCACCTTTTGATACCTTAAGTGAGGACTCTTTTGAGTTAATCAAAACCTCGCCCTCAAGTACCATATAGATGATAAAGCTTTCAAATGAATTACTGTCAAAACGCATTGTCTTTTCAGGGTTCAGCAGAGATATTTTAAAATAATCACAATCATTAATCGGTTCATTCTCTGTATGTTTTGTGCCTGAATTGTGATATTGTGAAATATCATATTTCCTGTAATCAATTATATCGATTGCAAGATCAAGATGCATTTCGCGGGCAGTCTGAGGGTTGTGTTCCCTTCCCCAGTCGTATACCCTGTATGTCACATCTGAGGTTGTCTGGATTTCTGCCACAAGAATACCTCCTGTAGCCGCATGAATTGTTCCCGGAGTTATAAGAACATAGTCTCCCTTTTTTGGAGTAATTACATTGAGCAGTTCATGAACTGTGTTGTTATTACATCTGTCGTACAACTCCTGTGGAGTGGTTTCTCTGTTAAAACCTAAATATATTTTAGCGTCAGGAGCAGCATCAACAATATACCAAAGCTCTGTCTTACCGTATGATTCATGTCTTGCAAGTGCAGTCTCGTCATCAGGGTGTACTTGTATAGAAAGACCTTGTTGTATATCGAGATATTTAATGAGAACAGGAAATTCAATCCCAAACTTCTCATAGATTGCATCTCCGGTTATCTCTCCCAGATATGTTTCCACTAACTCATTTATATCGTTATCTTTTAGATATCCGTTTGCTACGACAGACACATCTCCCTGTACGCCGCTAAGTTCCCAGCTTTCACCAGTAGGCTTTTCACCTGTCTTGGGTTTGTTCAGGAGATTTATAAGTTGATCTCCGCCCCAGACACGTTCTTTAATTATTGGTTTGAATTTTAGTGGGTAAAGTGTTGCCATATTTGTATTTCATTATAAAGGTGGTTATTATCAAAAAAAGTAGTGATAATGCATAGAAAAAATAGTACCCGTTTCCGGGTATGAGATCTTTAAATCCTGCGTCGGCAGACATATTCGGATTGAGAAGTACAATAATGTACGAAAACCCGTTATTTACAAAATGAAGGAAGATTGTTGCCCAGAGAGAGCCTGTCTTCCAGTAAATCCAGCCCATGAGAGAGCCTACAAGAAAAGCCGGAATAGCCTGCCAGGGATTGAGGTGAATCACTCCGAAAATCAATGCAGACCAGAGTATTGCTTTCCACGGCTTCATATGACAAAGAAGTCCTCTTAAAATTATACCGCGGCAGAATGTCTCTTCAAAAAGAGGCGCAAAGATTACCATCATAAGGAGACTACTGTATTTATTCTTGGTTACACTTTCCAGCAGATCTCTTATAAAATCAGGAACAGGCATCCATGAAGATAATGGTTCGGTAACATAGTTAAATGCAATCAGAAGAGGCGGGAGGAGCAGAAAAGTGACCAGTCCGCCCAGGCTGCCAAAATCGGGTGAATTAAAAGGTATTTTGGCCGCTGAAGGGTGTCTTTTGTTTACCTGTCTTATCCAAAGATAGGGAGGAAGGAAAATAAAAGGATATGCAACAACAGGATGCCAATCAGATAAAGTTGGTAATGCAAGCTGCAAAATATATGTTACAGCCCAACTCAGAAGGCTTCCGCCAATAATCATTATCGCTACCAGTATCCAGCTTTCCCTAAAGTCCGGAATATATGTCCAATATCTTCTAAACATTCAGGATTTTTTAAACAACGGGGACGGGTACACTCCTTCTGAACTAAGTAAAGCAAGCCGGTTTACGACGTATTCTCTGTCTTCCCGGAATGTCACTCCAAACCACTGATCTTTTGTACTTAGGACTTTGCAAGTTGCATTCCCGTATTTAATAATCTCGTTTACAACGTACGGAATGTAGTATTCTGCCGTAATATTCTCCTTGTTTGTAAGGAGGAACTGTTTGAACAACTCTTCATTCCTGGAGAACAGATCCGGGGTGAAGCCCCAAATGTTCATGGAAACGAGAGTTGAATCAGGTATAGGCACTCTTTCTCCTTTGGAATTGACACCATAGATTCCATCATCCTCACGGGATATTTTGTGGTGCTCCTCGACTCCAGTAAGACAGCAATCCTCGTTGACCGAACACACTCCACGCGATACACTGCCTGACTCGGAAAGAGTGTTATCAACATTAAAACCTACCATTGCGTATGCACCGGCCTTCTCCTCATTTTCCATTAAAAACTGCGCCAGAGTCTCAAATGAGTGACGTCCGTAGTAGTCATCAGCGTTAATCACTGCAAACGGGGTGTCTATAACATCCTTTGCCACCAGTACTGCATGTCCTGTTCCCCAAGGTTTACTCCTTTCAATGTTATAAGAATACCCCTCCGGAATTTTGTATAACTCTTGTTCCACGAAAACAAAATCGGGAGAATCACCATAGCGTTCTCTGACACTTTGTTCGAATATCTCTCTGAAACTGCTTCTTATTATGAAAACTATCTTTCCGAAACCTGCCCTTATAGCATCAAAAACAGAGTAATCCATTATTGTCTCACCGCACGGACCTACACCGTCCAGTTGCTTCAGTCCCCCGTACCGGCTTCCCATACCCGCAGCAAGTATTAGTAACGTTGGTTTTGTCATTATTGATTATCTTGATTAATAGTGACAAAATTATTATTATTTTTGCGAAAACTACAATTTAGAACCAAAAGATGTGGCAGAAAATAAAAGAGAAAAAATGGGTAAAGATTGTTAAAAACAGATTTTTTTTAGCCACATTTGTATTTGCAGTCTGGATTATATTTTTCGATCAAAACAGTCTGATTGACTGGTTCAGCGTAAGGATGCGCATTATCAGGCAAGAACGTCAGATAGATTATTATAATAAGGAGATAAAATCAATCGATGAGAAACTCCAGGAGCTAAGTTCCAATAAAGACAGCCTTGAGAAATTTGCCCGGGAACAATACTATTTTCATGAAGAGGACGAGGACCTCTATATTATAGAGGAGAAGAGGTGATTGACAGCAGATCCCTGAGATCGTTACTGTTGTAAGTAGGCCCTCCGTCACAAGGGAGAGATTTATAGTTGTAGAAAAACTGATCTATTCCGAAAATCATTGCTCCTTCAATATCATTTGCAAAGTCATCCCCAATCATCAGAGCCTCATCCTTATCACCTCCGATGGCATCAAGAGCCTTTTTAAAAAGTATTGGAGAAGGTTTGTGAACACCTTGCTCCTCAGAAATCATAACAGCTTTGAAGAATCCGGCAATACCGGAATTCTGAAGTTTCCGGTATTGAACCTCTTTAAACCCATTTGAAACAATGGCAAAGATCCCGCCTCTGTTTTTTAGCTCTGTCAGAACTTCCATGGCATGAGGCATTAAGGCTGTCTGGTCCGGCATAGAATCAAGGTACTCCTCACCAAGAACCTTTGCAAAGGCAATATCGTCGATTCCGTATCGCAGTAATGTCCGGTGAAATCTTTCCACCCTAAGTGTATCCTTGGATATTATTCCTTTTTCATACTGATTCCACAGAGTGTGATTGATATCATTATAATTGTCGTAAAAAGCAACTTTGTCATCTACTTGCAGGGAGTATTTGTCAACCAGTCGAGAAATATTCGTTCTTGCATTCAGATCAAAATCCCAAAGAGTACGATCCAGATCAAATAAAAAGTATTTGTATTTCTTATCTTTCACCTCTATTTCGTATAATAGTCAATCATTTTGTTTATTGCTCTCACACAGACAGGGCAAAACCCTTTTGCGGTGTTTGTTTTCATCCTGCAATCCTCTGCGGGCCTGAAGATACCCTTGGCCATATATCCACCCCCTTCAAAGGTTCCTACACCATCTTTCCCTACCATATCTTTCCATTTTGATCCGAAGTCAACCATTGTTGTAAGATTCGGCTCCCAGGGCTCTGTTTTTAAGTTGTAGAACTCCTCATAAGCTACTTGTGACGTATAATACTCATCACCGAGACCGGCAAATGAGTGCCCGAATTCATGTACAAAAACCATAGACTCGGTAGGGTGGTCGGACATACTCAGCCCGTAATAATTGTATATACCGCCGCCTCCGTATTTATTAGTATTGACAATAACATATATGACATCGAAAGGGGCATTTGAAACAGCTGAACCAACCAGGGAGTATTCAGGAGCAGTAAGATAACGGTCTATTTTAAATGTGTAGAAATTTGATGATATGACAGTGTTTTTCCAAATACCCTGATGCGGAATGTCGGTTCCGCTCTCTTTAGAAACAGATTTCAAAGCCCAGATGTTGAAATCCCCTTTTCTTGATTTGTATGGCTCTATGTTGAACAGATACTCTGTGAATTTCCCTGCATCCTTTATGAATTTGTCCATATCTGCCGCAGAATATCCCTCAGCAACAAATAAAACGTCTACTTTGTCGGAGTTTTTCCCGTTATTGAGTATGGATATAACTTCAAAGTCGTTCTCTTTCTCGCAGCTGATAGACAAATCACCCGGGTCAATCTCAAAACTGCATAATTGTCTAAGTTTTCCGTCAGACTTCTTTCTCTCTGAAAAGACAACCTTCACACTCTCTTTTGGCCAGGGTATCCAACACGCTCCGGAAAAGGATTTAGAAACAGTTTTAGCTTCGGCTGTTGTTCTCCATTCCTGGAATAGATTGTTGAACCCATTTGTGTAAATTGTCCTGCCGTCTTTGGCAATAATCTGAATGTTGTATTCGCCATAACCGAACGGAGATATCAGTTGTGTGTGTGTGCCGCTCCATTCGTTTTCTTTGTGTACACCTTTAAGAAATATCTCCTGCTTTTCAGAGTTTCCTGCAAAAGTGAGATCAATTCTCATTCTTTGGGATGTGAAGTAGCTGTCATAGTCGACATTGCCGGATACCTGAGAGTAAGACGGCAGAGATATCAGCAATAGTATTGCTGCCAGTAGATATGTTTTCATCTGTTTTTCTAGTTTTAAATACCTGTATAAGTAGAAGGGGTTATCGAACGAAGCTCTTGCTTGACCTTTTCACTAATGTTAAGGCTGTCAATGAATTCTGATATAAGCTCCTGGTTTACAGGTCTGTTTGTACGGGTGAGGTTCTTGAGCGTCTCATAAGGATTTGGATAGTTCTCCCTTCTGAGAATTGTCTGTATAGCCTCGGCGACAACAGCCCAGTTTGCGTTAAGATCCCTTTCAAGCGCACTCTCATTGAGAATGAGCTTTGAAAGCCCTTTCTGAATAGATTTGAATGAAATCAGGCTGTGTGCCACAGGAACGCCGATGTTTCTCAGTACTGTCGAGTCTGTGAGGTCTCTCTGGAGTCTTGATACCGGTAGTTTTGATGCCAGATGTTCGAATATTGCATTTGCAATTCCAAGGTTTCCTTCGGCATTCTCAAAATCAATAGGGTTTACTTTATGAGGCATAGCCGATGATCCAACCTCTCCCTCCTTAATCTTCTGACGGAAATACTCAATCGAGATATATAGCCACATGTCGCGGCTGAGATCAATCAAAATTGTATTTATTCTTTTCAGATTGTCAAACAGAGCCGCAAAATAGTCATAATGCTCTATTTGTGTCGTAGGATATGAACGTTTCAAACCTAACCTCTTACTGATAAAGTCATTTGCAAATTTGTTCCAGTCGATTTCCGGATATGCGACATGGTGGGCATTCATATTTCCCGTAGCACCGCCGAACTTAGCGGCAACAGGAAGAGAATTAAGCAGTTGTAGTTGCTCACTGAGCCTTACAGCAAATACATTTATCTCTTTTCCAAGTCTTGTAGGGGAGGCCGGCTGGCCATGAGTCCTGGCAAGCATCGGAATATCTTTCCATTCTCCGGCAAGAGAATTTAGTTTTTCTATAAGTAACTCTAAAAGAGGTTTGTATGTTTTTGCAAGAACATCAGCCATTGAGAGAGGAACAGCCGTATTGTTTATATCCTGCGAGGTAAGGCCGAAGTGTACAAATTCTCTGTATTGTGAAAGGCCAAGTGTCTCGAAGCGCTTTTTTATGAAGTACTCGACAGCCTTTACATCATGATTGGTGACAGATTCAATCTGTTTAATCTCTTCGGCATCTTCTACTGAAAACTCTTTATAAATATTCCTAAGTGCCCATATATTCTCGGTTTTGATACCTGAAAGCTGAGGAAGAGGGATTTCACTTAGTGATATAAAATATTCAATCTCAACATATACCCTGTATCGTATGAGTGCATATTCTGAGAAAAAATCGGATAATTCTTCAACCTGTTTGTAATATCTTCCGTCAACAGGGGAGATTGCAAGTATGTTGTTCATATATGGATATAATTAAGCTATAAAGTTAGTAAAGATTTTTACAATCTGCCGGGCCTCTTTAACATCATGTACACGCAGAATGTCTGCTCCCTTGATAAGCGCTTGAAGGTTAAGGGCTGTCGTTGCAGGAAGAGATTCCTCGGGAGTAATCCCGAGAAAACGATGAATCATGCTTTTTCTCGATATTCCTACGAGAATCGGCCAGGATCCGGTTGAATCGCCTCTTTCGATTTTTAATTCGTCAAGTCTTTTCAAAAGCTGATAATTCTGAAAGGTGTCCTTTGCAAAACCGAAACCAGGATCAAGTGTGATATCTTTAATTCCTTTATCCAGTGCTTTATTCAAAAAATTTACAAAATAATCATGAACCTCATTTACAACATCATCATACTGACAGTAATCCTGCATATTTTCAGGTGTCCCTTTTTTATGCATTGCTATATATGGCAATGCAAGCTTAGAAACCATATCCAGCATTTCTGTATCATCCTCTCCTGCGGAGATGTCGTTGACAATGAAATCTCCTATGAAATCGTATGCCCTTTCTACAATCGAAGACCTGAAAGTGTCAATCGAAACCGTACATTCCGGATGTCTTTTCATAAGGACTTTCAATCCTGGTTTCAGGTATTCCCACTCAAGATCTTCAGGGATGCTTTTAAGGCCGGGACGAGTTGAGCAAGCCCCCAAGTCTATTATGTCTGCATTCTCTTGTACCATCATCTCAAATCTTTCCTCAATCTGTTTCTCTGTTATGCAACGACTTTCACTATAAAAAGAGTCCGGATTTAAATTGATTATGCCCATCACAGAGGGCGATTTTCTATGCGCCATATTGTTTTTATTAACTAACTTTGCTTGATTACACAAATATAGGACTAATTATGCTTATTGTACTTGAAGGATTGGACGGAGCTGGTAAATCGACTCAGATATCATTGATGCAGAACTATTTTCAGAATTCGGGCAAGAATGTGAAGTTACTTCATTTTCCAAGGTTCAATGCCCCTGTATATGGAGATATGATAGCACGATTCCTAAGAGGTGAGCTAGGAGGAATCGATCAAGTGCACCCGTTGGTGATAGCATTACTTTTTGCTGGAGACAGAAATGATGCCGCACCTATGCTTAGAAAATGGCTTGAAGAGGGGAATGTTGTGATATTGGACAGATATGTATATTCAAATATTGCTTTTCAATGTGCAAAGACCAAAGATGAAAAGGAGGTGGAGATGGTGAGAGAGTGGATTATTAATACCGAATTTTCTGTTTTTTCGATTCCAAAGCCGGATCTTAATCTTTTCCTTGATGTACCCATTGGTTTTGTCAACAGCAAACTTAATGAAAACAGAGAAGGAGAGGAGCGAGAGTATCTAAAGGGGAAGAGGGATATTCATGAAGCAGATATTCTTTTTCAGCAGAGAGTAAGAGAAATCTATCTTTCCCAGTGCGGAAAGGACAGTAGTTTTATAAGGCTTGACTGTTCTGATTCTAACGGAGAGATACTGGATTCAACTTCAATATTCAACATGATATTGTCTCAGATACAAATGATAGGTTGAAATGAATATTTTAAGAGCATCTTCCAGAGTCCTGCTTGGACTTGTCTTTATTTTTTCCGGGTTTACAAAAATCATTGATCCGGTTGGTGTCGGTCTTATTATCTCAGAGTACTTTAAGATACTGGGATTTACATCAATCCCGCAGCTCTGTCAATTCGCAGGTATTGTCCTTTCTGCTGTAGAACTTCTTCTTGGTATATGCCTTCTGTCAGGTATCAAAATGAAGGTTAGCAGTACCGTGGCGATGATCTTTATTTCGATGTTTTTAGTCATTACCCTCCTTTTAGCCATTTTTAATCCTATACACGATTGCGGGTGTTTCGGAGAGGCTGTGAAGTTGACGAACTGGCAAACTTTCTTTAAAAATATAGTACTCTTTATTTGTGCTTTTATTGTCTTCAAGCAAAGAGACAAGTTTATCCCTATAGCTCCAAATCACTGGGAATGGATTCTTGCGGCCATATACGGTTTATCAGTCATGATAATATCCATATATTGCCTGCGTCACCTTCCTTTTGTCGATTTCACTGAATACAAGCAAGGTGCGGATTTGAGAGAGAAAATTTTCTTGCAAACCTCTGCTGCTGATCAGCCTGTATTTGAAACTGTCCTGATTTATAAAAAGGGAAAAACAATAAAAGAGTTTACGGTGGAGAATATTCCTGATTCAACATGGACTTTTATCGATTCAAGAAGCAAGCAGATAAATGCTAAAATTGAACCGGAGTCAGGTGCATTCGCTATATCAGACAGGAACGGAGATTATCTTACAGATTCCCTGATTTCGCTAAAGGGAGCACTATTTGTGACATCAATTCCTTTACTTGATGACCTTTCCGCAAAAAAAACCGATCAGATAAAAAAGAGAGATAAATATCTTAAATCATCAGGTGTACGTCACATCATACTCTGTGGCTCATCTTTCGGAAGTATTGATTCCGTTTTCAGTAATACAAACGGATATCAGACTTATTATACTGACTATAAGACTTTAATTACGCTTAACCGTTCCAACGGAGGTATGATATATATCTTTGACGGACAGATTGCTGCAAAATGGTCTTTCAGAGATGCCGACAGGCAAAATATTGAAGAAATATTAAAAGAGGATCCGGAGCTTATATCTGCAAACCGGGTTATAAAGGAGCATGTTACTATTGAGGTGGCCGTAGCTGTTTTGCTGCTGTTGATTGTTATTATGAGAATGACACTAAGGCTCACATATAAACATAATGAGAATTCAGATGGAAATATTAAAGAACTATAATCTAAAAAATAAAAATACTCTTGGCTTAAATGCCCGGACAAAGTATTATGCAGAGCCTGCATCTGTTGAACAATTGAAATTACTTTTATCCGACGATATATACCGTTATGTCCCCAAAATGGTTATTGGGGCGGGATCTAATATTCTTTTCAAAAGTGATTTTGATGGACTGATAATATTCCCTGCAATAAAAGATATTAAAATTCTAAGGGAGGATGCAGATTTTATATATTTAAGAGCTGGCGCAGGTGTTGTTTGGGATAATCTTGTGGAATTCGCTGTTGACCGTGGGTGGGGAGGAATGGAGAATCTCTCTTCAATTCCCGGCTGTACAGGGGCGGCTCCTGTTCAAAACATTGGTGCATACGGAGCAGAAGCAAAGGATATAATATTCTTGGTAGAATTTCTGCAATACGACGGATTAGTTGAAAATAAACTTTCTAGCGGAGAGTGTGGGTTCGGATACCGAGACAGTATTTTCAAGCGAGAATTGAAAGGAAAGGGTGTAATAACATACGTGACCTTCAGATTGTCAAAGAGACCGTCAATAAATGCGGGATATGAGGATGTGCGGCAAGCTTTAAATGATGTTAATCAGCCTACAATATCTCAGGTAAGGTCCGTGATATCATCAATAAGATCAAGAAAACTTCCTGACCCTGCTGTAGTTGGCAATGTAGGAAGTTTCTTCAAAAATCCTGTTGTTCACAAAACGGTAGCATTGCATCTTAAAGAGTTATATCAGGACTTAAAGCTGTTTCCGGCAGGCGAGGATACATATAAACTGCCGGCTGCGTGGCTAATTGATAAATGTGGATTTAAGGGCACAAGAACCGGAAATGTGGGAGTCCATGCAAATCAGGCATTAGTGCTTTTGGCATATGAAGGAGCAACCGGGGAAGAATTGATAAATCTCTCAGAAACAATTATAAAAACTGTTAAAGAGAGATTTAATGTTGATATAGAGCCGGAAGTCAATATTTGTTGACCTCCGCTCCATTTTCTATAGTTTTCTCTTGACCTCAACTATGGTGTATGCCTCAATCATATCACCAGTCTTAATGTCATTGAAGTTTTCCACGTTCAGACCGCAATCATAGCCGGCAGACACCTCTTTGACATCATCCTTGAATCTCTTAAGAGAGCCCAAAGATCCCTGATATACCACTATGCCATCCCTGATAACACGAATCTTGGCATTTCTTATCAGTTTACCCTCTTTAACCATACATCCTGCAATGGTTCCGACTTTAGATATCTTGAATACCTCACGTACTTCTGCCGTAGCTGTAATCTCCTCCTTCTCCTCAGGTGCAAGCATTCCCTCAATACCACTCCTGACTTCATTGATGGCATCATAAATAACAGAATAGAGACGAATTTCAATCTCCTCTTTCTCTGCAAGTTTTCTGGCATTTGAAGATGGCCTTACCTGGAATCCGATAATAATTGCATTTGATGCGGCAGCCAGAAGCACATCACTTTCTGATATGGCTCCGACAGCTTTGTGTATCACATTAACGTGAATCTCTTCATTGGAAAGCTTGATCAGCGAATCGGAGAGTGCTTCGATAGAGCCGTCAACGTCTCCTTTCACAATAATGTTAAGTTCCTGGAAGTTACCGATTGCAATACGGCGTCCTATCTCTTCAAGAGTTATGTGTTTCTGAGTTTTCAAACCCTGGATACGTAGCAATTGCTCCCTCTTATTTGCAAGATCCCTTGCCTCCTTCTCATCTTCCATTACATTGAAAGTCTCACCGGCAGCAGGAGCTCCGTTCAGACCAAGAATGGATACAGGTGTTGATGGCCCTGCTTCAGTGACTTTCTGGCCTCTCTCGTTGAACATGGCTTTTACTCTTCCTGTATGACTTCCGCTAAGCATCACATCTCCGATTCTCAAGGTTCCGGATTGAACAAGAATAGTTGCCAGATATCCGCGTCCTTTATCAAGAGAGGACTCTATTATTGATCCGTGAGCTCTTTTGTTAGGGTTTGCCTTAAGTTCAAGAAGTTCTGCCTCGAGAAGAACCTTTTCCAGAAGTTTATCAACATTTACACCTTTTTTTGCAGAGATCTCCTGACATTGGTACTTACCACCCCAATCCTCCACAAGCAGATTCATAGTCGAAAGCTGTTCGCGGATTTTATCTGCATTTGCTCCCGGCTTGTCTATCTTGTTAATTGCAAATATCATAGGAACACCCGCAGCCTGCGCATGGTTGATAGCCTCTTTGGTCTGAGGCATAACCGCGTCATCTGCAGCTATTATGATAATTGCAAGGTCGGTTATTTTCGCTCCACGGGCACGCATAGCTGTAAAAGCCTCGTGACCCGGAGTGTCAAGGAAAGTTATTCTTTGTCCTTCAGGTAATTTTACATTATAGGCACCGATATGCTGTGTTATACCGCCGGCCTCTCCTGCGATTACGTTAGCCTTGCGGATATAATCGAGCAGGGATGTTTTACCGTGGTCCACGTGTCCCATTACAGTGACAATCGGCGGACGTGGTAAAAGATTTTCCTCGGCATCACCATCTTCTTGTATTGCCTCCTGAATGTCAGCTGAAATGAATTCAACCTTGAATCCGAACTCTTCTGCGACAAGCACCATCGCCTCAGCATCCAGACGCTGATTAATTGAAACCATAAGACCCAGATTCATGCATGCTTCTATTACCTTTGTAACAGGAACATCCATCATCACAGAAAGATCATTTACCGTAACAAATTCGGTAACCCTCAGAATGTTGCTTGCAAGTTCCTGAAGTTCCTGCTCTTCCAGCATTTTCTGATTTGCTATCTCTCTTTTGTCTTTACGATATTTTGATCCTTTAGTCTTACCCTTGTTCTCGGTCATCTTGGCATAGGTCTCCTTGATCTGCTTTTGAACGGCATCTTCATCCACCTCATTTCTGACAGGTTTGAATCTTTCGTTCCTCAAGTGCTTTACAAGTTTCTGCGGCTGATTTGCAGGCCGGTTTTTCTGTGATGGATCACTTACACCTTTGGACTCTTTTGAAAGATCAATCTTCTCCTTGTTGGGCTTGTGAATTCTCTCCCTCTTGCCTTTATTGGCATTATTGTGAGGGTTCTGCCTTTGCTCCGGCTTTTTCTTCTCAAACTGAGAAAGATCTATTGTGCCATTAATCTTCAGACCTGAAAGCTTCTCTACTTTTGTCTCAATGTGTATAGGCTCAGGCCTCTTATAGTTTTCTGTTCTATCGGTATGGGTCACTATATTCTCGTTTCGTTCTTTATTCTCAGTGGATTTGATCTCTTTAACCTGTACCTCCGGTTTGATGCTTTCTTGTTTTTTAGGCTCCTCAATCGGCTTAATTTGTTCAGGTATTTTTTCACTCTCCTTGATTGTCTCAATAATTTCAATGACTGGAGCAGGTTCTTCCTTTTTGGCTTGCATAACCTCTTCCACGACAGGTTCAGGAACAGTCTCAAAAAGTGGTTTTTCCGGTTCTGCAGTAACTACGGGAGAACTTTTATGCTCAGCCGGTTTTTCTTCAACCTTAACGTTATTTGTCTCCGATTTTGTCGGAGTACTCTGTTCCGGCTGTGATGAAGAGAAATTAGGTTGTACATTCGCATGGACTGCCGGTTTATTCAGTTTGTCCAGGTCAATTTTGCCAAGGACTTTTGGAGGGGCAGGTGGTTCTACAAGGCTTGTTTTTATAAATACCTCTTTGACAGAAACATAGTCTTCGCCGTCTTCAGATTTTGACCCTTCTGACTTTTCGGTAATATCTTTAACCTTTATGGCAACCTTTTTAGATTGCTCCTTAATTATTTGCTCCTTACCGAACTCTTTCTGTACCAGAGCATAAATCTCAGGAGTCACCTTTGTCGTTGGAAGTGGTTCAATCTCAATTTTCTTACTTTTAAGATAGTCAATAAGGGTTCCCATCCCAATATTGAATTCTTTAAGTATTCGGTTTATTCTTATGTTTTCGTTTGCTGTCATTAACTATCCTCCAGATAAATATTATTCTTCAAATTCAGCTCGTAATATACGCTGCACCTCTGTGACAGTCTCGTCGTCGAGGTCTGCCCTTCTTACAATTTCTGACACAGGGAGAGCCAGTACACTTTTTGCTGTGTCGCACCCTATATTGTTCAGTGCAGTAATTATCCATTCATCAATCTCATCACTGAAGTCACTGAGCAGTACATCCTCTTCATCTTCATCTTCGAGATCCCTGAATACATCAATTTCCATTCCTATAAGCATTCCGGCAAGCTTTATGTTGCTGCCGCCCTTTCCTATGGCAAGAGAGACATCATTCGGCTTGAGGTATACTCCAACCTTTTTCTCCTCTTCATTAATCTTAATTGAGGAAATTTTGGCCGGGCTTAGTGCTCTCTGGATAAGGAGCTGCATATTGGATGTCCAGTTTATGATGTCTATATTCTCATTCCTTAACTCTCTCACGATGCCGTGTATGCGGGAACCTTTCACTCCGACACAAGCTCCGACAGGATCTATCCTTTCATCATAGGATTCAACAGCAACTTTTGCTCTTTCACCCGGCATCCGGACAATTTTCTTTATAGTTATCAAACCATCAAATATCTCAGGAACCTCCTGCTCGAAAAGCCTTTCAAGAAATACCGGAGATGTTCTCGACAATGTTATTATCGGTTTGTTGTTTTCCATCTCAACTTTGGATACCACAGCTCTTATAGAATCGCCTTTTCTGAAAAAATCAGAAGGGATTTGCTCAGTTTTAGGCAGCAAAAGTTCATTTCCCTCCTCGTCCATGACCAGAACCTCTTTTCTCCATGCCTGGTATACCTCCCCTACAATAATCTCTCCTATGCGGTCTTTGTATTTATTGTAAAGATTAGCCTTTTCAATATCCATAATCCTCCCGGAAAGGTTCTGACGAAGGTTAAGGATGCCTCTTCTCCCGAAACTGGCCAGCTTAACCTCTTCAGTATATTGTTCCCCGATTTCGTATGAGTCGTCAATCTTTGACACCTCATCCAAGGAAATTTGTGTGCTCGGATCCTCAACAGTTTCAACTACCTCCCTGTTTCTCCAAATCTCAAAATCCCCTTTGTCAATATTTATGATGATGTCAAAATTATCTGCAGTTCCATACATTTTGATCAGCTGGTTGCGGAAGACATCTTCCAGAACGCTCATCATAGTAGGGCGGTCGATGTTTTTTAACTCTTTAAATTCTGCAAATGTGCTTACTAAATTTAACCCTTCCATATAGGTTGTCTGATTTTAAGTATTATCTAAAATTTATAAATGGCTTGGTTGTTTTAATTTCGGAAAGAGAAAATCTCTCACGTATCTCCCTCTTCTCTTTTCTTTTCTTACCTTCAACTGCCACCATCTTTGAATATTCTATATCTATATATTCTTCCGAGGCTTCTGCTAGAATACCTGTGATTTTTGTACCATCCCTCTTAAGAATGGTAACCTCTTTTCCCAGGTATTTCTTATATTGTAACAGAACCTTAAAAGGTTGGTCAAGACCGGCAGATGTTACTGTCAAAGAGTAATCTTCAATATCTCTGTCTACGGCATCAATTATTATCCTGTTTATATCTGTGCAATTGTCAAGATTTACATCTGAATCGAGTGATTCGACAGTAATCTCAATATCGTTATCAGTGCTGATAGTTATATCAACAAGAAATAACGAATTGTCTTCCAGGTATTTCTCAATCAGAGATGCCAACTTTTCTTTTTGGATCATAATACTGAATTTACAAAATAAGGGGACTCCCGTCCCCTTACATCTTTTCCTTAAACCGGTGCAAATATAGAAATTATAATATTAACATCAAAATAATTTTATATTTTCATAACTTTACAATATGGTAAATAATTATAAAATTATTAATGATCCAGTCCATGGATTTATAAACATTCCTTCAGGACTTATACAAGAGATTATTGAACATCCTTATTTCCAGCGTCTGAGAGATATCAAGCAGCTTGGGATGACTAATCTTGTCTATCCGGGTGCTACACATTCAAGGCTTATTCATGCTATCGGGGCGATGCACCTGATGAAAGAGGCTATAGTAACACTCAGAAGCAAAGGCATTGATATTGATTCTTCTGAGGAGGAGGCATCAATGTGTGCAATGTTGCTGCATGATATAGGGCACGGCCCTTTCAGCCATACCCTGGAACACAATATTCTCAGAGGAATTTCACATGAGGAGATTTCTCTGGCTATGATGAGACAGATAGACAGAGAGAAGGGAGGAAGCCTTGAAAAGACGATTCAGATATTTGAGGACAGGTATCCCAAGCATTTTCTCCACCAGCTTGTATCAAGCCAGATGGATGTAGACAGACTTGATTATCTTAGGCGGGACAGTTTCTTCTCAGGAGTTGCCGAGGGAATGATAGGACATGAGAGGATAATAAAGATGCTGAATGTTCATGACAACTCTCTGGTTGTTGAAGAAAAAGGGATTTATTCTGTTGAAAAGTTTTTAATATCAAGAAGGTTAATGTATTGGCAGGTCTATTTACATAAAACGGTGATTGCGGCAGAGCAGCTTTTAATACAGATTCTGATAAGGGCAAGTGAACTGGTAAATAACTCAGTCGCTTTACCAGGATCTCCGGCTATTATCTATTTTATGAAAAATACCTTTACCAGAGAGGATCTTGATAACAAGGCCCTTTTAGACAGGTTTACCCTTCTTGACGACAATGATTTTATCTCTGCAATAAAACAATGGCAGTCATGCAATGACCGAATATTGTCCTCTCTTTGCAGAGATATGACAATGAGACGTTTGCCTAAAATTATTCTTTCACCTGAGCCGATTGAGTATGACCTTTCGTCAAGTGGCGATTTACTGGTACGAAGCGGTGAAGTTGTCAACAGCGGGTATGATATTAAGGGTGAATACATTGGGATACTCTCTAAAGACGGGATTGTAAGGAATATATATGATATTTCAGATATGCTATCTGCCAGGGCTTTTTCTCAAGTCACAAAAAAATACTTTCTTTGCACAGCCAAATCATGAAAAAACAGATGAAAATAACAGCGAAAACTATAGCTGAGTTAGTACAAGGCGAAATCGTTGGCGATCCCGAGACTGTTGTAAGCACAATTACAAAAATAGAACAGAGTAAAAAGGGCTCTGTCAGTTTTTATGCAAACCATAAATACGAGAAGTACCTATACAATACAAAGTCCAGTATTATTCTTATAAACAAGGATTTTTCCCCGTCTCAGCGCATTCCTGCACCATGTATTATCAAAGTGGAGAATGCATATCAGTGTATGCCGGCGTTACTTGATCTGTTCAACACAATCAAGGCCAAGAATAAACGTGGAAGAGGTTTCTTTACAAAGATTGCCTGGACCGCAAAGATAGGACGAAATGCATATGTCGGCTCACACTCATATGTCGGTAAATGGGCTGTAATAGGGGATGGTTCACAGATATATCCTCATTCATATATTGGTGACAATGTGATTATCGGAGAGAATACTACTATATATCCAGGAGTTAAGATATATGCAGCATGCAGAATCGGATCGAATTGTATTATTCATGCAAATGCAGTCATCGGTGCAGACGGATTTGGTTTTTCGCCTGACAGTGACGGAGTCTACAGAAAAGTGCCTCAGATTGGTAATGTAGTGATAGAGGATAATTGTGAAATCGGGGCAAATACAACAATAGACCGGGCAACAATGGGCTCAACCGTAATCAGGAAAGGAGTGAAACTGGATAACCTCATACAGATAGCCCACAATTGTGATATCGGGGAGAATACCGTAATAGCGGCGCAGGCCGGTATTGCCGGCTCGACAACTATCGGAAAGAACTGTATGGTAGGAGGACAGGTTGGTGTTGGAGATCATATTGTGATAGCAGATAATACTATTATCGCATCACAGGCGGGAATACTAAGCAGTATTAAAGTTCCGGGCAGGATGCTGGCAGGTTCTCCGGCCATAGATTACAAAGACTATATGAAGTCCTATGCAATCTTCAAAAACCTGCATAAACGATAGAGTATGCAGTTTACATTAGCTGGTGCTGTTACATTTTCCGGAAAGGGATTACATACCGGAGCTTCAGTAAGGATGGAGATACATCCGGCATCTGAAGACAGTGGTATAATTTTCCGCCGGATTGATTTGCCGGGGGAACCAGAAATTCCGGCACTTGCCGAATATGTATCTACGACAAAACGAGGCACTACTATTGCTAAGGGTGAAGCAAGCATATCTACCATTGAACATATAATGGCAACATTGTTTGCTTTAGGTATAGATAATGCGCTGATTACAATAGACGGGCCCGAGGTGCCTATAATGGACGGCAGTGCAGGAGAGTTTGCTGAGAAGATTTTTAAAACAGGTCTTAAGGAGCAGCTCATCCCTCGCAAACCATACACACCGGGTAAGATAATTCATTATAAAGATGATAAAAGCGGGGCAGAGATAAAGATTACCCCATCCAAAGAGTTCTCAATTGATCTTGAAATAGATTTTAATTCTGACATTATAGGGAAACAGAGGGTGCATTTTGATAAATCTTCTGATTTTCTGAATGATATAGCCCATTGCAGAACGTTCGTGTTTCTGGAAGATGTGATGCCTCTTTTAAAAAGCAATCTTATAAAAGGAGGAGACATTGATAATGCAATCGTTATTGCAGATAAGGAGATTCAAGACGAGGAGAAGATATTTTTAAAAAGAGCATATCCTCAAATTTTTACCGGCGATATTAAAAGAGGGTACATAAACGCCTCAGGTCTGAGATGCGAAGATGAGTGTGTAAAACACAAACTTCTTGATATTATAGGAGATTTGTCTTTGGCAGGAGTGCCAGTAAATGCAAAGATTGAGGCTAAAAAATCGGGACATAGTATTAACACAATAGTAGCAAAAATTATGAGAAATGATTTAATGGAGTCTGGAGCCATTCCGCAATATGACCCAAACAAGGAACCGGTTGTAGATATTAATGGAATAAAGAAACTTTTACCACACAGACCTCCATTCCTTATGGTTGACAGAATTTCAGAGATGTCAGAGAATTCAGTAGTCGGAATAAAGACGATTGGTATAAATGAGGGGTACTTTATCGGACACTTTCCCGATGAGCCTGTAATGCCAGGTGTATTGATTCTCGAGACTATGGCTCAGGTTGGAGGAATTCTGGTTCTTAAAGGTGTGGATGAACCTGAAAAGTACTCTACATATTTTGCGAAAATCGATAAGGTAAAGTTTAAAAAGAAAGTTGTACCGGGAGATGTGTTGGTGATAAAGATGGTATTGACTCAACCGCTCAGAAGGTCCATCGTATGTATGAGAGGTGAGGTATATGTCGGCAACACTATGGTTTGTGAAGGGGAGATGGTTGCTCAGGTTATCAAGAACAAGGAATAACATAGATTCGTTATGAGTGAGGCTTACATCCATCCAAAGGCTAAAATAGGAAAAGATGTCACTATTGGCCCTTTTTGCTATATAGCAGAACATGTCGAGATCGGAGACGGAACAACGCTGGATCCTCATGTTACAATCCTCGATTATGTAAAAATAGGGAAGAACAACAAGATTTCCTCAGGAGTTGTTTTGGGTTCTCTGCCTCAGGATGTCGGATTTGCCAACGAGGAGACCTGGCTGGAAATCGGAGACAACAATCTTATCAGGGAGTATGCCAATATGGCCAGAGGAACATTTCATGGCAGAGGAAAAACTGTTATGGGGAATGACAATATGTTAATGGCGTATTCACATGTAGCACATGATTGTATAGTAGGTAACGGAACTGTAATTGTCAGTTATGTGGCACTTGCCGGTTTTACTGAGGTACATGATTATGCCACTATAGGCGGACAATGCGGTCTCCATCAGTTTAACAGGGTTGGTGCTCACTGTATGGTGGCTGCAGCTTCAATCGTGATGAAGGATATACCTCCTTATGCTCTTACAGGCCGTAATCCTGTGGCATTCTATAAACTTAATTTAGTCGGACTTAGAAGAAGGGGATTTACGAGAGAACAGATTGACAGGATTGAGAGTATTTATAGAGCATTGTATGACTCAGGCTTAAATGTATCGGATGCCTGCATGAAAATTGAAAGTGATTTTGAAGAGAGTGTTGAGAAAAGGACAATACTGGACTTTATCAGAACCTCCAAGAGGGGTATAGTGCCCAAGGTTTCCAAGGTTTTGTCTCATGATTGATTCCGGGGACGATATCAGTTATCTTTCAACTGCATATTTACCTCCTGTTGCATATATTAAAGTAATTGCAGGTAAATCGGTTACTTTTATAGAAAAATTTGAGAATTATCAGAAACAGTCTTACAGAAACCGTTGTTACATTTATAGTGCAAATGGTCCATTGCCATTAATAATTCCAATAGTCAGGGGAGGAGACAGCAGGAGTATTTCCCAGGTAAGGATAGACTATTCCAAAGAGTGGCAGAAACAACACTGGAGGGCAATTTTTTCAGCCTATAACACCTCTCCTTTTTTTGACTACTATAAGGATGATATATATCCGTTCTATTGTTCCAGAGAACCATATCTGCTTGATTTCAATGCAAGTATTCTCAATGCAATTCTTGAACTTATAGGTCTGGATGCCAGGCCGGAATTTACCTCACTCTACAGAGAAACTGTTGGCGACTTGGATTTAAGAGATATGATTCATCCAAAACGAGAGGATGAGTCTGAAAATAAATATGGGCAATACCATCAGGTATTTGCCCATAAATACGGATTTCTTAAAAACCTCTCCATTATTGACCTTCTCTTCAATGAAGGGCCAAACGCCATTACTTACCTCTAAAACCTAAAACCAATAGTTGCCAATACTTTCCAGGCAGAATAGGTTGATTTGCCTACAGGAGCTGTAATTGCCGGCTGCCCGGATAAAGCTATGTCATTATAAAGTGTAAATTCCTCAGAGTTGGAAACTCTTTTTTGAATACCTAAATCAGCAAAAAATCCGTTACCGACTCTTATACCTGCTCCACAGGAAATGAACTGCGTATCATAGCCGTAATTCTTTTCAGGATTTTGATAATATGAATAACCTGCTCTCAATGACAAGGAGTTTGTCGGTCTGAACTCTGCTCCCATCCTTATATTGCTGGTATTTTTGAAATCATTCTTAATGCTTTCATTCTCATTGTCGAAACTGTTAAAGCCACTTTCGGTATCATTCATCCTTATGCCGGCGTAGTTAACACCCTCATAATCGAAAGAGAGAGCTCCTCTTGAACCGAAAATATATGAGACTCCTATATTGGCTTTTGCAGGTGAGACTATGGTATATTCATAAGAGCCTAATGGAGAATTGATACTTACATCATAATTGTCGTTATATAATGCGTAAATGCTTTCTCGCCATTCGTCCCTAAGAGTCATGTAAGTAGGAGTTGACAGACTGAGGCCTAATCTTAAACCATTTCCGGGAGTAAAAATAATACCAGCCTTCGCGTTGATGCCGGTACCTGTTGTTGTCTGTCTGTATATATGCTCGAACTCCTTGAATTTCGAATCAAATAAGGAAGTATTGACTGCACTTTCTCCATATGATTGCCAGTCTTTGTATTTCAATGATTGCACACCCAAACTGAATCCGAAAAATAATTTATCATTTAAATTACCACTAATAGTAATATCATATTCGGATAATCCTCCGGTAGTCTCCCTTAAAAATCGCTGGTCGAGAGGACCACCTATAATGATGCTGTTTCCATTAATGTTTTCTGTAGCTGCCATATATTCTGAGTTTGAATCGGGAAGTCGGTCAAGAAGATTTGCATTCCATGCAAGCACCGATCTCCATGATGCTCCGCTTTGATAGAAGGGGTATGTGTCACCAAGTGATGTTATATCTAATTCTGCAGAATTTATGCCATTTGTATTGTATGCTACGGAAGAAAGCCAACTAGAGTTAGCTGTTGTTCCTCGGGCTGAGTTTCTGCTGTTGTAATTGTTGAGCTTATTCATTGATATTGAAAAATTCAACCCCTTCAGGGAGCTCATTTTATTTCTATATTTCAATGCATTGACATATCCAATCGAAGAAATACCTAACCGATTAAACCCTTCGTCAGACTCGTTACTTAGATATGACGTCTCAGAAAGTGTATGTGCCAGAGTGGTTGTTAACATGAATTCGGAATACCTATATACTCCGGCTGATGCAGGGTTTATACTGATGATTCCAAGATCACCGCCTATAGATGTCATGGCATTTCCCATTGCAATGCTTTTTGCACTACCCTCATAAAAATTCTGGGAATATCTTAATGCGTCATACCTATTCTGGGCCGTCATAAATGTTGTTAACATGACAGCAGTTGTAAGTGCTATAATTTTTTTCATAATAATTTTTATCTACGATATACTGATCCACTACTTGAAGAACTTCTCTCTCCACTTCCTGATGAACTACCTGAAGAGCCTGAGCTGGGAAATGTACTTGAATTTCTTGTCGGTTGATTGTTGTAATTAGTGTTGCTTCTCTGGAATTCCGATCTTCCAGAAGAGGTATTTGAAGAAGATGTTGATGTTCTGCTATAGTTTGTTGACCTGAGATTATTACCACCTTCATTTGTTTGACGTGAAGAAGCCCTATAAGTAGCAGAATTTCTTTCATTACTATAATTTGATGCTCTAGTATATGAGGTTCCATTTCCACTTCTTTGAGTTGTTGGTCTTTCAGAAACAACATTCTGGTTAAATACAGCTCCGTTCGAAAGACGACTTTGTGTATTATCTCTCCTGTATGTGCTTTCAGATGTTCTGTTTCCCTGATAAGAGTTCTTATTAGATGCATTATACCCTCTTATCTGATTAATGTCAGTAGCTGGCCTGCGATTATAGCTTCCTGATGAAGCAATTCCATTTTCGGTGCTTCTCTCATCAGAACCTCTTCTTCCATAGTAATATGAAGATGCTATATTGTTGCCAGGATGTTGGTAATTGTATCTGCCTGATCCCCCCCACCAGTAATACCAGTTATCATAAAAGCCATAGTAAGGGCAATGTCCGTAATAACCGTAATAACCGTTGTAAGCGAAATTACCATAATATCCGTAGTAGTCATAAAAACCGTAATAGCCCGGGTAATACCAAGGGTCCCAATAACTATAGTATCCGGGATAACCGTAAAATCCGTAATTCCCATAGTAGTACGGGTAGCCGAAGCCCCTTCCCCACGCATGATTCCAATAATAATAGTAAGGATTGTTCCAGTACCATTGATAATTCCAGTTCTCGTCATCTTCTGCAACTACAACCTGAATCTGATATTCCGGAGAATTAAATTTAGTAAGCAGTTCTTCAAATGAATCATACTCGTTGATGTCAACAAAAACAGTATCGGCTTTCGACAGAGGGAGGATTGTCTTGCCGCTGTTTTCATCCACAACGATAACTTCCCGGGTCTTTTCCTTAAGAGCCTGAAGTTCCTGATCGGTTGCCTCATCAGTCACATTACGGACGATTTTAACCTCGGTTCCCGGCCTGTAATATGCAGGGTCGTCGTATGAGGTTGATGAATAGTAATTTGCAGTGCCGCAAGAACTCAGTAAAAAGATCAGGGCTACTAAGTAATAAAATTTGTTTTTCATAGCACACCTCCTGTGTATTAAATATTATTTATACTTTTGTGCTGTTTATACAAAACTAAACAAAAATTGTACCAATAACAAATATTTAAAGTATAATGGCAAAAGAAGTTAGCAACAAGGAAGAGAACTATTCATTATGGTATAATAATTTGGTAATCAAGGCAGATCTGGCTGAAAATTCTGCAGTCAGAGGTTGTATGGTGATTAAACCCTATGGTTACGCAATATGGGAAAAGATGCAGGCTCAATTGGACAGAATGTTCAAGGAGACAGGGCATCAGAATGCTTATTTCCCGTTATTTATACCTAAATCTTTTCTGAGCAGGGAGGCCGAGCATGTTGAGGGTTTTGCCAAAGAGTGTGCAGTGGTAACACATCACAGATTAATGACAAATCCGGATGGTCCGGGAGTCGTTGTCGATCCTGACGCAAAACTAGAGGAGGAGCTTGTTGTAAGACCGACATCCGAGACAATTATATGGAATACATATAAAAACTGGATTAAATCATACAGGGATCTCCCTATTCTTGTCAACCAATGGGCAAACGTGGTTCGATGGGAAATGCGCACAAGACTTTTTTTAAGAACAGCTGAGTTTTTGTGGCAAGAGGGCCATACAGCCCACTCTACAAAAGAGGAAGCAATTGAGGAGACAATGAAAATGGTAAATGTATATGCTGAATTTGCCAGAAAATATATGTCCATGCCAGTCATAATCGGTCACAAAACAGAAAGTGAAAGATTTGCAGGTGCACTGGATACTTTATGCATTGAGGCAATGATGCAGGATGGAAAGGCTCTTCAGGCCGGCACATCACATTTTCTTGGTCAGAATTTTGCTAAGGCATTTGATGTACAGTTTGCAAACAAAGAGGGAGGGCTTGATTATGTATGGGCAACATCGTGGGGTGTTTCCACAAGACTAATGGGTGCCCTTGTTATGGCTCACAGTGATAATAACGGTCTGGTTCTGCCTCCAGAACTTGCACCTATACAGGTAGTAATGGTGCCAATATTCAAGGGAGAGGAGGATTATAAGGAAATCCTTGAACGGATGGCAAACATGAAATCGAAGTTGGTAGCTGCAGGCATATCTGTCAAGATTGATGACAGGGACAATTTGCGTTCAGGCTTCAAATTTGCGGAGTGGGAACTCAAGGGTGTACCTGTAAGAATTGCTATGGGACCCAGGGATCTCCAGAACGGGACAGTTGAGATTGCGAGAAGAGATACCCTTACAAAAGAGTCTGTCACACAGGAGGGCTTGGAAGAGAGAATTAAGAAACTTTTAGATGATATTCAGTCAAGTATATATAATAAAGCCTTGAAATTCAGAGAGGAAAATACTTTTAAGGTGGATGATTATAAGACTTTTAAAGAGAAAATTGAAGAGGGTGGTTTTTTGATGTGTCATTGGGACGGGACAACCGAAACAGAGGAGAAGATCAAGGAGGAGACTAAGGCAACAATCCGTTGCATCCCTATCGATGCTGAAGAAGAGAACGGTTTTTGCATATATAGCGGTAAACCGTCAAAACGAAGAGTTATATTCGCAAGAGCATATTAGTTAAAACTTATTTCTTATTTTTACAGGACTAAACCAAAAATCAAATTAGAAATGGCAGCAGATTTACCGTCCCGACAGCAGGAGATTCTAGATGGTCTAAACAAGAAATCTCACTTGAAACTTAAAGTTTTCAACCAGACTGCTGAGGTTTTTTCACAATTGAAGGATATTCTGAACGAGATGAGCAACGATCTTAATGATCTCCTGGACAACAGTGACAGGCGCGTGAGGCTTGAGTACAGGGACAGAGGGAAGTTTGAGGCTGAGTTCAAATTTGCAGATGACGTACTTATATTCAGTATGCACTCCGATATTTTCCAGTTTGACAGGAATCATCCAATCTGGAAAAATGAATTTGTAAAAAAGGATATCAATAACTCTTATTGTGGAGTCATAAGCATCTATAATTTTCTGTCCGATTCTCTCAAATACAATAGAGGAGATGATCTCGGATACCTTGTTGCCAGGATTTTCGTTAATAAGGATAAATTTTTCCTGGTTGAAGGAAAGCGGCAGAGAAATAAAGCTGTAAGTGCTTTCGGAAAGATTTCACTTGGACGTGAGGAGCTTGTTCAGATTGTAGAGGCTGCTGTTCTGTACTCATTGTCTTTTGATCTTCTCGTTCCGCCTTTTGATCTGGTAAAAGTAGCGAGTGTTGAACAGATGAACGACAAGATAGAAAGCGCCAAATTGCAGACTGGTAAGAGAATGGGATTCAAATATAATTCGGATGATGTGCTGGAAGAGTAAGGTAATTATAATTTTTCTGTCTCTTATGACAGCTCATACTGCATATTCTCAAGAGGTCAGACAACCTGAACTGAGTGTCGGACATGAGTTATGTGTGGTTATCGCTTCTAAATTCAAAGTTCCACAGCTTACTCCGCCTCCTCCCAAACCAAGTAATTGGAAAAGGGGAGCTTTACTTGATTTGGGGATGACTCAGACATCCTTTACCAACTGGGCTGCAGGAGGAAACCCCTCTGTAGCAATGAACGGTGCTGTAAATATGTATGCTAACTATACTGTAAAGACGCTGTTCTGGGAGAGCCGCTTGCAGCTTGCATACGGGTTTATACAACAATTTGGTGCGCAGAATAAAAAGAGTGACGATAAATTTATTCTTGATTCAAAATTCGGATACAAGGCATGGGGAGATAAATTCTATTTCTCAACCCTTTTTAATTTCAAATCACAATTGGTAAACGGCTATAACTATACGTCCGATACGACCAGGGTACTGGTTTCCGGACCGCTTTCCCCGGCATACTCATCTCTTGGTGTCGGTATAGATTACAGACCGATAAAAAAACTTGCCCTTAACTTTTCTCCTTTGACAGGTAGTATGACCTTGGTGAATAAGAGGACTCTCAGAACAAGGTATGGTAACCTGGTTGACCAGAAGATTAAACTAAAGCTTGGAGCTCAGTTCAAGGCTGACTACAGTGCAAAGCTTTTTAAAAGGGTAGATTTAATTACAAGTGCAACACTCTTCTCAGATTTTCTTGACGATCCGCAAAATCTTACGGTTAACTGGGATATGACTCTCACCTCAAAGCTTAATAAGTTCTTCTCTACTAACATAAAGACAAACCTTATCTACGATGACGATATTCTAATCGAGGATTCAAAGGGAGTTGCTGCTCCTAGGATACAATTCAAGGAGATTTTCACATTCGGTTTTTCATACACATTCGGGGAATTTAAAAAATAATGCTTTCGAAATTCAAAGAGAATCTTGGAGCTGCGGAAGGCAGTAACAAGATACTTGCTGCAGTCAGTGGAGGTATCGATTCTATGGTTATGGCTTCGCTTCTATACGAATGCTTTAATACGGATTTTGCAATTGCAACAGTCAATTTCAAGTTAAGAGGAGAGGAAAGTGATGAAGATCAGAGGCTTGTTTATGAATGGGCGAGCAGAAAAGGTGTCAAAGTTTTCGGAACTTCTTTCGATACGTCAGAATATGCTGTATCAAAAGGGATATCAATAGAGATGGCCGCAAGGGAGCTGAGGTACGGTTGGTTCTATAGGGTTATGGATGAAGAGGGCTATGACAGACTTGCGATAGCTCATAATTTAAATGATTCTGTTGAGACATTGTTTCTGAACATTTTAAGAGGAACAGGAATAGACGGGTTGGGAGGGATAAAAATGAAAACAGGAAGGATAGTAAGGCCTATGTTATCATTTACAAGAGGAGAAATAATGAATTATGCACAAAGGGAGGGCGTTCCCTTCAGGGAAGACAGAACGAACAGAGAAGATGTATATGCCCGCAATAGAATAAGAAACAGGGTTTTTCCTGAATTTCAGATGATAAACCCATCTTTTCTCCGGACTATTGAACGTGATATGGCCTATTTCACGGAAGCTTCAGATATCATTAGAAAACAACTGCAACAGGTCCGGAGAGAAATTCTGGAAACAGATAACCAGATGGTTGCATTAAAGATAAGAATTGACAGACTCCTATCACTGGAGCATTCTAACTACTGGTTATACATGATACTGAGTGAATACGACTTTAATGCATCACAAGTCAGACAAGTGTACGACTCTTTGACCGGTCAGTCAGGAAAGGAATTCCATTCCCGCAACTATATGATTGTTAAGGATAGGGATTTCTTGCTGATATATTCAAAGGTGGAAAGGAATATCGACGAGTTTGGAGAGAGACTGATTGAAAAGCCGGAGGAGGCTCCTCATATAATTAATATTCTATCTCAGAGAATCTCTTTCAGGTTGTTCAGAAAGGATAAGGGGTTTATCCCCGAACCGTCAAAAATGAAACTCTATGTTGAAGCTGATAAAATAAAGTTCCCTTTGACATGCCGCCCATGGAGAGACGGAGACCGTTTTATCCCATTAGGGATGAGGGGTTTTAAGAAACTCAGTGATTTTTTTATTGACGAAAAACTTGACAAAAAAAGCA
Source organism: Bacteroidales bacterium (assembly GCA_023227835.1). Classification (GTDB taxonomy): domain Bacteria; phylum Bacteroidota; class Bacteroidia; order Bacteroidales; family UBA932; genus Bact-08. The sequence continues at coordinate 50,738 of JALOCI010000014.1, forward strand.
AAGAGCACCGTCTGGTGCTCTCTGATAATGATAATATTGTTGCTGTAGTTGGTCACCGTATTGATGACCGGTATAAAATCACTCCTTCAACAAAAGAGATTCTTGAAATAATCCTTAGTTAAAGTAGATGTTGTAGGGCAATCTTGCAAAGGTCTTAACTCCCTTCTCTTTGGAAAGTTTCATATAAGTCCTTTCAAGTGCAGCTGCCGGGTCAGAAATAACCTTGGCTGCATTTCCACTAGCCTGCAGTTGTTCAATTATCTTTTCAAATTGAGTCTTCTGTACAGGGTATTCAACGATTCTGTAACTCTCGAGCGAACTCATAGCTGCAGCCGATTGAATCGCTTCATGAATTCCGCCGGTCTCATCAGCAAGTTTTATCTTTATTGCGTCATAACCAGACCAGATTCTGCCCTGAGCAATCGAATCAATCTGTTCTACCGTGAGATTCCGGCCTTCAGCTACCAGATTCAAAAACTGGTCATATATTATTTCAACCTCTTTTTGCATAAATGCAATCTCATCTTTGTCCATTGATCTGTATAGGGATAGTATATCGCTGTGTTTATGAGTCCTGACTGTCTCCGGCTTTATTGAGAGGTGTTTCTCTATTGTTTTCTGGGCATTAAGCGCCAGGCTGAAAACACCTATCGATCCTGTAAGGGTTGTATTATTGGTTATTATCTTGTCAGCATTTGCCGCAATCCAGTATCCTCCGGATGCTGCATAGTCCCCCATACTTACAATAATAGGTTTTTTCTCACGGAGAAGCTTTAATTCTCTTTCAATTATGTCTGCACACTGGGCTGAACCTCCGGGAGAGTTGACCCTTAGAACAACGGCCTTTATTGTGCTGTCTTTTCTTATCCTTGAAAGCATTGCAACAAAGCTGTCGGATGAGATATTGTCATCACTTTTACCCATCACGATTTCCCCGTTTGCATAAAGGACGGCTATCTTGTTCTTTTCTTTTAAGTTAATTTTCTTGGATGCGATTATGTAATCAGCCAGAGTTACAGTTTTTAGATCCTTTTCCTTTTCAACTCCAAAAAGTGACACAAGTGTATCTGTAAGCTGATCTTTATACATCAAACCATCAATAAATCCCAGCTCTTTGACTTTCTGGGCGTTTATCATTTCCAGATTGTCTGTTATTTCATTTAAACGCTCCACTGATATGCCTCTTGATTTGGAGATGTTTTCAGCCCAGGTACCCCAGACAGCATCAATGTATGCCTGAAGCTGTTCCCTGTTCTCATCACTCATTTTGTTGCTTATATATTGTTCTGCCGCAGCTTTAAACTTACCATGACGTATTAATTGTGCCTGTATTCCTATTTTGTCAAGAAGGTCTTTGAAAAACAGTGAGTTAACAGAAAGCCCGGTAAGTGCAAGTGTGCCGGAAGGGTTAAGGAAAATTTTATCAGATACTGTTGCCAGATAATATGCAGCCTGAGAATAATTCTCGGCATAAGAGATTACGGCCTTTCCGCTTTCATGAAATCTGGAAAGGGCTGCCCTTATCTCTTCAATGTGAGAAATCCCGGCATCAATGTCATTTAGGTTCATATAGATGAATTTGATACGAGAATCAGACGCTGCTGCATCAATGGCATCTACAACACTGAGGATTCCGAGGCTTTTTGACGAAAGTTCGAGATGTGTAAGGCTGGCATCTGCAAACGGGTCATCTATTGTTTGTTCTGTTATGCGATTGGCAAAATTCAAACTTAAAATAGCAGAAGTCGGTACGGTCGGTGTGCTTTTTTCTGCTACAGAAGCTATAGAGCTGAATATCCCGAAAAGAAGGAAGACACCGAGAATCATAGCTATTAAAGAACCGACAAATGTGCCGGCAACAATTTTGAGAAAATTTTTCATAATAATCCTGATAATTAATAAGACAAATGTAAGAAAAACATTACATCTTTCTTAATCTATAGCCCACACCCCTGATATTCTCTATATTGACAGGTGTAGACGCAAGTTTTTTTCTCAGATGGGAGGCTAGAGCCTCAAGTGATTTTTTAGTGTCAATATCTTTGTCTTCCCATATAGCCACTACAAGGTCTGAGACTTTACAAATCTGATTGAAATTATTACACAAAATCTGCAGCAGTTTGTTTTCATAAAACGAGAGTATGGTTGCTTCGCCGTCCTGCATCATCAGACATCTCTCCTCAGGAGAATAATTTATATTTCCAAGAGTGAATATATCATTGTTCTTGCTTGAAATCTGCATGCACTTCTGTACTCTTATCAATAACTCCCTTAACCCAAACGGTTTTTTCAGATAGTCACTGCAACCTATCTCAAAGCCGTTGGCAACACTACTGTCATCACTAATAGATGTAATGAAGATAATGGGTATATTCTTGTCTACAGCCCTTATAAGCCTGGCTACCTCAAATCCGTCGATTTCAGGCATATTTACATCAAACAGGCAGAGGTCCGGATGGAACTGATTGTATTGTTCCAACGCAGAACGACCGTCGCTTACAAATGAGAGTTCATACCCGCTCATTTTAAGAAACTCGCACATTGCATAGCCAAAGTTCAATTCATCATCGGCCAGAAGTATCCTCTTTCCCATGCTCACAATTTATTGATAAAGTAAAAGTGCTTCCTTTTCCCACTTCACTGACAAGTGTAATCTTACCTTTATGGGCTCTGACCACCCACATAACATAGTTAAGGCCCAGACCGAAACCTTTGCCCTTCTGTGCATGCTCCTTCTTGCTCCCTCTGTAGAATTTCTCGAACACCTTTGCTTGTTCCTCTTTCGGAATGCCAATGCCGTTGTCTTCTACAGATATATAAAAGTATTTGCCCTCTTTGCGGGTAGAAACATTAATTTTAACCGAGTCATCCGAGTACTTTATCGCATTATCTATCAGATTCCCTATCGCATTTGAGATATGGAGCTCGTCTCCGTATATCTCTTCCCCTCCGTCAGGTATCTGTTTTGTTATTTCTATGCTCTTTTTGGGATCTACATTGTGTCTGGCTATATGCGGATCGATAGCCTCATTTATATTGAATAATTTTTTCTTTAACGGAGCCTGTCTCTTTTCGAATTTATTAATGTCAAGGATATTCTCTATAAGGCCATTAAGAAAATACAACTGCTCCTTTGACTTTCCGAGAAAGTAAGGGGCGGTTTTACTGTCAGCCATTTCAGCAACTTCAAGGTTTGTTATGGAAGACTGTAATGGAGATCTCAGCTCATGTGTCAGGAAGTGGGTAATATTCTCTTTTACTTTTGCCAGAGATACTTGCTTGTACAGCATGCGTGTCTGAAGCACTATACTTACCATAATAAATATGGTCAATACCAGCGATGAAATCAGCATGATCAGAAGGTCGCCCTTGAATACTGTCGGGGGGTATAATATGTGTGCAGAAACAATTAAATCTTTTGATATACTTATTGGAAATGATGTCTCGAAAGAAGATTTAATCAATACATTCTTAAAGACGCTCTTGTTCTCTGTACTGTATGTTTTTGATGTTGCAGAATCTAAATAAGTAAGTTTGAAATTGGTCTCTTTTCCCTCTTCTTTAAGAAGTGTCGCAAAATATCCTGAGAGGGTGTCGATGTCTAATGGAAGATCGTTTTTATATGCATCTTGAAGTGCTGCCTCAATTGATACTTTTGTAAACTGATTCCTGACAGTTCCTATATTTTCAATATTATTGCTATTGTGCTTATCTCCATCTGGAATATTATCAGAAATAATAACAGAAAATCCGTCACTTTCGCTGATTCTTTTCATTCTTGAGTTAAGCTCCTTGTTTACAGCCTCCTTAAGTATGGTTTCAGCCTTGTTGCGATAGTCATCCTTCTCACTGTCAATGAGTCGGTAGAGCCATACACCCTGGATTCCAAGAAGAAAAAAGATAGCAATAATAGATATGGTAAGTGCCCTGTTCAGCATTTTTAAGCAAATTGTCAGTAATTGGTCAGCATTCTGTATGCAAATGTAACAATTATTCTTAATTTATTTGTACAACAAAAAACAAATAAAAACATCAAAGCCATGAGAACAAATTTTGAAAAACTGAATGAACAAGAGATGATTAATGTAGTAGGTGGTGATAAGATTTTAAGAATTACAGATGACGAGGGTAACGTATACTACATAATCATTCGTGACGGAAGACCGTAATTGATTTAAGTCTTTTATCTGAAGTTTGTCCCTTTTTGATGATAATTTGCTGATTTTCAGCAAACAAGGATTCCTTTGACTGTTAAATTTGAATAATGTACAGGAGACCATTCAGACATTTCCATCAACTGGACTCCATGGATTGTGGCCCCACTTGCCTGAGAATGGTTGCCATGCATTATGGGCACCATTATACTTTAGAGACACTGCGGGAGAAGTGTGAATTTTCCCGGGAAGGTGTAAATCTTTTCGGCATCGCAAAAGCGGCTGAGAGCATAGGGTTCAGATCTACAGGAGCAAGACTCTCATTTGAAGAGTTGTGCAAAGCTCCTTTTCCGCTTATTGTGCATTGGAATCAACGCCATTTTGTTGTCTTATACGGAACAAAAGGGAAGGGGCGTAATTTAAAAATGCTTGTTGCAGATCCGGCTACTTCACTCGTAGAACTAAGTGAGAGTGAATTTAAGAAGTCTTGGTACAGTACTGTAAAAGACGGTGTCGGGTTGGGGATAGCCCTCATTCTTGAGCCTACCCCAAAATTCTACCAGGAGGAGGGAGAATCTGTTAACAGGAGAGGTTTCAAATTTCTAAAGTCATACCTTAAACCATACAGAAAATTTATAATACAGCTGATTGTCGGGCTCCTTATAGGAAGTCTGCTACAGCTCATTCTGCCTTTCCTTACCCAGAGTATAGTAGATATAGGTATAGGCACACAGGATATAGGCTTTATCTGGCTTGTGCTGATAGCCCAACTTATGCTGGCCATAAGTATGGCATCAGTTGAATTTATCAGAGGATGGATACTGTTACACATGGGTACCCGTATAAACATTTCGCTGATATCGGATTTTCTCACAAAGCTGATGAAGCTGCCCATTGGTTTTTTTGATACCAGAATGACGGGGGATCTTCTTCAAAGAATTGACGATCATAAACGTATCCAGAATTTCCTTACAGGGTCTTCTTTAAATGTCTTATTTTCAATATTTAACATTGTGATTTTCGGGGCGGTATTACTGTATTATAACCCCGTGATTTTTTTAATTTTCATAGTCGCTTCCATTTCGTATGTCTTGTGGGTGATGATTTTTATGAAGAGGCGAAGGGAGTTGGATAATAAGGCATTTACTCAAAATGCTGCAAATCAGAATTCGGTTATTCAGCTTATTACCGGAATGCAGGAGATAAAACTGAACAGTTGTGAAAGACAAAAAAGGTGGGAGTGGGAGAGAATTCAGGCACGTTTGTACAAGTTAAATATAAAAGGTCTGGCCCTTGGCCAATATCAGGAAGCAGGAGCAACACTCATAAATCAGCTGAAAAATATATTCATTACAGTATTTGCAGCAAGTTCCGTGCTTAACGGGGAACTTACCCTCGGTATGATGCTTTCGGTGCAATTTATCAATGGTCAGCTGAATGCACCACTCATGCAGGTAATCGCCTTTCTGAAGGCTTCTCAGGATGCTAAAATATCTCTCGAGAGACTGGCTGAGATTCATGACAAAAAAGATGAGGAGAAAGATTGTGAAAACCGGATCTCTTTTATCCCAAAGGGCAAACATATATCTATAGAGAACTTGTCATTCAGATACGAAGGCGCAGGGTCTCCGATGGTTTTAAAGGATATAAATCTCTCTATCCCAAATGGTAAGATTACTGCGATAGTCGGTACCAGTGGCAGTGGAAAGACTACTCTGGTTAAACTTTTGCTGGGTTTTTATACTCCGCAGGAGGGAAGTATCAAATATGGAGAAAACAATCTGTTTTCGCTCAGTATGGAGCGCTGGAGAGAAAAATGCGGTGTTGTAATGCAGGATGGCTTTCTCTTCTCTGACACAATTGCCGGAAATATTGCACCCGGAGTTGAAACTATTGATATGAAAAAAATGGAAAAAGCTGTAGATATTGCCAATATCCGGGATTTTGTAGAGAGTCTTCCTCTCTCTTATAATACAAAAATAGGACAGGAGGGACATGGATTGAGCCAGGGGCAAAAACAGCGTCTGTTGATAGCACGTGCCGTATACAAAGATCCTGACCTTATTTTGTTTGATGAAGCTACAAACTCACTCGATGCAAATAATGAGATGCAGATTATGAGTAATCTGGACGAATTTTTTGTAGGCAGGACAGTGCTTGTAGTGGCACACAGATTAAGTACGGTTAAGAATGCCGATAATATTGTCGTACTTGACAAAGGGATTATAACCGAATCTGGAACACACAGTGAGCTAATTGAGAAAAAAGGAGCTTACTGGCAACTTGTAAAGAATCAATTATATGTCTGAAAAAAGGAGGATAGAGATAAAGTCCGATGATGTCAATGAGATTCTCTCGAGGGCACCGGGATGGACAGTTAGGTGGGGAAACACACTTATACTGCTTATTGTCACCCTCCTCTTAATTGGCAGTGCTTTGTTCAGATATCCTGACAAATTATCGGCTCCTATAACAGTTACTTCTGAAAACCTTCCTGCACAACTCATGGCAAAAACGACAGGAAGACTTCAGGAACTGTTTATGAGCGATGGAGATGAAGTCTCTAAGGGAGATGTAATTGCTATGATAGAAAATTCGGCCTCTTTCAGCGATTATGTGAAGTTGACAAATGCAATGGATTCCTTATTTGGCAAAGGGTTTCAGGTAGAAAATCATCTTGTCGAAAATTTGCCGGTTAATCTTCAGCTTGGCGATATGCAGGATGCCTACAACCAGTTTCTTGGAAGAGCCAGAGAGTATAGTAATTTTATAAATCTTGACTATCACAGTAAAAAATCAATTTTGATAAAAAGAGAGCTGGAGGCGCAAAGGTCAATGATAAGGCAATACAACAAACAGATGTCTATATCAGCAGAGCAGGTTGAAATTGTTTCCCGCAGATATTCAAGAGACAGCTCTCTATTGTTACAGAAAGTAATTTCGATGTCAGATTTTGAGAGCACGAAGGCTGCAAAGCTTTCGGCAAAACAAGATTATGAAAATGTAAGAAGAAGTCTGGATGACCTGAAACTTAACGCACTACAGAGTGAACAGTCTCTTCTGGATCTTGAACTGGATAAAGAAAAACAAAAGAACAACCTCTTGTCGGGTTTGTCCGGAGACATGGATTTACTGAAAGCTGCTTTAAGGAAGTGGGAGCAGGACTATCTTCTTATATCTCCTCTTAACGGGAAGCTTTCCTTTACCAGGTTCTGGCAGAAGAACCAGAATGTGACAGAGGGAGATGCTGTATTTACGGTCGTTCCGAATAAGGATGCAAATATTAAAGGAAAGATTTTCCTTCCGCTTGATGGTGCCGGAAAGGTGAGAATAGGCCAGAAGGTAAATATCAAATTTGATAATTTTCCTTATATGGAGTTTGGTATGGTAGAGGTTAAGGTTCTTAGAGTCTCTTCGGTCCCGGCACTTGTGGATAATAAGCAAGTATATGTGATAGATGTGCTTTTGCCACATAAACTTATTACAAATTACGGCAGGGAGCTTCCATTCTCCGAGGAGATGAGAGGCGTTGCAGAGATAATAACAGAGGAACTTAGTATCCTTCAGCGGATAGTATTTCCTGTCAGACATATTTTAAAAAGTAAAATGTTATGAGCGTAACCGGAGTGATAGTGATAACCGGGTTTACTTCTGCAATATGCTCCAGTATTATAGCCTCATTACTCTATAAGGTTAAGTGGTTCTGTCACAGGAAAAAAAGCTCGTGGCAGGTACTTAATCTTGTATTTACAGCGCTTTATCAATATAACAATAAGTTTTATAACCATTTTCCTATGTTGAGAGAGTTGATGGCATGCACATTATTAACCAGTCTCTTCTTTAAATATCTTATAGCTCCTGATTGCTATACTAATCCGGAATGTATTGCCGGTACTTTCATGCTTGTAATTCTTGTAACCACAACAATTCATATCATAGTTTACAGTAAGTTATTCGACGAGAAGCTTGCTGTCTGAAGAATTATTACTACTTTTGCAAGTATGAAAAGAGTGCTGAAACCATTACTGACTGTTTCTCTCCTGATATTTTATATTATGGCGAGTTTCGGTATTGGTGTACATGAGTGCTCGGCAAGCGGGACTGTAAATATCCGTCTTTTTGCATCTTCAAAAAGCTGTACTTCAATCCACACAATTTGTAGCTGTAAACATCACCATCACGATGGTTTGTCTGAACATCAGCACCATACTTCCAAGTGTTGCCACACTACAATCCATCAACTGACAAATGATTACGATATTTCTCAGTTAAGTTTCAAGTTTTCACAAACTCCGGTATTCAATTTTATTCCGGAATTCATTTCTTCATTTTCTAACGACTTATCATCGGATGAGTTACTTATAGCTTATAGCAGCAGCTATACTCCACCGCCCCTTATCAAGGAGACTGATCCATGTTCATACCACTCTCAGTGGAGATTGTAGAGATTCTATCTTTTCAGGATAGAAACTTTTTACAATTTAAAGAACATGAAAAAAATAATTTTAACAGTAATATTACTATATATTACCACATTCTCCTTTGCACAAACAATTAATGGTATAGTAAAGGTGCAACGCATTAGCGGAGATGTGGAACCATTGCCGTATGCTTCGGTATACTGGCTTGAAGGAAAACTCTCATTGGAATCGGATGGAGAGGGAAAATTTACAATAAAAAACAATAATTCTCAGAAAGTATCCCTGATAGCTACATATATAGGTTATACCAAGGATACGGTAGTTCTGGCCCCGGGAGAGGAGAAGGCAGAATTCCTTCTCAAAGAGGGGAATAACCTTAATGAAGTCAGAGTTGTCGGAAGACAAGAAGGTAATTACATATCTAAAATGACACCTGTAAAGACAGAGGTAATCACAGCAGCCGGATTATGCAAGATGGCTTGTTGTAACCTGGCCGAGAGTTTTGAAAACTCGGCAAGCGTGACTGTCGGTTATGCAGATGCTATAACCGGTGCCCGACAGATTAAATTGCTAGGATTGTCCGGACAATACACACAAATGCTTGATGAGAACCGACCGGTAATGAGAGGGATTGCTGCACCATTCGGACTCTCTTATATTCCTGGCCAATGGCTTGAAAGTATCCAGATTGCAAAGGGGCCATCTTCGGTAGTTAATGGTATTGAGGCTATTACAGGCCAGATAAATATGGAGCACAGGAAACCGACAGCGGAACAACCTTTGTTCATAAATCTTTTTCTTAGCGATAAACTGAGAACCGAGGCCAATGTCGCTTCATCCCTGCAATTGAACCAAAAATTGAGTACGGTTATCTTGGGACATATATCGAAGGATTTTATGGAACATGACGGAAACCACGATGGTTTTAAGGATGATCCTTTGACAACACAATTCAACCTTTCCAATCGATGGTTATATGCTCCTTCAAACGGTATGCAGCTAAGATTCGGTTTTAAGGCGATGAGTGACGACCGGATTGCCGGCATGAATGACTTTAAAAAAGGTTCGGAAGTAACTGATAATCTCTGGGGATCAAATATTAAGAATAAAGGGCTGAACGGTTATGTGAAGCTTGGAATTCCTCTTAATGAGGATAATTCTAAGAATGTTGCCGGAGTTCTGGATTACTCAATGTATAAAATGAACTCGTTTTTCGGTTACAAGAAATATGATGCCACTCAAAATTCGGTATTTATCAACCTGATGCTTCAGAACCAGATCAATGACAAGCATAAGTACATTATAGGAGTAAGCGGTCAATATGACAATTACGATGAGTATCTTAATGATGCTTCAATCGGAAGGGTTGAGCAGTCTGCCGGTGCATACGGAGAATACACATACACAAACGGAGACAAGATTACATTGGTCACCGGTCTTAGGCTGGATAACAACAATCTCCATGGATGGCTGTTTGCTCCAAGGGTAAATCTGAAGTACGGGTTTACGGATAAACTTATCCTTAGAGCATCCGGAGGCAGAGGCTTCAGATCTCCAAACCAGATTGCCGACAATCTCGGTGTTTTATCTACAGGCCGACGCTTACAAATGGAGTCAAACCCTGATATGGAAGATGCATGGACTTATGGAATGAATCTTACGGGGTATATGCCTTTTGGCTTTGATAAAAATGCAACATTGAGCTTTGAGTACTTCCGGACAGACTTTCAGCATCAGCTGATTGTTGATCAGGAGAAAGATCTTTCCGCTATATGGATATATAACTTGTCAGGGCGTTCGTATACAAATACTTATCAGGCAGATTTCTCTTTCCAGCCCATTGAACGATTCACCGTTTTGTTGACATACAGGTTAACTGATGCAAAGGTGACTCTTGAAGGTCAAGGGCTAGTGGAAAGGCCTCTTATGAGTAAGTATAAGGGAGTTTTAAATCTTCAATATGCTACAAGAATGAACAAATGGACATTCGACTTCACTGCTCAGCTGAATGGTCCGGCAAGATTACCGAATTTCATGACTGACGAGTATTCTCCGGTCTATCCTGTGCTGTATGCTCAAGTTACCAAGCGTCTAAAGAACCTTGATATATATGTGGGAGGAGAAAATCTAACCAATTACATGCAGAAAAATCCGATTCTGAATGCTGACCAGCCTTTTAGCGAAGGGTTCAATACGACAGTAATATGGGGACCGCTAATGGGTATAAAGATTTATGGCGGACTTCGCTTTACTCTTTGGAAATAATTAAACCCTATTCTAAACTTTTTACTAATTTTACAAACAATAAACACAATGAAAAATATTATTAAATCAATCTCGCTTTTACTTGTAGCATCAATCTTTATCTTTTCAAACACCGCTAATGCCCAGACTAAAAAGAGTCCTAAAGAGGTGGAAGTAACATTCTCTGTTGATATCGACTGTCCTTCTTGCAAGAAGAAACTTGAGGACAAATTGCCATTTGAGGCAGGTGTCAAGGATTTGAAAATAAATCTTGAAGAGCGTACAATATGGATGAAGTACGACTCAAGCAAGACAGATAAGGTGAAACTTGCAAAAGCTATAGAGAAACTCGGTTATGCCGCAAAGGAAATCGGGGTTAAAAAATAGCTTAAAATGAAAGGTCTGACCTCTCTAGCCTTTTTAATGTTAATCACCTTTAATTCACTCTGTTCGCAGGTGAATAAAGGTGATTCTCCTTTTTATGAGCAGATGCGCGTTCTTCCTTTCCAACAGAGAGAAGCGCTTATTATACGGGAAGTCCTTTCCGGAAATGTTCCTGAATATATGAAAGGCTTTGTTGAGGTGTGGTTTAAAAGTTATGATGCTTTGGGTGTTAAGCACAAAGTGACTATTCTTGTCAAGCCTGACTATATTACTATCGGGAAAGGAAAATCATCATTTATCATACCCATGGGCCCTGCGACTGCGCAGCAAATTGCCGATTCGCTGAATTGCTCACTACCTACGCCAAAGCTTGTAGATATTATATACTCTCATGCAAAACTCAAGGTTGAACCGTTCAATTACATCCCCCGCGGAGATAGAAATGAGACGCCTGATATATTTTTTGACCATTCAAGAGTTATATTTGCACAGATTAAGGCTTCAGGATATAATCCCGGGGTATTTATTGCCGGTAGTAAAAAAGATGTTGTAATAACCTCTCTTCTGGAAGACACTTTAAGAAGGACCAATGTTACTATATACGGCTGGCACAGACGGGATGGTACCCCTATACAACCTGTCTATAACAAACATCTTGGTACTTATGTGGATTATAGTCATGGAATAAGGCTAATATCCAATAACGTATTGATAGACGGAAAAATATATGATTACAGAAGAGTACTAAGAGACAGTATCTATCATACGTTGCTGAGCAACGAGAGGAAACCGTTAACAATAATATCATACCCATATTAGTTTTATGAAAAAAATTTTATTCGCGACTTTACTGATAATAACAGCTTTTACTACAGACTGTAATGCTCAGTCATGGATCAGGGTGAATCAGGCAGGTTACCTTCCCGGAGATGTTAAGGTAGCAGTATGCATATCACTGGACAGCACAGCATCTGATCATTTTGAGGTGGTTGATGCCTTGTCACTTAAAGTTGTATTCAAAGGCATCGGTACCAAAGTCAACGCTAAGGTTTGGGGAATGAAAAGTGCTTACAGGATGAATTTTTCATCAGTGCAATCAGAAGGAGGATACTATATCACTTCAAATGGTGTTAAATCTCCTGTTTTCAGAATCTCTGCTGATTCATATAAAGGGCTGTCAGATCTTCTGCTGGTCTATATGAGGCAGCAAAGATGTTATGATAATCCCTATACAGGTGAGATTTGCCATGCTGACGACGGTTATATAGTCAACCATCCGACAAGAAACGGTGAGAAGATAGATGCGCGGGGCGGTTGGCATGATGCCACCGATTATCTTCAGTATCAGACCACCTCTGGTGCAGCTCTGTATCAAATGATGTTTGCATGGCAACAACAGAAGGACAAATCGGTATTTAAGGATTTTTTTGACGCAAGGGGTAGAAAAGGGTCCAATGGGATACCGGATATCCTGGATGAAATCAGATGGGGAATGGACTGGATGCTCAGAATGAACCCG
>JALOCI010000075.1 GCA_023227835.1 Bacteroidales bacterium
CTCGTTCACGGAGTTATCTTCTTAATTACTCTCTGGTGCCATCTGTGGTTTATGAAATAAGAGGAAGACAGAGTATCGGTGCGAATTTGTCATATAGGTTCGGAAAGGAGAAGATGCCCGGTCTGACAACAATTCAAACAGATCCAAATATGAAGTACTATACCTTTTCGGGGCTTGAGCATGTTGAAGGAACTATAGGCGGTTATAAAGGATTTTCACGGCAATTCCTCAGTGATTATTTAGGGGGAGCAATACAGTATAATTACAGAGGTGAAAAAAACAAATTGTTGATTTCTGTAGGTTTTGATGGTGAATGGGAAGAGACTTTGGGCACTAATCGCCAGAGCCCTGGTTCTTATAATGAGTTAACATATAGTTTTCTGGCAGACTATATCTCAGAAAAAGGAAATCTTATACACGACCTGAAAGCTGAGGCCACTATCAAAGACGGAGGAGCAGATGAATTCAGACAAGAACGCAAAACTGTGCTTGATACACTTACTGGTATAACAACTGAGACATGGGAGACAATATATGAATATAAAAATCGCTTTGTTGTAAAGACATCAGATTATCGCCTGTCGTGGAACCTGACAACAACAGATACTGATAAGAGAGGGTATCGCTGGAGTGTTGGAGCGGAAGCCGGATATGAAGGATTTTCGAATAATTACTATCTGCCCTCTTCAGAATACTCTTCCGGCAAAATTATAATGGGTATTAATGGTAAAATACGACTCCTTAATGGAAGTAATGGAAGGCTGGTTTTGTCGGCCTATTCGGGAGGGGCTTTCAATACAGCAGCAAAATTAAACCTGGCAACAGAAAGTATTGTGGGAGAAGAGATTCTAACGCCTGATTTTGATTATCATAAAGCGAATATATTTAAAATCAATGGAGAATTGAGATATACCTTCCGTCTTAGGATGGTAAAAAGTACACCAATACTTGGATATGCCTCCCTTTATGGAGGAAATACATCGGCACAAGGGGGCAAGGGCTGGTATACAGCAGGGGTGTCCATCGGAATATTAACCTTATAACCATACAATGAAAAATTCTTTGACAATCAGACGGATGAGTGTAATTATTTCTCTGTTCGCAATAATTACATCAATAACATCTTGCGAGAAGATAGATAATGTCAGTAATTACTCACCTTCTGTCTATTTTGACACAAAAGAGTCAACGATTAATACACAGTCGGGCGCTTTTGAGATAATTGCAAAATTATCAAGACCTGCTCCAGAGGATATATCTGTAAAATTTGCATTCTCCGGGACAGCTGTAGAGAATGACCATTATACGATAGCCTCAAGAGAGATTCTTGTTGAAAAGGGAGAGAGTGAGGCAATAATAAATGTTACTTTGCTCAACGACAATATCTGGGACCCAGATTTGACCCTGAAGGCAACCATAGTTCCGGGGACCGATTATGCTGTAAATCCCGAGATGAATCCGGAGTATACTGTCCATTTGACAAAAGAAATCGTATTGCCTGTGCTATCATTCGGGAATCAACCGGAAAATGAGCATACAAACCCATTTCTCGCTGAAAAGCTTGTCTTTACAATAAATCTGGACACACCTGCCGCCTATGACAGCGAAGTAGCTCTCAATATTGAAGGAGATCTTACAATCGGGGCGGACTTTCTGATAAATGGAGGTAACAATAATAGGATTACTCTTCCAAAAGGAACTACCGGTAACACTTTTGAAGTTCAAATCATGAAGAGGGATGCTGTTGGTGTTGAGAAGCATCTGAAACTTACCCTTGACAGAGGTACGTCAAAATATTTTGCAGTATCAACAGAAAAGGGCTCATTTACTGTAAGAGTTTCTGATCCGGAGATTGGATTTGCACCTATACAGAAAATGGCAGCATTGCTTGGTGGAAGCGGTTTTCAGATTGAACAGGCAGTTAAAGCCACTGATGGTACATGGTCAGGTAAGGTTGTCGTTAATCTTTGCTATAACGTGTCAGCAAAAAATTATCTGAGATCATACAAAAATATGAGTTTGAATACAGCTTTCGGATGCCAGTCAAACTCACCGGGAGGCGATGTGCTTCGTCTCGCAGATATGCTCTCTTTTGCAACCACAGACACTGTCATTGCAGACTATGGTGTTGGAAAAACAACACGATTTTTCTCTCCTTCAGACTCTTTACTAAGGTTCGTTGCCATGGATGAGGATATTATGCGGGGTACTGTGACTTCAAAACCACAGAAGTTCACAGCGAACATAGTTCTTAAACCTAATTGGGAAACAGGAACAAACGGAAACAAACAATGGCATATTGATTCAAAGGCAACAAACGGAATAATTGCAAACAGCACATATCCGGTCATTTCAACAATTGTTGTAGAGTTAGTGAAACTGGAGGGTACTTTTGATTTTACACAGACAGTCCCTGAGATTGTATTTGATGCCTGGTTTAAAAGTTCATCTCCTTATTTTATGAGAATTCAGCCAGCTCTTTTAGATATCAGGAAAGAGGGTGAATTATACAGGGTTTCATACCGCTATACCCCCAGATAGACAGTTATGAAAAGGCTATATTTTATACTGCTTTTTTTAATCATTTCGTCGGTGACATTAAGAGCAGGTACAGGTTTTATAGAGATAGGCAGGATTGGCAAAAATGTCTATTTATCTGTTCCGGATTCATTGTTGGGCAAGGATTTACTCTTCGGATCAAGAATCGTAGACATTAGTAATCCTTCAGCAAAGGTATATTCGGCAGGGCAGATGAGGACTCCACCGGTATTGGTCCGTTTTACAAAGAGTAATGGTTTACTCGTTATGACTAAAACTGACAACTTTCCTGAAGTTGACAAAAATGACCCTATATCAGATCCATTGGCAAGAAACAATACTGTAGGCGGTATCTGTTCTTTTGAAATTGAGCCAAAGAGTAATCCCGGAACATCCGTTATTGATGTTACAAGATTTTTCTCTGAAGAGGTTACGCTGGTATGGCCCTTACCGGATAATGTAAAAAAAGGTAAACTGGAGCAGAAACAGAGTGGTATAGTTGCAACTAAGAATTATGATGATCATATAAATATCAGAAGTCACTATGTGTTTTTGAGCCAGAAAGAGGCATTTGCCATAACTGTTCAGTACTTTCTATTACGGTTACCTGAGAAAACAATAAAGCCGCGGTTTAATGACGACAGGATAGGTTATCAGCCATATAAAAGAAAAGCATACACTTCCGGAAAAGGTATAACGACAAGCCATTATTTAACAAGATGGAGGATTGAACCACACAGGGATTCTCTTGTACAATTCAGTAAAGGTGTTCCGGTGACCCCCCAAAAACAAATAATTGTATATATCGAATCTTTCTTCCCTGCAGAATGGATTCCATATATAAAACAGGGCATTGAAGACTGGAACAAAGCATTTGAAAAGATAGGTTTTAGAAATGTTCTTGTAGCTAAAGAGTTAGCAGATACAACAACAATTGATCCCTATGATATAAAAACAAATGTTGTCAGATATCTCCCTCTTGAAGAGGCAAATGCTTCCGGCCAGATCTGGACGGATCCCAGAAGTGGGGAGATTATAAGTGGTGAGGTTCTGTGGTGGAATGATGTTGTGAATCTTATGAAAATGTGGCGTTTTACGCAGACTGCAGCAGCAGATCCTGCTGCAAGGGCAATTGAATATGACACTGCAATGATGGGAGAAATGGTTCGCTACGCTATAGCTCATGAAATAGGACACATGCTTGGTCTGCAGCATAATATGAGGGGCTCTTATGCCTATCCCGTTGACTCTCTTAAGTCTCCGACATTTACGTCCCGATATGGTACCACGGCCTCCATTATGGATTATGCAAGAAACAATCATGTAGCTGATGCAGGGGATTTCAAAAGGGGAGTATGTATGACACCGCCACACCTCGGCCCTTTTGACTATCTTTCCATAGAGTACGGATATAAATTCTTTATTGAAGAGAGTTCTCCGTTGCAGGAGTATAAATGCCTTGACTCCATAATGTCAGAAAAAAGCAAGTCTCCTCTATATAAATTTGCCTCATTCGTTGCTGTTCCGGTTTCTCCTGATCCTTCTGCACAATCAGAGTCACTTGGAGATGACATTGTACTATCTTCCGCTTATGGAATAAAGAATACCCGTACAATTCTTGCAAATCTGGTCAACTGGACTATAGAAGCCGGAGGAGACCGGGATCTTATAAAAGAGAGGTATGAAGCGTTGGTAAAACAATATTTCCGGTATATCACTCTTTCTCTTTCATATATTGGTGGTGCATATCAAAATCTGCTGCCTGAAGGGGATGTCTCTGAAAGCTATACTGCCATAAACGCTGAAAAACAAAAAGAAGCGGCACTATTTGCCCTTAAGCAACTTGTGGAATCTCCGTACCATATAGATATAAAAAGCATCAGAAATGTTTATGGACCGGTTTCGGAGGATATTATGAAAAAGCAGGTTGATGTGCTTGAGACAATGATGGGAAATTTTATCCTTCCAAGAATAGCTGTATGGCAATCACAGAAAGCTGATGCATTGACCGTTTCAGGTTATCTTGATATCATCGAAAGCATTATACTGCGGAAACCTGAACATCATGACACATATATTAATAATCTTCAGATTGCCTATGTGCAGATAATGAAGAGATTATCATCACTTAACACGAAACCGGAGGAAACAGCAACCGGAACCAGGGTTCTCATTGCGTCTGCCGCATATAATCAACTTGCAAGGACTAAACAATTTATAAGATCAAAAATAGAAAAAACAGGAGAGAATGATCATTTCCGTTTTCTATTATCAATTATAGAATGACACATATATGAAAAAACTAATATCAGCAATTCTTTTAACTCTTATTTTTATTCCGAATTCTATAACGGCCGATGAAGGAATGTGGCTTCCTTTCCTTTTGAAAAGTCAGAAATACAAGGATATGAGGAAAATGGGGCTCAAACTCCCTGCTAATGCTCTTTATTCTGATTCTGATCCATCCATAGCTCAGGCTGTGGTAGGCTTTATGGGCGAAGGAGCTAATCTAAGAAGTTTTGGAACAGGTTGTTTTATATCTGATAACGGTCTGATTCTTACAAATTATCATGTCGTTCTGCCCTATCTGGAAAGGTTTTCCAGTGAAAAGAATGACTTCCTGAAATACGGATATTGGGCAGAAAATCTTTCTGAAGAGTCTCTGTGCAGAGATTTAGAGATTAAGGTTCTGGAAAGTATGAAAGACGTAACTGATATTATGTTGGCAGGGACAGATAATCTGGATGGAATTGAAAAACAAAAAAAGATTAACGAGAATGGTGTTGCTTATGCCAAATTAATCACCAAAGGAACCAAAAAAGAGGTGAAAATGCAGGCAATTTTCGGGACTAACCGTTACATTATGAGCGTATACTCCGTTTTCAAGGATGTCAGGATGGTAGCTGCACCTCCATTTTCCATAGGTAAATTTGGCGGAAACACGGATAACTATAGTTGGCCACGTCATACAGGAGATTTTGCCGTTTTAAGAGTTTATGCAGGCAAAGACAACCATCCTGCAAGTTATTCAAAAGAGAATGTGCCTTATAAACCGGTAAATTTTCTGAGAATTTCCCTGGATGGGATACAAGAAAATGATTTTGCGATGATTGTGGGATTTCCGGGAACAACCAGACAATATATCCCGTCATTTGCAATAGATCGTATAATGAATGATGAAAACAGAGAGAGGATAGCTATTCGTGCAGAGAAGATTCATATAGTTGAAAATGCAATTGAATCGGATGAAAATCTTAAATTCAGATACAGTTCAAAACTCTCTTCATTTGGAAATACGTATTTGCGTTGGAAGGGTGAACTTCTGGGAGCTTCAAGGATAAATCTGGTTGAACAAAGAAGGATTGAAGAACAACGTTTTACAAAATGGGTCAAGGAGAAGCCGGAGCGTGAAGCAAAATATGGAATGGTTCTTGAGCAGATGGCAGAGCTTTACAAGGAGGTTGCACAATATAATATGGCTGATCTCTACTTTATTGAGGCTGGTATCAATGGTTCTGAAATTGTACCATTTATAGGCAAATTCGAGAAGCTTGTCGCAATTTCTTCACGAAAAAAACCGGATCCGAAAGCATCCGATTCTGAGGCAAATAGATTACTATCCCTGACAAATCAGTTTTTTAATAATTGGGATTATGAGACAGACAGGCAGATGTTCAGAAATATGCTGAAGCGTTATTACGAAAAGATGCCCGAAAAGTTTCATCCTGAAGCCATGGATCGGTATGTGAAGCTATATCAGGGAGATATAGATAAGCTGTCAAGGGAAATCTTTGCAAATTCTGTTTTTACAGATAGAAGAAAATTGGAGAACTTCTTGAAAAACCAGGACAGGGATATTTCTGAATCTGTTAAGAGTGATCCTCTCTATCAGATTTCAATTGGGTATTACATGATAAATGTGGACAGGATTATGCGGCAACGGGGAGAACTTCAGCAAAAACAGATGTCCCTCTTCTCTGTTTATATGAAGGGGCTTCTTGAGATGAAAAAGGAAGCCAGCCTGTATCCCGACGCAAACAGCTCTCTGAGATTCAGCTATGGAGTCGTTAAAGGAGGTGTGGTTTCGGACGGATTATCCTATAACTATAGTACAACTTTGAACGGAGTAATGGATAAATACACCAATAATCCGGAAAATGAAGAGTTTAATATGCCAAAAAAACTGCGCATACTGCTGCAAAACAGAGATTTTGGCACTTATGCCGACAGAGATGGCAATCTTAATGTGAATTTTCTGACAAACAATCATACAACAGGAGGTAACTCAGGGTCGCCGGTTATAAACGGTAAAGGAAAACTGATAGGGGTGAATTTTGACAGAATCTGGCAAGGAGTGGCCTCAGACTATAAGTATGACCCTGTTTCATCCAGAGCTATTGCAGTAGATATAAGATATATAATGTTTGTTTTAGACAAGTTTGCTCCATCCGGGTATGTCGTAAAAGAAATTCTGGAAGCAAATAGATAGCATAAGCATAGTAATTCAAATTTATTACTAACTTCGAAGTAATTAAATTTCAATTATTAAAGTTATGAATGCTTATGTTGTCATTGCGATTATCTTGCTGTTCATATTAGCAGCAGGGATAAGGATTGTACGGCCTACTCACCGCGGCTTGATTGAGAGACTGGGTAAATATTACAAATTTGCCAATCCGGGTTTTCACTGGATAATACCTGTCATAGATAAGATATATCAGGTTAATGTTACTGAGAGAATGGTTGATGCCGAACCTCAGGAAATAATAACAAATGATAATCTTAACGCAAAGGTGGACGCTCAGGTATATTTCCGCGTGAAATCTGACGAGGATAGTGTTAAAGGATCAATATACAATGTTAATAATTTTCAATGGCAAATTGTAAACCTGGCGAGAACCACGCTCAGAAATATCATAGGTACTCTGACATTGAAATCTGCAAACAGCGAAAGGGGTAAGATTAACTCAGAACTTTACAAGACACTTCATAACGAGACAAAGGACTGGGGGATTGAGATTGTAAGGACAGAGCTGAAAGAGATAGAGCCACCCAAGGATGTTCAGGAGACAATGAACAAGGTTGTTAAGGCTGAAAATGAAAAGATTGCCGCAATTGATTCAGCAACAGCAGCTGAGACTGTCGCAGACGGTGTGAAACGTGCCAAGATTAAAGAAGCTGAGGGATACAAGCAATCCAAAATACTTCATGCTGAGGGTGAGGCTGAAGCAATACGCCTTGTCAATGAGGCTGCTGATAAGTATTTCATAGGCAATGCCCAATTGCTAAAACGACTTGAGACTCTGGAAGGTTCTCTTTCCGAGAATTCAAAAATTGTTGTTCCAACCGGAACCGACCTTGTTAACATAATAGGAGATATGGCAGGAGTGAATGTCCTTCCATTGGAAAAAAGAAAGAAGTCTGAATAAAGAGTTGGCTTTGGCAATGCTTTTTTGTTATTTTTACCTTTCTATTCAATTAAGGTGTTAATAATGAAAAAGTATTGGCTGTTTTTATCTTTGATTTTCCCTTTATTTGCATCCGGACAGAATAAAACTGTTGCGGAGAAAGTTGATTCTGTCCTCAATCTGATGACGCTGGAGGAGAAAATCGGTCAGATGAATCAATATAACGGGGATAAAAAAGCTACAGGGCCGATTTCAATAAACACTGACAAGGAGCGGCAGATAAAAAGCGGGATGGTAGGCAGTGTGCTTAACGTCAAAACGGTATATAACACCCGCAAGATTCAGGAACTTGCAATTCAGTCCCGACTGAAGATTCCTTTGTTGTTTGGACTTGATGTTATTCACGGTTACCGTACAATTTTCCCTATACCGCTTGCAGAAAGCTGCAGCTGGGACCTGGCTCTTTTAGAGAAGGCTGCAAGAGTTGCAGCAAAAGAGGCGGCAGCATCTGGAACTCACTGGACATTTGCTCCAATGGTGGATATTGCAAAAGATCCGCGTTGGGGAAGGATTATGGAAGGCGCCGGAGAAGATACCTGGTATGGATCAAGGGTTGCAGCAGCGAGGGTGAAAGGATTTCAAGGCTCGGGACTTGGAAACACAGATGCAGTAATGGCCTGTGCAAAACATTTTGCAGCATATGGGGCGGCTCAGGGTGGAAGAGACTATAATTCAGTTGATATGAGCGAGAGAGAGCTGCTTGAAGTCTATCTTCCTCCTTTTAAGGCAGCCGTAGATGCTAATGTCGCAACATTCATGAATGCCTTCAATACGTTGAACGGGATACCTGCAACAGGAAGTACCATGTTGCAAAGGGTTTTCCTTAAAGGTAAATGGAATTTCGGAGGATTTGTCGTAAGTGATTGGGAGAGTATTGGCGAGATGATACCACACGGTTTTGCTGAAGATAAAAAGGAAGCTGCATTACATGCTGTGAATGCAGGGTGTGACATGGATATGCAAAGCCGATGTTATATAGAAAACCTTGCACAACTTGTAAAAGAGGGGAAAGTTAATGAAGAACTTATTAATGACGCTGTAAGGAGAATTCTGACTAAAAAATTTGAGATGGGTCTTTTCGAAGACCCTTTCAGGTTCTGTAATCAGGAAAGAGAGAAGAACCAATGGAACAATAAGGAGAATCTTGGAATTGCAAGAGAGGTTGCCAGGAAAAGTATAGTATTACTTAAAAACTACGGTGGCACACTTCCAATAAGTTCAGGAACAAATAAAATAGCATTAATAGGACCCTTGGTAAAATCGAAGTTTGACAATCTGGGATTCTGGAATATTTCATGGCCGGATGACTCTTTAAGAATTGTCTCTCTATGGGACGGAATGGTAAATCGTGTCGGCAAAGAGCACATGCTTTATGCAAAGGGTTGCGACATTGAGGGTGAAGACGAGAGTGGATTTGAAGAGGCACTAAGTGTTGCAAGGAAAGCAGATATTGTCATTGTGAGTGTGGGAGAGAAGTTTGACATGAGTGGAGAGGGCAAGTGCAGAAGTAACCTGCATCTTCCCGGAGTTCAGGAGAAACTTGTTATGGAGCTTATAACCACGGGGAAACCTGTAATAGTAATGATTAGTGCCGGACGCCCATTGATATTCAATGCAATAGCAGAACATGCTCATGCAATATTATACACTTGGTGGCTTGGCACTGAAGCCGGTAATGCAATGGCAGATGTCTTGCTTGGAGATTATAACCCATCAGGAAAACTGACTGTAACATTTCCAAGAGCAGAGGGGCAGATACCATTCAATTATAACCACCTTAACACGGGAAGACCTGACGGGGAGAAAGCAATAAGCGGAGTAAACAAGATATATAAATCCAATTATCTCGATATAGCATCGTCACCTCTTTATCCTTTCGGTTATGGTCTGAGTTATACAACCTTTAAATACGGAGAGCTGCTGTTGAATACACATATTCCAAAAGGAGATGATTCTCTTGTGGTTAGTGTTGATGTTACAAATACCGGAAAATACCGGGGAGAGGAAATTGTGCAACTCTATATAAGGGATATTGTAGCATCTGTCGTCAGACCGGTCAAGGAACTCCGGGGTTTCAGCAAAGTAATGTTAAATCCGGGGGAGACAAAGAGAGTAAAGTTTATACTGACAAATGATGATCTGAAATTTTATGACAATAACCTGGATTATAA
>JALOCI010000077.1 GCA_023227835.1 Bacteroidales bacterium
GAGGAACCGGATCCCGATCCGTTGGTCGTACCACCAAGTTCCGCGGAAAATCTGCAGAGCGGCCCGCACGCGATCAGCGTATTCCTCGACGCCCGTGCGGAGAATGAAGGAGCGCCCGTCGTCGGACAGGGCGAGGTCGCCCACGATAGGAAAGCCGCTCACGCTGACACCTTTAGCACGGTAGAGCCGACCGCGCTAGGAGCGGTCGGGGGGACGACGGGCGACGTCGTGAGCCCGCCACCGGTCGGCGCCGTGTGCGCGTGCGATCCGAGCCACGTCGTTAACGTCGCCATTAGCGAAGTGAATTCGGACGCGGTCAGTACGGGCAACGCGCCGATCCCCGCGGGGCCGATCTGAACGGCGGCCGATCCGATCTGAACGATCACACCTGCATCCGATCCGATCGCCGCGCCGGTCAAGTTGCCGGCGTTGATCAAGGGGGACACATCGGGCGCCGCGCCTGGTAGCGCGTATGCAAAGAGCCCATGACGTCGAAGGAGCGCGGGAGCCATCGCGCTACCACTCAGACGCCACGGGCTGAAATCTTGCTCGCAAAACACGAGGAGCACCCAATCCCCCGCGGCCAGGGGTAGGTGCATGAAATAGCCCCCGCCGCGGGGCCATAGGACGGGGACATCTTCGAGAGGCGGCATCCCCGCGATCACGGGCTCCACCGCGCATTGCTGCAGCGGCGCGGTGTAGCTCGTAACCTTGGCAGGGATCGCCGTATGCACGCCGTCCAGGCTGCGCGCGATCGCGCCCCGGATTGCTTCGGCCCAGTCGCCCTGCTCGGTCACAATGCCCGCCCTTCAAATTCCGTATACCACTCGGTTCCGTGAGTGTCGCCCACGTGCCGGAGCTTCGTGCAGAGGTAGGACCCCGAGGCCGCTTCGGACTGCAGGGCGAACCCGATCCCGGGCGTGAGCGTCGGGAGCAGTAGGCAGGAACCCGCTGCCATTTTCCAGGTTGTCGTTTCCTTGATCTTCGTCGTGACGTTCTCGCGCTCGATCTTCCGCGTGCTCGTCGTGACGTTTCCGACGAGCCCCGTGATGGGGGCAATGAACGGACCCACGCTAGCCGGGGCGTCGGCGAGCCGGACCTGAAAAGCGCCGTCCTGGATTGACCAGGCGAGCCCTACGCTGCGCATGAAATACGTGAGCTCGTCCAGGATCGGGCCGTCGACGGTGAAGGCGTGCGAGAGCATCATACCCGTGGACAACGCCGCCGCCGCGCCAACGGCGGAAGCGTTACCTTCGGCGACCTTCATTTCGGCGATGAAGTCTTTGAGTATCTGTAGGCAGGGCGTCGCCTTAGCCCACGTCTTATGGATCGACTTCCCTGCGATGGGCTCCCCCTCGGTATCAAGCTCCCCATCCCCGCCCGTGATCGTCGTGATCCAATCGGTGCCCTCCTTGACGCTTTGCGCTTCGCGAAGCATCCCGGCGAAGAGCTGCCCATTCGCGCCCTGGTAGCCCGCGGCGAGCGAGCACGGGACGCCCTGCATGTCGGCAAGCTCGGCACGGTGGGCCGCGGTCAGATTCCAGATCCGGATCGTTGCCACGTTAGGCCAGGGCTTTTCGTCCCGCTCGATTTCGAACGCGCAGCGGAGCGAATCGGTTTCAATCGACACCCCCCCGAGCCCTAGCGGGCCGGGCTCTCCGGCGCTCAGAAAAATTGAGCGAAGCCACTGCTCAGACATCGAACGACTCTCGATAGTAGAGTTGCACGCGCGAGCCCAGCCCGTCGATCGCAGGGCGGACCGTGCTCCCGTCGGTGGGCCCCGCGAAGAGCAACCCCGGGGGCTTCCCCGCGACGACCGACCCGCGCAGGAGATCCACGCCGCACGTGATCGCGATCCCTTCTATGATCGCCGTCCCGTCGCGTGCGTAAATCGAGAGCATCCAGGTTTCCGTGCGGGTGTTCCAAGAAAACTTGAATTCGTAGACTCTGCCCTCGAGTCCGATCGTCTCGGTATACTCGCGGATCGTGCCGCTGCTATTGGTAGGGATGACGATCATGGTTTCAGATCCCAAGGGCGTCCAGGCCGCTCGCTAACATTGACTTTTGAACAACAGCCTTCTCAAGTTTCTCGACCGCGCTAGGACCGCCGGGCACAAGGGGAACCAAGTTGACGGCCGCGGGGATAGGCGCCCCCACCCCGGCAGCCCCGAGCGTCGCCCCCGCCGTCGCCGCGGTTACGATCGCCTGCGCTTCAATGGTGAAGCGCACGACCCCGCCCGGCACGCCGCGGGAATACTGGACGGACGTTAGCACGTAATCGGAGAGCTGCAGCCCTTGGTAATTGAACGTACAGAGGGACGACTTTTGCCACACCTCGATCAATTTGTCGTGTAGCGCATGGATCCGATCCTTGTCCTCTTTCGCCGTCAGAGTCCAAACCTCGGCGGGGCCGCCGCCGATCCCAAGCGCGGCGCCGATCGCGGCGACGGCCGCGCCCGCTAGCATGGTGATCGCGAGGAGCCCGGTCGGCTTGAATTGCGATTGCCTCACGTCGATCGGGAGTTGCTTCCACTCCGTCTCGGACTCGCCCAGGGGCGTCGCCGATTGCGCGAATTCGAACGTCACCCGGCGCGGTCGATGGATCACGTGGTCCGAGATTTCGGAACCGTCTTCGATCGGATGATTCGTGACCTCGCTTTCGGCGCTCGCCGTGATCTGCTTGACGATGTCCGCCGTCAAGGCGCCGCCCCCGATCCCGGGGATGTCCCCCTCCCAGGTAAGCCAATCAGTCACGGCCGGCCCCCACAAGCGCGGCGCGCACGCCGCGCGGGTTCGAGCGTTGCGTAGCGACCACGGCACCGGCGACGGCGCGCCCGGTCGCCGCGGGCGTCGCGCCCCCCTCGACGTTGACGGTGACCGAACGTTGATCCGTGTAGGTGAGCGGCGCCGCGGCGGGCGCGTCCCACGCCGACGGAAGCGTCGGCTCGGGGGCGATCACGGCGCCCGTCTTCGGGTCGAGCCGCGTCCCGTAGCCCTTGCCGTGCGCGTCGGCGCGGGCGATCGCCTTGTCCCGGTTTCGCTTGTTCGCTTCGGCGCGGGCCTTGGCGTTGGCGACCGCGTCCACCCCGGCGAAGAGCCCTTCCCCGCCGGCGAGGGATTTCACCCCGGCCAGCAAGCCTTCCCAGCCCCCGACCTCTTCGAGGAGCTTCGTCCCTTGATCCCACGCCAGCCAGATCCCGCCGATAGCCGCCGCCGCCGCGCCGGCCGCCGCCGCCATGGCCCCGAGGCTCCCGCTTAGGGCGAGCGCCGACACACGGGCCGCCGCCCACGACGCCGCCGCTACGCCGGTCCGTGCGGCCTGCAGTAACCACGCCGCGGAGAGCACGGCGAGCCGAATGATCAACTGCCCGATCCCCGTCGAAGCGAAGAGAAGGAAGCCGCCCACGATGGCAAGCGCCGTCTTCGTGGTATCGCTCGTCGTCGCGAGCCACTCCCGCGCGGCGGCCCCGGCGATCTTGAGCCACTCGACGATCTTCGCCCACCGGGCGCGCAAGTCTTCGAGAACCGCTTTCGCCGACCCCGCCCCGAAGACGTGATCCAGGAACCGCCCCAGGGCGGAGTCTCCCCCGGTAAGGAACGTAATTATATCGTCCAGGATCAAGGCCCACGCGATCCAGGGGAGGAGCACGCGGCCGATCGCGAGGAGCGTTGGCCAGAGCTTCGCGAGCGCGCCCTTGATCCCGCCCACGCCCCCGAGCAGGCGCCCGAGTAGCTTAACGAAGGCAATCCACCCGCCGCTCACGAAAGACGCTTGAAGGATCTTGCTCGACCCCGTGAGCCGCCCGAACGCTTGCCCTACATGGATCAACCGCCCCGCAATCCACATAAGCGCGGGCGCCACGGCGCCCAAGAGGGACACCTTGATCCGCTGGAATTGCAGGCCCGCGAGGAACATCTCATCGTTGGTTTCTTCGATCTGTGCTGCGAGCTCCCCCCCGAAAACGACGCCTAGTTCTTCCGTGCGCGCCTTTAGCGCGTCGATATCCTTCGCCGACCCACGGAAGAGAGAAAGCATCCGGGCGCCGGATTCGCCAAAGATCCGTTGTGCGAAAGCGGAGCGCCGGACGGGATCTTCAATCGACGCGATCGCCTTACCAAATTGCCAGAACAGTTGATCCGGGGAGCGGCCTTCGATCTCGTCGATCCCCAACCCCATCTCGCTTAGGACGTCTTTCGCGCGGCCTTTCCCCGTCGCGGCGAATAAGCCGAGGTTCCGCGTCATGGTCGTAAACCCGACGCGCAGCTCTTCGATCGAGATCCCGCTAAGGTTCGCCGCGGCGTCGAGGGCTTGCAGCGCCTCGACCGAGACGCCCAGTTGTTTCGCCATCTTCGCGAGCGCGTCGACCTGGGAAAACGTATTCTTGATCCCGGACAGGATCATGCGCCCGGCGAAGACCGCACCCATAGCGCCGCCGAACAAGCCAAGCGACCCGAGCACGCCGCCCAAGGCGCCGCCCAATCCACCCACGGCCGCCGTCGCGGCTTGCGCCGGGCCGGGGCGGAGCGCGTTGCGCCAGGCCGCGCCCATCGCGCGTAGCCGGTTGACGACGCCGCCGATCGCTAGCCCTAGGCGCTGCAGTTGGACGCGGGGCTGCAGCAAGGCGTTCCCCGCGGTCGCCCGCCACCAGGCCGCGCGGAACCCCCGGATCCGTTCCGTGAGCCGGGCGAGGCTTTGCTGTGCCGCGGCGGTCCCCTGCGCGATCCCCCGGGCGAAGCCCCCAGCGCCGGCTCCCGCCGCCCGTTGCGCCGCGCCCAAGGCGGCCAGGGCCGCCGTCACGGCTTGCACCGGGCCGGGGGGAAGCGCCGCCCGCCACGTCGCGCCGAGCTCTCGGAGCCGGGCGCCCAGCCCCCCGACCACGCCCCCCGCGCGCTGTAGCGCCGCCGCGGCGGCCGTCGGCGCGGTGCCCTGGAACGCCTGCCCCCACGCCGCGCGGAGCGCTGCCAGGCGCCCGGTAAGCCGCGCCAAGCCCGCGCCCGCGGCGGCCGTCCCCTGCGCTACCGCGGGGCCCGCGGCGGCAAGCGCCGGAGTCGCGACGGTCGCGGCTTGAGCCGCCCCGTCGAAGGCGCGCCCAACCCCGCGCACCTTCGCTTCGGCGCGGGCGCTCGCAGCCGTGATCTTCGCAAGCGTCCCCTGGTCCCAGGCGAACGAAAAGCGGGCGAAGAGCTCACGGATTGCCACGGGCTCGAGCCCTTTCCTCTGCTGCGTCTATCGCGTCTAAAACCCCGTTAGCCTCGTACAGATCAACGATCGACCAGGTGTCCAGGATCGTGGTTAGCCCGTCGGAGATTCGCCGGTCGGTGACGACTCGCCAGATCCGCCAGTCCACTCCAGCAGGGATCCGAATCGGCTCGCCGCCTCCTCGAGAAGGACACGGCCAGTCGCGTCGAAAAAATCCGCGAATTGCCACTCCACGCAAGCCGCGAGCCACCCGAGGAGCGCCGCGTTCCGGCGAGCGAAGACAGCGTCCAGGAACGGCCCGAGCGGCACGTGAGCCGTCGACCCGCCCTTGTCCCAATCCACGTGGCAGACCCCGGCGAAGAGGTCGACGAGCTCCCCCACGCGGGAGAGTCCGGCGAGCGCCGCCGGGTCGATGACGGCGGTCTTCGTCGCCGCGGCGACCGAAGCGACGGCGGGCAGGAACACCTCGACGAGCAGCGCTTCCGCTTTGAGCGCTTGCTTCAGCTTGAGTGGCGCGAGCTTGAAGGTCGTGCCGTCGACCGTGAATTCATGAGCATTCGCGTTCATGTTGGCTCCTCTCACGCGCCGTCGGGGTTACCCCGAGCGGGTTAGTTCCCTCCGGGGAGCGCCCCGATCGGGTTTAGCACGGCGGTGAATTTCCAAGTCACATCCGAGATGCCCTTGCCCATCTCGAAATCCGGGAGGCTCGTGATCCAGCACTTGTCACCGGCGTAGATCGTCGCGCCGTTGTTATCCTTGAGCAGGAACACCCCGACGCCCGCGCCGCCTGAGGACTCGCGGTCGGCCGCGTGAAGCGCCGCGAGTTGCTGATTGTGCGAGGAGCTCCGCTTGAGCGTGACCTCCCCGTCGATCCGCCGCTCGTGAGTATGGTACCGGGACACCTCGCCGTCGACCGAGATATCGTCTTCGAAGGCGGGACCCCGCGGCGTGAGCTTGACGAATGGGTCGGCCTTGCCGTCCGTGATCGGGAGCGCGCAAAGAACGAGCGTGACGTTATTGGAGTCGTACTCTTTGTAGCCGGCCATGGGTTACCTCAGACGAGGACGGTCCCGTCGACCGTCACGGTTTGGATTGCTCCCGCGAGCGTCGCGCGGAACTTGATGTCCGGCAGGATCCGGTTGGCCTTGTTCGCGGTCGAGATATCCGCGATCGCCGGGCTCGTCACCGTCCACCCGGAAGCGAGCAGGCCGTTACCTTGCGCCTGGGAAAGAATGCCGTAGATCGCGGACTCGATGATCCCGATCCCTTGCTGCGTGTAAGGGATCTTCTCGACGTTGACGATCTGCGCCAGCACGGCTTCGCGGATGCGCGCCTTGAGCCACGCGATCCCGCGCGTGATATCGGCGAAGCGACCGGAGCAGGCAAACCCGTCGTAGGTATGATTCACGCCCTGATCCGTAACATAGGTAAGGGCCCCGTTGGCGCGCAGGTTCGCGAAGTGCGCGGCGCTCCAAGCGTCCGGGGTCTGACCCGAGATCGCCTTGTGCGCCCACGTCGAAGAGCCCGGCGTCCGGCTGAACTGGCGCCCCATGATCCCCGCCTCGCCGCTCCCCTGCGAATCGCGCGTGACGAGAACCACGGCATTGTGATTCGTGAGGGCGCGCAGGTCATAGGCAACGCCGTCGCTCTCCGTCGTGTTATCCGAGTCCAGCGAGGAGAACGCCGCGAGCTTGTCATTCGAGAGCGCCCACGCGGCCGCGGCCTTGATCTCCGCCGCCGAGGTACTGTCGATCAGGAGCCCATACCAGTCGGAGTCCAGGAGCACGCCCGCGGCGAGATCCGTGGCGACGCCGGCATCGACCGAAACGTCGGCCATGGTCAGACCGAGAACATCCTTGACGTGGAACCGCGCCGCGCCAGGCGTCGTGAGCTTGATCGTGAGCTTCGTCTCGCCGTCCGTGATCGTCAGCCCGGTAATCGTTCCCAGGTCCGTCACGATGTCGTCGATGATGTCCGCGGCGGTGTCCCCCGTCTGGATCGTGACGTCGACTTCGTACTCCTTCCCCAGGTATTCGATCGTCATGAGCACGCGCTTACCCGCCGTCGTGTAAGCGGGAACGAATTCGATCTCCTGCGCGTTCGGCGCGGTGTCGCGGGGGATGATCTTCACGGGCCGAGCCGTGTGCGGATTCTGCGAAGCGATTGCGGCGACCTTGCGGTAAGCCTCGTCATTGACGGTAAAGCCGTCCGTCACCATGGCGGAGAGCCCCGCGGAGCTCGGCGCGTAAGCGCGCACCTCCGAGCTGAACGGCGCCTCCGCGAGGATCGCGATCGTCCCGAAGTCCTGGACGGCGGGCGTCGCGTCGTAGACAGTGATCGCAACGGAAACGGTGTCGTCGATGCTCATGATTCGTCGTCCTCCGAGATCGTTTCCTCGGCAAGGGTGATGGCAGGGGGGAGATCAATCGGCGTGCCCTGGACCTTGACAGTCCCAATCGTTCCGACGGGCGCGGGGTCCGCGGCTTCGAGCACAATGCGAAGGAAGAGCTCGAAGGCGCGCGCTTGAATGTGCAGACCGCGATCGCGGTAGCGAAGATCGCGCATCGGACCGGCGTCGATCACGGCGCACTCGGCTTCGAGAAGCGCCTTCGGCCCGGCGAAACCTAGCTTTAGTTCGATGTCATTCGCGAGGGCAAGCGCGTCGCCCCGGATGCTGTCAACCCGAACCTGCACGGCAACGTCGCGCATGGTCGAGCGCTTGCTCGTGTAGCTATCCCCGTCGGCCCCGAGAACTTCCCGCACGGGCACGGTTCGCACGTCCGAGATCGCGGTGAGCACGACGAGCGGATCGGCGACCGTCTCGCCCCGCTCCGTCCACACGACGGCCGAAGCGTCGAGCCCGGCCGCCAGGGCCACGGCCGCCTTTACCGCGGCGCGGAAGGCTTCATAAGTCGTGCTCATGGGGTCACCTCTGCGTCGCCGATGTAGTGGTTTCGCAGGACGCCGGTTTCGATCAGGGGCACCCAAGGCGGCTTGATACCGCGCCGCTCTTTGCTTTTCTTGGTGCTCTCCGCGAGGTCGGGTTCGAGGTTGCCGAACGCGATGTGATTTCGCAAGCCCGCCGCCGCCTTGACGGCGACCCGCTCCGCCGCGAGAGTGAACGCGGGCAAGTCGGCGCGACCTCGCGCCGCGATCTCAAATTGCTTGCTCGCGATCCCTACTAGATCGGCCTTAGTGAGATCGAAGAACGAGCGGATCGGGGCGCGGTCGGGGACGTCCCCAAGCCCGAATTCGTGGATTTCCGCGAGCTCCCCGACCGTCATCCCGCCTTCGTGCTCGTCGCCTGGTTCCAAGATCCCGACGCGCACGTCGACCCGTCGCGGGAACGCGATCGGCTTGGTACGGACGGTGACTCGGGAGGCCATGGGGAAAGCTCGGGGGACAGGGCTCGGGGGACAGGGCTCGGGGGGATCAACCGACTCGAGACAGGCAACAGGCGTGAGCCTCTTGGAGCTCGCGAAGCCGGACCGCGTAAGTAGAGATCCCGGTCTTCGGATCGGCGAGCCCCGCCATGCGTCCGACAGGGCTCGTCGCGATTGCGTTCGCGGCCGTGAGGGCCACGGCTAGATCGCGCTCGTCGGTGTCCCAGGTATCCGCGACGATCGATTCGGCGGCGGTAAGGTGTGCCTCTACCGTCGCCGTGTCGGTCGGCGTGAATTCAGGGAAAAGACCGATGAACGTGGCACGGGTCACTTGCGGTGGGCGTCCTTCGCGGGCTTGGTCGACGCCGTCTCCTCGGCGATCAGGCGGGCGAGCTCCTCCCGCACGATCTGGCGGAGCGCGTCGGACGACGGGAGCCCGTCACCCGGGGTATCCCCGCGCGCTTCGGCGCGGAAGCGCCGATCAGTCATGCTCGTTCGCATGATGTCCTGGAACTGGCGCCGCTTCTCTTCATACCGGCGCGAAAGCTCCTCCTGGGGAACTAGCTTCGCTTCCACCCGGGTCACGGTGTCCCCGGCTCCGCCGGCCTTGACGGCCGCGGCGGCCAACGCCTCCGCGCTTGCGGCGCGCGCCTCCGCGGCCTCGACCCGATCGATCAACTCCTTAACGGTGGGCTCCGACATGGCTTCTCCTGTTACGCGGCGCGCAGCTTGCGCGTGCCGACGAACTTGATCCCGGTCAGGACGAAATCGTCCCCATCGAGGGCCGCGTCCGGAACGAAGGTGAAAGACACCTTACTCCCCGCGGGGAGCACGCCGGCCAGGACGGCCAGAGTCTCGTCCGTGATTACCGTCGTCGCGCCATTGAACGCGGTAGTAGAGCCGCCCGCGTCGGCGTCAGCATTGTAGGCGTCGCCAATCTCTTGCGCGAAGAGCGTCACGGTCCCGACCATGGCGTCATCAGTATCGCCCACGCGGAAGCCCTCGAAGTGCAGGACGATCGCTTCCGCGTCGTCCCAGTCGGCCGGGATGTGTGCCTCCCCGGCGACGGTCGCGCGCTCGCCCCCGGTGCCATTCCACCGGATCCCGAGACACTCAGACCCGACGAGCGAGAAGCCGTCGGCCGTGCCGCCGCCGAACGCGGGGATCGCGGCGCCCGTGCTCGCCCGGAGCGAGCCGAGCGGGACGACGAGCTCGGCCGCGGCCGACTTCGCGTCGACCTCGAGAGCACCGACCGCGGCCTCCAAGGCCGTGATGTCCGTCTCCGCCTGGAGAACGCCGGCAACGAGGCTCGCTTCCGCGCCGTCGCCCGTGGCGTAGGCGCTTGGATCGTCGAGCCCGTAGTCTACTAGCAACGCCGACGCATCGACGAGGGACAGAGGCCCGAGGCTCGGGACAGTGGGATTAGTTGCCATGGGAT
>JALOCI010000079.1 GCA_023227835.1 Bacteroidales bacterium
ACCCACCCTGATCCGCTCGTGACCCTGCGCCGCCTGGTCGGCGCAATCGAAACGGCCGCGCTCTCATGCGAAGGCGCGGCGACCTCCGGCAACGTCTCCCTGGCCGAGCTCGCCGTGAGCGACGCCGACCAGGCGCATCGCCTGGCCTGCCACGCGGCCGCGGTCGTCCTGGGCTCCGAGC
This sequence comes from Bacteroidales bacterium, assembly GCA_023227835.1. Taxonomy (GTDB): domain Bacteria; phylum Bacteroidota; class Bacteroidia; order Bacteroidales; family UBA932; genus Bact-08. Next base: position 182 of record JALOCI010000079.1, read on the forward strand.
CCTCGACCCCCCGCGCCGACGAGGCCAGGGCGCTCGCCCGCCGCGCCGGCGACCTGTACGGCGATGCGATGCTCGCCCGCTGCAGGGCTTGGGTGGCGCGATGAACGCCCCCACGATCCCCGCCCCGCCGCCGGCGCCCCTGACCCCCGCGCAACTCCCCCCGCGCGTGGCGTGGGCCTTGTGGCTGGCGTGCTTGACGAGCTCGCTCCCCCGGTGACGGGGGCCCCGGGGGGCCGGGTCGGGGGGCTCCCGTGGCTCCGAAAGGTGCCGTTACGTAACGTCTGCACTTGAGCCCGAAAGGTGACGTTACGTAACGTCCCCGTGCCTTGGTTCGGCCGATGGTAAAGGTTCCGTTACGGCACTTTCAAAAGCGCCGAGGAGCCCGGGGAGTTAAATCGTGGCGATAATTATCCCGCCGGGATTTAGCCCACGAGAAAATGCCGCGGGCAAGGTACCACGCCGCCGGCCGGCCGGCATTCCAGTGCGGCGGCAAATATCCTGCTGGGATTTAACCCGCGAGAAAATCCCGGGCGGTTTGATTTAACGCGCGGGCGCCGCTTTAAATCCCCGAACGCCCCGAGCGACGCGGTCGATTTAAAGAGCCCTCACCCATCGGGCAGCCGGCCTGCCAAAAGTGCCGTTACGTCACCTAGAACCGACCGGCCGGCGGCGTGGTAACATTAAAAGGCCAAAAATGCTAAGTGCGCGGAATCGCTCGGGAGAGCCCCTACCGGAGTCTATGACCTCTAATTCCCTTTAAGCGCGTGGGATGGTTGTAGTAAAGATCCGGAGGGATCGTAAAGATCGGAATGCTACAGCAACCTCCCCAGGGTCCTAAAGGGAATTTGGGACCCGGGCTTGCCTCCCCGTAGATCGGTGCTACGCTTCGGGCATGTTCCTGCCGCTGCAGCGCGACCTCGCTACCGGACGGGTGAACCCCGATGCGTTCGCCCGGCACGTGTCGGAGCTACTCGGTCAGCCGGCCCCCGGCCAAGAGGCGCGGCAGTTAACGGAGCTCGCTTGGGGGGAGTGGCGCGCGACGGGCGAACTTCGGTGGCTTTCGGCGATCGGGTCGATCGACGCGCGCCTAGTTCAGTGCGAGGATCTTGTGGCGCGGATGGGTGATCGTGACGGGCTTCGTGCGTGGCGTAGCGTGAAGCACTATTGGGCCTGGCGCGGTCGGTGGCTCGGGTTGCGTGCGCCGGACGAAGCCACGTTCCAGGCGATCGCCGCGGTCGCCGCGGAGCGTGCGGCTCGATTAGATGCGAAGGAGCCCGCCGAGGTGCGCCCGTCGCGCGGGCGCCCGTTGTCTTCGTCGCAACGTCGCGCGCAAAAGCGGGAGCGGGAGTATGCGAAGGCGCTTGAAGTGTTCCGCCGCGGCGCGGCGCGCATGGCGCAAAGCCTCGCCGACCAGGGGAAGGCACCATGACGGCGTCCCCGACGCTCTCCCCCGAGGCCCGCCGGCGCCTGCGCTTGCGCCTGGCCTACGCGGAAGCCCGGGGGCTCGACGCCGTCGCGGGGGAGGCGCGCGCGGCCCTCGTCGCCGACGCACGGGCGCGCTGGGAACGGGGGCGGCTCTCCCCTCGGGCGAATGTCCGAGCTCGCGCGAGACAGGCACTAGCCGCCGCGGTATACCACGACGAAGGAGGATCCCTTGATTGAACGGCTGCCCCTCGAGGGGATTTCGGAGCTAGAGCTCTACCGCCGCGCGGAGAGTATCCGGGCTCAGCTACGCCGGGGCGTGCTCGCCGCGCGCGTCGATCCGATGCTCGCTCGGCTGCGTGAGATCGACGCCCGGCTAGGGCGCGCCCCGGATCGGTCCGGCGTCGAGGCGCTCGCCAGGGCGCGAGCCCGCACTGGGGATCCGGTCCGGGCCGAGCTCGTCGCGATCGCTCCCCCCCGCGCGGGACGCCTTGACGCCGTGCCGGCGGACGGGCTCGACGTGCCGGCTCTGCTGCGCCTTCGGCGGGCCCTGGACACGACGTCCCCCGGCGCGCGGGGCGAGCGTGTCGAGGCGCTGGCGCGCCGCAAGCGGGAACTGGATCGATTGCTCGGGGTGACCCCGAGCCAGTACGGGGCGCTTCGGCGCGACGTGCGGATCGTAACCGAGGGAACGATCGACCTCGGGGCGGCGGACCTAGAGCACGCCGACCGGAGCCGCCTGCAGCGTCGGGTGATCGGGGCGTGGCGGCGGGGCGTGGTCGGCACCGATCGGATCTGTGGCTCGACGCAACACGAGCCTGCAAGGCAACACGCGCTCGCCGCGTGGCGGGAGCTCACGCGGTGCTCGCTAGAACGGATCTTGGCGACGAAGGCGCGGCGCCCTGGCGCCCCGGAGAGCCTGCTCCGAAAGGAGCGGGAGGCGTGGCGGCAGGCGCACCTCGACGCCGATCAGCCGTGGCCCGAAGAGCCCACGGACGCGGAGCTCGAAGAGGCGGCGGCGCGGGCGCGCCCCCGGGTGGAGCCCTCGAGGGGGGAGCCCCTGAGGGGGGAGCCCCCGAAGGCGGAGCCCCCGCCCGTCGAGCTTTGCTGGGTGACGGGGCCGCGGGCCAAGCTCGGCGCGCTGCAGCGCGCGCTGCAGGATTGCGCGCCCGGGGGCGAGGCCGGGGGCGAGGAGCCCGGGGGCTAGCCCCTTGCCCCCCGGCCCCGGCCGTGCTAGACCCCGAGCGTGACCACGACGCTAAGCAAGCTCGGTGAACGGATCGACGTCCCGACGAAGGGAACGGTCGTCGATGCGCCGACCGAGCTTACCGACCTGGTAACGCCCCTCGGCGGCCCCGCCCGGCGCCTGATCGTCGGGACGATCTCGGGAACCTTGATTTTGACTCAGTTGGACGGGACGACGCTCACGTGGTCCGAGGATCACCTTACCGCCGTTAGCGGCGTGGTCGACCACGTGTGCACGGCGATCCAAAGCGCCGCGTGCGAAGGCATCCTGGCGCAACGGTGACTTTCTGGGCTGGGCTCGGCGGGGCAGGGCGTGGCGCGGCATGGCCCGGCGTGGCAAGGCAAGGATGATCCTGGGCATGATCGCAAACCGCCTAGCTTTCTCGGGGTAGCATGACGATCGACCCGAACCTTTGGGCCAGCCTGGCGCGCCAGTATTCCGGCGGAGTAACGTTGCCAGTGACCGGGCAGGCGGGCTACATCGCGGTCGTCAACACGGACGAGAACAACCTGGATTTCGTGACCCCGCGTGGGCTCCTTCGGGAGCTTTACGACGCGACGATCACGGCGAGCGCAGCCAACGTCCCCTCTGACGGCGAGGAGGGCTGGGTTGTCCTGGTGACGTGGTCGCTCGCCGCGTTGCTGCCGACCGATCTTCGCTTGCGGACGATCCGGCTCGAGCTGAACGTCGCGGACGAAACCTCGGGCGTCGTGTCGCCAATCATCGTGACGGGCGCCGTGCGCCGCGACGACGCGGGCGGGGACCTAGTCTACCAGCTTGACGACGGGAGCTCGGACGCCGCCGGCGTCGCCTGGGCCCCGCCGCTCTTTGGGGGAGCGGGGGTTTTCGGGTTGCGCTTCGCGCTCGCGGGCGATGTGCTCACCCTCGAAGCGCAGGCCCACGCGACATCGGACCGCACGGTGACGGGCGAGATTTACCTAGGCGTGATCCGGGCCTAGGCCGGCCCCTAGCGCGCCGCGCCGCGCCGTGCTAGGACTGCAGAGCACGGCCCCGCGTCCGCTTGGCCCCTCCTTCCGGGCGGGCGCGGAGCCCTCTTTCCCTAGGAGGCTCGGATCATGCAAGAATTTCTCGCCACCCTTCTCGCTCAATCCCTCCCCGTGCTCGGGGCGCTCGTGTGCGCCGCGGCGACGTGGGCTCTTCTCGCCGGCGCCGCGTGGCTTCGGGCCCGCGCGAAGACGGACGAAGCCCGGGAGTTGATCGACCGCTGCGCGACGTGGGCGGCGGGCGCGGTGGTCGCGGTCGAGCGGGTCGTCGTCCCGAGCCTGCAGCGTGACGCCGCGACGGGTAAGCTCACCGGGGAGAGCGGGGGGCGCGCGCTTGGCGCCGCGCTCGAAGCGCTCCGCGCGCAGCTCGGCCCCGCGGGGGAGGCGCAGCTCGCGCGCCTGCTCGGGGTCGCTAGCGCCACGGGCCCCGAGCGCCAAGCCGCGGTCGAGCGCGCGTTGATCGGGATGCTGGAAACGGCGCTTAGCGAGGCGCGGGGGGTCGAGTGAGGCGCGCCCTTCGGCGCCTGTGGATCGGGCTGCGCCTTCGGGTGCTGCTCGCCTTGCTGCTCGTCGCCCTACCCGTCGTCGCGTGCCGGGCCCCCCGCTCCGCCGATGACGCCTTGACGCAGGCCGCGACGGGCTACGCGCTCGCCGTGCGGGCGCTCGCCGCGGCGGACGCCGTCACGGTCGCATGGCTCGACGCGCTGGACGTGCCGACGGAAGCCGAGCTCGCCACGGGGGCGCGCGTAATCGAGGCTCTCACGGATGCGCGGGCGGCTCTCACGGCTGCGCGTGCGGCGCTCGACGCCGGGGAGGACGCGCTCCCCCGCGTGCGGGAGGCGCTCGCCTTGCTCCGGTATCTCGAGGAGCTCGCGCCCGACTCGGCGTTAGCTTCGGCGCTTGACGCGGTGGAAGCCGTGATCGGGGGGACGCCGTGAACCTGGTAAAGTTGATCTCGACGGTGCTTTCTGATCCGGCCGTGCGCGCGATCGTGCTTCCGTTGGCCGAGGAAGTGATCTCTTGGATTCGCTCGGGTCGGCCCGTGCCGGGTTGGCTGGATCTGGCCGAGGTCGATGTGAAGGAGCTGCAGGCGCCCCTAGCGCTCGAGCGCGCGAAGCTTCGGCGGGCGGCGGCGGAGCGGGAGACGCTTCGGCGGGCGGCGGCTCGGCTGCAGGGGCGTTGACATGGCGCGACTAGGACTCGGCTTGGGTGTGGCCGGTCGGCGTGGGCGCGCGGTCGGCATCGACGGGCGGGCGTGGACGGACGCGGAGGTCAAGGGGGCGTGATCGACGCGCGCCGCCGCCTCGTCGTGGAGCTCGCGGCGCATCTTGCGACGCAGGGCGGGGATCCGCTCGGCCCCTTTTCCGTGGCCATGACGGAAGGCAGGATCGCGGGGTACATGCGCCTAAAGCCCCCCTCGTCGTCGTGCGGGGATCTCCTTCATTGCGTGGCGTTCGCCGCGGGCTACCGCGGCCCCGCGATGAACCGCACGGAGCACCTCGGGTGGGTCGCCGGCGTGAACTTGTCGCGGTGGTTCGTCCCCCCGCTCGATCACGAGCGCACGTGGAAACCGAAGCTTGCCGACCTGCAGCCCGGGGACTTCATCTGCTACGATTACACGGTACCGACCGCGCATGGCGCCGTCTTCCTTGGCTCGGGCGTCACCGAAGCGGGGGAGCCCGTCGCCCTCACGGCGGACGCCGGCCAGCCGGGGATCAGGCTTCGCACGTGCCCCGTCCTACAGGGCGCTACGTCGCTCGCCCTGCGCGGGCGGATCGTGTCGTGCTCAGTGAGCCTTGACGCCCTGACCTTCGACGCCGAACCCGAAACCGTGCCCGGGTGGCTCGCCCGCCACGGGCTGCCCGTCGAGCCTGTTTGCCCCCAGGAGTATCTCGCGTGACAGACACCGCCCGCGCCCCCGACACCGCGCCCGACCACGACGCACCCGAGCCGTCGCGGCGTCAGATGCTCGACAGGATCGAGGCGCTGTACGAACTGATCGCGCCCGTGCTGCTCCGGCTCGACGCCATCGACGGCCACCTGGGGAGGCTCGTCGCCAACGACTCCCTGACCAGGGCCGAGGAGCACCGCCACGGGTCCGAGCTGGCCCATCTGCGGGCGTCGGTGGACGGGCTCGCCTGCCGGCAGGGCGGCAACGGGCACGTCCCGCCGGGCTGCCCCGAGGCCGCGGAGTAGGCCGTGGCGCCCGCGGCCCCGGCGAGCGAGTCGGAGCATCTCTGGCGCCTGATCCGCGCCGTCTCGGGGCAGGTCGCCGAGCTCCAGGAGCGGGTCGCCGACCTCGAGCGCCGCGACGATCTCGGACCCCTGCGCGCCGAGCTTCGGGAGCTAGCGCGCGACGTCGCCGGCCTGCGCGACGATTTGATCGGGTTACTGAAAGACGATCGGGGGAGCTTGATCGACGTCCTAGTCCACGCGGCGGAGCACCCCGCGGAGCACCCCGCGCCGGCTCCGGAGCCCCCGCCGCGGGCGCCCCCCGTGACGTCCCTGGGGCCGCCGCGGGAGGTACGGGCGCACCTTCGGGCCTGGGTGGGTTGGTCTTTGGTAGCCCTTGCAGGCGCAACGGCCACGGCCTTGACGGCCGCGATCCTGGCGCTCGCCCGCGGTTGTGGGGGATGACCCCTCCGGGCGATTTTGCTTGCGGGGCGCGCCCGGGCGTGACAGGGTGACGAGATGACCCGGGAGCCCTGGGACCAAAGGCTCGACGAGCCTAGCGCGCAATACCGGCTTTTTGTGTGGTGGCGCGACCAGGCGCCGCGCCCGCCACCCAGCGATCTAGCGCTCGCCCGCACCTTTGACTGGTCCTCCCGCGCGGCCGCGTGGGATGCGATGCACAGCATCCCGAAAGACTCGCTTGACCGGCTGCGCTTCGCGCTGGACGCGACGATCGAAGTGGTGGCGTTAGAAATGAACAAGCTCCGCGGCCTGTCCCGCACAAGCGGCGAGCTAGTCGTGTCGCCGAAAGAGATCGCGACGGTCGAGCTCCGGGCGTTCCAGATCCTAAAGTTGCTGCAGGAGCACGGGAACGCGCTAGAGTCCAAAGCGATCGACACGACGGGGCAGAGCATCGAAGACTTGTCTGACGAAGAGTGCCGCGTGTTGCTTAAGTTGCTAGACAAGAACGGAGTCTAAGGAGGAACCATGCTACTGTTCGGAGATTTCGAAACGACGGGGCTAGACCCCGACCGGGACGCGCCCCTAGAGTTTGGCGCGATCCTGGTGACGGACGAGCTCGTGATCATCGACGAGAGGCAATACCTTTTCAAGTATCCTCGGGAGGTCGTGACCGAGCTCCGCGCGGGTTGCACCTTCGCGGCTCACGAGGACTCGAGGCTTTGGACCGAGCTCCTCGAGGTCGCCGACGGGCGCGCGGAAGGCGCGGGCAAGCTCATTTGTGACCCCGTGGATTTCGACGAGCGGCTCTTAGCGTGGGGCGCCCACTACTTCAAGGGCGAGAAGCCGGAGCTAGCGGGCTTCGGGCCTCACTTCGATCAACGCTACTTGCGCCGCTACGCGCCGCGGTTCCTCGGCGCGTTGTCCTATCGGCTGCGCGACGTGCGAACGATCGCGCAGGAGGTAGCGCACAAGTATCCAACCGACTGGGGCCCGAAGGCGTTCGGGAACCATCGCGCCCTGACGGACTGTCGCGCGGCCCTGGAATACCTGCGCTGGTTCCGCCTTCACGTAATGATGCCTTACGGGTGCCGTCCGCCGGCGCCGAAGGGGGACCGCGCGTGACCTCCCCCGAGCAGCACCCGGCCACGTCTAACCAGGACGTTCAGACTCCGCCCGAGTTTCTCGCCGCGGTTCAGCAACGCTTCGGGCGGATCGTCTTCGATGTGGCGGCGGCGGCGCCGAATGTCTGCCCCGCGTGGGCGGGGCCGGGCTCGCCGATCGCAGCCGACGGGCTCGTGATCGAGTGGCCCCGCGATGGGTTAGTGTGGTGCAACCCGCCTTATCGCGATTGCCGCGCGTGGGCCGCGAAGTGTGCGGCGGAAGCGCGGCGCGGCGTGCGGTCCGTGTTGCTGACGCCCCTGTCCCTGGAAACCCGGTGGTTCGAAGCGATCGAGCGGGAGTGTTGCGCCTTGGTGCTGCGCCCCCGACTGACCTTCGTGGGTCACGATCAAGTCTACCCAAAAGGGTTGATGCTTTCGTGTTTTGGGGGCGACGTAACGGGGGGGACGATCATCCCTTGGAGGTGGCGGCCGTGAGCGTCTCGCGTGCGGCCGCGGCGGGTGTTTTGGTCGGCGTCATGCTCGGGATCGCGCTCGGGGGGATCGCGCTCGGCACGGCGCACGCTGACACCGCGTGCGAGGACCGGCAGACCCGCGCGCTCGAAGTGCTAGCTGAGCAGTCGCGCCGGCAGGCCGCGGCGCTGGAACGGATAGCGGAGCGCCTTCGGTGAAAGACGCCGCGCTCCGCGCCGTTCTCGTCCGCCGGCTCGTCGCGTCGGACGGGCTCCTCGAATTCGTGCGCCTGTTCTGGTCCGTGGTAGAGCCCGGCGAGTTTCGGGAAAATTGGCACATTGACCAGGACTGCCAAGCCCTCGAGATGATCTCCCGGGAGTACGCTTGCGCGGCGTGCGGGGCCCGGGCGCCCCTCGACCGGGGCTGGCGCCGGCCCTGCGCGTGCGGGGCGCGCGCGTCGTGGCGCCGCGTCCACCCGGCGACCGTGATCAATCAGCCCCCGGGGACGATGAAGTCCCTGCTTGTGAACGTCTTCTGGCCATCGTGGCATTGGACCTTTGAGCCTGAACATCGTTGGATGTTTGTAAGCCACGGGGACGGGATCGTTTTGCGCGACGCGGGCAAGGCGCTGCAGATCTTGAAGGATCCGATCTATTGCGCGGCCTGGCCTCGCACGCGGCTCGTCGGGGGGGTAACCGCCAAGCAAGCGCACGGCGACTATGAAACGACGGCCGGCGGCGCGCGTTACTCGTTCTCCCTTCGCGGCGGGATCACGGGCTGGCACACGGACACCCTCGTGCTTGACGACCCGCTCAAGCCGGAGCAGGCGGACGCGCCTTCGGGGCTGGCCCTCGACGAGGTCGCCCGGATCCACGACGGCACGCTAGCGACCCGGCGCCGCGATCCGGCGGGCTTCGCGGAAGTCTTGATCATGCAGCGCCTCGCGGACAACGATCCGGCGCGCCTGCTCCTCGACCGCGGGGCGGAGCATATCTGTCTTCCTATGCGCTACGTTCCGGACTGCCCTTGGGATCGTGGGCATCGGTTCGGCTTCGTGGATCAACGCACGAAGGCGGGGGAGCTCTTATGGCCGGAGCGCTTCCCCGAAGACATCGTAGCGCGCGACATGGCGCAATTTACAAGCGCAACGGCCGCGGCCCAGTATCAGCAAAATCCCACGCCCGAAACGGGTGCTTTCTTCGAGGCGGCTTGGTTTAAGGAATATGAGAGCCTCCCGCGCCCGTGGGAGCTTACCTTTCTGCAGTCGTGGGATCTCGGGTTCAAGGGGAAGGACCGGGGCACCCGGGCCGCGGTCGAGTCCCGCTCGCGCGTGCATGGCGTACTCTTCGCGTGGCACGATCCGACGAAACGGCTCTACCTGGTTGACGAGAGGATCGGGCGCTGGAACTATCCCGACACCCGGGCGGTTTTCTTGGCGGCGCAGGGAGCCGAGCCGTGGTCGCGCGCGATCGCGGTTCTCGTCGAAGACAAGGCGAACGGGTCTTCCCTGATCTCGGAACTTCGGGAGCTCGTCCCGAGCATCTATCCTTGGGAACCCCAGGGCTCGAAGGAGGATCGCGCGCGGCGTCACTCGGCGCGGGTTGAGTCGGGCGTCGTGTGGATTCCGCGCGCGGCGTGGGCGGAAGAGTGGCGGGGGGAGCTCGTTCGGTTCCCGCGCCAGAAAGCTAACGACCGCGTCGACACGGCGACCATGGCGCTCGACTACCTCTATCAGCCCGGAGGGATCGCTCGGATG
>JALOCI010000080.1 GCA_023227835.1 Bacteroidales bacterium
GTTCCGCCAACGATTACATTTTCTGTTGTTGATCCGATTATTGTAATAACTGGGGCTGTTGTATCAGGTGTTGCAACGACATTAACTGTTCTTGTAGCTGTTGCATTATTTCCTGCTGTATCGGTTGCTGAGTAAACAACTTCATAAGTACCGAGCGCATTAGCATTTACATTATTTGAGATAATTGTAACCGCTACTGTTCCATCAATATTGTCTGTTGCTGTTGCACCAGCGTCTGTGTAAGTGTTGTTAATTACGACGCTCGCAGGATTTGATCCGTTGATTGTAATAACTGGAGCTACTGTATCAGGTGTGTTTGTAATATTAACAACGGCTGATGATGTCGAATTTCTTCCATATGCATCAGTGACTGACAAAGATATTGTGTAGGTTCCGTCTGCTCCGTATGTGTGGTTTGTATCTTGTCCTGTTGATGTTGCTGATATCGTAGTTGTTGAGCCGTCTCCAAAATCCCAAACATATGTCCAGGCATCTGGGAATACTCCTCCGTTATTTGCATCGTATGTTGTGTCTGTAATCAAAACTTGCAAATTATTTATGACAGTTGTGAATCCAGCTATCGGCGCATAATTTATAAGATTTGAAAGTGGTGTAGTTGTTGAAACTACTGTTGTTGTTCCGTTGTAAGTAATTGTTCCGTTGTAAACAACATCGTCAATAATTGTAGCGTCTTCAACTGTTGCATCAGAAATTGTTGAACTTGAGATGGTTGAAGTTGAAATGACAGAATTATCGATTGTTGATGAAGAAATCGTTGAATTTGTCGTTGTGCTATTCGTTATTGTTGAATCTGTAATTGTTGATGTTGTAACTGAACTTGAACTTACAGTTGAATCTGTAACAGAAGATTCATCAACTGTTGAATTTGTTACTGTTGATCCATCAAGAGCAGAATCAGTAACTGTCGAATCCAAAACAGTTGAATCCAAGACTGTGCTTGTGCTTACAGTTGATGAAGAAACGGTTGAACCGTCTATCGTAACTGTATCGAGTACAGAATTGTTGATGTTTGAATCCGTCAATACACAACCATTTGCTGTTGAGCTTGAAATCGATGAACTTGTAATATCGCATACATTTATTGTTGATGAAGCGATTTGTGAGTTTGTCGAAGTGCTATTTGTAACAGTTGAGTCTGTCGTAGTTGAGTACGAAAGAGTTGAATCTGTAATTGTTGATGTTGAAACGTAAGAATGGTCGATTGTTGATCCGTAAATATCTGAAGCAAAAATTTGTGAATTGGTACTTGTTGAATCTACGAATGAATAAAGTGTTGAAGGATCAACGATTGAAAATGCAACATAGCAATTTCTCATGTAATAATTTTTTACACTTGAATTTACTATTTCGCAGTATGCAATATCTGCATTTGTTATTGAAGAATTTGTTGCATTAACATAATTCAATATTGCGTCGTTGATTGTTGTGTTGATTACGTTTGAATCGTTGATATCCCACCAAACTGAAAGACTTGAATTAACAATAGTTGTTGTTCCTGTTGTTGATGCTGCTTCAGCTTGTACAAGACTTGGGGAGAACAATGTGTAAAGTGTTCCTCCAATTGTCGAGTTAACATAAAGGACATTTGAGTTTGAAACTATAAATGGTCCGTATGTTGTTGTGTTTGATACGTTTCCAGCACCATCGACAGCTACAGCATGGAACCAATATGTTCCATATGTTGACCACATTGTTGTTGTGGCTGCAGTTGTTGTTGCTCCTGGAGTTGTAGTTGATAAGACTGTTGTGCTTGAGTTATCCCAAAGATAGAGATAATAAGCAACACCAGTTTCTGTGTCTGTTGAATCAAACCATGAGATACCTACTGAATCTGTAATGATACCGGTAGCGACAGTCGTTGTTGAAATTACTGGCGCTGTTGGAGCAGTATTATCTGTAACAGGTGCAGAATCTACGTAAACTGTTCTAGTAGCAGTTGCGTTGTTTCCACCAAGATCTGTTGCAGAATATACTACGTAATATGTACCGGCAACGTTTGTATTAACGTTGTTCGAAATCACTGTTACTGTTGTTGTTCCATTTATGTTGTCATAAGCTGTTGCGCCTGCGTCAACATAAAGTGAACCAACAGTTGTTGTTGCTGGATTTTGTCCCAAAATTGTAATGACAGGTGCTGTGGTATCAACGTAGTAGTCAAGAATTATTCTTCCATCTCCACCACGTGCGCCAGCATCGGCAGTTCCGTTTGAATTGAATTGCCATCCGCTTGCTCCACCTCCTCCTGCGCCGACTGTTCCGGCTGTGGCAAGAACGTAAGATGCAGAATTACCTGATCCTCCGTTTCCGGCTGTACCGAGGACATTAGTTCCTCCGTTTCCACCTCTGACTCTTTGGCCAAAGAATGTGTCGCCGTTACCGCCATTTGTTCCACCAACTCCACCCGCGACTCCTCCGAGTCCGGTTGAAGGGTTTCCATATGCGGCACCTTGTCCACCGTTTCCACCATTAGCAGTTGTAGAACCGAAAGTTGAACTAACTCCGTTTCCACCATTGCCTCCGGCAAATTGCATTGAACCTCCGTATCCTCCATTACCTCCAACTCCAACAGTGTAAGGAATTGTTTGTCCTGGCAATACAGAAATCGTTGTATTTAAAATGGCTGAAGCTGATCCGCCTCCTCCACCAGCAAAAGTAAATGCTCCTCCGCCGCCTCCTCCGCCTCCGCCAACAACGCTAACGGTCAACCCTGTAACTCCTTGTGGAACTATAAAGTTTCCGCTTGTAGTTGCCGTTGTTAAAACGGTCGTGGTTGAATAATCAGCGTATGCTACAGAAGAAAAAGATACAGCAAAAAGGGCAACAACGAATATGTTGCTGACTGTTTTGATGATATTTCTTTTAAATGTAGTCATAAACTTAGAAAAGCAAATTTACACTTATTTATTTAAATAAGTGATTTCGACTTGATATGTGTCTTTTTAATAAAACTAACTTGAATAACTAGAATTCGCACGAGAAAACAAATAGATGAAAGAACAAAATAATCGATTAGATTGTTTTAAGTTATAGAACCGCTTGGTTAGTAGATTATCACATTATTTTAATTTGTCAAATGTCTATATATTTTGTTAATTTTCCGAGTATAAATACTATATTCGTATAGATAAAATCAATAGTATTCCACTATCCAGAAAGCGCATATTTCTCTTACTTAATCAAAGATGTCCTTTATAAAGGACATTTTCTAAAGGACATGCTTAATTCCCTTGTCTTTTATGAGTATTATCGTTATTTGTCTTATATGACACACATTATATTCTATTCAAAAATCGACGTAATTAATTGTATTAATAAGAACGCGACCGCGTTCTTATTAATACATGTATTTATGTGCTTGACTTTTTTTATATTTGGGTTATCATTATTTTTGTAAGTCGAAGAGGTTTACCGTTGAAGGTGATCATCTTCATTTCAAAACTACTTTACTTTACTCCCGGTTTAAAAAACCGGAAAACATTTCCGGTTAAACCGGAAGGAGGCAGAGATGAAAAAGGCAATGTGGATTTTCTTTGCGATGTTCATCGTCGCGAATTCGTGGTCAGCGACGATCACGGAAGAGACGACGACCACGACGAAGAAAAAGGTCGTCACCAACGACCCTTCGCCGAAACCGACGCCCTACCCGTTTTGGGTGGAGGTCGTTGGAGCGAATCCGATGACGATCATGAAAGGTTCGACCTTCACGGATCCGGGCGCGATTGCGCACGGTCCGCGAAAGGTGGACGGACCGATCAAGATGTTCACGACCGATAAGGTCGATGCGAACGTCACGGGCTCGGTCACCATCGTTTACTCGAGGGTGAATCGTTTGGGTAAGACGATCAAAGCGACGCGAGTCGTTACGATCGTCGAAGCGAAACCGAGCCCGAGTCCGTCTCCGACTGCGACGAAAGTCGCGTCGAAGAAGAAACCGACGAAGAAATTTGCCGATCGCTGGTTGCAGGTCTCATGGGAACAACACGTTTTGGATCGGGTCAGTGAATCCGAACTCCCGAACGGTTTCTCCGTGAACACTTGGGCCAACGTGGGGCAACGGTTTTCCGTCCAGGTTCATCCGCTCAAGTCGGTGGCATTGAAGTTCGCCATTGATTCGACGAAGACCAGCGAGGAGTTGAAGGTTTTCGGATCTTCACTTGGGCGTGTCGTCATCGGCGATTCTTGGGAGTTCGTGGGTAAGTTTTACCCGCAACTTTCCAAGGATGTGTTCCTCTTCGTTGGTGCGGGTGTTCGTCACTCGCATCTCGAAGGTAACTATTCGGTCGGGGGCTACGCCTTCAACCGAGTCGGTGACGGTTGGTCGCCGGTCGTCGAGTGGGGTGTTGATATCCCCATTTCGAACTGGCTTGCCGCGACGGCGTGCTATCAGATGACGAGTTTGGACCTCGTCACCGAAGTACCGTTCACGGTCGACATCAAGACCAACCTGACGGGCAACGTCAACTTCGGCCTTGTTATGAGGCCGTTCTGAAGAAGTAGTAAGTAGTGCAAAGGCCGCTCCCCGGAGGAGAGCGGCCTTTTTTTATTTACCCCCTCACCTAATTTGGCTTCGTTTTATATTACAAAAATTGATTTATAAGGTTATCTTTTTTTAAAAAAAACAAACAAAAACCCCGTTTTACTAAACGGAGTTAAAGCCAAAATAGGTGCGGGGGTTTATTGCATCAACTTTCTTAATTTGTCTTGGTTTTCTTTCATTACTTCCATTGATGCTTCAAATTGTCCCTTGCCTTGATTCATTTTATTTTTAATTTGTTTTTCAATGTTTTCGAAAAACTGAGGGTCTTTCTCAAAAGCTTTGATCAATGCTTCTTGTTGTTCCGGAGGCAAATTCCCCGCTTGCTTTTTAATTGCTTGTTTTAATACTAAATTTTTAAAAAATCCCATCCCGTAGTGAAATTTCAAGTTGTTTTATTGTTGCTATTAAAACAATAATGAAATTTTTAAATTAAATTGATAATCTCGACTTATTTTTTGTCTCCCGTTAAAACAAAAGCAATGACTTGAAATTCTACTACGGGATCCCATATTAATACTAAATAATCTTAGCACATTCTTTATTCATATCGTAGCGCCTCCATCGGACTTTTCTTTGAAGCCTGTCTTGCTGGATATATTCCGAAAACTAGACCGATAAAGCTTGAAACGAGAATTCCTATTACGGCTGCACTGATTGGAAATGAAAATAGCCAGTTGTATGTAGTAAATTTTGTAATAAGAAAACTTGTAACAAAAGATAAGCTTGCCCCAAATATTATTCCAATCAAACCACCCATTGCCGTGAGAATTACAGCTTCAAATAGAAATTGAATCATAATATCTTTATCTGTAGCTCCGAGAGCTTTTCTTAAACCAATTTCCCGAGTTCTTTCTGTAACAGAAACTAGCATTATATTCATAATTCCAACACCTCCAACCACAAGAGAAATTGCCGCAACCGCGCTAATCAGGAGTGTAAGAATACTCATTACAGTTTCCATTGTTTTAATGGCATCAATCATGCTTTGAACTGAAAAGTCATCTTTTTCAGTACTATCAATGTCGTGTGAATTTCTAATCGTTATTTTTATATCTTCAACAACTCTCGGCACATTTTCTTCTGTGTCAGCTTCGACGATTATGTGTTGAAAATATTTATAACCTAAAACGTATTGTTGTGCAGATGTATATGGCACAAGCACAGCATCATCGAAACTAAATGTTCCCTGCCCACCTTCTGGTATTACGCCGATAACTTTAAAATTCCTTCCTTTTATTTTAATTTTCTTTCCGATTATTTCATTTTCATTTTCAAATAAATTTTTCCTGACTTTTGAACCAATGACTACAACGCTCGAGTTGCTTTTAACATCGTCTTCTTCTAAAAATCTACCACTTTCAATTTTTATGTTATACATCCCTGCCGCTAGCTCCGTTGCACCGTATAAGGTTGCCGGGTGATTTTCGTTGCCAAAATTCAAAGTAACACTGCTGAAAACCATCGGCATAATTTTGGCCATGTTTGGCACATTTCCTTTTCTTTTTATCTCATCTACATCCTTTTGTGTAAGCGAATCAGAAAACATCGAAAGAAAATCAGTCATTCCTTGCGGTTCTCCGCCCGGCCTTACTTCTATAATTTTTGAACCAACTTGTCCGCTTATTTCTCCAAGAATCAAATCTTTTGCTCCTTGTCCAAGAGACATGATTAAAATAATTGAAGCAATACCAATTACGATACCAAGAATAGTTAAAAGTGATCTCGATTTATGCGAGGTAAGACCATTTATTGCAGTTTTTAATTGATGATTAATTCTCATTTATTTAACGAAACATTGGCCCCTTATTCTTCTGTTTTCGACTTTTGTATCGCACTCGATTTTTCCGTCAGTCAGCCTAACAATTCTCTCTGCATATTCCGCTGTATATGTTTCGTGAGTAATTAGAACAACAGTGTGCCCCATTTCCGTGTTTAATCTTTGTATTATTTCTATTATTATTTGACCTGATTTTGAATCTAGGTTACCTGTTGGTTCATCGGCAAAAATTACTTCGGGGTCGTTTACAAGTGCTCTTGCAATAGCTACGCGCTGTTTTTCTCCACCGGAAAGTTGTGTGGCTTGGTGATTAAGTCTGTGCTCAAGTCCCACAGATATGGCAACATTTCTTGCTATCGTGTCCCATTCTGACTCAGGTATTTCGGAATACATAAGTGGAAGTTTGATATTTTCGAGTACCGTGGCGTGAGGTAAAAGATTAAAAGCCTGGAAAACAAAGCCCATTTTTTGATTACGTATTTTTGCAATTTCGTTTTTGTCATAGGAACCTATATTTTTTCCTGAAAAATGATATTTTCCACTTGTCGGATTATCTAGCAGTCCTAAAACATGAAGAAGTGTTGATTTTCCTGAACCCGAATGACCCATAATTGCAACAAATTCTCCTTTATTTATTTCCAAACTAACATCATCGAGCGCTTGAGTTTTTGCGCCTTCGTTATCATAAACTTTTGATAGATTTTTTATTTCGATTAATGCCATGATTGGAATTAAAGATTTGATATCAAGATTATATCTCCTTCTTTAATACCAGAAAGTATTTCGGTATAACTATCTACACCTCTTATACCTGTTTTTACTACGACTTCTTTTGAATTTTGCAGATTACTTTTGTCGACAACGATTACATATTTTTCTCCATCATCGGAAAAGACGGCTCTTGATGGTACCGCTAAAGAATTATCTTTTTGATCGGTTAGTATGTCGATATTTGCAGTCATTCCAGATTTGATTCTCTGGTCTGAAGACGAAGCAAATTTAAATGTGACTTTGTATGTAGAAACACCACTAATAACTGTTTCGGCTGGATCAATTTTGATAACGATTGTCTCAAAATAAACATCTTCGCCATAAGCATCTAGAGTTGTTGTTGCTCTGTTTCCAATTTTAACTTTTGCGATATCTGCTTCTGGAACATAAGATTCAACCTGATATTCTCCGGCAGAAATTACTGAGATAACATTTGAACCTGCTTGAACAGTCTCCCCGGTTTTTCCATCAATTCGTGATATTGTACCGCTTATTGGAGATCTTATTATAGATTTTTCAAGATTTGCTTTTGCACTTTCAACGCTTGCTTTTGCTTGATCAACAAGAGCTTCTTTTGCTTTTATTTCTTCTGGGGTAGCCGCGGCTTTTGTTAGTGATAGTTGATTCTCCGCTACTTTAACTAAGGCTGATGCGGATTTGTATTGTGTTGAGGCGGTCGATAAACCGCTGATTGCAAGCGCGATATTTGTTCTTGCAGTTGTAATGGTCGTTTTCCATTCGGTAATTTGTGCTTCAGTAATTGAGGAATTTGTAATTGCGCTATTTAATGCAAGGTTGATTTGCTCAAGAAAATTTTTGACAGTGTTTAAATTTTTAATTGCTAAATTTTCAGCAATGGTTAAATCTGATGATTGAATAAGATTTATAACATCAGAATTCCAACTGACCAACATATTTTCAATTGTTAATCGTGCAAGATTTATATTGATTGAAAGCTGTGGTTCCGTAACTTGGAATTTTATTTTTGGATCTGAGGCTCTTGGATTATCAAAAACGGTATCAGCTTTATTTCTTATTGCGTCGTCAGATTTTGTATATGAATCTTGTATAGTATTTATAAAAGAAATTTTTGCTTCCGTTAGATCGCTATTTGCTTTTTCGAGTTGTGATTGACTCACCGCGATCTGTTCCGGGGTTGCTCCGTTTTTTAAAATTTCTAGATTTGCTTCAGTAGCCTTCAGATTGGCTTTTGCCTGTTCCAGTGCCGCAGAAAGGTCGGCGTTTGAAATAGAAGCTAAATATTGTCCTTGATAAACCTTACTTCCGACAGAAACTGCTATATTTGATATTTTTCCACCCATTTCAAAAGATAAATCGATATTTGAAAGAGGTTTAACATTTCCAGTCGTGCTTACTTCCTCAGTGAGATTTCTTCTTTCTACTGTATAGGTTTCTCTTTTAACTTCTTCGGGTTTTTTTATAAAAAGTGAATAGAATAAAAATAAAATAATTATGGCAATAAAAAATGACCACCATTTATTATTTTTTACAAACGATTTAGTTTTTGAAAATATATTTTTCATCTCACTGAATTATAACAATAATTTATGTAATAAAAAAGACCGCTGTTGGCGGTCTTTATCTACAGTCAGGACAATGGTGGTATGCATCCAAGTTTTCTTTACTTGCTATTCTGTTGCATCCGTGGCAACGCTCAGCAAAACCAAGAGAAATTAGTATTACGTAGTCATTATCAAGCATCAACTCTTTATGTTTTTTTAGTATCCACTTGTCTTTTCCGCCCGATGGATGAGGCGGTAGAATCTCTTGTCCGTTTACGAACATGGTCTATCTCCTCAAGGCTGGTGTTTAATCTAATTAGACAGTAATCTAGGAACCCGTTTGTGTCAAATTATACTTATTTTGTAAGAAATATTGTCGGAGTACCCGGATTCGAACCGGGGTCTCACGAACCCGAATCGTGAATACTACCGCTATACTATACTCCGTTATGAAAGGTGCTGGGGCTCGTCGTGAATATTTACCCCGTAGTGAGCTCCGCTCTACTGCTTGGAGCTACCGCTATACTATACTCCGATTGTGGACCTACCGGGAGTCGAACCCGGGCTTCGTCAATGCGAATGACGTGTAATACCACTTTACTATAGGCCCAATTGTGGACCGCACCGGGATCGAACCGGTCGCCTCATCCATGCCATGGATGCGCTCTACCAAATGAGCTAGCGGCCCAAATATGAACTCGGAAAAGTATATTATAAATAATGATAAAAATCAAAAATAGTAATAAATATTTATTCATGATATAAAATTATAAATTCGGGCGATTAGCTCAGTTGGTTAGAGCGTGCGATTCACATTCGCAAGGTCACAAGTTCGATTCTTGTATCGCCCACATTAATTTTAAAACCCCGCAATTAAAGCGGGGTTTTAAAATTGATTATATTTATAATGTAGTAGTTAATTCGTTTGAATAAACCCCGCATGCTCCACCAAGATATTCGCATACCCTTACATAGTAAGTTCCACTTCCATTAAAGGCATTTA
>JALOCI010000081.1 GCA_023227835.1 Bacteroidales bacterium
GCGGCGACCTCGACGACGAGGCAGAGGCCGCCGATCGGGCCCGCCCTCGCCCTGCCTGTCCTGGCCCGCCCCGACCTGGCCCGCCCCATCCAGGCCCGCCCCATCCAGGCCAGGCCCGACCAGGCCAGGCCCGGCCCGTCCCGTCCCGTCCCGTCCCGTCCGCGCGCGCGTACGGCCGGATCCGGATCCTGACGGCTTGCCTTCTGCCGGAATCTGCCGGAATCTGCCGGGCGTGCTCAGATTTCTGCCGGATCTGCCGGAACCGGCAGAACCGAGAGGGGCGACCGGCGGGTTTCTGCCGGTTCCGGCAGAACCGGGCGGGTTTCTGCCGGAACCGGCAGATCCGGCAGAACTTCTGCCGGATCTGCCGGGTGATCGCGCCGTCGCCGGCTGAGCACCCACATCGGGTGCATCAGCAGCGCCAGGCGCTGACGCCGGGCCGTCGCCTGCCCCCGTCGCGGGTCGCACTCCACTGGGTGCGGGATCCGCGCCAGGCGCTGACGCCGGGCCGTCGCCTGCCCCCGTCGCGGGTCGCACTCCACTGGGTGCGGGATCCGCGCCAGGCGCCGGTGATCCGGCCTTGAGCGGTTGCTCGTCGACGCCCGCGAGGGGTGGCGGGACGAGCCCGTACTGGCCGAGCAGTTGGGCGTGCTTGCCCAGCCACTCCCGGGTCGAGGGGGACCAGTACGGCTCGAGGGGTTCGGGCAGCAGCGGGTACTTCTCGTCGGCCGCGATGAGGCCTTCGGCCGGCGGGAGGCCCTTGGACAGGCCGCCGCGCCCGGAGTTGCAGGCGCCACAGGCGACGACCGACGTCTCGGCCGTGCCAGGCTGCCCAGGTGGGCGGTGGTCGTAGGTCCCGCGCTTGTCGCCCTTGCGCATCGTGAACCACACGACGTGGCCGCAGTACCGGCACGCGTCACCGTCGCGCATCCGGATCCGTACGGTCAGGTGCGGTTCGGAGTTGTCCGCTTTGCGCTGGCGTTCGAAGGTGGTCTCCTCTGCCGTCTTGATGTGGACGAACTCCGGGTCGTTGACCAGTCGGAACGCGCGGCGCCCGTTGTCCAGGACGATGACGTGCCCCAGGCCAGCGAACTCGCACTGGTCCCACAGGAGCTCGAGCCTGTCGCGGTCGTTGTTCGCACACGCCAGAGCCGCGGGGAAGGAGACGACGTAGTCGGTCGTGTGCTGTGCCGACCACGACGCCATACGTTCGAAGAACCCCCACACCTCGTTCACCGAACGCCCGTCAGCCGCCGGGTGCTCGATGACGGCCAGCACCCGAGGGTCGAAGGTGTTGGTGTCGGAGTCTCGCTTCCACGCCATGGTGGGGGCCGCAGGCCTTCCTGCTCGATGTCGGGTGGGTGCCGGTGGCCACGGAACGCTCAGGCGGGGATCGTGCTCGGTGGCCGGTCACGTCGCAGGTCCTTCCCGGGGGTCGCATGTCGGGTGGGTGGTGTAGGTGGGGTCACGGGCTGCCAGGGCGGCCGCGAGAGGGTTCCCGCACACCGGGCACCGGGGGACTGGCCCGGGAAGTGGCGGCGCCCGGCCCGGGCACGTGAGCGCGTGCTGGCGGTACAGGGGGACATCGTCGGGACGGGCAGCACTAGCAGCCAGGACCCGGGCCCGCTGCTGGTCGCGGACCACGACCGGCCAGACCGTCCCGTCAGGATGAGGGAACGGGTCGACCAGCAACGGCCGGCCGCGCTCGGTCGTGACCATCAGGACCGGCCACCCGCACCACGGACACGGTCGGGACCCCAGCACCGCCCTGGCCAGGCCCTCCAACATCCCCAGGACCAGCTGCCACGTCTGCACCGACGGATCCCGATCTACGCCGGCTGCACGACGCACCCGCGAGCGCTGCTGCGGGGAGGCCGGGCCACCACCGATGACGGCGAGCTCGTAGGGCTGCAGGCCCAGGTCGCGTGCGGCCACAGCGAGGAGGTGAGCCTTGCGCCGGCGGTTGTCCTGCGCGCCGGCGGTCTGGGCGAAGTCGAACTCACGCTGGCCGGTCACGTGTCCTCGCTCCTCGCGGGGGCGCGGGCGGCGCGGGCGGCGCGGACCTGGTCGGCGAGGGCGGTCATCGAGGACCCGAGCCGGGCGGCGTCGCCTGGGGTCATGCCCGTGGCGGAGGCGAGCTGGCCGACAGCGATCGTCCGCTCGATCGCCATCATCGGGAGCGTGCAGTCGAGCAGGAGCCCGGTGACGGAGGCGATGTCGGGCCGGGCGGCGAGGAGGAGGAGGACATCGGCGTGGCACGGGACACCGAGACGACACCCGCAGCACAGGTGATGGCCGGTGAGGGAGGGCAGGCGGCGCAGGATCTCGTCGTGACGGTCGAGCTCGTAGACGATCGACCGGGAGGGGGTCACGAGCCACTGCTGGTACAGCCAGACTGCGTGGTCGGAGTCGCGGACGTCACCCCAGCCGAGGTGGTTGGGGTCCCCGCACCTGAACGGGTTGTCGAACGGTGTGGTGGCGCCCACGTGGATCACCCCGGAGAGCAGGTGCCAGTCCGGCGTCGAACGCGGGCTGATCCGCCTGGGCGCCTGGTGCGGGCTCGACGGTGGGCGAGGCGTCTCAGGCGGCGTCGTCATCGTGGTCACCACCCTCGGACGCGTCCTGGTCCTCGTCGACCTCGTCGACCTCGTCGGGGTCGTCGGTCAGGCCGTCGGAGGGGACCACGACGAGGCCGGTGGTCATGTCGACGGTGACGTCCTTGCCGAACCACTCCTCGAGGTCGCGCTCGAGGTCGATGGGCAGGACCGTCTCCCGTGACCGGTACTCCAGGGCGCGGCGGACCAGGCGCTCGGCCTCGACCATGTCGTCGGGGTGGACCTGCTCGATCCGCAGCACCCGGACCGTGACGTCGCAGTCACCGGTCCCGGTGTCGGTGGTGATCTTCGAGCAGTCGACGACCGCGACCACCAGGTGGCGCTTGAGCGGATCCAGGAGCAGGTCCCCGGCGATCGCGGCCAGCCCGTTCTTGGTCGGGTCCTTCGGCAGTGCGGTGGCAAGGCGGGTCATGGTCAGGTTCCAGTCGTGGTCATGGCGGGCAGGGGGATCCACTCCAGCGGGGCCGGAGGCCGCCACTGCACCCGGTACCGACCGGGTTGGCCAGGTGGGCCGTCGAGCGAACGGAGGTAGGTGTGCAGGCCGCAGTCGAAGAGCTCGCCACGTAGACGCTCGCGCAGCGGATGCTGGATGGCGAAGGTCTGCTCGCCGAGGACGACGACGTGGTCGGTCTCGCGGTCAGCGAGAAGCTCATCGACGGCGCACGGGTTCGGGCAGGTCAACGCCGAGCAGGTGACATGCCCGCCGGAGCCGAGGAAGAGGCTCTCGCCGCAGCCCATCGGGCAGCACCCCTGGACGCGTTCGGTCATCGTCAGGCTCCAGTCGCAGGTGGGGTGGTGGGGTGGCCGAGGACTGCGAGGGCGCCGGCGATCACCCCCTGCAGGTGGTGCAGGGACGTCGCCATGGCCTCGGGGGTGGTGTCGAGGAGGAGGTGGGTGGCGTCGACCACGTCCTGCAGGGCGTCGACCACGTCCTGCAGGGCGTCGACCGCGTCCGGGGCGGCCGCCTCGGTGGTGTGGAAGGTCGCGGGCGTGACATGTGCGCACGCCGAGCACAGGTCCGGGCCCACCCACGAGCACCCGCTAGGACACGCACGCTCGTCCATACACCCACACAACCGACACGCGCGCGGCTCCTCAGACGCTGGCGCCGCGACGGCGCTGGCCGGGTCAGGCACCAGCTGGGGTGCAGGCTGGTCGACCACCCCACCCGGGCCCGGCTCCGGAGCGGGCGCGTGATGCCCGCCCGGGGGACGCAGGCTCACACCGGCGGCCTTGAGCCAGGCCGAGATCGTCGTCCGACAGACCCCGTAGCGGGCCCCCAACGTCAAGGTCGAGTCCCCCGCTAGGTAGGCGGCGGCTGCCGCCGCGTGACGGGCGTCGGCCGGTTCCACCCGCGAGACCGGCCGCGCAGGCTCGGGCTCGCCCGGGCAGACCGGCGCGGCCGCGGCCGCGATCGCGGCAGCCTCGAGCAGCGACGCCCTACCGACCCTCCCACGACGGGCCTCGTTGCGAGCGCGCCACGCCTCGATGTCGATCGTGCGGGGCTCGGTCGGCAGGTCCGGGGGCGGGTCGTTCGCGAGGTTGGCCCCCAGACCGAGCCCCGCCTGCGCCCGGGGACTCACGGGGCGTCCACACCGTCAGGCGGGACGGCAAGGGCCGCACGCTCGGCGTCGGACGCGCGGTACCCGAGACGGCCCAGCAGGTCATACCAGGCGACCGGCGCCCGCCACGAGAACCCGCCATCGTCCTGCGGGTCCAGGCCGTCACGCCACGATTCCGCATTGAACCTGCGGGGGAGCATGTCGGCGTCGGGCCGGACCCCCTCGACCTTCTCGGCCAGGTACAGGACCAAGGGCGCGCCGGCAGGCAGGCCCGCGTAGACACGTTCGACCTCGCTCAGGGGAGCGTCGGCAGCCAGAGAACCGGTCAGCTCGAGCCAGCACCGGAAGTCGTTCAACCCGTCGCCCCACCCGTGGTTGTTCGAGGCGTCCTGGACGACCAGGGACGCCAGCTCGGCGATGTGCTCAGCAGTCAGACGCCGATCCCCACGCAGCACCGACCCGATGAACCCCACCCGCAGGTCACGGGCGATACGAGCGGCCTCCTCGTAGACCGCGTGCTCGTCCCTGGCGACCTGGGCGGCCGCCTCGGCCTCGACCCGGGCAGCAGCCTCGGCAGGATCCTCCTCAGGGTCGACGATCGACCCCACGGGGACGGCGAGCGCGAAGTACGGGCCGGAGCCGGCGTGCTCGATCGCGACGACGTCGTCGTGCTCGGCGGCGAGGGCCTTGAGGTCCTTCGCCAACAACGGCCGGCCAACGTAGATGTGGGCGCTGGGGCCGATCGCGCCGACCTCGGTGTGGGTCGGGTTCGAGCCGGTGGTGCGGACCTCCCTCGAGCCGGCCTTGACGACGTCGACGCCGAGCTTGGCCAGGGCGGTGCGGATCTTGTCCATCGTCGCGACGTTCTTCCGCGCGGTCTCGACCTCCTGGATCCGCCAGGTCAGGTTGTAGGTGCCCAGGGCGTCAGCGAGGCGGGCGTAGACCTTCGGGTCGTCGGCGTACTTGTCGATCTGGGCCACCTGCTCCAACGTCACCTCCCCGACATCGACCCTGGCCTGGACCTCGCGGGGCAGGCGCGCCACCGACCGCCGCGAGCGCACCCAACCCTGGGACCGGTGGACCTCACCAGCGAGCGCCGAGAGCTCGACACCCAGGTCCAGCAGGCCCTGGACGAGACCGGCCTCCTCCGACGGGGTCAGGTCCTGGCGGTGGACGTTCTCCATCAGCAGGATCCGCAGGGCGTCGAGGTCGGTGCGCTCAGACAGGACCAGGGCCGGGACCTCGACCAGGCCCGCCGCCCGGGCGCGCACCACCCGGCGGTGGCCGGCCAGCAGCCGGTACCGGGCGGGGTCGTTGGGTGCGGGGCGCAGCATCACCGGGGTCAGGACCCCGTCACGTCGGATCGAGGCCGCCAGGTCGTCGTCGACGAACTCGGAACGGTGAGCCGGGTTGCGGAAATCGGGGTCGATCAGGTCCAGGCCCACGTAGGCCAGGCGCACAAGCTCGCTCGTGTCGAGGGTGGTGTTCATGCGCGCACCAGCCCGAGGGTGGCGAGGGCGGTGGTCGTCATCGTGGTCCTCCAGCGGTCGTCGGGGTCTTCGTGCGGGAACGTGCAGGGCAGATCGCGAAGTGCGTCAGGGCCGGGATCTCCCCGGGGGCGAGGGGCCAGCCCGCGGTGATCGGGTGACACACCGCCCGGTCACGAGTCAGGGCATGAGACGGGCGGATCGAAGACCGGGCCGGGTCGTAGCCGGGAACTAGGAGCATGTCCCGCAGGTACTCGTAGACCTGGGTCGACCGCAGCACCGGGACCACAACCACCGCCGCCCCACACCCCCGACACCGATCCAGACGACTCACGAGGGACCACCCGTCTCCCGCCGTCGGTGCTCGAGGACCTCTGCGATCAGCTGCGGCAGGAGCTGGTGGGACAGTGCGACCAGCTGCGCGTCAGCCCAACAGGCCAGCCCGGTCGCGATCACGGTCTCCCACCGGCCCCCACACGGGTCGACCAGGTCGGGCCCGGCGACCTCATGAACCCACGGGCCGTCGTCGACACGGGACTGGGTCGCCACCCACAGCCCGGGCGTGGCCGCCGAGACCACCTCGGCCAGGTCGGCCAGCACCGCGTTCGGCACCCGCCGGGCCATGCGAGGCCCGAACGCCACAGGGCGCCGGCGGGCCAGGCGCCACCGGGAACCCAGACCCCCGCGGGCGTTCACCGCCGGTCCTTCCCGTGGCCGGGCGTGGGCCGGGAGAACCCCGGACCGACGGCCGGGCGCCCGGCGGCCGTGGGGCGACCGGCCGCAGGGGACGCGGCCGGTCGCCCCACACGGGCCAGGGACGGCACACGCCGCCGACGCACCCACGCCACCCACCGGGCCACGGCGATCGCGACGACCAGGACGACCAGGACGGCGGCGACCAGCAACGCGGGCCCGTCGTCATGGCCACCCGCCAGGGGAGGCCGCCCGGCGGCGGCCGCCGGCGACGCGAGCCGCACGAGCACGCCCACGACGGTGGCCACGAGACCGACGCCCAGCAGGAGCGCCAGGCCCAGGCTGCGAGCCCGCCCGCGGGTCGCATCACGCTCCGCGCACCGCCCCTGCTCGCTCATCGGGCGACCCTGCGCGGCGGCACGGCTGGACTGGGTCGCCATCCACAGCCCGGGCGTGGCCGCCGAGACCACCTCGGCCAGGTCGGCGAGCACCGCGTTCGGCACCCGCCGGGCCGTGCGAGGCCCGAACGCCACAGGGCGCCGGCGGGCCAGGCGCCACCGGGAACGCAGACCCCCGCGGGCGTTCACCGCCGGTCCTTCCTGTGGCCGGGCGTGGGCCGGGAGAACCCCGGACCGACGGCCGGGCGCCCGGCGGCCGTGGGGCGACCGGCCGCAGGGGACGCGGCCGGCCGCCCTACACGGGCCAGGGACGGCACACGCCGCCGACGCACCCACGCCACCCACCGGGACACGGCGATCGCGACGACCAGGACGACCAGGACGGCGGCGACCAGCAACGCGGGCCGGTCGTCACGGCCACCCGTCAGAGGAGGCCGCCCGGCGGCGACCGCCGACGACGCGAACCCCACGACCGCGGCCACGAGGCCGACGCCCAGCACGACCGCGGGCCCCAGGCCAGGAGCCCGCGCGTCGGCGGCAGCACGTCCCCGCTCCCGCCCCGCGGCGTTCACCGAACGCTCCTGCGCACCGGCACGAGCACGGCGACCAGGGCCAGGACCAGCGCGAGGGCCCCACGCCCGTCCACCCCGGTCCCGGGCGCGCACAACACCCAGACGGCGAGCACGATCGCGACCACCAAGGCCAGGCCAGCCAGGCGCGTGCTCATGCGGTCACGACCTGACGGTGCCTGCCCTTGGCAGATCGGCGCCCGACAGGAACGAGACCGCCCTTGAGGGCGCGGCGCGCCAGGATCACCGTCCGCAGAGCCTCAGCGGCCTCCCGCTCCTGCAGTGATCCGGACGGCGCGTCGACGACCCTGTCAGCGAAGTCGAGCTCGTCTTCGGCGTCCCCCAGCTCGGTTGCGAGCTCGTTCTCCCGGACCTCGCCGTACCACCGGCCCGCGAGCGCGCAGATGATGCCTGCGCCGGCCGCGGTGCATCCGGGGGTGAACCCCCACAGTGCGTAGGCCAGGCCGACGACGGTGGCGCCGATGGTCGCGAAGATGATCTTCCCGGTAGCCACAGAGAACCTCCTCGGGCGTGGTTGTGGTTGGGGCGCCGACGCCAGGTGACGTGGAGCGGTCGGCCGGCGGGGCATCACGCGAACCCCGTGATGAAGTCGCGCATCTGCTCGGCGGTGACCAGCTGCCCGGCGTACAGCAGCCGGACCCCGAGCTCGATCCCGGCGTGACCCCTGGTCTGCGGGTGCTTGCCCAGGTCAGAGCACAAGGACGTGAACGCGCTCAGCAGGTCCCCGGCGTCCACGTACGCCATGGCGCGCCGCTTGCACCAGGCCAGGTGCTCAGCCCGGATCTGGTTCATCTGCTGCTCCTCACCTCGCCGGGTCGGCGTCCCGGGCGGGCCGCCCGGGACGCCGACCATGGGGATCAGCCCGTGAACGCCGGGCTGGCCGAGACAGGCGTCGCGGCCGCGGCCGCGACGTAGACAGCCGGGCCCACCGGACCAGCAGGACCTGCAGGACCTGCAGGGCCGGTCAGGCCGGTCGGGCCTGCAGGGCCCTGCGGGCCGACGCAGGAGAACACCTCGGCGTCGGTCAGGACACGGGAACCGGAGACCTCGACCTCGGTCGGGGTACCAGGGATGTCCCACAGGCCGGTCTCGGCGTCGAACTCCCACGGGGTCGTGGTCACAGTCGCCGACGTCGCCGTCTCGACGTCGTCACACGCCCACACGGCGTCGACCGGGTCGGACGTGATCACGGCATCACCCGGGTACTCAGGCACGCACGCCGTCGTGGTCCCCGACTCGCCCACGCTGCCGATGCCGGCCCACCCGACGACCTGGACCGACCAGGTGTGGGTGACCCACTCGGGCTCGAGCGGGGTGTCGGCGAAGTACACCCCGGCGAACGTGTCGACGGACTCCACACCGTCGACGGTGATGGTCACGGCGTTCAGGTCAGGAGAGCCCGGCCAGGACGGGTAGCCGGCCAGGTCCACCACCAGCGACCGGCAGTTCGCCGAGATGTCCTGCGCGGGCGGGGCCGGAGGCGTGTAGTCGGTCGCACACGCACCGGCAGCGCCGGCACCCGTCAGGACCAGACCCAGCGCGACCAGCGCCGAGGTGAAGATTCGCACGATTGCTCCTTCTCGTCGGACTGCCCCCCATCGGGTGATGGGCGGGCGAACCGCACCAGGCGGTGCGGAGATCAGGTCCCGGCCGGGACCACCCACAGCACAGGCGTGGGCTGTGGCGCCGGCGGTCGGGTCATCGGACCCGCGAGCACACCGAGGAGCCACGCCAACACCAGGGCCAGGTAGAACGCGGCCGCGACGATCGAGCAGAAGACGCTGCGCCGACGGTGGGTTGCCGCCTGGGCTGCCCAGAACGCCGCCGCGTACTGGCGTCCCGCGATCGACTGCGACCGGTACGGGTTGCGCTTGTCCAGCCACCGCTGCGCACGCCGGTGAGTCATCGGCCGAGGAAACGCAGCCTGCGGGCACGGGTTGACGACAACCCCGGGCCGGACCGGCTCACGCGCACTCACGAGGCGCTCCCCGCACCGAGATCACCAGTCGTCGGAGTCGACGGGCTGGTCTCGGCCTCCCACCCAGAGGCCGTCGCCAGGCCGAGCGCGTGCAACGCCGCATACTGGGCGACCCACCGGTCCTGTGTAGCTGTGTCGGCGGCCCAGTACGCGCGGCGCCGTTCGACCTCGTCCATGAGGGTGTCGAGCGTCCCGGTCCAGCACCCGACCACGAGAACGTGTCGACCACCGTCAGCGCGGAAGAGCGTGGCGCCGACGCACTCGG
>JALOCI010000015.1 GCA_023227835.1 Bacteroidales bacterium
AAAAGAACTCGCCGCATTGAGGAAGAAACAGGCAAAAAAGAGCCATCAATTGGGATTTATTGATAGTCCACAAGGCTCAACATATAGCCCTCTATTGATGGATTACTTTGATATTGAATTACCCGTTATTCCACAACAATTAAGTCATTACGATGATTTATGGAGCAGAGCATTTCGAAGAACTGATTCATATAGACACACTTTCGGGACTAGATATATAAATACCTCCTTCATAGAACAATGGAATAAAATCAAGGAAAGAGTAGATAGCGACACAAAAAGAAAATCTACAGAAAAGGAAGGGCTAAAAGATAGATTATTTAAAAGATATATGGGCAATTTCCCAATGTATTATAGTACTCCAACAAAAAGAGAATTCATTCAATTTGGTGGTAATTTTCAGTTGAAACTTTCAATAGATTCATACTTATTTGAACAATTGGAAGCCAAACTCCGAATCACTAATATTGGATATCTAGGCAGCAGTGAAGGCTGGGTAAATATAACCATTAAACAATTTCAGCTATGAATCATCCATTTATAAGGTTTGCACAGGCAATTGTATGCGAAAACAACAATCTATCAAAGCCGGAGCAAATCAGCAACTCTCACATTCGGCAAACACTATCTAGCTCTATGGAGACTTTTAGATGTATTCCGTCTGAAACATTTGAGGGAAAAGAAAAAATAACATATGCTTATACCAATGAAGAAAGTGTAGCAGGAATAAAGGGAAAACCAGATTTTGGGATTTTTCTTTCGCCACATATTATAACCACTGATGGTGCTGCAGGAACAACATGGAAATACATTAAAGAAGTTGTTGAATTATTAGAAAAAGATAAGAAGAAATCATTTGGAGCATTGAATGCTACAACACCTATGGCTGGGGACTACCTGAGATTTACTGAGGCTGGAGGAACTACAAAGTCTAATGCAAGTCTAACCCTTCAAGAAATTGCTTTTTCTTTGATCTCAGTAATTACTCCTGATAAACCATCAATTTATATATGGCAAGATAGCTCTAACTTTTGTTTGATTCCAGATTTGCCCGATTTTGACCAATTAATTGATTTCATCAACTTTTTTAGAAGAATGTATTTCACAAAAGAACGTGATTTTTTTATTGGTCGCGTATACGCAAAACCAACAGGTCGTGGAGAAAACAAAAAGTCGACATATAAACCTGATAGGCCAAATATTTTTAAAGGGAATTTTCCTAATTCCCCTAAAAGTGCAGTTCTAGGTAGCGTCGCATTATTAGGTGCTATTGGTGAATTCACTAAAGAGGCCGATACTTCTGCTCAAGCCAAAAGAGTTTTGGATAGCTTAAAAAGTGCAGCCATGTATCAAATAAAGAGTGGAGGTGCAAAATCATTCTCATACAATCATTATGTGATTGACATCGCTAAGCGAGGAAAGCTTAAAACTATTATTGACAGCCTGAATTATTCAAAATTGTACAATCAAGAAAGTCGACTAAGCAAGGATAATGAATCCCAAAAGTTCGATTTTTTCACAAGTCGCTTCCTCCAATTATTTAATCATGCAGCATTTAAGGACTTCCTTGCCTTTCGGGCTGAATATCCTAGCGAAGTAACAATATTGTTTAACACATATTTTATAAAAATGGAAAAAATTGATCCAACAATTGTATCATCAGCCCGAGCGTTGGGAAAATGGCTCAATAAAGTTGCCTATTTCACAGCTAAAGCTGAGGTAAAAGCAAGTACTCTTAACTATTGGGAGGAACTTCGAAGAGTGAAATCAAAAGCCTTGATCGAGTTGGAAAGTTCGACCTTCTCGGCTAAATCAGGCGATGCACTAATAGCACAAGCAGTAACACGAGCGGGCCGATTATCGGGGCTCGACGCACCCGAAACCGCTGCCCTATTTATGGAAAAAACGGCAAGCGGAGAGCTGCCTCTAGAAAATGCAAAAAACCTTCTGATTGCTTTCTCTCGCTTGATTAATAAAGCAGAGAAGAAAGAAGTACCAATTGAGTTTAGCAATGATGATTCTGAAGAAATTGAAACAGATGACCACAGTGAAGAATAATTAAACCAATAAAATACAATGGAAATTAAAGGAATTTTAGTTACAGCTCTTGCCCCGTTTGAAAACCATATTGCAAACGGTGGCGAAAAATTGTTAGGAAATGCCTCATCTATTAAAAGAAGACCCGATGGACGTGTTTATGTATCGGGACAAATGCAGCGACATGTATTGTTTTCGGCAATTGATCGAATAAATTCAGCAGATTCTGCGAAAGGGGAAACCTTCGTTTCAAATGGCGATGGCATCAGCAACTTAATCGAGAAAGATTTGCGAGCCGATATGGGCGGTTTTATGCACCCCTCAAAAGGCGATTACTCTGGAAGAAGAACGGCTCCATTATCGGTAACACCCGCTGTTGCAATAAATGAAAGTGAAGTGGGCCGTGACTTATTGATACGCATAAAGAATAACATTAAAGGAGAACATGTCTATTCTGATGGTTACATTATCAGGAATGATGATGAAGCAGAAGAAGGAGGAGAAAACAAACAGGCATTAGCTACAAAAGAATTTAGCGAATACGATTTGATGCACATGAATTTTTTTTTAGATATCAGTGCTTTGAGTATTTCAAAAGCTTTCGAATATAAGAACAGTTTTAATCTCGGAACTAAATACTTCAAACATGCTTCTGACCCGGAGCGTAAACGACGTGCAAGGCTTTATTTGGAAGCAACCAAGTCGATGAACGACTATGCCAGCCAAGCCCGCAATGCGGTTAGTGGCGAGCCTCAAAAGGTTTTGATCGTTTTCGATACTGTCTTAAGTCGCAAAGCAAGCCGATATTTCGTAGCTGGCGAACAAGAACAAAAAAATATTCTAGCAGAACTAGAGGCTAGAGGTGCAAAATACTTCCTTGGAGATGATACTACTACTGAAAGTGTTTATAAGGCATATAAATTGGCACAGGACTTTTTAGTTGAAACTCCGCTTTTTGATCCAGCAGGTAAAGAAGCAAAGGTTGTAACATTTGAAGAAGCTTTTGAAAAAACCTCTATCAGTGAATAATTATAAGTACCCCATGTTGGCCAAGCCTTCCGGCATTACCCTTGAGCAACATACTCAAGGAGTAGTGTCGGAAGGAAAGCTATTGCTAGAACAAACGCCTTATGTTGTTCAAAAATACCAAGAACGTGTTGGGAAAAATTTGGCAATTCGTTTAGAGCGGGTATGCGAATACCATGACTGGGGAAAGAAAACCCCAAAATGGCAAATTGCGTGTCAAAAAGATTACGACGCTTTTCTTCAATGGCAATCTCAACATGGAGGCACATTCAAAGATTATTCAAAAACCGAGAATGCTGGCGAAAACATCCGTAAGACAGGAGTTCGGCACGAAATTCAATCTTTGAGAATGGTCGAGAATAAAAAACTGCCGTTACCTCAACAGGTAGCTATTGCTGCTCACCATGGCAAACTGGGAAACAATTTTAAAGCGCGTTGGACAAACGAAGAAGCGTCTGACCTTTGGGCTATCTTTAAAAGGGAAAGCAATCGGGTAATTGAGCAATCTTCACTGGAACAAAGTGCAAAGGTACATTATGAATTTGCGGGGCCACGAGGTTTGCTTCAGTTGGTTGACCACCGGGCAAGTGCAAAAGAAGAAGGAGAATCCGTGCCTGACTTCACTCAATTTAGCTATCAATTTCCTCACAAAGAAAAAAGAGGTGTTCAAAGACTGATTGAACAACACTGGAAAGATGATTTACTACTTGTCCGCGCTCCAACAGGAGCAGGAAAAACCGATGCTTCACTACTATGGGCGCAATTACAAATTGAAAACAAACGTGCAGACCGTCTGGTCATAGCCATGCCAACTCGTTTTACATCGAATGCTTTGGCAATTAATGTTGCCGAAAGCTTATCCGATACTGGACTTTACCATTCGAGTGCTTGGTTTGCAAAATTTCAGGAACAAATTGATGCCGGTACTATAAAAAAACGAGAAGCTGAAAAGATTCATGAATTTGCCCGGTTGTTACAAACACCAATAACTGTTTGCACCATTGACCATCTTTTGATGGCCTTGACATTGACAAGAGAAGATCATCATTTGATTGCGTTCAATATGGCCAATTCATGTTTGGTTATTGACGAGGCTGATTTCTACGATGATTTTACGCAAGCAAACATTCTTGTTCTTCTCGAAATCCTTAAATATTGGAATGTACCTGTTCTTTTAATGAGTGCTTCATTACCTGAATCGGTTTTACCTTCTTATCAAAAGCTCGGCTTTAAAATCGACAAGATTATTGAAGACACTTCGGATAATTCGAGAGATCGGTTTGAAATAAAATCAATCAAAGAATATACTGATTTAGAAGAGATCAGTGATTTACTCGATTTATGTGTTGAGAAAGGGACTGCAATCGTTTATGCGAACACAGTTGATAAAGCTGCAATATTCTATGATTGGTTCAAAAAGAGAAAGGCAAACCCAATTTTATACCACAGTCGATTCACGGAACCGCACAAAAAGGATAAGGAACAAGAACTTATCAATGCGCTAGGAAAAGAAGCTTGGGAGAAGAATTGTGCCAATGGAATAGCCATTCTTACCCAGATCGGCGAAATGAGTATCAACATTAGTGCTGACATTATGATTTCAGAATTGTGTCCGATTGACCGGTTGACCCAACGTGCAGGCCGCTTGTGCCGTTTCGACAAAACAAAGGTTGGTGAATTGTATTTGTTAGTGCCACAAAAAAACGATCTGGTTTATCCTGCGCCTTATGGTGAATACGATCGAAAGATTAAGGCTTGGACTCCATGCGAAGCGTTTGTAAAAACATCAGAAATTCTTGATACCACAAGCTACAGTGCCGAAAGACTTGTAAGTCTTCTAAACCATGTCTATGCCGTTCAAGAATCATTTTCACCAAAAGCGATTAATAATGCGAAACATTTGAAAGAGTATTTCTCTTGGAATTGGTTGATTAATCCAACACAAATCCCTGCAACAGATGATACAGATGCGAACTTCTGGAAAAGTAGAAATATTTCGCCACAGGACACGGTGTATATCGAAAAACCATTATCAAATACTTTTTATAACTATTTCAATTTTCAAAACTGGAAGCTCAAAAACTCATTGGAATTGCCAGTTTATCTGATTGAAAAAGGTACAAAATTGCACATGATTGATCTTGTACGGGTTAAGATTAAGGAAGAATACGAGAGCATTTATGTCATCCGAGAAGGATTTTATAATAGTGAGAAGGGAGCAATTTTTCTAGAAGAAAATCAATTTCAATAAACTAACATTTTCTCCATTTTACTTTTATCTATAATATTGTATGCAAATCACCGGAACTCACTTCAACTATTTTCACTTATGCCATCGCAAGCTTTGGTTGTTTGCCAATGGGATTACGATGGAGCACACTTCGGATACGGTGTATGAGGGCAAGCTGATTCACGAGAGTGCTTACCCTCAGCGGCCGGAGAGGTACCAAGAGGTGGAGGTGGCTGGGATTAAGATTGATTTCTATGACCAGAAGAACAAGGTCATACACGAGATCAAGAAGACTGACAAGATTGAGGAGGCCCACGAATGGCAGGTAAAGTTTTACATTTATACCCTTGAAAAAATTGGAGTTGAGGGTGTAACTGGAATTCTTGAATACCCGGAGCTTCGTAAAACAAGTCAGGTGTCTCTCAATGATGAAGACCGGAAAAAATTGATGGAGGACACTAGGAAAATTGAGGAATTAATTGAGTCTGACAAGTGTCCTCCCACTATTAAATCCAAAATATGTAAAAGCTGTAGTTATTATGAATTTTGCTACTGCAAGGAGGAGGATGCTGTATGAAACGAACTTATTATCTGTTTAATCCGGGGGAGATGTCCAGAAAGGACAATACGCTAAAATTCACGCCTATTACAGAGGCAGAGGATGGAAGCGAAAGCTATGGCCAACCAAGGTATATTCCAATTGAGGGTGTAAGCGACTTCTTTGTCTTTGGTTCGTTAAGAGCGAATAGTTCTCTTTTTAACTTTCTTGGGAAGAATGATGTGGCTGTCCATTTCTTTGATCATTATGAAAACTACAGCGGGTCATTCATGCCAAAAGACAATCTTCTGGCAGGAAAGATGATTCTATGCCAGGTCAACCATTATCAGAAGAGTCCCAAAAGGATGGCCATTGCAAGGAAATTCATAGAGGGTGCCGCTTTCAACATGGTTAAGAACTTGCAGTATTACAACAGAAGAGGCAAGGACATGGAGCCGATGATAGATATCATCAACAACTACTCTACACAAATTAGCCAGGCTACTTCACCGGAACAGCTCATGGGCGTTGAAGGAAATATAAGACAAGTATATTACGAGGCTTTTAACCTCATTCTCAACGATTTTGAATTAGGCAACAGAACCAAGCAACCTCCGCAGAATGAGGTCAATGCTTTAATCTCATTTGGTAACATGATGTGCTATTCCCTTTGTTTGAGGGCCATTCATCAAACTCAACTAAACCCGACTATAAGCTACCTGCATGAACCCGGATATAGACGCTACTCTCTGGCTCTTGATGTTGCAGAGATCTTCAAACCCATCATCATCGACAGGGTGATTTTCAAGGTGCTCAATAAGAGGGAGATTCAAGGAAAACATTTTGATAAGAATCTAAATCAGTGCCTGCTTAACGATAGTGGAAAAAAGATTTTTGTTCAGGCGATTGAGGAACGTTTACTTGAAACAATACAGCATAGAAGCTTAAAACGAAGTGTGAGCTATAAACACTTGATTAAGTTGGAGTGTTATAAACTATCGAAACATATTCTTGACATTGAAGAATACAAACCTTTTAAAATGTATTGGTGATGTACGTTATACTTGTATACGACGTTGGAGAAAAAAGGGTAACAAAGATGCTTAAGCTTTGCCGCAAATATCTTAGCTGGATTCAGAATTCGGTTTTTGAGGGGGAGATTACTGAAGCAAAGCTAAAGGAACTTCAAATTCGTGCTGAAGATATAATTGACAGCAACTATGACAGTATAATTATTTTTAAGAATCGTGATGAAAAATGGCTCAACAAGCAAGTAATTGGAAAAGAGCGGAGTAGCATCGATAATTACCTTTAGGCAGTTGTCGCTCCCTGAATAATTCTTTGTATTACGATTTTACACTATAAGCCCGGCGGGCCTTACGCTCTTTGAAACATTGAAATTCAATTCTTTATACATATATGTCGAACACCGGCAATAATCATACTATTGCACATCGACACAAAATCTATGGCCGTTTCATATAAATGAGTGCGCTAAACCTCTGATTTAGCGCATTCTTTTTTATCTTTGTGGACGGCCTTTAATCGTACCATATTGGAATTGAAACAAGATTGGAGAGATGTGCATATTTTGGGATAGTGAGAAGCCTTTAATCGTACCATATTGGAATTGAAACCCTCTAATAGTGAGGAGATGTCACGCCTGATTTGTCCTTTAATCGTACCATATTGGAATTGAAACGAGGCGGTCTCATAGAGCAGTTCAAGTCCTCTCTTTCCTTTAATCGTACCATATTGGAATTGAAACTAGCAAGAGGTACGAAATAAGCCGTTGTAGGCAAATTCCTTTAATCGTACCATATTGGAATTGAAACGAATTGATTTCCTATTGCGACACCCTCTATTTCGGGGACCTTTAATCGTACCATATTGGAATTGAAACGTTCCTTGAAGCGTTTTATCCGTGCTTCATCCTCAGCCTTTAATCGTACCATATTGGAATTGAAACTAATTAACATCATCGTTAATCTGCTCCTCGGTAAGCCTTTAATCGTACCATATTGGAATTGAAACTGCGTATCTTGATAATAACGGGATAACTTGTATTCTCCTTTAATCGTACCATATTGGAATTGAAACGTCTCTCTCTCTGCAGTTTCGATTGCTGATTCGAGTCCTTTAATCGTACCATATTGGAATTGAAACATTTCTGTGCTGCGATCGCCTTTGAAAATGATAGCCTTTAATCGTACCATATTGGAATTGAAACTTTGCTATATCCCTTAAAACTATGCCATCTACATAAACCTTTAATCGTACCATATTGGAATTGAAACAATATTGCCATTAAAAAGCCACTTATCATAGCGTACCTTTAATCGTACCATATTGGAATTGAAACTTGGCAAAGTCGTTGTTATAGTAGCACCACGCAGGACCTTTAATCGTACCATATTGGAATTGAAACATAATCGGATTTTGATATTTGATTTTATATATTTCCTTTAATCGTACCATATTGGAATTGAAACTAAGAGGCTTTTTCTTCTGTTGTTATGTGTAGATCCTTTAATCGTACCATATTGGAATTGAAACCATCCGATATGTGGGAGGAAGCAGTCAACAGATGGGTCCTTTAATCGTACCATATTGGAATTGAAACGAGCAGCCAATAAGGAGGCCGTTATAACATCCACCGCCTTTAATCGTACCATATTGGAATTGAAACATCCTCCTCCCTTCTCAATGCCAAAGGAACAGCTAAACCTTTAATCGTACCATATTGGAATTGAAACTATACTTTTCAGAGGCTCAAAACAGGTATTTTCTTGCCTTTAATCGTACCATATTGGAATTGAAACGACGAAGACGGGAGCTGCTCCAAGTCTGCGAAATTGCCTTTAATCGTACCATATTGGAATTGAAACAAGGAGGGATAGTTATGAAAAATCTTGAAGATAAACCCCTTTAATCGTACCATATTGGAATTGAAACTCCTCAGGTTGATGTCAGTCCTCAGTTCCGGCATGCCTTTAATCGTACCATATTGGAATTGAAACTTGGATTGAAGCCAAAACGTATCATGAAGGCCGATTTCCTTTAATCGTACCATATTGGAATTGAAACTATGCTGCCTAAAAGTCCCATCTTACTTTAATAATCCTTTAATCGTACCATATTGGAATTGAAACAACTGAAAAAGATAATGGGATTCCCGGAAGACTATCCTTTAATCGTACCATATTGGAATTGAAACATGATTACTCCGAGTGGGAGCTTATTATCATTGACCTTTAATCGTACCATATTGGAATTGAAACCTCAACTGACAATTGCCCTGCTTGTCTGGCTGTTTCCCTTTAATCGTACCATATTGGAATTGAAACACTTCTCCTCAAGTGGCATTTCGACCTCTTGGATCCTTTAATCGTACCATATTGGAATTGAAACAGGTAAAATCAGAGGACATGGCGAAGAGCCTTAAAGCCTTTAATCGTACCATATTGGAATTGAAACATGTTGTAAAGCCTCCAGATATTCCTTTAAGGGACCCTTTAATCGTACCATATTGGAATTGAAACTAATTCGGATTTGCCTTCTCCCATGTCTTGGGATCCTTTAATCGTACCATATTGGAATTGAAACTTACTTGGATCCTCCTTATTTTAACTCCGATTGTGGCCTTTAATCGTACCATATTGGAATTGAAACCTCAATGAATGGCCGGATCTTTGCGAGATTTTGCTCCTTTAATCGTACCATATTGGAATTGAAACTTTCCATCTCTTGTCGATTATTTCGGTGTTAAGACCTTTAATCGTACCATATTGGAATTGAAACTAGTAATATAGTGAAATGAAAATAAGTCAGCAAGGCCTTTAATCGTACCATATTGGAATTGAAACATTGAAACCTCAAGGGATGAAAAATGGCTTAAGCCCTTTAATCGTACCATATTGGAATTGAAACTGATGCTTATAGTCCAACTGAATCAAAAACCTATATCCTTTAATCGTACCATATTGGAATTGAAACTTTCTTATTATGGTGGTAAGCAAACGATGCTCAACCTTTAATCGTACCATATTGGAATTGAAACGCTTCAGTCCTCTGTAGACATGCTGACAAAGAAGAACCTTTAATCGTACCATATTGGAATTGAAACAAGGCATTACAGGCAATGGGCAACAGCGCCATGACCCTTTAATCGTACCATATTGGAATTGAAACAGTTCGTACAGAAAATCTACAAGAAAGCGGACTCCCCTTTAATCGTACCATATTGGAATTGAAACTTATTGCCCATTTCTCCTGAATCACCTGATAGATCCCTTTAATCGTACCATATTGGAATTGAAACATTATTATCTCCGGACGAAACTGCAAGTTCGTTAACCTTTAATCGTACCATATTGGAATTGAAACTTCACAACCAGATTTTGAGCTGTCAATCCCTCCAACCCTTTAATCGTACCATATTGGAATTGAAACAACAATATTAGGCAATGGTTATACAGGGTTTGGAACCTTTAATCGTACCATATTGGAATTGAAACACATTAGCAAAGAAAACAAGCCCTGAAGATGAAGTGCCTTTAATCGTACCATATTGGAATTGAAACGCCCACGTTGGGGTAGTGGTCGGATGCGTTGCAAGCCTTTAATCGTACCATATTGGAATTGAAACTTGGAGATTTTCAGCCGGGGTAAACCCTTTTGTCCCCTTTAATCGTACCATATTGGAATTGAAACTAACTTGTTGTTCCAACCCCAATCTTCCCGTTTGTCCTTTAATCGTACCATATTGGAATTGAAACGAATCCCTTATTTGATTTTGCAGTAAATGTGTTGACCCTTTAATCGTACCATATTGGAATTGAAACGCAATAGCTGCATCGGTGTAACTTTTAGAATTATTACCTTTAATCGTACCATATTGGAATTGAAACAGGATCTCCTTTGAGTTGATAATAGTCGTCACACCCCTTTAATCGTACCATATTGGAATTGAAACTCCTTATACCCGTAGTCAAGTAATGAGATGGAGGCCCTTTAATCGTACCATATTGGAATTGAAACTGTGCAAGGATAAAATTCAAAGATCCAGAGCATCTGCCTTTAATCGTACCATATTGGAATTGAAACATTCAACATAGCCCTTAAAGACATCCCAAACAATTCCTTTAATCGTACCATATTGGAATTGAAACAACAGACACACGCTGAAAATCCACAAAACGACCTATTCCTTTAATCGTACCATATTGGAATTGAAACTTGCCGTAATAAGCGGAAACAAAAACAACTTGGTGACCTTTAATCGTACCATATTGGAATTGAAACTTCCAACTACTCCTATTGAAATCTTGGCTGTTTTTTCCTTTAATCGTACCATATTGGAATTGAAACATCTTGGTAAAGGTGAACTTCAAACCGCTGCATGGTCCTTTAATCGTACCATATTGGAATTGAAACTATACCTGTTATTACTCCGTTTTGACTTTCGACCTCCTTTAATCGTACCATATTGGAATTGAAACAAATGAACTATCACCCACTCGATGAATGTCCACTTAATCCTTTAATCGTACCATATTGGAATTGAAACTCCGATTTTTCCACATAGAGATACGGACCTTTTCCCCTTTAATCGTACCATATTGGAATTGAAACTTAAAATTTTTCATTATTGTCATCTTCTTCAATTATCCTTTAATCGTACCATATTGGAATTGAAACAGGGATGCGGACAGCAGGACATTAGCAAATCATCTGCCTTTAATCGTACCATATTGGAATTGAAACGATCAAAGTTTAGCTCTTGATAGAGAAAACTCTATGCCTTTAATCGTACCATATTGGAATTGAAACGTTCTGGTTCGAGAAGGAAGGGAAGACCCTTGACGGCCCTTTAATCGTACCATATTGGAATTGAAACAGGATATTCAGTCTTTTCTTGACATTACCGTATCCCTTTAATCGTACCATATTGGAATTGAAACTCCTTAAGTAATGGCCTCTGTTCCTTGCCTCTTAGCCTTTAATCGTACCATATTGGAATTGAAACAGGTTGTCAAAAGTGCGCTGAAAACATCATCTGCAGCCTTTAATCGTACCATATTGGAATTGAAACTTCTTCTTGTTTTCTTCTATTCTCTCTGCTTGCTGCCTTTAATCGTACCATATTGGAATTGAAACTTCCCGAACTTGGGGCTGTGGAGTTTACAGATGATGCCTTTAATCGTACCATATTGGAATTGAAACAAGACGGAGGCAGGGTTGAGAGATACTTTAACCTTGCCTTTAATCGTACCATATTGGAATTGAAACTATCTTATTGAAGCATCGGCAAAACGGGACTCAATGCCTTTAATCGTACCATATTGGAATTGAAACGACAGAATTCAGATTGAAAACGTAGAGGAGTTCATGCCTTTAATCGTACCATATTGGAATTGAAACGAGTTTAGTCATTTTGGAGCACGATACCCTGATGCTCCTTTAATCGTACCATATTGGAATTGAAACATTGATGTACTCAGACTTCGGTTCTACCGTCACCTCCTTTAATCGTACCATATTGGAATTGAAACATTCGGTTCATTCAAGGGCTTACGAGAAGGGGTTGAAGCCTTTAATCGTACCATATTGGAATTGAAACCGCTTACAGGTTGTATTCTTAGAAAAAACTGGTTTCCTTTAATCGTACCATATTGGAATTGAAACTATTGCGCTCATACGGTTCAAAGACCTATCAGACACCTTTAATCGTACCATATTGGAATTGAAACAAGCGATCCTTGTACTTTTCCTTGAAAAGCTCAAACCTTTAATCGTACCATATTGGAATTGAAACATGTTCAATACAGCATCCTCACCTAGATCCTCACGCACCTTTAATCGTACCATATTGGAATTGAAACTATTGGGTTTCAGCATCTCTCCCTCACCAGTTAACCTTTAATCGTACCATATTGGAATTGAAACCATCTGAACCAACACACCCCCTAACTATCTGACCCCTTTAATCGTACCATATTGGAATTGAAACGGGAAATCGAACTCTACATATATGATGCTATATACCCTTTAATCGTACCATATTGGAATTGAAACGACTATGCCAGCAAGTCGAAACCCCCGTAAAGGGGCCTTTAATCGTACCATATTGGAATTGAAACACGATTCAGAGGCTAAGACTTAATGTTAGCCCACCTCCTTTAATCGTACCATATTGGAATTGAAACAATTTAGGGTCATACCTCAACATTCCGCTCTTCAAACCTTTAATCGTACCATATTGGAATTGAAACTAGTAAACCCCCATGAGAGGGTAGAGAAGGTAAAACCTTTAATCGTACCATATTGGAATTGAAACATAACATCGTATTCAATATCCGCTCTCATTCTGTGCCTTTAATCGTACCATATTGGAATTGAAACGTAACTGGGTTAGCTTTCTTCCTTTCTGGAGGTGCTCCTTTAATCGTACCATATTGGAATTGAAACGAAACTGCATCTATGTTGTGAAACGAACTATAAGGCCCTTTAATCGTACCATATTGGAATTGAAACGTCCAAAATACCCTTAGGAGTATCATTGAGTATCTCCTTTAATCGTACCATATTGGAATTGAAACAAAAAACGCCAAAGTACTTCTTAATTCCTGGATCACCTTTAATCGTACCATATTGGAATTGAAACCGGAAACGTATTTTCTCCTTCATGGCCTCTGACTCCCCTTTAATCGTACCATATTGGAATTGAAACATATTCTGTGATATCTTTATTCCGTACCACTTGTTCCCTTTAATCGTACCATATTGGAATTGAAACGATTATAAGCCTTGTCGTAACCCTTGAACGTGAATTACCTTTAATCGTACCATATTGGAATTGAAACTATATTTTTTCTCATTTTTTGAAACATCTCTTTGTTTCCTTTAATCGTACCATATTGGAATTGAAACTTGTCTTCTTCTATTTCTTCTGCTTCAACCTCCTGGACCTTTAATCGTACCATATTGGAATTGAAACTTGTCTTCTTCTATTTCTTCTGCTTCAACCTCCTGGACCTTTAATCGTACCATATTGGAATTGAAACGATTATAAGCCTTGTCGTAACCCTTGAACGTGAATTACCTTTAATCGTACCATATTGGAATTGAAACTTCTTTATCCTGTGATGGTTGAGGATCATGCATGCCGACCTTTAATCGTACCATATTGGAATTGAAACTATTCTGCTAGGGGAGATTTACAACCGCTCACACGCAACCTTTAATCGTACCATATTGGAATTGAAACTACCAGATAGGAACATCATCAGGGTAGTCCTTGTAACCTTTAATCGTACCATATTGGAATTGAAACTCCTTCCGGTGTGTTTTCATTATTCATAGTGTAATACATTTAATCGTACCATATTGGAATTGAAACTTCTGTACTGCCTTCAGCCAGCTTATTGCGCGGTCATACCTTTAATCGTACCATATTGGAATTGAAACAACAAAGGTGCAGTCGTTGATGGCTATTACCATTGGCCTTTAATCGTACCATATTGGAATTGAAACGTGTTTGAGAGAGAGAATTCCAGACGGCAATCTGAGCTCTTGATCATACCATACAGGAAAAGTAATATGATTGAATATAAATAAAAAACAGCATGGACTTCTCTATTAATTACTCTTATTTTTCTAATTCATTGAATTAATATATTGTGAAAATCCTGCAAGTCATCTCTTTGTTTTATACTATTTTTGATTAATATCTATATATTAGAAAAATAAGTGCCACTAAAATTACTTTTCAGCTCCGGAATCACTCTGGGGGTGAGGGGGGCGTTGGGGGCAAGGCGAGGGGTTGCGCCGACAGCATTTATTAGCAAAATGCGTCTGTTTGAGCCGAAGGCGAGTTAGCATTTTGATTGGAAATACTTAGGCAAGCAACAGCCTTGCCCCCACTGCCCCCCTCACCCCAGAGTGATCCGCATTCTCCTGAAAAGAGCACATTTTTACGAACTGATTTTAGGATTTTTTACTAAATCCAGTTCAAACACTCTTAATAAT
This sequence comes from Bacteroidales bacterium, assembly GCA_023227835.1. Taxonomy (GTDB): domain Bacteria; phylum Bacteroidota; class Bacteroidia; order Bacteroidales; family UBA932; genus Bact-08. Next base: position 14,862 of record JALOCI010000015.1, read on the forward strand.
CAGTTGCATATTATTGTCTTACTGCTTATTACAAAACCTTCAAAAATTGTTGATTAGAAAAATCTGTGCCATATAAAATAATTTACTAATTTTGTGAACTGATATTAGTATTCATTACTATTTCTGGTTCACATATGAAAAGAAGTGATTTTATAATTGATATATATAAAGATAAGCGCACTGTCTATAAAACGTCTGATATTGCAATGCTTTTCGCACAAGATAATATAAATTTTCTTAGCGATCGCTTAAATTATTACGTACACACTGACAGGCTTTTAAATCCTCGCAAAGGCATTTATGCTAAGGACGGATTCGATCCTCTGGAGCTTGCAAATATCCTTTATACTCCTTCATATATTTCGTTGGAATATGTTTTACAACGGTCCGGAATTGTTTTTCAATATGACTCAAGTTACACAAGCGTAAGCTACCTTTCTCGAAATATCGAGATAAATAGAAATATTTTTAATTACCGTAGAATTAAGGAAAACATTTTGATGGATACTACAGGAATAATCAGAAATAATAATATCAATATTGCAACTCCTGAAAGGGCTTTTCTTGACATTCTCTATCTCAACAAAGATTTCTATGTTGATAATATCAAGCCTCTTGATAAACGTTTAATAGAAAGTATTCTACCGATATATAGATCTGTGGCATTGGAAAAAAGAGTTACAAAATTTATTCAAAATGGTTGACATTAACAAACATAAATTCTTCCTTTTTAAAATCTTGAAAGATATATATGAGGATAAAGAGTTGGGCGGCATTCTTGGGTTCAAGGGTGGCAGCGCTTTGATGTTTTTTTATGATCTTCCTCGGTTTTCTGTAGACCTGGATTTCAACCTATTAAAGCCGGAAAAAGAGGATAAGGTTTATGAGAAAGTCAAAAGAATTATACAAAAACATGGAACAATCCATAATGAGGCAAAAAAATTCTACGGAATTATCTGTATTTTGGATTATGGTATGGGAGAGAGAAAATTGAAGGTCGAAATATCAAATCGCGGTTATAATGATGTTTACGAGATTAAAAATCTTTTAGGAATAAATGTGCAAGTTATGACTGCACCATATATGTTTTCTCATAAACTCTGTGCATTGCTTGATCGCACAGCTATCACAAACAGAGACATTTTTGACTGTTGGTTTTTCATGAATAATAATACTCCACTGAATCAAGACATAATTGAGGCTCGTATGAAAATGTCTCTATCTGATTATCTCCAAAAATGTATTGACATGTTAGAAGGAATGAGTGATAAGGGAATGTTGAATGGTCTTGGAGAACTGATAGATGATGAAATGAAAAGGTTTGTACGTACAAAGCTTAGAACAGAGACTATAACTCTTTTGAAGTTCTACAAGCAGTACCCGATTATGTGTGGCACTGATTTTTCTAAAAATCAGTGCCACTAATATTTCTTTTCAGCTCCGGAATCACTCTGGGAGTGAAGGGGGCGTTGGGGGCAAGGCGAGGGGTTGCGCCGACAGCATTTATTAGCAAAATGCGTCTGTCTGAGCCGAAGGCGAGTTAGCATTTTGATTTGAAATGCTTAGGCAAGCAACAGCCTTGCCCCCACTGCCCTACGACCCCCCAGAGTGATCCGCATTCTCCTGAAAAGAGCTATTATTAACTACTTTTCTTAAGCACAATCTTGCCTTTATACGCCGTGTTGACAACCTCGATGAATTTGAGGAAATCACTGTACTGAGCAAGTGTGTATTTGCCGGAAGGCAGATAAAAAGAGTGAGCGATTTTTATAATCTGACCATCCCTGAGGCAACTAGACTTGAAATTTCCAAAAGGAGTTTTGACATCTACTGCAGAAGGGATGGACTCAATCTCAAAACCTGCAGGAATATTGATGACGATTGTATCAACATCTTTATAACCACTTTGAATTTCAACACCATGCAACCTTTCGCCTACATTTAGATAATCATAAGTGCTCCTGTAAGGATTGACCGGAATAAACAGCCTTGTCCCGCTTTTACTACCATACTGACGAGTGTTCCAGGTATAAGAGATGTCGATAAATGGCAAAGGAAGTTTTGTTTCGCTCACTGCTATCTTCTCCATCACCACATTCGGAATTTTAATATTATCTGTCAAATGCTCTGCCTGATCTGAATATTTCATCTTGGAAAAACCTGCATAATCGTCATATATCTTAACAAAACAGCTCTTTTTTACATCAATTCTTGCACTGCCTTCCGGAGTTAGGGAGACATTCACAATGTTTGACTCAATATTGAGTGAGTCACAATAATCGGGGAGTCGCACTATCTTTCCGCCATCTTCAGAGATAACCAGAGCCTCGTGACCGGATATATCATTGTGGACAAAGCCCAGCGGATTCTCCGGATTTGTGCACTCAAGCCATAAGGTATCCCTCTGTAATGGAACCATCAGGATCGCATGGTTGAACTCGTGGAAACTTGGAAAATCTGCAAAAAGCTCTTTGTCATCAATGTCGGTGCTTATCAGGGTGTAATTTGAGGGGAGGCCGCAGCTGCCAGTAATGATTTCATGTAGTTTGAAAGTGCCTTGCAATCCCCGAATCCGGTTTTATACACTTCGGCTGCCGGCATCGGTTTATATCCGCCGATTCCGAGCTGTATGCTGACATATCTTGTAGTTGAACCCAGATATTTATACAATGCCTCGACTTTCTCCCGGTCACTGTTCGCACCTGCTATCAGTTCCAAAACTTTTGCCTTTGCATTGTCCGGTAATTCACCTTGGTCTTTTATAAGAGAGTAGCTCCACTGCCCCATCTCATTCCAGCCGGAAATATTGCCACTCACCCCGTCATACATAAAATCCAAAGGTTTAATGTAAAGGCGAGGGACATAGTTCACCAGACTTCCGTCCAGTGTTTCATTCTTCACTGCTCTCAACCCGTTCAGTTCCCAGGTGTATTTTGTCTTACTCTTCTCAGTGGATACTTTCGGATTATCTGTCATGTTGAAGCTAGTGTGTGCTATTTTTGTTCCCTCCGGTACAATAAGGAAATAGCAAGATTTCTCCACAGACAGGTCGTAACCGATCTGAGGGAAAAAAACGGGAAATGAGTTTATTCCGTTATTCCAGCCAATTTCGTATTCAAAAACAATAGTAAAGGGATATGTCGGGATATCCGGACTTAGCCAATATGTCTTGTTGTCTGAGGCCAGGGATTCTGAATACTCGGTTGTCCTGACATCCTGCATTTTGTACTTTTTGAGTTCTGCTCCTTCTGAGTTATAGATTTTTGCGGAAAAGCCAGTAAGTTTCCTGAATTTGTCACCATTGTATTCGAATTCTGCATAATCCTTGCCGCTCTCCTTCAATACGGTTAATACCAGCTTGTGAAGCTCCTTCCCACTTTCGGGTGAATCATATCTGAATGTTATCTCTTCGTAACGCACTACTGCCTTAGCATTTTTAACCAGAGTATCCGGAATGGCTGAGATGATAAGCTGTTGGGAATCGATGGCATTTGATTGCGCCTTCACATTCGCTCTCGGAGTGAGCAGAAACAGAAGCACTGCCAGATGTATAAGACTATTTTTCACGGCTTTGTTTTTATGTGTTAAATCTTCTTGAGAACTATCATTTCACTGTTTTTGGTTGCTATTAATCCGAAATAGTTCTTTAATGCCTCATAATCGGTGAACGGATACAGAATCTGACTCATATCGAATATGTAGCCAAGATTTATAGTCCTCCCGGAGACATTTACCGCATATGTACATTTACCCCCGTTGTCCAGCAGAGATACCCTCACCCCTTTTGGGACCTCCTCTATAACATAACCTTCAGGAATCATAATTATACAATTTACCCTGTACAGGTAAGGAAAACCGAACTCTATAGGCAATTTACGTTCAGACTGTGTAAACGGGTTCTCAGTGATATGAGGGAAGACCATAGGATTGAAGTAAATATAATCTCCTGAACTCTCCAGATTTTTAGTAAATGTAAATGTCTCCTTGACATTCCCCTCTTCTGATATTTTTTCCTCTATCTTTATACTCTCTATTTTAGTGTTGGTGTTGTTCTGTATTGCATCTACAATCTTTACCGAATCTTTTCCTGCAATTGATGCCCTGTATGTGTATGCAAACTGGTTGACATAGTTTGAGCTCCTTTCACCTTTGAGATTACCGTCTTTGTCCAGTGTTGCGACAACTCGCGAGACAAATTGGTTTTTCACGAGATTGGTGAGGTCAACCGATTTCCCGGGGTTTTTTGGATCGTATACTATTCCTTTGTCTACCAATAAATCTGTAGGCAGAATATTTAAACCGCCGTGATTTGAGGAGCCGTCCATGTAGATCATCTTTCCATCTTTGAGCTCTGCCGCCACAATGAAGGTGCTGATTTTATTGACAGATGGGTTTGTTATCGGGAATCTGCCTTTAGACCTTCTGCTGATCAAGACCGGATAACATTTGATATCTGCATCTCTGAGGGCACTCATCAGAACGAAATTGATCTGAGCGTTGTTACCTACCCCCTCTTTAGCTGCCGTTCTAGGATTTCCTCCGTAGAACGAGTATACATCGTTCCATTTGATCTTGTTTTTAATAAAGCTGTAGATTTTTCTTACTTTTTCCTGCTCGTCTGTCACCCCGTTAATCAAACCGGCGGTTTCATCCTTGAATGGATTGGACATTCTGTTGTTGGAGCTGAAGTAGTTTTGCTTTTCAAGCATATCGATAATGTCTTTCCATGTTGATGTATATGATTTGTACATTTGATAAGGATATTGAGTGCCCCTGAGTTCGAACACTACTGCAGATTTGTACTCGTTCATACACCAAACGTTATCCTCATCTTTCATTGCAGGGACATCGGTTGCCGTGTATGTCATGATCTTGCTTGACACGGCCAGCATCTCCCCCGCCCCTATCCGGAGCTGCCCTGATTCGTCCTTTTGTGTGACTGCTATGTGTTCATACCCTTTGGTCCTGATATTGAAGTTAAAATACTCAAGGATGTTAATCCCGAACTTGCTGTTCATTACCGGGATATCTGACTGAAAATACCACTCGGGAACATTTGTCACATACCTTGAAACTAATGTATATTTGAACTCTATAACGCTTCCTGCTTTTACATTCGGGATTGAAAACTTCAAGCGCTTTGTAGTTTCACTTAATACCTCATCGAAGATGTACTTTTTCTCAAGTTTTGTTTTTACTACCTTCCCAGCCTCAAGATTATATGAAATTGCCTCAAGGTTGTTTATATAATCCCTGTCAGAACCGTCTCCGTAATAGTAGGATATGTTTATGTTTGCCCTGTCAACACCCTCAGGCTTCAATATCTTGATTTTTTTCTTGAACTCAGTTTGCAGGACAAATCCGTTTTCCGGGGTATAAACATAATATGAATACCCTTCATCATAAAGCACAACCGCCTCTGCTGTCGTATCTCTTGCATATACCTTCATCGACAGCTCGTCATTTGTGATTTTTCCGTACTTGAAGCTTATCTCCTGACCACATAAAATTGCAGTTCCTGCTATACAGAATAGCAGAAATGAGCACAACCTTTTCATCTAATTGATATTTATTTGATTATGAACAAATATACAATTTTTATTCTGTGTGGTACAAATATTTCTATTTTTTTGTATTACAGGCACATATTATTGCCAAAGCCATAACGATTTGCTTATGAACACTTTACAATGTGTTAATATTCTGCTAGTTAGAAAAATCAGTGCCACATTATTGAATCTCGTACTGCGGCTCTTTGTTGTATTATTCTGAGTGATTCTCCCGAAAGCCTTAGCTCCGGCTTAATTAAAGCCTCCTCAGCCTCAGTTATAAGACCTTTAACCCTGAGCCGGCCAGCCAGAAGCCTGAAGTAACCGTCCATTCTCTCCGGTATCAGTTGTCCGTCAGGAGTAAAATTGTTAAGAGATCTCTTAGGAGATGGGATTATGCCGGCAAGGAAAATTGATTCGTTTACAGTAAGGTCTCGTACATCCTTATTAAAGTAGAACCTTGCGGCTTCGTTTGCCCCATATACCATAGGTCCCCACTCTATGATGTTCATATAAACCTCGAACATTCTCTGTTTGCTTGAAAGCCTGTTATTCTCTATCAACCAGACTATAAGCATCTCTTCAAATTTACGGGCAAGGGTCTTGTGCCTGCTTAAGAACACATTTTTAACAAGCTGCATGCTTATGGTGCTTCCTCCGCGCCTGAAACGTTTGTCTTTGATATTGGTTGCAAGTGCCTCCCTTATTGCCTCAGGCAAGAAACCGTTATGATAGAAGAAACCTCCGTCTTCTGACTGCATGACTGCCATCTGAAGTATCGGGGATATCTGATCCAGGCTTCTGAAGTTGGGATTTGACGGGCCAACGGCAAATGTCCGGACAGGAATCCCATTCTCATATGCCGTGTATTCAAATTCTCCGTTCATTCGTCTCAAATCAGTCTTTCCGTATTTTACAATCCTGAAATGATCAGGCCGCATAAGTGATTCAATCTTAAGACTGTCAACGTTGGAAAAATCAATGTTAAGATAGAAGTGATAATCTATGTTGCCTGAAACCTCTATGCCTTCAAGATTTCTGAACAGACCTTCCGGAAGAGATGAAAATAGCTGTTGGGCAGGAAATTTAGATTTGTTGACAGAGGCCGTCAGCACCCATTTATCTCTCTTCTGAGCCTTAAAATATGGTGAAAATGTAAGGTCGTTTATTCTAAAAACAGATGAGGAGTCCAGTTCAAAATAATTCTCTCCGATGTTTACCTTGTAGTTAAAATGCGCGTTCTTTAAAACCACATTTTCAGGAGATACCTTTTCGTGATAAAACGCAACTCCCGCAACCGCAGAGTTCCCTTTAATGGTTATTACTCCGTTATCTCTTTCAGTGCTTGAAAAATCAAGTGAAAGAGTATCAAACTGCATTGTCGCACTCCACCGGAAATTTATAAAAGGCATTGAGAAAAATCTCTTTTCCCCTCCGCTGTATATTTTTACCGCTATATTCCGCTTACTGTCATTCAGTTTACCATCCAGAACAAGTTGTTCTGAGTGACCACACTCCTCAGTGAATATTTTTGCCGTAAAAACATCTTTATCAACCTTAAAATCTGGAACGTTTACCTTAAGATAGTACTCATCGTATTTATAAACCACAGATAGTTCTTGTATTTGAGCATTTTTTGGAAGAATGCCGAAAATCATTGAAAGGAGATTGTCTAGATGCCTGGAGTAGTTGAGCCTTGCAACCGTCTTTCTTCCCGTTGTATCGAGACTTTTGCCCTCCTTGAACAGAAATTCGTAATTTGAGGTGGAGTCCTCTTTCACAAAATTTAATGCCAGTTTGTCAATTTTAAGACTTCGAGTGTCAATTTTCAGAAAAAGTAACTTGAGAGGATTAAGCCTTACCGAGATTTCGTCTGACGAGATCAATGTGTCATGGCCGGTCTGACAAACCGAGAGTCCCTTCAACGTTATTCCCGCAATACCGTTAATTTCGAGATTGTCGTAATTAATCTCCAGTGCGTACCTCTTTTCTGCACTCTCTACTTTCCCGGAAATATAGCTTTCAACAATAACGCCTCTTAAAAGCACAAGGATAAACAAAAGCAGAAAGAGTATAATCCCTGCCGCAACTCTCTTATCTTTTAGAATTTTCTTCAAGAGACACCTGTTAAATTGCGGCAAAGCTAATAATTATAAACCAAGGAACGACACAAAAGATTATATTTGTAGAAATGTACATACTTAATATGAATTCTAAGATTAAACGCCTGACACTCCTGACAGTTGCAATAGTTTCACTGCTGTGTTGCAAACCTGACCCAAGATTATCCGTTTCGATATCCACGCTGACAGTTCCGGATGTCAAGTCCGAAACAATGTTCTTAATTGCATCAAATACTGAATGGACTATTTCAGGTACTACAGACTGGTGTACTGTCTCTCAGAACTCAGGAGACGGAAGTAAAAATGTAGGGATTGCCGTCTCGGAAAATACAACAAAGGTTGAGCGTTCTGCAACTCTTACCATAATTGCCGGTCCTCTTTCGAGTACAATAGTTGTAACACAAAAGCAGGATGATGCGCTTATCCTGACCAAAAGCACTGAAAATCTCGATTATACAGCTCATAATATAGCCGTTACCCTAAAGAGTAATATATCCTATGATGTCATAATTCCGTCAGACGTAGACTGGATAACAGAGATACAGTCCAAATCCTTTGACACTTATACACATAATTTCCTCGTAGCAGCCAATAAAGACTACGATCCCCGCACAGCCATCATTATATTCAAAGACAAAAACGGGTTTCTCTCCGACACATTAACAATCAATCAGGCCAAACTTAATGGAATCATAATTTCCAACCCTGATATCTCTCTGGGAAATGAGGGAGGTAGTGTAACAGTGGAACTCAGAGCTAACGTGGATTATGAGATAGCCATCCCTCTGGCTACGGCAGAGTGGATATCGTTGACAACTACAAAGGGACTGCAAACATACAACCATACTCTTACTGTTGAGAAGAACGACTCATTTGACGAGAGAACAGGTTATGTGATATTCCAGGATAAACAGACCACCATTGCCGACACTCTTGTAGTACACCAAGGTGCCATAAGCGGTCTTATTCTGAGTGAAAAAACAGCCAACATGGGCAGTGAGGGCGGAATTGTCTCTGTAGAGCTCAGGTCTAATGTAGCCTACGATATCATTATGGAACAAGAGACAAACTGGGTGACAAAAGTTGACAGCAAGTCAATGGCACTTTACAAACACGATTTTGCAGTATCTGCCAACACCATATATGACCAAAGGAGCATGCGTATAATTTTTAAAGATAAAAATTCATCTCTTGCAGACACCCTTGTTATAAATCAGGCGCAGAAGAATGGTCTGATACTGACAGAAAACAATGTAAATATTGAGGCTACAGGTGGAATAATAGACGTCGAATTGAAAAGTAATATTTCGTACGACATAATTCTTCCGGCCGGTATCGGTTGGCTGACACAACTCAACACAAAAGGGCTCACCACATACAACTATCAATTCAATGTGACGGCCAACACTACATACGACCAAAGGACCACCCAAGTTATATTTAAGGACAAGAACAGCACACTTGCAGACACCCTTACAGTAAACCAGGCACAAATAAGAGCGTTGGTCCTGTCAAATAAAAGCCAGACAATGACCGATACCGGCGGGACATTCTCCGTTCAGCTAAGTTCAAGTGTAAGCTACGATATAACAATTGCCGAGGGAGCAACATGGATAACTGATATTACCACGAAATCCATAAACGATTACACTCATGAGTTTAGTGTCAGTCAAAACAATACGCTTGAAGAGAGGATCGGGAAAATTATATTCAAGGATAAAGGCAGCTCGCTTGCAGATACAGTTACAGTAACTCAATCAAAAGCAGGGGTTTTGCTTTTCAGTGAAGATAAATTTTATGTTCCCCGAGTTGGAGGAACATGCGACTTCACCCTCTTTACCAACGTAGAGTACAATGTCACCATAAAAAACGGGACAGGCTGGATTACCCAATTGGCGACAAAAAGCTTCAACTCAAAACAGTACAGCTTTGTAATCACCACCAACACAACTACATCAGACCGTTTCGGCCAGATTATTTTCTCAGCAAAGAATGGCAGTGGAGCAGATACTATTGATGTCAAGCAATCCGCGTACGAAGGGGGATTCATACACATAAACCAATCTCAAACTGCCGGGTCTCTTATTCCTGAGACCGACAGGTCAACGCTTCGGAAACTGAAAATTGAGGGGTTTGTCAAAGCTGCCGATTTCACATTTTTCAGAGACTCACTTCCTGTTTTGGAAGAACTTGACTTGGGCGAGGCAACTATTGAAGATGATGCCATACCGACAGGGGCTTTCAAGACCTTATCACCGGCCGTAAGGAGTCTGAAGGTCTTCGTGATGCCTTCTACGGTAAAAACCATAGGCGCAGAGGCTTTCTATGATTGTACAAACCTTGAGAGGGCTTCTTTGCCTGCCGAATTGACATCAATCGGCAATTATGCCTTTTCAGGTTGTTCTAAAATAACAAGTGTTACCATTCCGGCAACTGTGACTGCCATAGGCGGCTATGCCTTCAGCAACTCTCCGCTTCTTTCCTATGTAAAAAGTATGATTGCAGAACCGTTCGAGGTTAACAATGTGTTTCTTGGTATTAACGCAAATGCAGACCTTGAGGTCGAAGCAGGAAAACTTGCACTTTATGAAAGCACTACAGGTTGGGGTTATACTTTTTTCAAACGTATTTATGAGACAGGTACTGATCCTGAGGCGTCAGTAGTACTTAGTGCTACATCACTAAAAGCTATCGGCAAGGCATCATCCGGGAGTGTAAATGTAACATCTTCATCTCCATGGACCGTTTACAGCCGTCCTGACTGGATTTCCACATCTGTTACAGGGGCTTCAGGCAATGCCACTTTAAATCTTGAGTTTGCAGCCAATACTGCCGAGGGAGCCTCGGTAAGGACCGGAAGGATTATATTCAAAGTCACGGGGTCCGGCAATAAAGACACACTGGAAGTTACACAATACACAAACAAATATGCCGATAAGGACTATGAGACCAGACAGACCCACTCCCTGGGCGGGGGAATAAACCTGGTCTTTGTTGGTGACGGTTTCATACTTGATGAGATTGTCTCAGGCGAATATGATCAGGTGGTAGATCAGGCAATAACACATTTCTTTGATGTTGAACCCTATACAACTTACAGGAACTATTTTGACATCCATGTTGTATACGCTTACTCTCAGGAAAGCGGTTGCAGCAACCTGTTGACCACAAAGAACACTGCAATGAGTGTCAAGTACACCGGTGCAGGATCGAGTACGAGTATGAGTGCAGACAATGATGCCTGCTTTGATTATGGAGAGTCTGTGCCAGGTGTCGACCTTAAGAAGACACTTATCGTTGTTGTCCCGAACAGCACACGTTACGGGGGCACTTGCTGGATGTGGTCAACCGGAGAGGCAATAGCTCTGTGCCCTATTTCAAGTAATGCATTCCCCTATGATTTCCGCGGGGTAATACAACATGAAGCATGCGGACACGGCTTTGGGGGGCTGGCAGACGAGTATGTAAATTATGACACGGAAACAATTACTGATGAGGAGAAACTCTCTGCCCAGAACTGGCAGGCAAACGGATTTTTCGGCAACATTGACTTTACAGGTGATCTGACAGCAATCAGATGGAAACACTTTATCGGAGTGACTGGTTATTCATACGTCGGGGCCCACGAGGGTGCCTACTATTACGGACATGGTGTCTGGAGGCCGGAAAGTTCGAGTTGCATGATAACAAACATTCGCTATTTCAATGCACCAAGCCGTGAGCAGATTGTTAAAAGAATAATGTCACGCTCCGGTGGAACTTATTCTTTCAGCGATTTCCAAAGCAAGGATGTAATGCAATATACCCCTCCTACAAAGGGTGGTATGATTACATTTGACAAGAGCAAGGCTCTTGCAAGGCCGATACTTGTGAATGGATCTCCTAAAAGGAGATAGTGACTTTAGTGCGGTTTGATGCTAGCACCTTAATGACAACAAAATAATTAACCCCGAAAATCTGTTTAAGACTTTCGGGGTTTTTGCTTTTCACTTTTCACTCTCCACTCTTCACTAAACATACTGCTCATAAGCTCCGAGATCGAGAAATCCGTGGCCTGAGAGGTTAAAGAGTATCACTTCACTCTTTCCGCTCTCTTTAGCCTTTAGAGCCTCTCTTATTGTTGCAGCAATTGCATGGGTAGATTCCGGAGCCGGGATAATACCCTCGCTTCGTGCAAATAGTATTCCTGCATCAAAAGCCTCTTTTTGCTCAATGGCGCAACTGTCAAGATATCCGTCCTGTTTAAGCTGACTAACTATTCTTCCGCCTCCGTGGTAACGTAATCCGGCAGCATGTATCTGCTCAGGTTGGAAATCGTGACCGAGTGTGTACATAGGAATCAGAGGAGTCATACCGGCTGTGTCTCCAAAATCATATTCAAGCTTGCCCTTGGTGAGCTTAGGACATGCTGCCGGCTCAGCTGCAATAAGTTTCACATTACGTCCCTCAGTAAATTTATGTCTGAGGAAAGGGAAGGATATTCCAGAGAAATTCGAGCCACCTCCGAAACATGCAATTACCTTGTCCGGATATTCCCCTGCCATCTCCATCTGCTTCTCAGCTTCGAGACCTATGATTGTCTGGTGCATTAAAACGTGGCTCAGTACACTGCCTAAAGTATATCTGGTGTTTGGTTGTGTCACGGCTCTCTCTACAGCTTCAGATATCGCTATCCCGAGGCTTCCTCCGTTGTCGGGATCTTCTGTTAATACTTTTTTTCCGTACTGAGTCAGGTCACATGGAGAGGCATAAACATCCGCCCCGTATGTCTTCATCACAACCTTACGGTATGGTTTGGCATTGTAGCTGTTTTTCACCATAAAGACCTCCAGTTTAAGGCCAAAATGCCTGCAGGCAATGCTCATTGCAGAGCCCCATTGACCGGCACCTGTTTCAGTTGTGATACTGGTTATTCCCTGAATATGGTTATAATACGCCTGTGGTAAAGCCGAGTTCAGCTTGTGAGATCCTACCGGACTGACACTCTCATTCTTGTAATATATTCTTGCCGGGGTGTCCAGTGCTTTCTCAAGAGCGTATGCTCTTACAAGAGGAGTAGGCCTGTAGCTTTTATACAACTCTCTAACCTCATCAGGGATATCATGCCATCGTTTCTGAGAAAACTCCTGTTCAACCAGACCCTTTGCAAATAGACCCTCCATCTCTTCGGGGAGCAGAGGCTTTCTGGTCTGTGGGTTCAACATTGGTTGAGGCTGTACCGGCATGTCGGCTACAATGTTATACCATTGTCTCGGCATTTCGTTCTCCGGCAGCATGATCATTTTTGGTGTCTTCATCACTGATTAGATTAACTGTTTATTGAATTGTTATAAAAAAAAAAGCCCAACGCGTGAGCGTCGGGCCTGTATATATTAAAATTTACTATATCCTAACTATACACAAAAAGCAGTGCTCACAGCCATCTCTGTACTGTGCCACCACCAATTTTGTGTAAACATTGTTTTCATACGATGCAAAGATAGAAATATATCTTTTTAAGAAGCAAATAAACTATTACAAATTTTTAACAAATTTTCACTATTCAGTGACAATCTCCACATTTACAGCATCTTTTATAGATTGCGATTTTACTTCGATTTTAAACATCTTAGTGGGCTCATCATATTGAAACTTGAACTTTTCGCTTTTCACTCTATCACTCTTCACATTTATGCTCTTCACATTTATACTTTTCACTTTGGTAATAGCCGGTAGCTCAAATGTATAAGAACGTTCCATTGGTTGTCCTTTATACTCTCCATTTACAGGAGAAACAATCAGGGTAATATTATTTCCAACACGTTTGTATCGCAATTCAGTCGTTGCAAATTTGCCTTTTTTATACTCCAGACTCTCCCCGTCATCCTCATAAAGCGTGTAAAGATTGTCGGCCCCATCATTCCCAGGATATACTCTTAATATCAGATTTGAAAGTGGTGTGGAGGCTGGTCTCATTGTGTAGGGCTGCATAGGTAATATCCACCCCCCCTTGACGAAGAGCGGGAATGAGTACATGTCCTTCTTCACGACAGTTTCTGTGCCGCCCTTATACTCGGTTGCATCAAAAAAATCAAACCACCTCTCCCCTTTCGGAAACCACACTTTCTGTGATGCTATATGGTCTTTCCCCTCTCCCGGACTTGCAATCGGAGCTGCCAGCAGGAGGTCTCCGAACATGAATTCCTGAGGATTTTTGTAGGATTCCTCAAACTTATTGTAATCTATATACATTGCCCTGTTCAGGGGAATCATAGTCTCATGTGTCTGCCAAATGGAGGTGTACAGATATGGCATTATCTGTGAACGGAAATGGTATGCAATCCTGGTTGCATTCTTTGCCTGCTCTCCCCAGATCCATGGCCTGCGATCAAGATTCGCAGCTCTTTGCGAATGTACCCTGAGTGATGAGCTCAATGCCCCGAATTGAGTCCATCGTGTCATCATTTCAGGATTGTCGCCACCATAGAATCCTCCGATATCGTGAGCCCAGAAATAACAACCTGCATTGCCGCTTGTGGCGGTCAACTCTATTTCAAAGGCAAGTGTGCCCCAGTTCGCGTGAAGGTCTCCGGAAAACTGAATCGGATGCCTGTGATCACCCCAACCTGCCCACCTGCTGTATCCTGCACCTCTAAGACCATCTCTTTGAGACTCTTCATAATAAAGCTTGTTAAGCCATGTGAGGTGATTCATGTTTGTTCCTCTGACAAACGGATAGAGATAATCCTGTTGCCAGTCAAGCCACCAGAATGCCACACCCATATCCCAACTCTCCTTATGTGCATATTTAAGGAAATTCTCCATATATCTCTTGTCAGAGGCATCAAAGAGGATTGTCTCCCCGTTCGGCTCTCTCCCCATAGCCTTCATAAAATCGGCATACATACTCTCATTGGGTCTTATACCGTCATGAGGATGTTCGTTAAGTGAGACATGGATCTTGTCAGCTTTGAGTTTCCCGACCAGCCCCTGAGGGTCAGGAATCAGGCTCTTGTTCCATGTATAACCGGTCCATCCGCGGTTACTTGCGTGACCTGTTCCAATCTTTGCATCAACTGTATGCCAGTCCATGTCAAATACGAGATTATCCAAAGGAAAATCGTTGTCTTTATACTCCTGAACTATCTGTTCAAACTCATTTGCCGTGTAAGGCCAGTACCTGCAGTACCAGACTCCGTGAACATATTTACGCGTCATTGGCGCATGTCCTGATATTGCTCCCAGATCCATAAGAGCTGCTTTGTAGTCATTTCCGTAAACGAAGCAATACAAATCCTGAACATGAGATTTATCTCTCGGAGCTATCCAGTTGTTGACAAGTATCTCCTTTCCGGTGTCAGTTATTATGTACCAACCGTCTGTGCTGAGAAGGCCGTCATTGAGAGGGACCCGCTTATCAACCCTGTCTAGTGTTGAAATCGCACCACCCAGATTATTCTTATGAATGTTACGGATGGTGAATTTCTTCTCTTCCCCGTTTAGCTTGAAATACGCAGTTAAATTATGTATTCCGAATGGGAATCCGTCGTTCTCATATACCATCCTAAGACAGGATGTTTCTATCTGATATCTCTTCCCGTCAAGTTTCACTACTTTAAAATCTGACAGCAGATTCTCCCTTGTATAGGCAAAAATTGTGGTTGAATCCAGGAATTTTCCGTCCTCTGCATATTCAAGGCGAAAAAGTGTAGGGGTAATCAGCGTTATACGATTGTTTCCGAAAACTATCGGATTCTTGAATGAGGATTGCTTGTTCTCATCAATCTGGCCGGCTGCAGAAAGCGTTTTACATGTCATGCCGACAAATAGAATGGCGTATAAAAAATACGCCGCCTTGATTCTTTTCATTCGGAAAATATTTTGAGTTTAATCGGCTCAAATATAAACCAAATATTTTTATCTCAATAGCTCTAATGATTCGATACACATCCGGCCGTTGTGATACGGGCACTTCCAGAAACCAGCCTTGTCATCTGCTTTATTCACACTTCCATCTTCCCTGACACTCCAGAACCACTCGCCATTTGTTTTGTCAACAAGATTTTCAGTTATATAACCCAGCGTTTTTGAGGCAAAATTTAAAGCATTGCTATAATTGTGATATCTGTCCAGATAGAGAAGCCCAACCAGGGTCTCAGCCTGTACCCACCAGTGTCTGTCACGATCTGTCCCTCCGTCTTTTTTAAGCTCATAAATCATACTCCCATCCTTTTGATAGCCCTCAAGTGAGGCAATGGCAATCCGGGCAGTTGCCTCTGACACCCTTTCAATCAGGGATTCGTCCGAAAGGACCAGAGCTGCCTCTAAAATCAACCAGGATGCTTCAATGTCATGGCCGTACGAAACCTCGTTTCCGTGCCGCTGCCAGTTTCTGTCAAAAAAGAGTCCGAGATGACAAGTGTTTTTATCGAGAATCCTGTTTAGAAAAATATCTATCAAATTTCTTATTCTCTCAGCAAGCTCCTCATTTTTCCAAACCCGGTAAAGGTTTGTATATGGTTCAAGAATGTGGAGGTGTGTGTTCATGGTAATCTGCAGGTTCTCATCTTTGTCGCTGAGACGCATATCCTCAATCTCTTTCCACTCTCGCGTCTTAGCCTCAAGGTAACCGTTAGCCTCCGGATCGTATGAATGATTCTCTATGTCAAAAAAAAGCGATTTTGCATATTCAAGTGCCTCAAGATCTCCAGTTGCACGGTGAAATTCACTCAATCCGTAAATTGCAAATCCAAGTGCATAGAATTGCTTTTTTGTAGCTGAAGGCTCCCCTTTGTAGTTTACAGACCAAAACACGCCTCCATAGGTGTTGTCATAAAACCTGTCTGTCAAATATCTCTTTGCCCGTGTAGCACACTGCAGACATCTTATCTCAGCCTGTTCTATCTGTTCTGTTTTATCTGGAAAGTCCAACAGGACATCCTCATGAGAAAGGAATCTGTATGAAGCTGAAAAAAACCACAATAATCTGGCATTCAACACTGCTCCTTTGTCAGCCAAAGGAAACATTTTCTCTTCTCCTGACACTCTTCCGTAAAAACCTCCGTTTTGATGGTCAATCATCTTCTCAGACCAGTATGGGATAATGTTTGTCAACAAAAGATCAAGCAGTTTTTCTCTCATTACCTGTTCTCTTTACGTAGTTTATTCAAATCAGCCGTTACCTCTTTCATCTTTTTCTCTCCCAGCGGATAGAGTGAAACTGCAACAACAGCTATTACACACCCGACTGCAGGAAGCAGGCTCATCATAAGCCTTACACCGTAAATCGCACTTTCACTCTGCACTGCAACATCCTGGTTGTAACCGAATGCTGCAAGCAACCATCCTGTAATGGCACCCCCAATTGCCCATCCGAATTTCTGAGACATTGATGAAGATGAGAGTATTAGCCCTGTTGCCCGCCTTCCTGTCTTAAGCTCCTGATAGTCGACAATGTCTGCATACATACTCCATAGCAAAGGGAATATTATTCCGGCACAGATACTTATCATAACCTGAAATATCAGTATAAGTGCAATCTGGTCCGGTCCAAGCCTGAAGAAAATTACACTTAAAAGAGCTGCAATGGCCATCGCTCCCATATAGGTGATTTTTTTGCCGATCTTGTTTGCAACCGGGGCAGCAAGTGCAACTCCCACCATGTTTGAAGCCTGTCCAATCAGCAGATATATAGTGCCAATAGTCCAGCCTATAGAAGAAGAGCTATATGTATCAGTTACATAATCAGTAAAATAAAACAATGCAACACCGTCTCTTATTGAATTGAACAATAACGCGGCAACTCCTGATGCAAGCAATATCCACCATGGGCCGTTCCCGAAAAGATGTTTAAGGTCTTCCCAGACTGAAGCCTTGTCTTTTGACTCATCGGCAGCCTTTACCCTCTCTTTTGTCCATTTAAAACAGAAGAAAAAGAGTATTGCGCAAATAGCACCTATTACTGCGACAGCAAGTGTCCATGCTACAGGATGTGTGGAAATCCCTCCCTCTACAGTGGCTTTTACAGCTTCTCCGCTCTCCAGAACAGAGGCAAACAGATTTACAAGAGGCTGCAACAACATGAAGGTTATGAAGCTGCCTGCATACGCAAAGAACATTCTGAAAGAAGAGAGTGTATTTCTCTCTTTTATTTCAGATGAGATTACTCCTAAAAGAGAAGCATAAGGCACATTCACCACTGTGTAAATCATCATCATGAGGGTATAGGTGACATATGCATATATCAACTTTCCGCTCTCAGTCCATTCAGGCGTGAAGAATGTTATGACTCCGATAAGGGCAAAAGGTAATCCTCCCCATAGAAGATACGGTCTGTATTTCCCCCAGCGACTGTGGGTTCTGTCTGCAATCAGACCCATCACCGGATCAATTGCCGCATCCCAGATTCTTGTTACCAAAAACATCGTACCAGCAGCCGCGGGAGAGATTCCGAAAACTTTAGTGTAGAAAAACAGTAGATACATCCCGAATATTTTCCAGAACATACTTGAGGCCATGTCTCCGAAACCGTAAGCCAGCTTCTCCCTGAATCTGAGAACAGAGGTATTATTGCCCATTACTGTTTAGTGTTAGATTTTTGTCAATAATCAAATTTAGTGTTTTTACTGAATTTCCCGTAGTCAGTCCATCCTGAGGCGTGTTGAAACAATAATCAAGGAGTTTCTCCACCGATGATACTGCAACATGCATTCTCGTATCACTAGAAGCATAATAAATATACACCTTACCATCCTCGTCACAAATCCATCCGTTGGAAAACAACACATTAGAGACATCCCCAAGTCTCTCCTCTCCCTGAGGTGCCATAAAATAACCGGAAGGCTCTGCAATAACTTTCCATGGCTCTTCCAGGTCGGTCAGGTATAGATATAGTACATATCTCAACCCGGCTGCACAGCCTCTTACTCCGTGAGCCAAATGAAGCCATCCTTTTTTCGTTTTTATAGGATGAGGCCCTTCACCGTTTTTCATCTCCTTGATTGTATGGTAATATCGCTTATTCACAAGCAGCTCTTCTGTAACTCTGGCATTAGCCATATCATCCACAAGTGTCCAGCATATACCTCCGCCGTTACCGGCATCGATAAACCCGTCCTGGGGACGTGTGTAAAGTGCATATTTACCTTGAACAAATTCAGGGTGTAGTACCACATTTCTCTGGTGGCTCTTGGAGTCAAGGTCAGGAAGCCTCTCCCATTTTACAAAATCTTTTGTGCGTGCAATACCTGCCGAGGCCACAGCACTGGACAAATCTCCGGCCGGCGCTTCAGGATCTTTTCTCTCGACACAGAAAATACCATAAATCCAGCCATCCTGATGTGCAGTCAGTCTCATGTCGTAAATATTCGTGGCAGGTTCTCCCCATTCAGGCATTGTTACCGGCCGGTTCCAGAATATGAAATTATCTGTTCCGTTAGGACTCTCTGCAACGGCGAAGAATGATTTTCTGTCATATCCCTCCACTCTAACCATAAGAATGTATTTTCCATTCCATTTGATTGCCCCTGCATTGAAAGCTGCGTTAATCCCGAAACGTTGTAGCAAGTGAGGGTTGGTCTCCGGATTCAGATCATATCTCCAGACAAGAGGGGTATGATCAGCCGTAACAACAGGATACGCATATCTTATAAAAAGGTTATGGTCACATTCAACCGGAACGTTTTTCCTGGATACAAGCTCATTGTGTTTCTCGTTCAACTTTTTTAATCTTTCTGCAAATAACATGGTAAGCTTATTTATTTTTTAATTCATTTAAGAAAATTGTCTCCGGTAAATCATAGAACTTTATAAAATCTTCAGAAGATTGCTCCCCGGGGAACGGAGCATAATAGTGTCTCTCCTTGTCATGGGCATTTCTCCAGACAAGCACGTAGCATATACCTGACCCTCTGATTCCGTCCAGCAAGGTTTTAGTCCACCAGACCCTGTCCGGAATTGTCTCATAACCTGTCTCTGTAACGGCAATCAGCTTATTGTGTTTCACTCCCAAATCCTTCAACATAGCCATATCACTTTTCATTGCTTTCAGATACGTATACCTTGCTAAACCCTCTCCGAATTGATATCCGTCATATCCGAGGATATCCACATAATCATCTCCCGGATAGTTACGCATATAACCATCCCGATCTGTACCAAGATTAGGAGAGTATGCCCAAATCAGATTCGCCAGCCCTTTGGAAGTCATATATTTATAAGTCATCCTCCACATTTGTTTATAATCATCCGGACTTGAATCCTGAACTCCCCACCAGAACCATTTTCCGGTGTGCTCATGGTAAGGTCTGAAGATCAAAGGTATTTGACGACCATTATCATCTTTAAGTTCCAGAATATAATCTGCTATTTTATCCAGCCACTTTATGTACTCCATGTGTCCAGGGTGACCGGGAAGTACATACCTGACAACCGAGTCCCTGGTATTATCCCACGAGGACCCGCCGGTAAGGGGATTACGCTGATGCCAGCTTAGAGTAATGATTCCGCCCATTCTGTGATGGGCCTTTATTGCCTCTCTCATTAGATCAAATGATACTCCGTCAAGATTGGCTGCATCACCCATTTCTAAACCTCCGAGATCGCAGCCGAGTATAGCAGGATAATCGCCGCAGACATCTTTTATGTCACTTTTCCATGGAGTCTCATTGCGCACATCATTGCGTACCCAGTTTTTACCGTAAAAATAGCTGTCCTGATGGCCAAAACAGAACTCTCCGTCAGCTGATAGTTGTGCCAGCTTCTTCATAAGTACCTCTTTTTGATTATCAGGCTGGGTTCTGCGACATGCCTGCAGGGCAACAGCAGGAATGGATGCTATCAGTGTTGTGATTATAGCGATTCTGATTATTTTCATACACTCATTTGATTACATTAAAACTCTTCTTGATCAGATCTTCATCTTTGGAGGAAGGTCCAACCATTACCACAAATTCACCCGGCTCTATAACCGATTTATAGTCTTTATCCAACATCATAAGCTTATCCGGAGTAATTGTGAATTTGACTTTCTTCGTTTCTCCTGCCTTTAGAGATACTCTTGCAAAATCTTTAAGCTCCTTTACAGGCCTGGTAAAACTGCTGATTTTGTCACGGATATAGAGTTGAACAATTTCTACCCCGTCCATACTTCCGGAATTTTGCACATTCAGCTCAACATCAACTGACTGCCCCGGCTTTATCTCTTGTTCTGAAAGTTGCAAATCAGAATAAACATATTTTGTGTATGACAAACCGAAACCGAAAGGATATAAAGGCGTACTCGGTTTAACAACATAGGGATGAAAATATTGCGATGGCTTGTGATTGTATATCATCTGAATCTGCCCTGTACTCCTTGGGATTGTAACAGCTAATTTTGCTGATGGATTAACCTTTCCGAACAGTATTTCGGCAATGGCATCACCTCCACACATTCCCGGTTCCCATGCATTCAGAATTGCCGGCAGATTTTCCTCTGCCCACTCGAATGCAAGTGGCCTGCCTGTAATAAAAATCAAAACAGTAGGTTTTCCTGATGCCGCCACTCTTTTAATAAGCTCTTCCTGAAGCCCCACAAGCTGATTATCCGAACGGTCAGTATCCTCACCTCCCGTACGTTCTGTCCAACGGGCTCTGACCATATATTCACCTGCCACAACTATATTAAGATCGCTTCTCCTGGCTTCGCGCTCTGCCTCCTGAACCTTAGCCGGATCCATATTTCTGGGATCCCATCCCTGATCTACAAATGTAATCTTCCGGTCACCTGTAATATTGCGAATTCCTTCAAGAATTGTAGTGACATTCTCAGGTTTCTGAGGTGCCGACCAGTCTCCGAGAATATTCATATCATCGGCGTTTATGCCTGTTACCATTATTCTCTTGTATTTATCTGCAGACAATGGTAGCAGCCCATTGTTTTTCAGAAGCACAACAGAGTTTCTTGCCGCCTCAAGGGCTGTTGCCCTGTGTTCCTTACAGAGCCTTATCTGCATAGACTCCTTGATATCGGCATACGGTTTTTCAAAAAGTCCGAGGCGGAATTTAAGCGTTAGTATCTTTCGCACTGATTTGTCAATTCTGCTTTCAGGTATCCTCCCTTCGCGCACCAACTCACACACATATTCGTTCCAATGAATTCCGTGCATATGCATATCCACTCCGGCCATAATTGATTGATAAAAGGACTCTTTGATATCCGGTGCAATACCATGCACATCATAAAGATGCTCGATATCCATCCAGTCACTTATGACAAGTCCTTCAAAACCCCACTCCTTCTCAAGCACGGCTGTCAGAAGCCAGCTGTTTGCATGGCAAGGCATTCCGTTCAATTCATTATGAGACGGCATCAGAGTAAGGGCACCTGCATCCACACCAGCTTTGAAAGGGGGAAAGAAAACCTCCCTGACAGTTCTTTCTGACAGGTCAGCAGGAGACCCATTCGTACCGTTTACAGGCTGACTCCCCCCGACAAAATGTTTAATACATGCAAGTACACCATCATAATTACTAAGGTCTCCTTGGTAACCTTTCACACTCTGTATCCCCATCATTGTTACCAGGTACGGATCTTCTCCATAAGTCTCACCAACCCTTCCCCATCTTGGATCACGAGCTACTTCCACGTTGGGATTAAAGGTCCAGTGCATATTCATGGCTCTCATCTCTTTTGCAGTCTGCCTGGCAATCTTGTACGCCATTGCTGTGTCGAAAGACGAAGCCAGACCAATGTTTGTCGGATAAACTGTATTATCCGGGGCATTGGCGTTCCCATGAATGGCATCTATTCCGAAAAGGATAGGTATCTGAAGTCTGCTTTTCATTGCAAGAGATTGCAGATAATTTGCCTCCTCAATTGTAAGGACATGAAGAAAAGAACCTATTAACCCCTCCTCTGTCCACTTCTCAATCACCGGAGCGGGAAAACCCGGATAGAAGGCCAATGCTGTGTTTGTTTTTAGCTGGTCCTCCGTAAGGCTCTTCTCATTAGCCTTTATATGCTCCACTCCTACAAACTGATTCATCTGCCCTACCTTCTCCTCCAAAGTCATTCTTTTAAGAAGGTCCTCAACTCTTTTACCAACAGGAACATTCGGATCTTTGTAAATCTCCTTTGACGTTCCTCCACATGAACAAATTGCCATAATAGAAACTATCAGTATAAAATATTTTATTTTCATATTGTCAATTCTTAAAATCAGGAAGTTCATCCCGTGTTACTATGAAACTGCTCTGGAAAGCATAATTCCAGTACTCTCCGTTATATGATGCCTTTTTTGTATAGTCTCCGTACCAAGGCATGAAATATGACCACTTATCGCCGTTTGACTGCATCTGAGCAGGGTCCGGAATATGACCGCACTCAGACAGGGTTACAATCTTCCGGCTTCCGGCTATCAACGCCGTTTTCTTGAAAAAATCGACATGTGAGCCGTGAGCAACCACATCATCATATATATCAATACCGATAATATCTGCATACTCTCTTCCCGGGTACCAGCTTGTAGCGTCGGCATACCACAGATAGTCGTAATTATCCAGATTTACAGTCCATACCCAGATAAGGTTATTCAGTCCATGATATGTGACAAGCCTTTCATACATGGTTTTCCAAAGCTGGACACATGCCGTAGCTCCCTTTGAACCCCACCAGAACCAGTCACCGTATCTGTACGAACCTTCAGCTTCATGTAATGGTCTCCAGATAACAGGAACTCCTGCGTTTTTAAGTCTTTTGAGAAATACAGCAACACTATCAATATCTTTTATCATGTCCTTGTATTGCGAGGAGTTTACATCAGAAATCTTTGACACATCAAATGTTGTCTTGTCTGAGTAAAACTGATCCGTAGCGCGTGAAGGGTCCAGCCAATGCCACATTATAGCCACCAATCCGCCGTTATTCCAATAATCTATTGCATTTGACACCATGGCATCATAATCAACCCAAGAGTCAAAACTTGTCCCTTTCCTTGTATAGTGAATAAGGTCAAAACATGTTATTGCCGGCCATTTGCCTGTCTTATCATGCACCCAGACTGCGTTATCTGTGTTCCAGTTCACCTCGGCCATAGTTCCGGAGAGACATTTGCTTCCGAAATTGCTCCTGAGGTAATTGTATACATTTTTTACCTGAGCTGATGCATTCGGATTAACAGGGGTTGCATCGATATTCCATGTGATAGTCTGAGGTATTTCAGGGTTTGCAACAACCTCCTTCTCCGTCTGAAAACTTATAGTGTAGGTCTCTGCGGGAGCATTGTCATTTTTATTCAGAATACTTCCGGAGGGGATTTTGAGTATATACGTTTTGTCATACTCAAGACTCCCGAATCTGATTGCCACACTCTTGTTTGTAGCTGTGGCCGTTGCCTTGAGTGAGCCGACGGTTATGTCAGCCGTTGAAGAAACTTTTACCGGCACAGAGTACAGCAGGGTTATTACTCCTAGATTCACACCCACAGTTTCACTTTCAGAAATAGATATAGTCTCTACTTTGGGCGTTATTCCGGGTATCTCAGAAGGTTCATTTTTGCTACACGCACTTAGTAAAATCAGGACAAACAGTGCAGCTAAACATGGAAATCGGTTCATATGGTATTAATTCATCACTATTTATGTTGGTATCTGAAGTTGTCCAGACATATGTTTGCCCAACTGAATGAAGATGAGTTGATAAACATACCTGTATCAAACTTACCTGTCGCAGGGGCCGAAGATATTCCCAAGGTAGGAAAATCAACTGTCATGGTCATCCAGCCACCTCCGGTAGAACATGTCACCCCGTCAGAAGCCAGTGGGAAGAAGCCACTCGTACACCAACCCCAGTTTCCGGCAAGTGCCATTTGTACTGCATAAGCTCCTAGTACAAAGTCGCTGGTTACTTTTATATCATATTTTAGCACATAATCATTTATATTCGGACATCCGGGGAGAATTATATTATTGTTTGCCCAGATCCACACGCCACTCAGTGCTCCTGTTGCAGATCCTTTATAGTATCTGTTGCCATCCTCACTCACGATGCTTCCTACACCTCCCCAGAGGCCCCATTCCCAGCTTACATCCTCAAAGTCCGCAAATACCAGTGAAGGATCAACGATTGGTTCCTGGCCTGTCAATGAAATTGTATTAGTAGTGAGAACCTCACTGCCTTCATAAGGAACCAGCCTTATATGCTGCGCTCCGAGAGGGGCTGTCTTAGGAATTGTGAATGTCAGTGTAGAGTACGTCCTTGTGGAGTAGGTAGTCACTTTCACTGTCCCAAAGTATACGCTTTCTACATTGTTTAAATTCATACCTGTAAGTGTAATCTCTTCACCCGGTCTTGCCTTGGCCGGCATTGTCAAAACTGTAGGTTTTGTAGCAGGGGTTACTGTCACCTGTGAAGCCGATGTTACACTTGTTCCGTTAGGAAGTGAGATAACTAGGTCACCGCTGGTTGCAGTCAGAGGAACCGATATAAGTATGGCTGTGAGATTCTGCGAAACAATAGTACATACTGTTCCATTGATCTTTACACCATCTGCAAGATCAAGATTTGTTCCTGCCACAGTGATTTGCTCTCCGGCTATGATAGACATCGGAGTTATTGAAGCAATCTGTGGTTTGACGAGTGTAACCGAAGGTGTAACCACGCTCTTTCCTGCAGCAGTTGTGAGTGTTATCACACCATCTACGGCTGTCGCCGGTATTGTAGTCGTGAGTGAAGTTGTAGTTTTTGTAAATGTAGCATCTTCCTTAGTAGGGAAAGAGAGAGATGTCACCAGATCCAGATCGGCACCGGTTATGGTTATAGAGTTGCCGGCCTTGAAGACTGTCCCTGCGGCAAAACCCAGAGACGAAGGAACAACAAGTGTTACTGACTGGGTACTTGTAACATCCAGTCCGGACAAAGATGTAAGAGTAACAGGCCCGTCTTTTGCGTTGGTTGGTACAACAACCTCTATTTTTGTGCTTGCAAGTGATTTGAATTCTGCCTTGTCCAATTTAGCTCCGCCTGTAAATGTAACACTCTTCACAACACCCAGGTTTGTACCTGTTATTGTCAGTGTCTGACCTGCCTTTACAGGAGTTATCGGAGAGATGGATGCAATTGCATGTTGGGTGATTGTCAGCTGTTGATCCGAATATAGCTCATTCCCGCTGACATCCTTAACTATTATCTTTCCACTCTTGGCAGCAAGGGGCACATTTACCTCTATCTTAGTCCGCGACTTAGAAATAAAATCCGCTTCAGAAACCTCTGCTCCGCTGTTGAAAACAACAGAAACAATATTATTCAGATAGTCCCCGTTTATTGTAACAACATCACCCGCCTTGATTGCAGTAAGAGGTGCAATGGATGATATAGAGTATGGCTCTGAGTATGACAGCTGAGCTTTGGATGTTATAGATCCGTTACGATAGTTGACTATAATTTGCCCTACTTCTGCATTTTGAGGTACCAATACAGAGATTTTATCAGAGCTGATGACATTTATGTCTGTTATGGTGATACCTGAAGGAATTACCACACTCTCAACCTTATCCAGATTTGTCCCTATAAGTGTAAGCTCAGTTCCCCTAAGAACAGGACAAGGTCCGAATGCCTCAAGCATAACGCTTCCGGTCTCTTCATCCTTCTGGCAACCGGCAAGGAGCAACAGGCTCCCCACACAAGAAAGGAGAATCAATATCAGATTGTTATATATATTTCTCTTCATAATTTACTCTATTTTATTTTTACAATACGCATGTTATCTAACCACATCTTTACAGGATAAGTTCCATCTGCAGCTCCGAAGAACATACCGTGGAGATCCACAAGGTCGCTCAGACCCGGAATTACTCTAGAGTTTTCCGATTCATCCTTACTGTAAATAAAGTCTTTCAATGGCAATGTAACAGTTACCCAACCGTTGGTGACATAATTGGTCTTTACCCCGTTAACAAGGTATGGTCTCCAGTGGTACTGTGCATCTGCCCCGTCAACATTATGAGTTCCTGCAGTTTTTGTAAACCAGAGTAAGAACGGAGTATCATGCCACTCCTGACAATTACATTCAAATCTCAGAGCGTAATCAGAAACCTCTCCGGTCGTAACAATCGGAGTCCTGTCAGGCCTTGCATAATAAAGCTGTATTGAATTAGAAGGCCAGGCCCACGAACCGGTTGTACCTTCGAATTTAATATACTGACCATCAAGTGCTCCTGTTGTTCCAAAGTCACTTAATCCCCAGGCATTCCATAGAGAGGTATTCTCTCCGTTTATGAATAAACCTTGTGAATCTCTGAATGTGAATTGTGAGCGGCCTTTCCCATAGAGTGATGTCACAACGATAGTACCCGGAAGAGCTCCGGAAGGAACCACACAGGTTATGTTTTCAGTAGTGAAACTGGTCACTTCGGCATGAAGATTTCCAGGGAAAAGCACATCTATCTGATTGTTGGCATCCTTGAAGAAGTAGTTACCATAAATAGTAACCGCAGAGCCGTCTTTGGCCCATTCACAGCTTATAGATTTCACCGACGGAGATGGTATTACAACTGCGAACGAGTATTCGCACTCCTTTCCCTTTTTGGTTTTCAGAACCATTTTGTTTGTAACCTCATCCGGCATTGAGCCAGGAACGGTTACAATAATGGATTTATCGGTAATGTAGCAAGGATTCAATTTAGCTTTCTGGTCATTGAACCATATCTCGTTTACTCCGGAGAATCCTTCACCTATAATTGCAATCGTGCTTCCCATAGCTGCACTGGCAACCAATGAATCTGCAACTGCAGCTTCAGTCGGTCGAACATATTTGACTACCGGTGTGGCATTGCTTTCCAGCCCCTCCTCTTTTTGGCAAGAAGCCAGGAAAAGTATTGCCGATGCAACGACTAATAATATATATCCTAATTTTGTTCTCATAATCGTTTACTGTTTATTTACTTGCATAATAATCTACGGCCGGCTCGTTCAGTATCGGGGCCTTTGTCGTTACAGCCGCAGGTAATGGAATAAACATTGATGTCTGATTAAAGACAATGTTATTTACTCTGGAGTTATAGTCATTGACATCTGAGAGCGTCTGCCAGGAGAGTTTATAATTTTGTTTGTTGTTCTCAAAAACATACTTGTCGGCTGTACTCATCTCATTGTATCCAGTAGTGAAGTCAAGTCTGTATATCTGATCCCGGTTCATGCTGTTCAGATAAGTATATGCAGCATTGGCATCTCTGTAATAGTAGCGTTTGATATCCATCCAGTTGATGCCCTCAAATGCAAATTCCTTACGGCGTTCCTGAATCAGCTTGTCAAATGTTAGTGGTGACTGAAGTGCTGACAACTTGGCTCGAGACCTTATATCATTAACATATTCCAAAGCTTTTGCTTCATTTGTCGAAGAGGCGGTACCAATGCAGGCTTCAGCATATACCATGTAGACATCCGAGAGTCTGAGAAGATATATATTATTGCCTGCATCCTGATTAAGTCCGACCTTATTGTCGCAATCGGCAGCCTTTCCAATCACATACTTTTTAATATGAGCGAGAACCTCGTTTGCAGACTCTACTTTTGTATCGATAGCTGCAGGATCCCGGTATGTATATTTGTATGTGTATCCTCCGTTCGCCTTATCCAGGTTGGAATAGTAATCCCCGTTTGTCATGTAAACGGTTTTACGACGTGCATCTCCCTGCTCATATATATTCTGAAGCGACAAAGTCGGACCCTTGCCTGCTCCCCATGTCTGATCTGCTATACGGGAGCTTCTTGAAAAATTAACATTACGGGAACTTCCGTCGCCATACTCTCCTGTCATGCATTGTATTGCAATAAGGGATTCGCTGCTGTTATTTGCCGCAACATCAAACATAGTGCTGTAATCGCTCCACAGCTTAAGTCCGCTTGTTTCAATCACATCGGCGGCCAACTCTTTAGCCTCAGCATAATATTCGACGGATTTTTCATAAGCAGCCCTTGTAAGGTACACCTTTGCAAGCATCCCTTTTGCACTCCATTTGGTAACACGTCCGGGTTCATCTGTTGCAGGAAGGTACTGAACAGCAAATTCAAGGTCCTCACACATGAAACGATAGAGGTTCGATTGAAGATTCTTGTGCACGTATATTGCTGCAGGATTACTTGATGTAATAAGCACTGTTGAGTTCTCTATTATAGGAACTTCACCCCAGTACTCTGCAAGGAAGTAATATGCAGTAGCTCTGATGCACTTAGCCTCAGCTATGGCACGGTTTATTGCATCTTCCGAAACTCCGTTGCTTCTAGCAGGAGCAGGCATATCATTGATAATTGAGTTTGCAAAAGAGACAACCCTGTAAAGACCGGTCCATCCGGTATTGTTGTATGTATTACCGGCACCGACTTTGTTGTAATAATAGTGTCCCTCCTGATCGTATGTATAGTAAAGGTCTCCAGCCAGTTCATCCCCGGCAAGCCACATGAATTGGCTGTGGAAATCCCACCAGACTTTTCCATAAAGAGAGGCTGTATTTGCCCTCAATGCAGTTTCACTAGTATAGTAATTGTCGGCAACTAATGAATCTTGCGGAGTAACTGTCAGGAAATCATCACATGAAGTGAAGAGAACTACTGACATTATTATAATAAATATTTTTTTCATTTGTCTGCATTTTAATAGATTAGAAACCAACATTAATACCCAGCGTAAACATACGCGGTGTAGGATAACGCCCTCGGTCTATGTTTTGAAGCAGTGAGCTTTGGTTATATGCTCCTATCTCCGGATCATAGCCGGAATACTTGGTGAATGTGTGCAGGTTTTGTCCGTTGATATAAACCTTTAGATTCTTTAAATGAATCTTCTTTGCAAATTGTTCAGGGACAATGTAAGATACAGATAGGTTTTGTACACGTAGGTAAGAGCCATCCTCTATAAATCTTGTGGACATCCTGTTATTTCGGTTGAAATCGTTTGTCGCAGGACGAGGTACTGTTGTTCCGGGATTGATCAGATATGCTTTCCCGTTACCATCGGTACCGATCTGGGCACGGTTACTTACAGCAGAACTCTGATTATCCCATAATGATGTCATGCTCTCTGTACGCGATCTCGCAAAATTCAATATATCCGCCCCGTATGAACCTGTCAATACCAGGCCAATCTCCCAGTTCTTGTATAAAGTGAATGTATTAGAAAATCCGAATGTGAAATCAGGATTAGGATCACCAATCTTGCGCTGGTCTTTATCGTCAATGGTTCCGCTATTATCCAGATCTTTGAACTTAATATCACCGACATATACACCTGTATTCTTGTTTATCAGGTTAGTGCCCGGATTGGAAGGATCTTCCACCTGAACCGGACTGTCAAGGATATCCTGTTCACTCTCAAAGAGTCTGTCAACAATATAGCCGTAGAAAACGCCAATAGGCTGACCTACCTTAATCATTGTAGCATTCTGGAATTCGGACAACCAGTCTATACTGCCGTACAATATCTGCGAATTGTCGTTCAATGACATTACTTTATTTCTATTAATAGATACTGTCAGATTACTGGTCCAATTGAAGTTATCCCTGTCAAAGTTCACAGTGTTAAGCGCTATGTCAATACCTTTATTCCTGGTTTTACCGATATTTACCATCGGCGTGGCTATATCGTTATAAGTTGTCGTGCCACCAAGATATGACGGAACAGATACCTGAAGCAGCAGGTCTTTTGTATCCTTCTGGTATACATCAAGTACAAGAGATATTCTTCCTTTGAAGAGTGAGAGATCTACACCTGCATTTATCTGCTCTGAAGCCTCCCATCTCAGGTCAGGATTAGCGATGTTTTCCATACGGTATGCTGTACCCATCGGAGTTGTCATAGTAAACATACCCGATCCGTAAAGATAGGTGCCGATGTTCGAGCTTCCTACCTGGCCATATCCGGCACGAAGCTTAAGATTTGAGATTGTTTGATTGTCTTTCAGGAATCCCTCGTTGCTCATTCTCCATGCAGCAGCCACTGAGGGGAAGTATCCCCATTTGTGGTTTGCGCCGAATTTTGATGATGCATCTGCACGCAGTGTGGTTGTAAGCAAGTAGCGTTCATCGTAGTTATAATTCAACCGTCCGAAAACCGACATTGTTGTGACTCTGTCCATCCATCCGCTGTTTGATACAAAGTCTCCGTCAGTTGTTGCAATATGAATATTGTTGCTTGACAGATTCTGCTTTATTATCCTGTGACCTGACCAGTCGCTTGCAGAAGCCTCGACACCTGCCATAAATGTGATATGATTCTTAACTCCAATATTCTTGTCGTATGTAGCATAATTCTTCCATATCCAGTATGTTGACTGATCGTTTCTTTGCATAAGCTGGTTGATATCGTTGGAAATCACACCGAACGAATAGGTAGGGACGAAACAGTAGTTATTGTTGTTTGAGAAATCATAACCATACTCTGAACGAAGTGTCAGGTTTTTGAGAATTGTTGCATTGAGATAGAAATTTCCCATAACCCTGTTCCGGATATACTCGTTGTTCTTCATGAGAGCCAGCCATACAGGATTATACTGAGATGCTCCGTTCACATCATTCGGACCTGCCCACGTACCGTCAAAGTTATAGACAGGAATGTTCGGCTGCATGGTAAGAGCCTGGAGTATAACTCCGTCTACTCCGTCATTGTTTGTTATTGTCTCCTCTGTATGCGTGAATGCCAATGACCCTCCGATTTTGAGCCATTTATACGGGCTTCCGTCTACATTGAGGCGAGAGTTAAACCTGTCAAATGCAGAGCCTATCACAACTCCTTCCTGAGACATATAACCACCGCTTGCAGCGAACTGAACCATGTCATTACCCCCTGTCAGGGATATCTGATGAGAGCTCATTACTGCGGTGCGGAATATCTCGTTCTGCCAATCAGTACCGGATCCGAGAATTGAAGGGTCTTTATACGCATCATCCGGTTGTTGTTGTATAAAATCTCCAAGTTCTACCTGATATTTGGCATACTCCCTGAGATTCATCATGTCAAGCTTTTTACCAACCTGCTGAACGGCAGCATATCCGTCGTATGAGATTGTAACAGCACCAGCTTTTCCTCTTTTGGTTGTTACCAGGATAACACCGTTGGCACCATTAGCACCGTATATTGCAGTTGCCGAAGCATCTTTCAATACGTCTATTGATACAATATCTGAAGGCGCAATGGTAGATAGCGGATTAACATACTTCTGACCATTTGAACCTCCAGCCCAGGAAAAGCCGCCAATCTCCTTGCCCTCTCCCGAAAAAGGAATACCGTCAATGATATAAAGAGGCTCATTCGAGTTGTTAATGGAACTCGCCCCTCTGACACGAATAGAGGCTGCAGCTCCCGGAGCTCCTGAGTTCTGTGTAATCTGAACTCCAGCCACCTTGCCTTGCAGCATCTGATCTACATTAGTGACGATGCTCTCCCTGAGCTTTCCTCCGCTCACATTGGCAACGGAGCCTGTCAGGTCAGATTTTTTCATTGAACCATAACCGACTACTACCACCTGGTCCAGTTCAGCTATAGCCTCCTTCAGAGTCACGTTCAGAATGCTTTTTCCGGCAAGAGGCACGGATAGTTCCTGAAAACCGAGACTTTTAAAGGTTAATGTTGCGTTGGAGGGAACATTTTTCAATGTATACCTCCCCTCCATATCAGTTGTTGCCCAAATGGAAGTGCTACCTTTAACGGCAACCAGAACACCTATTACAGGTTTCTCGTCTGTTGCCGAAATTACAGTACCACTAACACTACCAGTCTGGGCTGACAACTTCATACTCACCAGGAGTATAGACATGATAAGAATTAGTCTTTTTATTTTCATGTTTTTTAAGTTTAGTGTAAATGACTAATATCGAGTACTATTTATTTAAAAAATTTGAGAAGAACTCCATACGCCTCTGCCACCAGTCACTCTCCACATCATGCCCCTTAAGTGGATAGCAAATGAATGATTTCTGTGAGGTAATCCGGTTGTAACCGGCAAAATTGGTATGGGGAGGGCAAACTTCATCTTGCAGGCCGAATGCCATAAGAACAGGAGCTTTTATCCATCCTGCAAGATTTTTTATATCGAAATATGAAAGTGTTTTGTATAGTTCCTTATCCGGTATTCCAAGCCTTTTCTGCTCGTCAAGCACAGGTTCGGCAGGCCAGTGGACAATCTGGAAATAATCCGGAAAATCAGAAAGGAACGGAATGAATGGAGCGGCGGCACAAATCCGGTGATCCAGGGCACAGGCTGCAAGTGTGAAAGCACCACCCTGACTTCCCCCTTCAGCAAAAATATGCAAGGTGTCAACCTCCGGACGCGAGGTGACAAAATCAACAGCTCTCACGAGATCCATATAAGCACCCCTGTAGTAATACTTCTCCTTGTCCTGTAAGTTCCAACGGATCCAGTCTCCATACTTATTATCCGGTTCATTGAGAGCCTGTCCCCTTACAGATAGCACGAATTCCACAAATCCGGGATTTGAATCCGGATCGGGACACCACGGTTTTGATCCGTAGCCCATATAACCTATTAAAGCGGGGTATTTTCCGGGTTTCACCGGTGTAACATAGTATCCTGATATAACAGCACTGTCTAGTGAGACCATCTTAACCAGATAGACCTTTCTTTTATCCGTAGATTTATCTTCAAGCAATGTAAGGCTGTAATGAGGATCAACCTTCGCCAGATCTGATTTTGCCCTGTCCCAGAACTCTTTTAGATCCGGCTGGGCATCAAACGGAGAGACGACCCTCTCTGGTTCATATCCGATGTTAAACCTCTTTTCCCAACCATTGGACGCAGATAGTGTGACCCTGTAGAATCCGGGTTTTACTCCGAAACTGAATAGTACTACACTGCTGTCACGCGGCGCTACCCGTACTCTCCTTACAAACTTGCCTATGCCTTCTCTTTTATCGGTTGCCAGATCAAGCCGGATCTCCTCAACAACCGGTTTATCAGAACTATTATAAACTATGGCCTTGATTTCAGGTTTTTGTGCACCATACCATAACCATCCGTGGTTAACAGGGACATTTACAGAGATATCAGATTTGTCTCTTACATCATACAGTCTGTACAGCAATACATCATGCCCTTTGACAGTTATTGTTCTGTCGTCTTCTGTAGAGCCGGCATCGCTCTTACTCCACAAATCCTTGACTTTGTATATCTTCTTGTCGAAAGAGGTACTTAATCCCGAAAGAGTATCCAATAAACTGAATTTGTTCCAATCAATCGTATATGATTTATCTTCTGTACTTCTGTTCAGTATGCAAAATGCCCACTCTTTTCCGGCAAGGGGTTTCAACCAGAACTCGAGTCCATCCGAAGAGGCTGCCTTGAAACCCTGAATACCGAGAGTATCCTGATCTACCGATATCACCTCCTTGTTGGTTATGATACCGAGGGTCTGCGAACTCATAGTTTTAAGATCGTTTCCTAAGATCAAAGGCGCAGCAAGCATGCACCACATAGTGAAATGCGCCCTGTCCTCATTCACACTCATTCCGTTTCCAACCTCAAGCATATCGGGATCATTCCAGTGACCCGGTCCGGCATATTTCCTCAAGCCATCCTGCTTGTCCAAAATCTGCAATACTCCGAAAGATTTCCAGGTACCGTAGTCCTTTATGCAATCAAAACAGTTATATATGTCTCCAGTAGTTCTCCATGAATGCCCCACCTCTTTTGCCCATAGCCAGGGTTTATTGTCGCCCCACTCACATATACTGAAAAAAACAGGACGTCCCGCAAACCTGAGGGCGTCCCTCATGAGCTTATATGCCCCAATGGGATTTATATCCTTAGTGTTGCACCAGTCATATTTTAGATAGTCGACACCCCATTGCGCATATGTTATAGCATCCTGATACTCGTGCCCGAGGCTACCGGGGTGACCTCCGCAAGTTTTGCATCCGGCATCGCTGTATATGCCAAACTTCAGTCCTTTTGAATGAACATACTCTGCCAAAGCCTTCATTCCTGAAGGAAATTTCGTTCTGTCTTCCCTGATAAACCCGAGAGAATCCCTTTCACCATGCCAGCAATCGTCAAGATTGAGATATATGTAACCGGCATCCAGAAGCCCTTTGGAAACCATAAGGTCTGCCGTTTCCCTAATAAGAGTCTCGTTTATATTTGAAGAAAACTTATTCCAGCTGTTCCACCCCATCTGTGGAGTCTTTCCCAGATTCTCATACTTCTGCCCCTTGAGTGGCAGAGAGAGGGAAAATACTGCCAAAAGCAGTATAATTCTCAAACGTACCATTTTTATAGTTCAGATTTGATTTTCTTGTTATACTCCTTAATCAAGCTGACAGTTGTGCTGTCAACGGCAAAGACGGAATTAAGACCCTGTGCTTCCTGCGCCGGATCTCCGCAGTAATCATCCCCTCTTTGCCAGAAAGTGTTTAAAGGATTAGGAACGGCAAAACCACCCCATCCCCAGAAGTTGCATCCTGCCACATATCCCTTATCGGCGGCACTTTGCAGTACTTTTTCAAAAACAAACTTATAATATGAATCCCTGGATTTTACAGACGACCCGGGTGTGAAAAGAAAACCGTCGCGAGGAAAACCAAATTCTTCAATAACCATTGGTTTGTTAAGCTTTCCTGCAACATCTGCGTGTGTTTTAATATATTTTTCTGTATTATCTATAGCAATACCTAGCTTTTGCGATATGCTGTCCTTGGATATCCAGGTCCAGTTGTATGGCCATATATGAAGATTTATATAATCTATCTCAGGATATGAATGAATTTTCTCAAGCAGCATGGTATCACCCTCACAACCGTATAGCCCCTCGCTCCCGGTAGAGACCATATGGTTAGGGTCAATTAACTTTATAAGTTTTGCAACATCTCCTATCCATGAAGCAAATTTGTCCTTGTTTGAATCGCTGAATGCCCTCGGCTCATTCCCGATCTGCCATGAGAAGATTGCCGGATCATCCTTGTATGCAATACCTGTTATACTATTTTTTCTTGAAATGATGTCTTTCACATAGCTGGCAAACAAAATCTTGCAAGTATCACTCTGCTGGAATTGGATTACATACTGCTTATATGCCTCCCAACCATCTATATTAGGTATAGGAGCCTTGCCATAACCGGCCCATTGTAGATACTGCGAATACCCTCCTGACCACTCCCATGAGTTGTTTAGGTAGAGCACGGCTTTCATATCCCTTTTTCCCAGTTCCGCAAGAAAGCGGTCAAGACCTTTTAAAATCGTGTCATTGTAAACACCCGGAGATACCTGAAGCGTCGGCTCAACCTTGGAATTAACACCTCTCTCACCGTCAGAGCCTACTAAAACGCGCAGATTGTCTATACCTGTCTCCTTTAGAAAGTCCAGCTCCCTTGCAAGACGAAGGGTATCTCCCCCCTGGCCTTCTGAAGCAAGTATAGCTCCATACCAGAAATTAGTACCTATATAATAATAAGGTTTACCATCTTTTATAAAATGGCCGTTTTTTACATATACAAAGTTGTTTTTCAACGTATTGCCGGCGCACGAAGTCAGTGCGACAACAAGGAGCAGAGTCAGGGTGCGAAGTTTCATATAAAGGGCGGTTTATTTAATGTAAAATTAAGAGCCCTTGGAACGACATACAAATATTATTTTATCAAACAATAATACTATTTTGCACCAAAAAATCAGCTTTTTTTACCACTTATCCGACCTGAAAGGGATTACCGGAAGTCCTCTGGTGTTGTATAGTTTTACTGTATCAAGATTGTGAAAACAAAACCGTACGGCAGCTATTTCTTTTACTTTATCACTTGACACATAGATGTTTTTATCTTTCATTGAAGAATAAGCCCTAGCCGGATAAAAAAACCCGTCATTTCCCGAGACTTCAAATCCTTCAATATTTTCAAAAGGGGTGAATCCATCCGGGGCATACTTGAAATAAAGTACCGCTTCATCTCCTTTTAGCTCAATTTTGTCATACTCCGGACTCTTATACCATATCCCGGGTACGCCGTAAGTTGCAGCAAGGGCAGTCAGGGCGAACCTTTCAGCAACAGTGGACTTGTTGGACGGATGAATACAGTTATACTCGTACGGCCTGAGAATATCTCCCGTAGATATCATTGAACTGTTCGGTATGATATATTGCGCTTTTGCTTGTTGCTCTCTCAAATATGCACCCTGGTCATTTTTTCCGTATTTATTGTAAGGCGCAATCTCAGCATAATAAAAAGGAAGTTCACCAAGTCCCCACTCCGCTCTCCAAAGGGCTACCATCTCAGCCAGCCTCTGCGCATAACTCTGCCATGAACCGACATTTGATTCTCCCTGATACCATAAAAACCCTTTAATTGTATACTTCTGTAAAGGTTTTAGCATTCCATTATACATAATCATCGGCCTGAGGTACTCCTTCACCTTTGGATCCACAGCCTCATCAGAACTTACATCAGGATACTCCTTTAATTTCCATTCAGGAAGCCACCCCTCAACGCGGGAACCTCCCCAGCTGCAATTGATTATTCCAACCGGCACATTAAGAGCCCTGAACAATTGAATTCCATACAAATATGACACCGCTCCAAACCACGGGGCATTCCCCTGGGTGCTCACCTTCCACTTTCCTGCAACCTCTTTCTGCGGAATCAGAGCTTTTACATTAGGAATAGTTGCAACTCTCACATATTTGTACAAACCTGACTCAAGTATATATCTGTTTGCATTTTCCACAGGCTGATTCTGAAATCCGTTCAACGGCATCTGCATATTCGATTGACCCGAGCAAAACCACACCTCTCCAATCAGCACATTCTCTATCGACAATCTCTCCCGTCCCGACCTTATTACTATATCATACT
This sequence comes from Bacteroidales bacterium, assembly GCA_023227835.1. Classification (GTDB taxonomy): domain Bacteria; phylum Bacteroidota; class Bacteroidia; order Bacteroidales; family UBA932; genus Bact-08. Next base: position 52,338 of record JALOCI010000015.1, read on the forward strand.
CTCTCAAACCTGCAGCAGGGGTTAGAAGGGCAACTTCCCACGTACTGTCAGCCAATACCTTTGCAGTATACACCCTGTCTCCCCATGAAGCCTTAACTTCAACAACGGACCCGGGATCACTCCATCCCCATATCCTTGCCTTTGCGGATTGTTGTAACACCATACCATCACCGACAATTTCAGGCAATCTGATTTTTGCACTCGCCATTTGCGAAATATAAAGCAGGACAAGGCACAGAAAAAATCTCTCTCTCATTTTTAATAATATTTGGTTAAAATAGTACCAGTATAACTATTTTTTGTTTTAAATTATAAGTTTGTTCTTTCTGTAGTGAGAACGGAATATTTTTGGAGTCATTCCTTTTTTCTTTTTAAAAATACGGTTGAAATAGGAAAGATTATTAAAACCACACTCAAAACATATCTCAGATATTGACTTAGTTGTATCCACAAGCATCCTTGACGAGAAACCTAGTCTTATGTCGATTATATAGTCAGAGAGATTCTTCCCCGTCCTGAGTTTAAAAAAACGACTGAATGAAGCCGGAGTCATTCCCACCATATCTGCAAGATATGACAAACGAATATCCTTCTGATAATTTTGATTTATATACTCCTTTACCTTCCTCACTCTCCTGCTTTCCGTATTTCTCTCCGCACAGGCAAAAGAACTGCTGGCCAGACTTCTGGCGCTACATTGCGAAAGATCGTTAAGCAGATTCAACAATTTAAGAAACTGCGTAAATCCCTGTCTTTCCGACGCTATGGTGTCAATCTGAGAATAGACCTTCATTATAGCAGGAAGCGGAAAGCAGATGCCATGCTCGGCCTGTTTGAACATCTTTCTGATAGAGGAGAATTGATTTTTTTCCAAAAGACTGAGAGGGAAGAGACCTGAAGCAAACTGTATTGTTATCTCCCTCATCATCTTTGATCCACAATTACCCTGCTCCCATACATGTTCGAGGCTTTCTCCCGTTATGAGAATCAACTCATAATCTTCCGTGTATTCCATTGAATCCCCGACTATCCTTCTCAAACCCGCCCCGTTCTCGATAAAATTTAGTTCAAACTCTTTGTGCTGGTGAAGAGGAAATGTAAACTCCGTCTTATACCTTTCAATCACGTGAAAGCAATCTTTTTCCGACAAAGGTGGAATTTCATTTAAAATATGTTCATTCATCTGAAAAAAGATAAAATTGATGTAGTAAAGATATTACTTTTTTTAAATAATGATATTATTTTTGCAATACAGAGTTAACAACAACAAAATGGATAAGAAGCTGCAGAAAATCATGGTCGGCCTGCAAAGAGTTGAACTGACCGAACACCATATATACATGCGCCTTGCAGAGAGGAGCAAAGATCCTAACAATGCCGCAGTCCTTAGAAAAATAGGGATGCAGGAAAAAGGGCATTCTCTATATTGGCAGAAAAAGACAGGGGTGGAAGTAAAACCGGACAGATGGACTATTTGGAAAAGAGTTTTCATGGCAACTATTTTGGGACCTACATTTGTTCTGAAACTTATGGAAAAAAGGGAAGGCACCGGCTCAAAAGTATATAATGACCTCTCGGGCATTTATCCGGAAGCACTCCAATTTGCCGAAGAGGAAAGGGTTCATGAGAAGGAGATTCTGAATATGATCCACGAAGAAAAACTTCAATATGTAGGATCAATCGTTCTCGGACTGAATGACGCCCTCGTAGAGCTGACCGGTGCTCTGGCTGGTTTCACACTGGCTCTTGGAGAGACAAGGATAATATCACTTGCCGGACTGGTTACAGGAATCTCTGCCGCCCTCTCTATGGCAGCCTCTGACTACCTCTCATCAAAAGCAGAAGGGGATTCAAAAGCAGGGAAATCGGCAATATATACAGGTGTTGCATACATTATAACAGTTATTTTACTAATACTGCCTTTTCTGCTTCTTACGAGCAAGTTCATGGCTCTCGGCATAACACTGGCAACAGTAGTTCTTATAATTTTCTTTTTTAATTATTATATCTCTGTCGCTAAAGATCTGAATTTTAAGGCGAGATTTCTGGAAATGACACTTATAAGTCTAGGAGTTGCAACGTTCTCGTTTTTTGTAGGATATCTTCTAAAATTCGTACTTGGAGTAGACGCTTAGTTCTTCCTTTCACTTCGAAAGCCATCTCGCTGTTGTTCCAGAATAATTTTTAACTTTGTTTCGTAACGAAAATAGTGTTCACTGCATTTATAATTATTCTGAAATGAAAAAAGTTTCGATTCTGTTAACATTTTTTTTTGCCGCGGCTGCTCTGACAGCCAACGCTCAGACAGCCAGCCCCAAATTAACAGAGGGTTTCAACCCCTCAACAGTAAGGAGTGTTTATGAAATAATACGGCATGTACCATTGAGTGAAGCAAAACAGATTTCACTGGCAAAAGCCGTAGAGGAGGAAGATGCACTTTTTGCAAAGCTGCTCAAAAAAGAGTCGGTTTTAAGTATAAAGAGTCAGAAAACTCTTGCAGACCTGCGCAAGAAAAATATGCTCTCTATCCTTTCGGAAAGTGAGATGGATCAGTACTACAGAGGTATCAGCGATGCAGAGGCTGAAGCTATGGCAGTCACAGCCAGGGAAACCATCAACCCGCAGATAAGTGGAGGGTATCAGGATGGGAAATTTATCTATGCCTCTTTTTATAAAATATATCTTGAAAGCAAGGTGGCCGAAATGAAATATGCAGATAATCCCGCCAAGCTTAAGGCCGTTCTTAAAAAAATCCGGGAAGATGAGTTCAGGGTGCTGCTGGATAAAAGCGGAATAGTAGCAAATGATGAACTTAAAGGTTCACGCGCCTGGACTTTCAAACCGAACACCCCTGTAAGATAATCACCCCATAAATTGCCAAACAATGAACAATTCCATGATTAAGAAAACATTTCTGAGTGCAGGAACAATCGCCCTTGCCGGCTCTCTGCTCCCAGGAAACTGCTATGCACAGCAACCAAAGAAACCAAACATACTGTTTATCGCAATTGATGACCTAAGGCCGGTCATATCCGTTTATGGGGACAAAATCGCGCACACTCCAAATTTTGAAAGACTTGCAGGCTACGGAGTTACGTTTATGAGCAATTACTGTCAGCAGGCACTAAGCGGTCCTACAAGAGCCAGCCTGCTCACAGGATTGCGTCCGGATCAGATTGGATGTTGGACGCTTCAGGGCAATTTCAGGGTTAATAACCCTTCAGCCATAACTCTACCCGAAAATTTCAAAAATAATGGTTATGAAACAATAGGCATAGGTAAAATTTACCACCCCCTGGACAACAAAAAATACAGAAATGACCCTCAGTCGTGGAGTGTACCATACATTCAACCTTCGGCACCTACATACATGATTGCAGAGGGCCGCAAAGCCACCGAGTGCGCGGATGTGCCTGACAATGCGTATGCTGATGGCCTCATAGCTGAAGCCGGTGTAGAAAACATCAAAAAAATGGCAAAATCTGAAAAGCCGTTTTTCCTTGCAGTAGGTTTCAAAAAGCCTCACGCACCATACGTTGCTCCAAAAAAATACTGGGATATGTATAATCGTGAGAAACTTCCGCTGGCCGAATTCCAGGAAATGACATCAGATCCCGTACTATACGCCTACCACCCTTCAAATGAGCTGAAAGTCTACTCCGACATCCCTTCATTCCAGAGCTATGAGGATACCAAGCATCTGGATGAGGCGACACAAAGAAGGATAATCCATGCATATTACGCCTGTGTCTCATATATTGATGCTCAAATAGGAAAACTGCTTGACGAATTAGAGAATCAGGGAATCGCCGACAAAACCATAATTGTTCTTTGGAGTGACCACGGATACCACTTGGGCGATCATGGTCTCTGGAATAAACTGACCAATTTCGAAGGCTCGACAAGAACAGCCTTTATGATTTGCGCGCCGGGGATGAAGAGAGGCGTGAAGAGCTCTTCAATAAGTGAATATGTTGATATTTACCCGACTCTTTGTGAACTTGCGGGTGTTAAACCTGCATCATACATTGACGGAAAAAGCCTCGTACCTGTTTTAAAAAATCCTGGAGCCAAAGTAAAGGAGTATGCTTTCGGGCAGTTTCACAGGGGAAACATTCAGGGATACTCATGCCGGGATAAGCGATATCGTTTAGTGGAATGGGTGAAGGATTTCAGGACATACATCCCCTTCAGCGGCAAGGAGGTTGTCGGCACAGAACTTTACGACTACGCCTTAGACCCTCTTGAAACTCGTAATGAGGCACACAATCCGAAATATAAAAAGATTCTGACAAGAATGACGGATGAGATGCATAAATTCTATTCCCGTCAGTATGAGATAAGCAGAAATTACAAGATAGCCTCAAAATTCCCGATAGGAGCCCAACAAGAGGATGATGGAGAGTAGCAAGAAGACAATAACCCTGGACTATGCGGCAAGAAATGCAAACCCTGCTGCATTTTCCACTATGGTTAAGCCCGCCGGTTCTCTCTGCAACCTGGACTGCCACTATTGCTACTATCTTGACAAATCCCTACAGTACGATGGCAAACAACCTCTTATGAGTCCTGAACTTCTGGAGAGATTTACCAGACAGTACATCGAGGCTAACGAAGTGCCGGTGGTTACATTTCTGTGGCATGGAGGTGAACCGCTGATGCAGGGTGTGGATTTTTACAGAAAGGCTCTTGAGCTTCAGAACAGATACTCCTCCGGCAAGAAAATTGAGAATGTACTTCAGACAAACGGGACTTTACTCAATGAGGAGTGGTGCAAATTTTTCGCAAAGAATAACTTTCTGATCGGAATATCCATAGACGGTCCTAAAGATATTCATGACACCTTCCGGCTCAATAAAGCCGGCAAACCATCCTTCGAAAAGGTGATGAACGGGATTAATCTGTTAAAAAAATATAAGGTTGAGTTCAACACTCTGTCGGTGGTAAACAAGCTATCTGAAAAAAGAGGCAGAGAGGTATATCAGTTTTTAAGAAACATCGGAAGTCATTACATGCAGTTCCTTCCTGCCGTAGAACATGTCGTTGAGATTCCCGGCAGAAAGAGGGCCGTGATTGTTCCTCCTGACCATGAGGGTGCACATATAGCACCGTGGAGCGTCTCGGCAAATGGATATGGAGAGTTTCTGAATGAAATATTCGATATATGGGTAAGAAACGATGTCGGGCAATACTTTGTACAGATTTTTGACTCCACCCTTGCCCAGTACTGCGGAATACAACCGGGGCTATGCAGTATGAACGAGACCTGCGGAGAGGCTTTGATTGTAGAGCACAATGGTGATGTTTATCCATGCGATCACTTTGTATATCCGGAGTATAAGCTTGGCAATATTTCAGAAAAAAGTCTCAGAGAGATTTATCTGGGGCAAAAAAGATTTGATTTTGGCATGGACAA
>JALOCI010000016.1 GCA_023227835.1 Bacteroidales bacterium
ATGTAAAAGTAAACAAATAATTTTCTGTTGGCCACTCATTTTTTTTAGTTGCACTCAAGTTGCGCTTAAAATCACGTAAACAACAGATATGCAGTAATGAAAATAAAAAAAGTTACACAAAAGTTGCACCATTTTTTGTGCAAAATATGCGCAAAATCACAAAAAAACCTGTCTGTTTTCAGACAGGTTTTTGATTTTTGATTCTGTTTTGGACTACATCATGCCGCCCATTCCGCCCATTCCGGGAGCACCCATTGGTACAGGATTCTCCTCTTTCTTGTCTGCAAGAACGCACTCTGTTGTCAGGAACATTCCGGCTACCGATGCAGCATTCTCAAGAGCAACACGTGCTACTTTAGTCGGGTCTATCACACCGGCTTTAAGAAGATGCTCATATTTATCCGTACGGGCATTGTAACCGAAATCACCTTTACCCTCTTTAACTTTCTGTACTACTATGCTGCCTTCAACACCTGCATTCTCAACAATCATGCGTAAAGGCTCCTCAATGGCACGTGCAATTATTTCGATACCGGTTGTCTCATCTTCATTCTCACCTTTAAGATCCTTAATGGCGTCAATTGAACGGATGTATGCAACACCGCCACCCGGTACTATACCCTCCTCAACTGCAGCGCGTGTAGCACTCAAAGCATCGTCAACGCGGTCTTTCTTCTCTTTCATCTCCATTTCAGAAGCGGCACCAACATAAAGAACGGCTACTCCGCCTGCGAGTTTGGCAAGACGTTCCTGAAGCTTCTCTCTGTCGTAGTCACTTGTGGTGGTCTCCATCTGTTTGCGGATTTGTCCGACACGTTTTTCAATAGCCTCTTTCTCACCTGCACCGTTTACTATAGTGGTGTTCTCCTTGTCAATAGAAATCTTTTCTGCCCTACCTAACATATCAATTGTTGCAGCGTCAAGGCGGAGACCCTTCTCTTCAGATATAACAGTACCGCCTGTCAGGATAGCGATATCCTCAAGCATCTCTTTTCTCCTGTCACCGAATCCCGGAGCTTTAACAGCAGCAATCTTCAATGTGCCGCGAAGACGGTTTACAACCAATGTTGCAAGAGCTTCTCCATCAACATCCTCGGCAATAATCAGAAGCGCTTTGCCGCTTTGAGCCACTGGTTCCAAAACCGGCATCAGATCCTTCATTGATGATATTTTCTTGTCTGTAATAAGAATAAGTGGAGTGTCAAGCACGGCTTCCATCTTTTCAGGGTTGGTCATGAAGTATGGAGAGATATAGCCTCTGTCAAACTGCATTCCTTCAACAACCTTAACCTCTGTGTCGGTTCCTTTAGCCTCTTCAACTGTAATTACACCCTCTTTCTTTACTTTGCTCATTGCAAGTGCGATGAGTTTTCCGATTTCGATGTCATTGTTTGCTGAGATGGTGGCAACCTGCTCTATTTTTGTTGTGTCGTCTCCAACTGACTGACTCTGTGCTTTCAGTGATTTTACAACCTCAGCCACTGCCTTGTCAATACCTCTTTTCAGATCCATAGGGTTTGCACCTGCAGTCACATTTTTGAGGCCGACGTTGATGATAGCCTGTGCCAGGACTGTTGCTGTTGTTGTTCCGTCACCAGCCTGGTCGCCTGTCTTTGAGGCAACCTCTTTTACCATCTGTGCACCCATGTTTGCAAAACGGTCTTCCAGCTCTATCTCTTTTGCAACGGTTACTCCGTCCTTGGTAATCTGAGGAGCACCGTACTTTTTGTCAATAACCACATTTCTGCCTTTTGGGCCGAGTGTAACCTTTACCGCATTTGCCAAAGCGTCAACACCCACTTTCATCTCAGTGCGGGCATCTATGTTGAATTTGATCTCTTTTGCCATAATTTCTTATTTTTAAAGTTCTAATGATTATTAATTATAAAACTGCAAGGATGTCTGACTGACGCATCATTAGATAGTCTTTGCCGTCAACACTGATTTCGGTTCCTGCATATTTTCCGTAAAGTACATTGTCCCCAACCTTTAACTCCATTGGTTCATCCTTTTTGCCGTTTCCGACTGCTACGACTTTTCCTGCCTGAGGTTTCTCTTTGGCTGTGTCAGGGATAAAAAGTCCGCTTGCTGTTTTTGTTTCGGCCTCTTTAGGCTCGACCAAAACTCTGTCTGCTAATGGTCTGATGTTCATAATTAATTGTTTTTTAAATATTTGATTTAAGAATTTTATTTTAACTGATAGAAAGGTCGCAAAACAAATGCCAAAAGAGTCCACTGACAAAATGTCGCTATATTTCGTTTTTCTGATTTTATTCTAACTTTGCTTGCATGACACAAGATGAAAAGTTCATGTATGAGGCACTTAAAGAGGCTCAGAAGGCCTTTGACGCTGATGAGGTGCCTGTCGGAGCCGTGGTTGTGTGTGAAGGCAGGATCATCGCCAGGGCATATAATCTTACTGAAAGATTGAATGATCCTACTGCACATGCTGAGATGCAGGCGATTACAATGGCTGCGAACAGTTTTGGCGGTAAATACCTGGACAACTGTACCCTGTATGTTACAGTGGAACCTTGTCCCATGTGTGCTGCAGCCCTCAACTGGGCTCAGCTGAAAAAACTTGTATATGGTGCGGATGATCCGAAAAGGGGATACTCTCTTTTCTCTCCCTCTCTTCTGCACCCCAAATGTGAGGTGATTTCCGGAGTTTTTGCCGATGATTGCGGAGATTTGATGAAACGTTTTTTCAGGGCAAAGAGATAGGTTATGGAATTATTGTCTCAACTTGGTCTTATCGGCCTTTTTTTAGGTTGTTTTCTGGCAGCCACAGTGATACCTTTCAGTTCGGACTTCCTTATGGTGGGTGTTCTGATAGCGGGGTTTAATCCTGTTTTGTCCATTATAGTGGCTACAGCCGGTAACTGGCTGGGAGGATTGACATCTTATTATATAGGTTTTATAGGAAAATGGGATTGGATTGAGAAGTGGTTCAAGGTAAAGGAGGAGACACTACTCAAACAGAAGCACAATATTGATAAATACGGCTCACTGCTTGCTTTCCTCACCTGGCTGCCAATAATAGGGGATGTTTTTGCCGTTACTCTGGGGTTTTATAAGGTTAATTTTACCAAAAGTGCCATTTTCATGTTAATCGGCAAAGGTGCCCGATTTGCTTTCTGGGCACTTTTATACCATTATTTTGGAGAGCACGTGCTGGATTTCAAGTTTCTTTAAAATTTTGCTCTTTATAAAAAAAGCAATATCTTTGTCCCCTCAAAAAATTACACAATTGACCTATGGTGTAATGGTAGCACTACAGATTTTGGTTCTGTCTGCCCAGGTTCGAGTCCTGGTAGGTCAACTTTAAAAAATGTAATATTTTTGGGGAATCTATTGACCTATGGTGTAATGGCAGCACTACAGATTCTGGCTCTGTCGATCTAGGTTCGAATCCTGGTAGGTCAACAAAAGCCGCTTGAAAAAGCGGCTTATTTTATTTCAGAGCCTATAATCTCTAAAAGCATTGAGGCACGTTTGCCGGATGAGAATTTTTTTTCGATTATCTGGCGGTATTGTCCTGAATTTTCTTGTTCCAATGCTGTATAGAGAGTCTTAACACAACTTTCAGTGTCATTTGCATCAACAATATACCCCGAACCGCCGGTAACTTCAGGCATCCCTCCGGTGTTTGCGACAACAGGTATGCAGTTGTAATACATTGCCTCAGCAAGGGCTAATGCAAAGCTCTCGCTCCTTGACATCTGGCAGTATACCTTGCTTCTCTTGTAATATGAAATCAGCGCTTCATGTTCTATTCTCGGTATGACGGCCAGATTGGATGGGATTGGCCCGCAGACTGATTCGAGAATCACTCTATCCGCACCAACCAATGTGAACTGAATGTCGCTCATGTTTTCAGCCAGTTTTACAACTCTGTCCACACCCTTTACATATATGCTTTGGACGGAGGCTGCAATAGTTACAGAGAGGATGCCCGGGAGTGATGGCTCACTCGGGGTATCGTCCTTGAATGTTATACAGTTGTAAACTACTTTTGTTTTGGCATTTTTAGTGATGAAACGTACTATACGCTGTATATGATTTGATACACAGAGGCAAAGTGTCGCGTTGCTCATTGAGAAACTTGCGCAATATCCTCTTATGGGGTTTATAAAGCTTCCGTATTTGACTTTTTTGATCCTGCAGACATCATATCCCCCGATTACTAAGTATGATCTCTTACGGGCCAGTTTTGAGAACAGGATGGGCAGGAAAGAGTGGTAGTCGGCAAACCAGATATAGATAAAGTCATATTTGCGGATGTTGAACAGAAGAAACATGAATTGCCTTATAAGAGAGATCATCTGCTTTGACTGTGAGGTGTTGTTAACCTGTAGTGTCGTTACAGAGAAGGTCTCTGACAGTATATCCAGGTCTCCTTTTACAAATGTCGAGAGACGTGTGTAGATAAAAAGGGCTTTTTGCTTATTCATGATAGAGAAGAATTGCGTTGGCAACCTTTCTTTCTCCTTTATTGTCAAATTTCTTGTTGTCGGTAGGGTGGTTCACTACACCATTGTCAGAAAAACCTTTTATATACATTGTAGTAGATCCCCCGCCGTCAAGGTTTATTGCATAGTTGCATCCCAGCCATTTCAACAATTTCTGCAGCTCCTCCAGACTCATTCCTGCAGCCTCTTTTGCCCGGCCGTCTACTGTTACCAGAAGGATATCCCCGTTTGCTCTCTTGCCTACAGCTGTTCTGGGGTGGCGTGTTGTGTAAAATGATGAGTGAGCAAGAGTCTCATCTTTGCCTGCAACTCTGAGGATAGGGCCGGTTGTCAGAATATCTTCGGCCAATATGTATTTTTCCCAGTTTTTCAACTCATCTGCCTTTAGAATGTAAAGTTCACCCTTGTTTATTGCAAGTGCTCCGAGCTGGTGCATGAGGCGTATCTTATTCGGCTCTGTGTTGTTTTGTGCGAGCTGTTTGCCTCCTTTGCGAATATAGTCCACAGAGTTATAATCTTCTGTGTTGTATGAGTAGTTGAATTTAAAAAAGGATCCGTTTATGGCAGCGAGAGCACCTTTTTCCGAGGCCATGACACTTGTCTCTTTTAATTCCGGAGAAGGGAAAATCTCTATTTTATTCTCAGGAGCATCAGATATCTCTATTATTGAGATAAATTGGTTTGAATTGAACAACTCTCCGTTATTGAAATGTATGGAGCGATATTTCACTCCTTCAGCCACACTTTTATTGTTCCATGCTGAATTTACAATGGTGGAGGAGTCATTTTGCGCATACAGGCATAAACCTGTGAAAATAATAGTTATTGTCAGGATAAGCCTCTTCATATTTTTATTTTTATTGGAACTATTGTATCTCCAAAACTGCCTCTGAAACGTTTACTACATAATCGCCGATTTTTTCACACTCCTCTATCACATCCATATAGTGCACTCCGGACTGATAGCTGTATTTGTTGTTTTCAAGGTTTGCCATGTGCTCTTCCTTGAGTTTTGTCCTAAGGGCATTTGTCTTGTTCTCGTATTCTTCGGCTTCGTTGATGTTGGTTATTTTTGTGTATCCCAATTCCAGGTTCTTGATCATCTCGTCTATAGAGTCTTGAAGAAGGGACATCATTGTGTCAATGTTCTCGATCATATAATGGTCGAAAGAGGCTTTATGGGATATTTTCCTCTGAAGAATCTTGGCAATACTCACACCGGAATCTCCAATGCTTTCAATCTCGCTTATTATTTTATACATTGCCTGTACTCTCCGGCTACTCTCTTCACTAATCTCTCCTTCACCTATCTTGTTCAGATAGTTGGCTATCTCTATCTCAACGTTATCCATAACCTGCTCGTAATGGACCAGTTTGCTGTACAATTCATCGAATTTTCCCTTTTCGCTCTCCTTTTCACTCTCAAAAACTGCATTCCGGGCATATTCAATCTCCCTCTTACTAAGTTTGGCGTAACTGACAATCTCTTGTTTCGCCTGTTCAAGAGAGAGTTCGGCTGTACTTAGCACTCCGCCTTCAATAAACTGAAGCCTGAAAATCTCTTCGGTTTTCTTGCCGGGAATAATCTTTGTTACAAGTTTTACTATCTGAGGGGTGAACCCGATCAGTAATAATGTATTCGTGGCATTGAAAAGTGTGTGGAGAGTGCTTATGCCAAACAATATAGCTCCAGTGTCTTCTTGGGGATTAGCTCCGAAAACAAATATTACTATATGAGAAACTATGTATATGATTGGTTTATACAAAACAAGAACCCAGATAACACCTGTGACATTGAACACCGTATGGGCCAATGCCGCTCTTTTTCCGGATGTATTGGCTACGGTGGCGGCTATGTTTGCTGTTATTGTCGTTCCTATATTCTCTCCCAATACCATTGCCGCTGCAATCTCAAACGGCAACCATCCATAGCTGCACATTACCAGTGTAAGAGCCATGGTTGCACTCGATGATTGCAATACTATAGTCAAAAGCGTTCCTATACCAACAAACATCAAAACTGATAAGAATCCGTAGCTTGTCCACTGTTTGAGGAATTCAAAAATTAGAGGGTTCTTATCGATTGAAGGAACGGAGTCTTTTAGGTATGCAAGGCCAAGGAACAATAATGCAAAGCCAATAATAAGCTCTCCTGTGGATTTCTTTTTCTTTGACTTGAACATTAATAATAAAAATCCGAGGCCGACAAGAGGAATTGAAACAGCGGAAATATCCATCTTAAACCCGAGAAGGGTTACAATCCAGGCTGTGACAGTGGTCCCGATATTTGCACCCATAATGACACCCACAGACTGAGTCAGTGAAAGGAGCCCCGCATTTACGAAACTTACTACCATCACAGTTGTGGCACTGGATGATTGGATTATTGATGTTATAAATAGTCCGGTAAGTACCCTCTTGAATGAGTTGGATGTCATAGAAGCAAGTATGCTTCTCATTCTGTCACCGGCGACCTTTTGAAGTCCCTCGCTCATAAGAGTCATCCCATAAAGGAAAAGGCCAAGAGATCCGAGGAGTTTTACAACTTGTAAAAGTACGTCCATATAGCTTATATTGATGTGCAAATATAGAGCATAAAATTCATTACCTTCGTATCTGGAATAATTTTTTTTGAAATGAAGGGAATCCTTAAATCTCTCTTTTTTTGCCTAACTATTTTATTTTCTGTTCAAAGGTCGTCTGCACAATTCTACAGTATTGGCAATGATCCTGCCGGAAAATCCTGGAGGGAGATTGATATGGGAAGATTCAGAATTATATATCCACAGGAGATAGACTCAATAGCACAAAGGTATGCATTCCTTATGAACAGCGCATTGAGCCATATTAAGCAGGAGCTTCGGGCTGATATAAAACCTTTTCCTGTTATATTGCATCCGTACACGACAATGAGCAACGGTGTTGTTGTGTGGGCTCCAAAGAGAATGGAACTTATGACCAGGCCGCTGGCTCTAAGAGGTTATTCCCAGAATTGGGAAAAACAACTTGTACTTCATGAGACCAGACATGTCGCTCAGATGACAAAATTTAGCGAGGGCATTTTCAGACCTCTTTCATGGTTGCTTGGAGAGCAGATTGTAGGTCTCGCAGTCGGTATATATATCGATAAGTGGGCTTTGGAGGGAGATGCGGTCGTTTCTGAAACTGAATTTTCAAAATCCGGGAGAGGAAGAGACCCGGAACAGATGATTTTTTTCAAGGCATCGTTTCTTGATGGGGACTACAGGAACTGGCATCAATGGAAATTAGGTTCCGGTCGTCTGTATACACCTGACAGATACAGCCTGGGCTATTTTGTCCATTCGCATATACGGAAAGCATCCGAAAATGACATGTACATGGGCGATTTGACGGACTACCTGGTTAAGAGATTCTATAATCCGTCGGCTTCTAGAAAGGCATACAGAAACTCTACGGGAAATACTATCAGACAACATTTTGAAAACATAAAGTTCCAGACAGGGAATAAATGGAGAACCGAGGACTCTTTAAAAAGGCCTTTCACCCCATACAGCAGAATATCATTACGAGGAAAAGACTACTCTTCATACAGATCAGTCGTCAAAATCTCTCCTGATACACTTTTTGCTATAAAAAGTGATATGGATGAACCCGAAAGGCTTTTGATGACAGACTCAGCAGGAACAGAGAAGAGGGTTGCCTATATGGGAAACAGGAGCAGTTATCTGACATACCTCCGTGGCCGGATATATTGGACAGAACAGATTCCCTCTACAAGATGGGAGCTTGAGAGTCATTCTGTGTTGAGATGTTATGATGTAAGCCTCTCTGAAACTTTCACGCTGTCAGAGAAGACCAGCTATTCCAATCCCTCTTTTTCCATATCAGGTGACACTATTGCCGTAAGTGAGTATTTGCCGGGGGGCGGATCGGGGATAGTATTACTGCGGGGTGATGACTATGGCAGGATTTGTCTGTATAGTATACCTGACGGCGGTCAGGTTGTTGAGTCTGTATTTTACAACGGTGGGCTTTATGCCACGGTTATTACAGAATCAGGCATGGGCCTGTACAGACTTGACTTGGTTAATGGTAACTGGGCATGTGAAGTTCCCGGGCAGTATAAATATATTACCAGACTTAACCGTTCTTCAGACGGTATTGTTTTTGAAAGTGACCTCAATGGTACAAATAATCTTTATTGTTACAATCCGGATTTAAAATATCTGCAAAGGTTGACAAATGCCAGATTTGGTGCCTTTGAACCATGTGTGGATTCAACCGGAGATATTTACTATTCCGAATATGACAGCAGGGGCTATTTTATAGCAAAGGCTAAAAGGGATTCTTTAAAATGGGCACCGGCTTCTTTTGACTCTCCTGCCCGTGATGACCTGGCGGACCTGCTCTCACGTGAGGCCGGTTATTGTATAGATACTGTTGTTATTGACAAGGAAAGGAAGTTTGATTCATCTCCGTTCAGAAAAGGGGCGAACTTGTTTAAGATTCATAGCTGGGCTCCTTTTTACTACAATGTAGATAAGATTATGAATCTCTCCTTTGGCAGCATATACGATGTTGTCTCTCCGGGAGCTACTGTCTATTCTCAAAATCTTCTGGGAACAGCCGTATCCATGTTGGGTTATTCATATTCAGGGGGATTTCATGCAGGACATATGAGCTTCAGATATACGGGATGGTATCCTGTTGTCGAGCTTTCAATGGATTACAACACAAGATGGAAAAGAAAAATAAGGTTAATAAAAGATATCGACAACAGGAGGTTTCAGTTGATTGATCCGGTGGAGGGAACTCCAAATTTCACATCAAGTCTTCTTGCCTATGTCCCGCTCAATTTCTCAAGCGGAGGCTGGAACAGAGGCCTTATACCCAGTATTTTGTGGCGTTTCAGCAATGATGCCTACTATTCTATAAAAAACTACAGTTATAATTATTATCAGTATCTGTCTTCCGGTATTCAGTATTATAGTATCCTGAACAGATCAAGCAGGGATATTTTTCCTAAATGGGGTTTGGGACTTATATTTAAATTAAATGAGGTGCCTTTCTCAAATGAGAACTATGGATCTCTTTTCTATTCAAGGCTTTATGCTTATATGCCCGGTCTTCTTAGAAATCACGGTCTCAAGGTGGATCTTGCATTTCAATACCAGAACTATGCTGGGAAAAACTATTTGTTCTACAATATTGCCACCTCACCGAGAGGATATGATCAACTGTATGGCAAGAGATTCTATTCTGTATCTGCCGACTATGCTCTTCCGCTATATCTCGGGGATATACAGATAAGCACCTTGCTGTATCTTAAACGACTCCAGATAATCCCTTTTGTGGATTATGCATATAATGTGGGCCTGAGAGAAAATAAAAGTATGTTCTCGGCAGGTACGGACCTGTTGCTTGATTTTAATGCACTTAATATACCACTGGGACTCTCTGCCGGTATAAGATACGCCCGTACTGCCGAAAACAAGAATTATTTCCAGATGCTGTTCAACATTCCTATATAATGATTAAATTCAGGCATATAAACACTTTAAAATTGTTTGACTGGTTCCTGATAGCAGGAATAATCTCTACAAACATAATTTATTCAATCCTTCAAAAGGAGGTGGACTTTATAGGTTCCATTGCCGGTATAACAGGTGTAGTCTGTGTGGTCATGGTTGCTAAAGGGAATATATTGAACTATCTGTTCGGTTTGGTTAATGTGACTCTTTACGGTTATATATCATATAAAGCTGAACTTTATGGAGATGCTGCTCTTAATATACTTTACTATCTTCCTATGCAGTTCGTCGGATGGTTTATTTGGATCAGGAGAAGGGAGAGTGCCGAGTCTGTGACTGTGACATCAAGGGCGATGAATGGAAGACAGAGAGTAATTCTGGGGTTTCTGTCATTATTTTTGGTCGTATTGGTTGGATTCTGTCTGGAATATTTTATGACCCCCAGCCTTTTAAAGATTCTGCTACTACGGTGCTCTCTGTTATTGCAATGTTTCTGATGGTAAGGGCATATATGGAGCAGTGGGTCTTGTGGGTTGTTGTTAATGTGATAAGTGTGATAATGTGGGTTGTTGCTTTTATTAACGGAGAGATGCACTCAATGCTTATGGTTATAATGTGGATTTTTTATCTGTCAAACTCCATAAACGGCTGGTATACCTGGATTCATCTTTCACGTTCTGAAAAATAGGTTGTAATGATTTCAGCAACTTTTTTACCTGCAACGCCCGATATGTCTTTATATGTAGCATTTCTTACAGCTTTCATGCTTCCGAATTTCTTTAGTAACAGCTCTTCGGTTTTCTCCCCGATTCCCTTTATCTCTCTTAGTTCCGAATTTATTTGTCCTTTACTGCGTCTGTTCCTGTGATGTGTTATGCCAAACCGGTGAGCCTCGTCCCGCAATTGCATAATTAATCTAAGCGAGGATGAATTCTTGTCGAGAAATAGAGGGTGAGGATCTCCGGGTATAATAAGCTCTTCAAGCCTTTTTGCTATACCGATGATTTTAATCCTCTCATGAAGACCAAGTTCCCGCAACGTCTCGTAAGCATAATTTAACTGTCCTCTTCCTCCGTCCACAACAATAAGCTGTGGCAACTCCCCGTTTTCTGCAAGTAACCGGGAATAACGTCTGTTTATCACCTCTTTCATTGTTGCGAAGTCGTTTGCACCAACAACGTTTTTTATATTAAAATGTCTGTAATCGCTCTTGGAAGGATGTCCGTCCTTAAAAACGACACAGGCAGCAACAGCAAAACGTCCTTGTATGTTAGAGTTGTCAAAACATTCGATATGATATGGGAGCTCGCTCATATTTAGGTCTTTCTGTAATGTGGACAGCAATCTCATCTTGTGTTCTTCCGGTCTTAATGTCTCCTCTTGTTTCAACCTCTCAAGTTTAAACATAGTTGCATTCTTCTGGCTTAGCTCCAGCAGCTTCAACTTGTCACCCTTTAATGGTATGTGAACGTTTTTCCTTTCATAGATATCGTCAGGAATTACAGGTACTAAAATTTCCGGAGACAAACTCCCGAATTTCGAATGTATTTCATTAATGAAAGTGCTTATTATGACAGATAGGCTCTCTTCAATCGGTAACTTAAATTCCAGATTTAAAGATTGAATTATTGATCCGTTAACAACTCTCATATAGTTGCCGAAAGCTATGTTATCTGTTGGTGCAAGTGAAAATACATCAATATTTGTCAAAGAGGGATTTACTATGGTTGACTTGCTGTAATGCTTCTCAAGCATATCAAGCTTCTCCTTATATTTCTGAGCTTCTTCAAATTTTAATTCTGAGGCTGCTTTCTTCATGTACTCTCTGAACTCTCTCTCAAGTTGAGATGTATCTCCTTTCAGAAGGGCATTTATACTGTCAATTTGCTTCTGGTATTGTTCAGAAGAGATATAACCTACACAGGGGGCATTACATTTCCCCAGGTGGAAATTTAGGCATGGTCTGTAATGTTTGCTTTTTATATTGTCTTGTGTAAGAGAGAGCTTGCAGTTTCTTATTTGGTAAAGAGAGCCTATCAGTTCTGTGAGATTATGGGCATGCATGGCAGAACTGTATGGGCCGAAATAGAGTGAGCCGTCTCTGACATACTTCCTGGTTACATATACTCTTGGAAAAGGTTCGTTTTTGATACATATCCAGGGATATGTCTTGCTGTCTTTAAGCAGAATGTTGTAACGTGGCTGGTGCTTTTTAATGAGATTGTTCTCAAGCAGAAGGGCATCCTCTTCAGAATCAACTACAGTATGTTCAATGTTGAAGATTTTTGAAACCATCACCCTTGTTTTTGGGGTAAGGGTATTTTCAGACTGAAAATATTGAGATACTCTGTTTCTAAGATTCTTTGCCTTGCCTATATAAATGATAATCCCCTCTTTGTTATAGAATCTGTATACTCCCGGAGATGCAGGGAGTATTTTTAACTTCTCTTTTATGTCTGTCTGAGGGTACATATTTTTTCGTAAAATTAACAATTATCCTATATTTGTGAAGACTTATGAATAGAGTAATAACATCAAACGACGTTAAAAAAGCGATAAAACTTAAAGGAATCCTTGGTGACATTTCAGCCTCGGCAGTAATGTGCATTTTGGGTTTTAATAAGTTAAACAAAAAGTATAGTAAAATAAGCCAATACGAGGGGCGGGAGTTCACGGCTGCAATAATGCGCGAGTTTGGTTTCAGTTATGAACTTGATGACAGACAATTGGGCAATATACCTCAGGAGGGCCCTTTTATTCTGGTTTCAAACCACCCTTACGGGTCAATTGACGGTATAATTCTTTTAAATATAATATCTTCCGTAAGGCCTGATATCAAGCTTCTTACAAATTTTGTGCTCTCGATGATTCCAAATCTGAAAGATTATTTCTTTCCTGTAAATCCTTTTACTGATAAACCGGAGATTCACGGAAGTTTTTCAGGGTTGAGACTGGCTAGTGAGACACTCGCTGCCGGAGGGTGTCTGGGACTTTTTCCTGCAGGAGAGGTCTCTACAAATTACGGAAGGATGACTATTCAGGATAAGGAGTGGCAGACTTCAATTATTAAGTTAATAAAGAATTCCGGTGTTCCTGTTATCCCTGTGTATTGTCATGGTACAAACTCTCGTTTTTTCCACTGGCTTGGCAGGATTCACCCTTTTCTGAGAACATTAAGGCTGCCAAGGGAGCTTATGAACAAAGAGGGCAAGGTTGTATCTGTGAGAATTGGTAAACCGATATCTGCTTCAGAGATCTCTGAATACAAGGATTTGAAATCCCTGGGTTCGTATCTCAAAGCTCGTTCCTATGCTCTTGAGGCAAATATTACCACTACAAGAAAGATTGAGAACAGAACACTGACTCCTATAGCTTTGCCTAACAATAGAAGGAACCTTCAACGGGAGATAAATGCTCTTCCTCAAAGTTGCTATCTGTTCACAACGGGTAATTATGTCTGTTATCTGGCTGAGCACAAATCCATACCATTGATGATGCACGAGTTGGGAAGGAGAAGGGAAGAGGCATTCCGGGCTGTTGGCGAGGGAACCGGCCGACCTCTGGATCTGGATGAGTATGACGAATATTACAAACATCTGATATTGTGGGACAAGCAAAAACAACGTCTTGTCGGTGCATACCGCCTTGGTTTCGGTAAGGATATAATTGAAAAGAGAGGAGTCAAGGGTTTGTATTCTAATACTTTATTTGGTTATGAAAAGCCTTTCCACGATATTCTGAAGCAATCAATAGAACTCGGGCGATCATTCGTAGTGCTAGATTATCAGAAAGAGGCCCTTCCACTTGTTTTGCTTATCAAAGGGCTGTTCTACTCAGTTCTCAGCGATCCGGGTGTAAGGTATCTTATGGGGCCTGTAAGTATAAGTTCATGGTATCCTAAATTCTATAGGAGCATTATGATTTATTATCTTCAGAAGAAACACTCTGTAAAGAGTATGGAAGAGGATATAATTCCGAGAAACCCGTTTTTCCCTGACTACCTTAGGGTTAAAATAGATGACCTTATGGAAAACAAGATGGATAGTATTGAGCAATTCGATCGGTTTATGATGAGGCTAAGTAATAACGAGTACCGTCTTCCTACGCTTGTCAAGAAATATCTGAAGATTAACTCTAAGATTATTAAGTTCAATGTTGACCC
The DNA here is from genome assembly GCA_023227835.1 of Bacteroidales bacterium. Taxonomy (GTDB): domain Bacteria; phylum Bacteroidota; class Bacteroidia; order Bacteroidales; family UBA932; genus Bact-08. The sequence goes on from JALOCI010000016.1 coordinate 14,148, forward strand.
TGATTTCAACTATTGTGTTGACGGGCTTGTCCTTCTTGATCTTACTCAGATTACCAAACAGGAAATAATGAACCTTTCAAAGGATGAACCTAACAAGGAGAGGGTTTACAAACGATTCGGCATCGAAGTTGACTAAGGTACCGGATCGTAGCCGCTTCCGCCCCATGGATGACATCTCAGTATCCTTCTAACAGAAAGGTACAAACCTTTAAAGGGACCATGTTTTCTTATTGCCTCCAGCGAGTATGCGGAACATGTAGGTGTAAACCGGCATGAAGGAGGTTTGAGTGGTGATATGCCGTACTGGTAAAACTTAATCAGAAACAGCAACGGCAGCGAAATCAGCTTTAGTACTATCCTTCTGAATTCTTTCCAGTACATCTGAGAGTTTGTCATTGATTTGTTCAAAATCTGAAATATTGTTACTTATGTAAACAATATTTATATCAAAGAAGTTTACTTGAATGTTTCTTTTATCATTCAACCTATAAGCCTCCCTGATACGTCTTTTTATAAGGTTTCTCGCTACAGCCCTTTTATGTGCCCTTTTTGGAACAGAGATTAGAACACGGTTATATCCGAGGTGGTTGGGAGCATAGAAAACCTTAAAGGGAAACAGAAAAAACTGCTTCCCCTTTTCGAATACCTCTTTTATTACAGTTTTCGAAACCAGTCTCTCGACTTTAGTAAAATGGTGATCACTTTTGTTCAAAGTATATAGAGAGTGCTTTCGCAATTGATGGTGCTTCCGGTGTCGGAGCAACAACGGTTGAGGTCAGTTTTGCTCCCTTAAGGGCTTTCAGTGTTGCCGGTCCGTATGTTGCAAATTGCATTCCGTTTGGCTTGAACTCGGGGAAGTTCTCTTGAAGAGATCTTATATCCGAAGGGCTGTAAAAGACAAGCATGTCATAGTTATTCAACTCAAGATTACTAAGGTCACTATAAACTGTCTTGACAAAAACCCCGCTTGTATGATTTAGCTTGGCCTTCACAAATATCTTGTGAATGTCTGCCTTGCTCGAATCTGCAACACAAACAAGAAAAGTTTCATTTTTGTGTTTAGAGCCTATAATATCTATGATAGATGCATTTGTACCATTCCCGAAGAAGATTTTCCTCTTTCTGTAAACTATGTACTTCTGTAAATAGAGTGCTATTGATTCAGAGGTGCAGAAGTACTTCATAGTTTCAGGGACAGTTATCCGCATCTCTTCACATATCTTAAAATAGGCATCAATAGCGGTTCGTGCAGTAAAAACCACAGCTGTATGGTCGAGTATGTTTATTTTTTGGAGGCGAAACTCTCTGGCCTGCAGTGCTTCAACCTTGAAAAACGGAACAAAATCAATACTCAGCTTATATTTTGAAATAAGGTCTGTGTATGGAGATCCGTTTGCTGGGGCGGGTTGTGAGATCAGGATCTTTTTGGCTTTCATATTATATAGAGAGAATTAAATTCACAATAAGTGCTATAGGTAAGAATTCCAGGGTGCAAAGATACAAAATATAAAAAAACAGAGAAAACCGACGGGAAATTATTATTTGCCATGTTTTGGTCAAATAAATGAAATATACAAATAAACTACAGTAAAGCAGGGTTTTGACTATTGTGTCATCGGAAATTCCCGGCCAAAAAAAACCTGTCATTGCCGCTGGAAAAGTGATAATAACTGATGATATTAAATAATTGTAACTTATTTTTTCAATGAATCGGAATGCATTCTTCTCTCTCATTAACCAGGAGAGAAGGTTGAAAAGGCCCTTACGAACCAGCCATAAACACGTTAAGGCGACAAAGATAATTACAAGGTACAGTTCAGGTATGATGTTGTATTTTTTTATTATAAGGTCATCAAAAGTGAGAGTTATAAGGATGGGATAGTAAAGTAACACAACGCCTGCAACTATATCTCTTTGGTTGGAAATGGCCAGTCGCTCTTCAAGTTTTATGTGATTTTTTAGTTTGAAAAATGACTTGATTACTGCAGGATAAACATTTAGTATTTCTTTGGAGCTTATGATGAGAAGGACGAAAAATGCCAGAAATATTCCTGAAATAATTATGTCATTTTTCGCAAACTCATTGCGGGGTGGCCCTGAGGGCATATCAATAGTGTAATACTCTGTGCTTGCACTCCAAAGTGAGGACACCGGCATGACAGAGTCATTCTGCGGATTATAGATGTATTCATTTGGATATGTGCAGGTTTGCTCCATTTAATTCCCCCGTTTTGCCTTGTAGCCCATATTCTGGAGGATAGGAATCAGCCTGTCTCTGAAATCGCCTTGTATTATTATAACGCCATCTTTTGCAGAACCACCCACACCACACTTGCTTTTCAATATCCTTCCCAGGCTTTCGAGATCATCATCTGTCCCTTGAAAACCTTTTACCAGAGTAACTTGTTTTCCGGCTCTCTGTTTTCTGTCAATGCTGATTATGAGATTTTGTCTCTCTGGTGGCAGTGTTGTTGTCTCCTCTCTTTCACTGTCGGTCTCATAACTGAAATCGGGATTTGAAGAGTAGACAACACCAAGTCTGCTTTTCCAATCATTTTGAGCCATGCTTTATTATTTTGGCACAAATTTAGGTAGAAAAATTCAAAATAGTATCTTTGTTCATTAATCCCGATAAATCAGGAAGAAAAAATCATGGAACAGAAAAAATTTAAGCTGATAGATAACCTGTTGGGTATACTGGTTCTCGTAATTTCAGCAATCACGTATCTCTCTACAATAGAGCCGACTACAAGTTTTTGGGATTGTGGTGAGTTCATAGCCTCATCATATAAGCTTGAGATAGGACACCCTCCCGGAAACCCGGTTTTCCAGCTAATTGCCAGATTTTTCACTCTCTTTGCTGACAGCACTCATGCGGCCATTATGGTTAATTCAATGAGTGCCCTCTGTTCAGCGCTTACAATTATGTTTCTGTTCTGGACTATAACTCATCTGGCAAGAAGAATTGCTGAAAAGAGCGAGGCAACAATGTCCCTGACAACAGCCGTTACAATTTTGGGTGCAGGACTTGTCGGGTCTTTGGCTTATACTTTTTCTGACACTTTCTGGTTTTCTGCAGTTGAAGGTGAAGTGTATGCTATGTCCTCTCTTTTTACGGCAGCTGTTTTTTGGGCTATGCTCAAATGGGAGGAGAATGCAGACAAGCCTTATGCAAATAAGTGGATAGTTCTGATTGCCTTATTGATGGGACTGTCAATAGGTGTGCATCTTCTGAACCTGCTTACAATACCGGCACTAGTTTTTATATACTACTACAAAAAATACGATGTCACCAAAAAGGGAATCTTTTGGGTATTAATGTTGTCTGGTGTTATCCTGGTTGTGATTCTTTATGGTATAATTCCATATCTTCCAAAAATTGCATCTTGGTTTGACCTTCTCTTTGTGAATGTTTTCGGCCTCGGCATAAATTCAGGAGCTGCATTTTTCTTACTAGTGCTTATTGTCGGGTCTCTTTTTGCCGTGTGGTATACACATAAAAAGGGAAAGGTTCTGGCCAATACAATTCTATTGTGTTTCTCTATGATAGTGATTGGTTACTCTACATTTGCTGTGATAATCATAAGATCATCGGCAAACACACCTACAAACGAGAACCAGCCGGACAATGCTTTTTCTCTTGTAAGATATCTCGGACGTGAACAATACGGAAGCAACCCGTTGATTTATGGTGAGACCTATGCTTCTCCCTATGATGTTACACAGGAACATTATTATGCCAAGATAGGTGATAAATATGAGAAGGTTATAGGTCCGGTACAACCTGTCTACGACGCTTCTTCAAAAATGTTGTTCCCACGTATGTGGAGTTCTTCATCACCCGATCATGTCAAGTTCTACAAGATGTATACTCAGGGCAGAGGCAAGGCAATTGCCGGTTCTGATGAAAAGCTGCCTCTGATGAGTGATAACCTCTCGTTTTTCTTCGATTATCAGCTGAACTGGATGTATCTGAGGTATTTTATGTGGAATTTTGCAGGTCGTCAGAATGACCTCCATGGTTCGACTCCGGGTGATGCTTTCAGAGGAAACTGGGAGAGCGGAATAGGATTCCTGGACAAGGCAAGGTTGGGTGACCAAAGCAAGGGCCCGGCTTATATAGTTGAAAGTAAGGCAAAGAATCATTACTATATGCTTCCTCTTTTCCTGGGAATTTTAGGCCTTTTCTACCAACTTGCAAAAGACAGGAAGAACTCATGGATTGTAGCTCTCTTGTTTATCCTTACGGGTGTTGCAATTGTTGTTTATCTTAATCAGCCGCCTTACCAGCCCAGAGAGAGGGATTATGCTTATGCCGGTTCTTTCTATGCCTTTGCTATATGGATCGGGCTAGGTGTGCCGGCACTCTATGATGCATTAAAGAAAAGGATACCGGGTGTCATCACTGCCTCTTTTGTGACTTTGGCTTCACTTGCTGTTCCTGTTCTCATGGCTGCTGAAAACTGGGATGACCATGACAGGAGCGGACGATACAGTGCAAGGGATCTTGCCTACAACTATCTAAATTCTTGTGACAAACAGGCAATACTTGTTACACACGGGGATAATGACACATTCCCGCTATGGTATATTCAGGAGGTTGAAGGCGTAAGGACAGATGTTAGAATCATGAATACATCCCTTCTCGGTACAGATTGGTACATAGATCAGATGAAGTATAAGAACTATGAATCGGAACCGGTGAAACTCTCTATTCCTAAGAAGGATTACCTATATGGGACAAATGACATGATACATGTTGTCGATAAGATAAACAGACCGGTACCTATAAAGGCTGTGATTGATTTCATCTCAAATCCGGATGCTAAGTTACAGGCAGAAAATGGTAAAAGATACAATTTTATTGCTTCAAGACAGCTCCTTATACCTGTCAATATAAAGAATGCCATAGCTTGCGGTATCGTATCGGAGGCTGATTCAGCACAAATACCGGATGTCATTCAACTGAATATTCCTGAAGGTAAAAATGCACTCACTAAATGTGAGATGATAATATTGGATATGCTTGCAAATTATGAGTGGAACAGACCTATATACTTTGTATCAATGGGTGGTGATTTGGAGCTTGGGCTTAAGGATTATCTTGAATATGACGGCTTTGCCTACAAATTTGTGCCTATAAAGAGCGCTACATCTCTCGGAAGTCCGGGCAGAGTTTTACCTGATGTTATGTATGATAAGTGCATGAATGTGTACAAATGGGGTAACTTAAATGATCCGAAAGTAAATGTGGATTATCAAAATTTGTTGACTTTCAATGCTCTGATGTCGGGAAGAAGTATTTATACAACAACTGCCAGATCTTTGATGGAGAGTGGTAAGACAAAGGAGGCGGTAGAGGTTTTGGATAAGATGCAGGAGTATTTTATACCGTCGCAATTCCCTCTTAACTGCTCATTAATGCCGTCTCTGAACGAGATTTCGGTTATGGAAGCGATTGACATATATTTACAGGCAGGTGAGAAAGAAAAAGCAGTTGCATTGGTAAACGAATTTATGGATGAGACCTATAAGAGCCTTGACCTTTTCTCAAAGAAGTATAAAGGTATGTACATGTCTAAGTACGATATAGAGCAAAATCTTACCTATATTCTGCATTTAGCGGATATTCTCAAAAACAGGGGAGAGGAGAAGATGTCTGCGGATATGGAAAAGAAGATTGAAGCATATTTGACAGCCTTGCAGGGTTGATTTTAACCGAGCAGGAGGTTGCATCCTCTGAGTTCTGAACCTTTAATGCGGCCGGGTATTCTGAAAAGATTCCCGGCTGTTTTTATTCCCATGTCCTGGGTCTCTATAAATGAGCAAGATCCGGCATTGGCCAGGTCGATTATGTTTATTCCTCCAAGTTTATCATCTTCAACAAATCTGAAAGGATTATTTAGATCTCTTATAAAAACCTGCATCCATGGCGGGGCTGAGAACAGTCCGTCACCTTTTGAATATGCCTGGGACAAAAGTTCTGCCATTCCGTATTCAGAGTGAATGTGCTCAACTCCAAATCCTTTTCTGAGTTTATCGTGAATAACCTCTCTGGGCATCTCTGTACCACGGCCTTTCATCCCGCCTGTCTCAATCACTATCAGAGACGGGAAAACAGAGGTGTATTTTTCAACATAATCAAGCAATGCAAAGCTTACTCCCAGCAGCATGGTCTTTTGACCTTTATCTCTGAGATTTTCCAGCATATAATACAAATCATCGTGGTTATATATGTAGTAACCACTATGTATATTGCCGGATTGCCTTATCAATGAATCGGCCATGTATATAAGCGAAGAACCCTCCCTTTCCAGATATGAAGGGAGAAGTGCCAATATTGCATATTCTGAAGGATCTCCGTAAGCCATTGAGAAAGATTTTGTAAAACTCTCCTGATAAATGGAGAGATCGGCAACGTAATGCACAGATGGAACCATACCTGTAGTGGCACTGCTCGTAAATTGTTTCTGAGGCTCTTCCGGTACGCAGTATATTTTATGACTTTTAAAAAACTGAACCGGCATGAACGGAATTTTCATTATATCGCTAACCGATGATATGTCAATCCCTAACAGTTCGATATATTGTCTGTATGGTTCGCATTTAACGGATTGATAATGGAAAATCTCCATTGCTATTCTGTTAAACTCCTCGGGAGAATCAATCCTGAATATTCTCTCCTTTATTGATTGCAAGTAATTGTTCGACATAGTCTCTTTTGTTGAATAATCTCGGGACCTTGTTCTGTCCCCCGAGTTTCCCCCTGCTACCCATCCACTTGTAAAATGTTCCTGTTTCGACTTGGGTGATTTTCAAGCGTTCCATTGTGGCATTGTTTTTTCTTTTCGCCTCGTAATCTGAATTATAAAAGCAGATGTTTTTATCCAGCTCTTCAGCAAAATCTTCAAGATCGGCAGGAATTTTTGCAAATTCAATAACCCACTGGTGTGAGCCTTTACCTCCGTTTTCCATAAACACAGGAGCAACAGTATAATTGGAGACCTCTGCTCCCTTTTCTGAACATGTCTTGGCAAGAGCTTTCTCTGCATTGTTTATCATCAACTCCTCTCCGAAAGCATTGATGAAGAGCTGAGTTCTCCCTGTTATTACAAATTTATGAGGCCTGAGACCGGTGAACATTATTGCATCTCCCAGCAGATAACGCCAAAGTCCTCCGTTGGTTGTCAGTACCACAGCATAGTTTATATCCTTCTCCACACTCTCGATGGTGTCAAAGTCCATAAACTCACCTTTCAGTGCTTTATCAAGCTTCTCCATCGGTATAAACTCGTAGAATATGCCATTGTCTACCAACAACAACATCGATTCATCGGCAGGATCATCCTGAAATCCGAAGTACCCTTCTGAGGCGTTGTAGTTTTCACGATAGTTCATTTTACTTGTCGGAATAAGCTTCCTGTAAATCTCCTTGTAGGGATCAAAGCTTATACCTCCATGCATGAAAAGTTCCAGATTCGGCCAAATTTCCAGTAGATTGCTCTTTCCGGATATCTCAAGTATCTTGTTCATAAGTACAAGATTCCATGAAGGGACCCCGGAAAAATTTGTAATATCTTCGTTTATTGCCACACGACTCATTGCCTCTACTTTCTTTTCGAAATCTGACATCAGAGCAATCGACTTTGAGGGAACCCTCCTTAATTCCGCCCATGATGGTGAATTCTTCAATAATATTGCTGACAAGTCTCCGTACGAAGTATTTCCTATGCCTCTCTCGTCAATCGTTGCACTGCCACCCAATGTGAGAGCCTTACCGTCAAATATTCCCGATTCCGGATTTGTATCAGTATAACTTGCCAGAAGAGTCTTCATGCCGCTGTAATGGCAGTTGTTAAGCGATTCTTCGGTAACGGGAATGAATTTGCTTTTTGAAGAGCTTGTACCGCTCGACTTTGCAAACCATTTGACTTTTTGGTTCCAAAGCACATAGTCCTCGCCTGCCCTCAACCTTTCGATATAAGGTTCGAAAGTGTCATAATTTCTCAGTGGAACTGATTTCTGGAATTCTCTTATATTTTTTACGTTCGTAAAATTGTGCTCTTTTCCGAAAGAGGTCTCTTTTCCGGCAGAAAGCAGATAGTCAAAACAATCCCGCTGGAAACTCCAAGGGTCATGCCTGGTCTTGTCAAGAACTGTAAGTCTTCCTTTAGATAGCTGTCTGAATATAAATGTAGTTATTGACATAAATATCTATTCTTGACCCAATACATGGTGGAGCACCTCGAGGGATTTTATCTCAAGAGGATAACCTATATGATTACTAAGGTAATTTAGCATATCTTTTATAAATGTATACCGCTCTTTTCCGTTTATTTTGAGCGATGATAGTCTTTCGGGTGTTGTATTCAAAAGTGTTGCCAGAATTTCAGAACTTTTTCCCGGGAACTCGGCTTCTGACAAAACCGGGTCATAACCTGTCCTCTTGCACATCTCAACAACAAACCACGGGTGAAAGTTTGCAAACCCTGATCCGATGTTCTCAAGCTGTAATATCGAATCTCTTATAAATCTGTACAAATCCGGATCTGACTCAACCTCTTTAATAGTCCGGTAAATCAATTCGCTTATGAACATTGCAATGGAGCATTTGTCCATATTGCATCGTATTTCCTCAAGCCTGTAAGCGGGAGTAAACTCCTTTATAAGAGGTATTTCACCCTTACTGCCAGTCACAAGTTCAGCATCTATTATGTCAAGCGGATGCAATTGCGATATCATTGCCCTTGAGGATTTTCCCTTGCCGGTCTTGACAATAAAACTGTGCTTTCCGAAGATATTGGAGTATCCCTGTAAAATCAGGGACGTGTCTCTATATTTTATCGTGTGCAGGACTACTATCTGAAGTTTACCTGACATCAGCATATATGGTTGTTTAAAAACTCGGATAGCTGTCTCATCGAGTGTCCTCTGTGGGAGATTGCGTTTTTTTCTTCAGAAGTCAGTTCTGCAAGTGTTTTATCGTAACCCTCTGGGATGAACACGGGATCATAACCGAATCCGCCTTTGCCGGAAGGGCTTTCGCTTATTTTTCCGTTGAGGACACCTTCAAAATAAAATGTGTCTCCATCTATTATCAGCGCAACCACTGTGCGGAATCTTGCACTACGGTCCTTCTTCCCTTCAAGTGCCTTTAGAAGCTTTTCTGTGTTGGCCTTAGGGTCATGTTCTTCTCCGGCATATCTTGCAGAGTATACTCCGGGAGCACCATTAAGGGCTTCCACCTCAAGTCCGGTATCATCAGCAAAACAAGCAATATGAAATCTTTCCCATATAAATTGTGCCTTCATGAATGCATTACCCTGAAGAGTGTTGGCTGTCTCAGGGATCTCTTCGAAAAGTTTAAGATCTTTCGGCGTTGTCAAGGTAAAATCCGCGCCCAGTATAGCCTGAGCCTCATCTACCTTATGTCGGTTGTTTGTTGCAAATACAATATCCATAAAACAATATTGCATCAAAGATACTAAAACTTTACTTTTGTGTACTTTTATCATAAAATCAAAAACATGAACAGATTAAAATCACTCTGCATAATCTTGATGGTGGGCATTATTGCCCCTCAGGCCTATTCACAATCAAAGAGTTTCAAAACAGGCAGGAGTCTGGATGTCCAGTATTCCGTGCTTAGGGAACTTGCGATGTTTTATGTGGATAGTGTTGAAGTTGATAAGCTAATTGAAACGGGAATAGATGCGATGCTGGAGTCTCTCGACCCGTATACCGTTTTTATACCTGCAGAGGATCAGGAAAGCGTGGAGTTGATGACTACCGGTTCTTACGGAGGAGTGGGTGCAACTGTCAGAAAAAAAGGTACAGGAGTGCTTGTGAGTGAAATATATGAGAATTCTCCTGCTGCGAACGCCGGGCTGGTGGCCGGAGATATAATCCTGAAAATTGACGGGAATAGTGTGGCAGATCTGAATATTGATACCTGCAGTGCAAGAATGCGGGGAAGAGCAGGGTCCCAGGTTCGTTTCCTTGTTTTGAGGCTGCGTGGCGGAGATACAACAGAGGTTACCATAACCAGAGACAAGGTGCACTTTCCGGATGTGGCATATAGTGGGTTTGTTAATGATACTACAGGTTATATAAGGTTAACCGGTTTTACGCTCGGCGGCTCCAGGGATTTTCGCCGGGATCTTATTGAACTTAAGAAAAACCAGGCAATGAAAAGACTTTTTATAGACCTGAGAGGTAATGGGGGCGGATTGCTGGATGAAGCGGTCAATATAGTTTCTCTGTTTGTTCCGAAGGGAACAAAGGTGGTATCGGCAAGGGGAAAATACAAACAGGCAGATATGGAGTATTTTACAAAAGACGAGCCTGTTGATACAACGCTCTCTCTTGTGGTACTTGTAAATTCCGGTTCTGCCTCCTCATCCGAGATAGTTACAGGAGCGCTTCAGGATCTTGACAGAGCAACTATAGTGGGTACCAGGACATACGGCAAGGGTCTGGTACAAGCTATAAGGGATGTCGGATACAATAATAAGATAAAACTTACTACAGCTAAATATTACACTCCTAGTGGAAGATGTGTGCAGGCAATAGATTATTCTCACAGGAATGAGGACGGAAGTGTCGGTAATATTCCCGATTCTCTCAAAAAAGCTTTCAAGACACTACGGGGAAGGACTGTTTATGACGGAGGCGGTATTACACCTGATATAATAATAGAGCCGCAGGCAATTCCGAGAACAGTGCTCTCTCTTATATACGGTGAGGTTTTAACGGACTATTCCATCATGTATTTTAAAAATCACCTTTCAATTGCAAGGCCAAAGGATTTTGCACTTACAGACAAGGAGTATGAGGAGTTTGTATCTTTTGCCGCTACAAGGGAATTTGACGGAAGGAGTTCTTCTGAGGTAGAATTGGACAAATTGATAACTACACTTAAGCAGGAGTCCAGATATGATGAGGTGAAGGATGAAATTGCCGGACTGGAGAAGAATGTGAAGCTTACAAAGGAGCAAATGTTGAGGAGGGATGCCGGAACAATAAAAACATTTCTTGAAGAGGAGATTGCCAACAGATACTATTTTGAAAGAGGCCAGATAGAGAGTATTCTGAGGAATGATTATCAGCTTAAAAAAGCATTGGATGTAAAACTTATATATTAATGTTGCTGGATTTGCTTTTGCCTAGGATATGTCCTGTGTGCGGAAGGATTTTGTTGAGGGGGGAGAGATATCTTTGTTTGCAATGCTTGTCTGAAATTCCTCTTACATACTTCTGGACATGGCCGGGAAACCCTGCTGAAGAGCGTTTCTCCGGAAGGGTTGATTTTGTACATGCTTCTTCTCTTTTCTATTATAGAGACGAAAGCCCGTATAAAAACATGATTCATTACTTTAAGTATAAGGGAAGGAAAAAGCTAGGTGCATATCTGGGGGAATTACTCGGTGAGAAGCTGTTACAAAGCGGAAATTATGTGGATATTGATATGATAGTTCCGGTTCCGTTACATCCTCTAAAAAGGTGGAAAAGAGGTTATAATCAATCCCTGATTGTCGCAACTGAAATCGGTAAAGTGCTAAGGAAAGAGGTTTGCTCATCTGTTTTGATCAGGAAACGATATACAAGAACCCAGACAAAAAAGGATGTTATGCAAAGGGAGATCAATGTCTCTGGTGCTTTCAGGATAAGATCCGCATATATGTTGAAGGGAAGACATGTTTTACTTGTTGATGATGTACTTACAACCGGAGCCACTTTAGGGGCATGTGCGCTTGAGATATTGAAAATTGAGGGTTGCAGGGTCTCATTTGCCACATTGGCTTTTGCGGAATAATGTGTAAGTTTGTGTCTGTAATTTAGCAGGAAAATGCTTGATTTTATAAAGATAGATTTAATCGATATCATTGACATTTTACTTGTGGGTCTTTTGATCTATCAGGTATATAAGCTTATACGCGGTACTGCGGCACTGAATATCTTTACGGGAATAATCGTGTTTTACTTCATTTGGCTCACAGTAAAAGCTCTCCGTATGGAGTTGCTAGGGGCCATAATAGGGCAAGTTATAGGAGTCGGAGTGATGGCTTTGATTGTCCTTTTCCAACAAGAGATACGAAGGTTTCTGCTTATGATGGGAACGAGGTACATGGATTCCCAGAAGAAATTAAAACTGATGAATGTCTTTCTGGGTGTTAAAGCAAAGGGTGTCTCTCTGACATTGCTGGATGAGGTTACCCAGGCATGCCGTAGAATGTCGGAGAGTAAAACAGGTGCGTTGATTGTACTTGCAAAAAACTCGTCACTGGAATTTATTATAGAGACAGGCGACAGGATTGAGGCCGTCATAAGCAGGCGTCTGATAGAAAATATTTTCTTCAAAAATGCACCTCTTCATGATGGTGCTATGATAATAGGATTTAATAAGATTATAGCAGCCAGATGTACTCTTCCGATATCTGAAAATCCACATATACCTGCGTCTTATGGAATGAGGCACAGGGCTGCTTTGGGAATATCGGAGATAACCGACGCAAGTGTGATTGTTGTATCTGAGGAGACAGGAGAGATTTCATTTGTATATAATGGTGAAATAAGGAAGATGAATAGTATAAATGAACTCAGGCTTGCAATTGAGAATTCAAAATAACAGATGAACGAGAGATTAGAACAGAAGCTTGGTTTTGACCGAATACGCTCCATGATAGAGTCCAGATGCTCAACCTCCATTGCCAGAGAGAGGGCCGGAAGCGATCTGTTCAGCACATCATACGACGAGATAGAAGAGGAGTTATCCAGAACGGACGAGATGAGGCTTATAGTCATGTTTGAATCGGGTTTTCCCGATACAGGTTTTGTTGACACATACCTTTTTCTTAAACAGCTGGAGGCCACCTCCTCTTTTCTTGATCTGAACTCGGTTGTGAGGTTGAGAAATTCTCTCGATACAATAAGGCAGATAATGTCATTTTTCAGGAATACAAAGGAGGGGCAGTATGTTCGATTGAAAAAAATGGCAGAGCCGGTTGTTCTTTATCCCGAAGTATCGAGAAGAATAGATTCAATTGTTGATAAGTTCGGAGACATGAAAGATAGCGCCTCTCCCGAGCTGCAAACGATTAGAAGAGCCATCAAGGATAAAGAGGGGCAGATTTCCAGAAGAATTAACTCTATTTTGAAAAGTGCCCAATCAGAAGGATTGGTTGACGAGGATGCATCAGTGTCTGTGAGAGACGGAAGGGTTTTGATTCCGGTTCTGGCAGCAAATAAAAGAAAAATACCCGGATTTGTATATGACGAATCCGCATCAGGTAAGACTGCATTTGTGGAGCCACTTGAGATAGTTGAACTGAATAATCTCGTAAGGGAATTACATTTTGCGGAACAACGGGAAATAGTGAGGATTCTTGCAGAATTCTCCGATTTTCTAAGACCATATCTGCCGGAATTGTTGCAGTCCGCAATGTTTATGGCAGAAATCGATTTTTTAAGGGCAAAAGCTTTTCTTTCAATACAGATGCAGGCGGGAAAGCCCATTATATCGAAGGAACAGATTGTTGTGATGAACAAGGGAAGACACCCTTTGCTGGAATCTGCACTTAAAAAGGAGGGTAAGGAGATTGTTCCTCTCTCACTTAGTCTTGGAAAAGAAAAGCATATATTGCTCATTTCAGGCCCGAATGCCGGAGGAAAATCGGTTTGCCTCAAAACTGTCGGATTGCTTCAATATATGTTTCAATGTGGTTTTTTAATTCCTGCTTCAGAAATTTCTGAGCTGGGAGTTTTTAACAATATATTTATTGATATAGGAGACGAGCAGTCTATAGAAAATGATCTAAGCACTTACAGCTCTCATTTGAAAAATATGAGAGATATAATTCAGCAGGCTGATAGCCATACTCTTGTATTGATAGATGAATTCGGTGCCGGAACAGAACCAACGGCAGGAGGAGCTATTGCAGAGGCAATTTTGACTGAAATTGAACGCAGGGGAGCTTTCGGTGTTATTACTACACACTACAGCAATCTTAAGTTTTATGCAAGCAGTAGTAACGGGGTTTTGAACGGGGGAATGCAGTTTGATGTCCAGAATATAAAACCGCTTTTTAAGTTGGAAATCGGAACGCCTGGCAGTTCTTTTGCATTCGAACTGGCCAGAAAGATGGGGCTGCCTGAGCAAATTGTAAAGTTGGCAGAGGAGAAAGCAGGAAGTGATTTTGTAGACCTTGAGAGGCATCTCCGGAAGATTGCCAGAAACAGAAGACAGTGGGAGGAGAAGCTTGCAAGAATAAAGAGCACGGATAAAGCCCTTGAGAGTATTACCGATAAATACCAGAAAGAGCTGACAGATATACAATCTTTAAAAAAGTCAATTATTGAAGGGGCAAAAAAGGAGGCCGCGTCTATTATAGCAGAGGCTAACAGGAAGATAGAACAGACTATTAAGGAGATTAAGGAAACTCAGGCAGAAAAAGAGCATACGAAACTACTCAGAAAAGAGTTGTCCGAGTTTAGTAATGAGGTTCAATCAGACAAGCAGAGTGCGGAGGATGAGAGTATTGCAAGAAAGATGGAGCAGCTTATAAAGAGAAAGGAGAGAAGTGAGGAGAGGAAAGTGAAAAGAGAAGAGGGAAGAGGGAAAAGTGAAAAGCGGGAAGTGAATAGTGAGAAGGGGATAGTGAATAGTGAAAAGGGGATAGAGAATAGTGAAAAGGGGATAGTGAATAGTGAAAAGGGAAGAGTGAAAAGTGAGGAGTCCAGGGAGCTTAGGGCCGGAGATAAAGTAAGGATAGATCAGGGCGAGGTTGTGGGCGAGGTTATAAAGATTGAAGGGAAGGATGTGAGTGTTGCTATAGGAAGTATAATCAGCAGGGTATCCGCAAAGCGTCTTACCAGAATAAGCGGAAAGGAGATAAAAGGAGCTGCAGGCGTGCGTACAAAAGCCTCTATTGTTCAAAGCGAATCTATTTCTGAAAGAAAATTGAACTTCAGGCCTACCATAGATGTCAGAGGACAGAGGCTGGAGGAGGCAATTGAGAGTGTAACTCGTTTTATCGATGATGCCGTAATGGTGGATGTCGGAGAGGTAAAGATTCTTCATGGAAAGGGTAATGGCATACTCAGGGAGGAACTTAGAAAATACCTGAAAACGATGGGTGTTGTTCAAAGTGCAAAAGATGAGGATATTCAGCTTGGCGGAGCCGGAATAACAGTTGTAAAATTGATATAGACAATAAAATTACAGATATGAAAAAATTACTGATACTGTCAATGACATTGGTTCTGATTCTGATGACATCATGCTCGGGAAAAGAGAAGGCAATTACACAAAGCACAATAGCATTTCTGGATGCATATTTCAAGACAGACTATGCTCTTGCAGGCACTTTCTGCACTCAGTCTATGGCAACAGAGCTCAAAGAGATGATTAAGAGCATAGAGTCTCTGGATCCTATGGTGAAAAAGATGCTAATTGCGCAATCACAAGAGATAAAGACCGAGATATTATCTGTTGAAAAATTTAAAGGGAGTGATTCTGCCAGAGTTGATTACCGTGTTATTATGCCTAAGGGCTCGACACCTTTGGAAAAATCTCTTTCCCTTGTGAAAGAAAATAAAGAGTGGCGTATTGCAGGACTAGGTAAATAAAATATGGTGAAATTTATTGATTCTCATACACACTGCGAGTTTTCTCCAGATTCAAGGATGAAAATGGCAGATGCTGTAGAAAAGGTAAGGATTGAAGGATTAGGAGGAATAGTCTTTACAGATCACATGGATATTGATACTCCGACTAAGGACAGGACATTTATGTTCAAGCCCGAAGAACAACAGGCGGCGATTGATAAGCTGGAAAATGCAGAAGGAACAGAGATTCTGAAAGGGATAGAAATTGGTCTGCAACCACAGGTTTTGAATAAAATAAAGAGGTACATCGGAGACTCTTCTTTTGATCAGGTCATTGCTTCTGTCCATTTTGTGGACGGTGTAGACCCGTATCATCAGCCATATTATGACGGAAAGAATTTTATTCAGGCTTATGGCCGTTACCTTGACGTCATATATGAATGTATAACAACTTACACGGATTTTGATATTCTGGGTCACTATGACTATATTGCAAGATATGCGCCGTATGCTGAAAAATCCATTTATTACACGGATTTTTCCATGCAGCTGGACAGGATTTTAAAATTCCTTGCTTCTGAAGGAAAGGCTCTGGAAATCAATACAAACACATACCGGGAAAAATGCGGGGGAGTTCCTGAACTTGATACCGTTGTGCTTTGTAGATTCAGGGAGCTTGGCGGAGAGTTTGTGTCACTGGGCTCAGATTCACACGACCTTAACAGAATCGGAGAGCAGTTTTCACATTATTCCGAAATCATAAAAAGCTGCGGATTTGATAGTGTAACGCATTTTAAGAAACGTAAAGCAGAAAAAGTAAGGATAATCTGATTACTTTATACCCATTCGTTTTTTATAATCTCTGTACCTGCGGGTAATTTTTAGATAATTAATAAACTGCTCCTCTGTGAGTACTTTTTTGAAGGCATCTTCTGTCTTCTGGTTCCACGCTTTCTGAACATTCATATAGCTGTCAGGTGACTGGATGCCTGCCTTTTTCATTTTTTCAAACTCGGCTGCAATTGCAGTATAATTGTGTTGCAAAATTGAGTCAACATAAAAAACCTGAGTGTCGCTTAACTTAAACTGTTTTTGCATATCGTCCGCCTGAATGGCAGCCATCTCTGCAGGGCTTTTTTGTGGTTGTTCCTGCTGCTGTGCAATAAGTTTGGCGCTTAATAATAAGAAAAACAGGAAATTAACAATGTAATAGGCAACTTTCATGACATATTTTTTATACAAAAATAGTATTATCTTTGTAAAAATGACTTTATATGAAAAAAACGACCTTATGTCTCTCTTTTCTGTTTTTCTTTATTCTTTTTACAGTAAAAGGCGAGGCCTGCACCAATGTAATTGTAACTAAAGGAGCCTCAAAGGATGGCTCTGTCATGGTTTCATATTCAGCTGACTCACACCAGCTTTATGGAGAGTTGTATTTTGTAAAGGGGACCAAACATAACCCAGGGGATATGCTTAGAATATATGAGTGGGATTCAGGGAAATATCTCGGAGACATACCTCAGGTTCCAGAGACATATACTCAGATTGGTAATATGAATGAACATCAGGTTATTATTACCGAGACAACATTTGGCGGGCTTCCACTTGAAGACAGTACTGCAAAAATGGATTACGGCTCGTTGATATATGTGACATTACAGAGAGCTAAGAGTGCAAGGGAAGCTATAAAGATAATGACTGATTTTGTCAGGGAATATGGTTATTATTCAGCCGGTGAATCATTTTCAATAGCTGACAAAGATGAAGCCTGGATTCTTGAGATGATAGGCAAAGGCGTAAAAATGGTCAATGGAAAAAATGTAAATAAGGGAGCGGTCTGGGTAGCGGTAAGAATTCCTGACGGCTATATATCGGCTCATGCAAACCATGCAAGAATTACAACATTCCCTTTAAACGATCCGGAAAATTGCCTTTATGCTCCTGATGTGATTGATTTTGCTCGTGAAATGGGTTATTACAAAGGTTCAAACAAAGATTTCAGCTTTTCTGATACCTATGCACCGCTGGATTTCGGATCTATGCGCGGGTGTGAGGCCAGAGTCTGGGCTGCTTTCAATATTCTTGGCGGAGGTATGATCGGTGACAAACCATATACTTTTTATGAGGACTATGCTATGGGTTACAATAAGTCTAACAGACTTCCCCTATATATTAAACCAAAAGAAAAAATAAGCGTAAAAATGGTTGCCGATGTCATGAGGGATCATTATGAAGGTACAGCCCTGGATATGACAAAGGATGTTGGTGCCGGCGGAAATGCATTGCCGTACAGATGGAGACCGATGACATTTAATGTTGATTCTCTGAGTTATACTAACGAACGCGCTATCGCTACACAACAAACAGGTTTCTGGATGGTAGGGCAGGCAAGAAACTGGCTTCCCGATGAAATTGGTGGTATTTTGTGGTTTGGAGTTGATGATGCCTCTACATCTACGTTGACTCCTATTTATGTAGGAAGCCAAAGAGTACCGGAATGTTTCCGGGTAGGTAACGGCGATATGATGACCTATTCTCCTACATCTGCCTTTTGGTTGTTCAACAGGGTTTCGAATTTTGCTTATTTACGCTATAACATTGTAGCTCCTGAGGTCCGTTCCGTTATAGAACGACGTGAGAACATGCTTCTGAAGAGAATATCGGTTATAGATGCTGCAGCAATGACATTCTACAAAAGATCTCAGGAAGAGGCAAGAGAATTTGTGACCGACTATTCGGTAAATACGGCTCAGGATATGTTCAATACATGGTCTGAACTTGAAAAGTATCTGCTGGTAAAATATATAGACGGAAATGTCAAAAAGGTTGGTCCTGACGGACGGTTTTTAAATAATGGCTTTTCAAGGGCAATACCGGCACCTCCTATTCAGCCCGGTTATACCGAAATGTGGAAAAGAGCTGTTAAAAGCGATGCGGGAGAAAGACTGCAAGTTAAGTAAACACAATAAACTTTATGGAGAAGAGGTTCCCACAGAGACTGCTCCTCCCGTTGATTCTGCTTCTTGGATGTTTTACAGGGCTTATATTATACCTGGTATATGCATCCAGAGCGTATTCCTATCTTTCTCATAATCCTTCGGCATGTGTGAATTGCCATATTATGACTCCCTATTATCAATCGTGGCAGAAAAGTTCTCATTATCTGCATGCTCAATGTAACGATTGCCACGTCCCTCAGGATAATATTCTGAGAGGATATGCCTTCAAGGCAAAAGACGGTATGTACCATGCCGCTGTATTTACTGCAAGGGCGGAGCCTCAGGTAATCAGACCCAAAAACGCAAGTTACTCTGTTATAATGGAAAATTGTATAAGGTGTCATAAAGAGCTCAATACAGATTTTATTAAGACAGGGATGGTCAGATATTCACAGGTCATAGCCGGAAAAGCTGTTGCTTGTTGGCACTGCCACAGAGATATACCTCATGGAACAATTTCTAACATTGCCATGAGCCCTAATGCCATTGCTCCATTACCTAAACTTTGGAATAAAAAACTTGCAAGATGAAACTTAGTCTATTCTTTAAAAAACACAAAACGGCCATGCTGTGGACTGTTTTTGTGGTAACCGTTGTTACTGTGTTTCTGCTGGGTTTGCTGGCTGCTTCAATAAACGAGAGACGAGCAGAGGTTGCTACTCTCTATAAAAATAAAAAAATTGAAATAAAGGGGATTGAGCCGAGGAACGAAATATGGGGAGAAAACTATCCGAGAGAGTTTGAAACCTGGGAAAAAACCTCTGAAATGGACTTTTCAAGCAAACATCTCGGAAATGCAGAGAAAGATGTTCTTGAACAGAGGCCTGCTATGGTTATTTTATGGGCAGGGTACGCTTTTTCTCAGGATTATGAAGAGCCAAGAGGTCACAGTTATGCCGTCACGGATGTTGTAAGAACCTTGAGAACCGGAGCTCCCATGAATGACAAGGAGGGACCTCAGCCCGCTACATGCTGGAGTTGCAAGAGTCCGGACGTACCGAGAATGATGGCTGAGATGGGGGTAGAAAAATTTTACTCTGTAAAGTGGGGTTCTCTTGGTTATGAGATAGTTAATCCGATAGGTTGTGCCGATTGCCATGAGCCGGAGACGATGAACCTGCAGGTTTCAAGACCGGCCCTCAGGGAGGCTTATGAAAGAATGGGTAAAGATATTTCTGCATCATCCATACAGGATATGAGATCTCTTGCATGTGCACAATGTCATGTTGAATATTATTTCAAAGGGGAAGGTAAGTACCTTACTTTTCCATGGGATAGCGGCATGACGGTTGAAGCAATAGAGAAGTATTATGACAATATAGAATTTACTGACTGGACACATAAACTGAGTAAGGCCCCGATGCTAAAGGCGCAACACCCGGATTTCGAATTGTTCAGACTGGGACCGCATGCACAAAGAGGTTTGGCTTGTGCCGATTGTCACATGCCATATAAGACAGAGGGTGCTATAAAATTCAGTGATCATCAGCTTGTTTCTCCTCTTAAATATATTGATCGTACTTGTCAGACCTGTCATAGAGAAACGTCCGAAAAACTTACATCTTATGTATACGAGTACCAGGATAAGGCCCTTGAAATAAGAGACAGGGTTGAAGCGGAACTTGCAAAAACACATATAGGGGCTAAATTTGCCTGGGATAACGGGGCTAAAGAGAAACAGATGGAAAAGGTCTTGAAATTACTGAGAGCAGCCCAATGGAGATGGGATTTTGCCGTGGCATCACATGGGGCATCATTCCATGCTCCGGTTGAAACACAAAGAATTTTGGCTCATGCTCTTGATAAAACATATCAGGCTCAGATAGAGCTGAATAAGGTTCTTGCTTCACTGGAGGTAAAGGGCGAAATTGCAATGCCTGATATATCTACAAAAGAGAAGGCACAGTCTTATATAGGATTGGACATGAACAATCTGAGAGAAAAAAAGGATGAATTCAACAAGATTATAGTTACGGCATGGAGAGAGAAGGCAATAGCAAACAAAAGGCTGATACGATAAAATACATAATAATCCTGGCAGTAATTACTGCCGGAGTATTACTTCAGATTACAACAGGCCAGTTCCCTTATGATTTGATAGGTTATCCGGTTAATCTGATGATTGCTATTGCATTGATTGTTCTGGCCAGTGCTAAACCCGGAAAGATACTTACGGCAGCAGGCTCTTTGCCGGTATCGGTATTCCTGATAGTTCTGATTACCATCCTAACTATAGTTATGGGCCTTATGCCGGACAACAGGTTAAAAGGGTCATGGCCTTTTGCCCTCACATACTTCATGATTCTGATAAATCTGGCTTTAATAGTCGGAAGGCGGGTCAGGTCTTTCCGTCTCAGGGACACGGGATTTATATTGAATCATGCAGGTCTGTTCATTCTTTTGTTGTCAGCAGGTCTTGGCGCAGCAGATTCGCAACACCTTTTCATGAAAATATATGAAGGGGAGACCTCCTCTTCTGCAGAGGATTATGTAACAGGCAACAGAGTCGGAGTGCCTTTTAAATTGACTCTGGAGGATTTCGGTATAGAGTATTATGCTCCTAAATTTTTCGTGATTGATACAAAAAGCGGAATAGTAGAACAACTCTCTGACGATTTCCGACAAGGGTTGAATGTAACATGCGACACTTTAACTGATGCCGGGTATGAACATGAAGCAATGGTCCGGGTGAAAGGCCCAGGGGTTGATACATCCGGATGGGTGAGCAGCGGTGTTAACATGCAACCCGGAAAAGTGCTGCAGATTGACCGGGACAGGTATTTATCAATGGGAGAGCCGCAGACAAAAAGTTTCTGTTCAAGTGTGGTTTTGATAAATGGCAATGATTCAGTCCTTAAAAATGATATTAGAGTCAATCATCCGATGAGATATGGCAGTTGGCGGATATACCAGTTTTCGTACGATCGGCAAATGGGTAGCCATTCTCAGTATTCAGTACTGGAACTTGTCCGGGATCCTTGGATTATACCTGCATATATAGGAATATTCATGCTTTTAGCGGGAGCTGTTTCACTGTTTTGGAAAGGAGGAAGGTTATGATTTGGAGTGAGTTTATTTATTTTGCTGTAATAAGCCTCTTTTTCTGGGTTTCCGCTGTTGCAGCCATATATTTGTCTAAAAAAAAGACACTTCCGAATATTATGTTCCTCACAGGAGTGTTTGTGTTTTCGCTATTTATTGCAAGACTTTGGCTTACAAACGGACATCCGCCGCTGAGAACAATGGGGGAGACAAGATTGTGGTATTCGCTCTTTATTGTGGTTATAGGCTATATTACGTGGCTGCGATGGAACTATAAATGGCTTATGGGATACAGCACACTAGTGTCCGCGGTCTTTATTATCATAAACCTGCTAAAACCGGAGATTCATTCAGCCGGATTAATGCCTGCACTACAAAGCCCGTGGTTTGTCCCGCATGTAACAGTATATATTCTCTCTTATGCAATGATGGGTGCTGCTACTATTGCATCAATAATATTTATCGCAGGAAACGGAGAAAAACATAAAGATCTGATTGGGTTAGTCGATAATCTTGTGAGGATCGGACTCGGCTTTCTGCTTATGGGGATGCTTATGGGTGCTCTTTGGGCAAAAGAGGCGTGGGGAGATTACTGGACCTGGGATCCAAAAGAGGTATGGGCCTTTATAACAGCTGCAACTTATTTGGTTTATATTCATTTGCGAAGGATTACTATCAATTTGAAACTACTCATGTGGATAATTCCAGTTGCCTTTTTGCTGCTCATGATAGCCTGGCTGGGAGTAAGTTACCTTCCTTCGGCCGTAAATAGTATACACACTTATTAACTATTTTTTCAAATAAATTTGGATTGGCCGGAAATTTAATTATAAATTTGCAGCAGAAAAAAAGACAAAATGTCGATAAGAACAAACATTAACGCATTGCATCATCATCATCACCGTCATCACAAGTGGCAGGTTGCGTTTTCTGTTTGATAAATAACTGATATAGTTTAATAGATTAAAATAGTGAAAAAGAGCTTGCCGGATAGGCAGGCTTTTTTTTTATATATGATTGGATAAAATGATAAGATTGGCAGTTCAGGCTAAAGGCCGTTTAAATGAAGAGAGTATGGAGCTCCTGCAGGAAGCAGGACTTCCGGTTGAGACAAGTAAAAGGAAACTTGTCGCCAGATGTGGTTCTTTTCCTCTTGAGATTCTCTATCTCAGAGATGATGATATCCCTCAGGCAGTGTCAATGGGCGTTGCAGATATCGGAATAGTGGGACTTAATGAAGTTGTTGAGAGAGGTTTCAAGGTAGATAAGGTACATAAGCTGGAATTCGGAAATTGCAGGCTTTCCCTTGCTTTGCCAAAAAGTGAGGAATATTCTGGTCTTGAGTATTTTCAGGGTAAAAGAATCGCAACTTCATATCCGAATATATTAGCCAGATTTTTTAAGAAATCGTCAATCAGGGCGGAGATACACCAAATAGCAGGGTCTGTTGAAATTGCACCGTCTGTCGGACTCGCCGATGCAATATTCGATATAGTCAGTTCGGGAGGAACTTTAATATCAAACGGGCTCAAAGAAGTTGTCACGGTTATGGAGTCGCAGGCTGTAGTAATTGCAACTCCAAATCTTCAGGGTGAAAAAAGAGAACTCCTGGATCAACTGATAGTCCGTTTTGAGGCCGTTGAAAGAAGTAAGGGAATGAAGTATCTGCTTATGAATCTGCCTGAGAACAAGGTCAGTGACGTGGCCAGGATCTTGCCCGGAATGCGAAGCCCTACTATTCTCCCTCTTGCTCAGGAGGGATGGTGCTCTGTTCACGTAGTAGTGTCCGAGAAGGATCTCTGGACAAGGTTAGCCGGGCTAAAGGCTATCGGGGCTGAAGGTATTCTTGTGTTTTCTCTTGAAAAGATGATGCCATGATGAAGATTATTGAATATCCGCAGAGAAGTCTTTGGAAAGATTTGTCTGCCAGACCAGAAAAGAGTATGGAAACTGTCCGGTTGAGGGTCGCGGAAATATTAGACCGGGTAGCAGAAGGTGGAGATAAATCCCTTAAAGAGCTGACAAAGGAGCTGGACGGAGTTATACTTGATTCCCTATTTGTAACAAAAGAAGAGATAGATTCATCTTCACAATTTGTGGATGAAAATCTCAAAAAGTCAATAGACATTGCAGCGTCCAATATTGAAAAATTTCACAGTGCACAAACACCGCGGGATATCGAGGTTGAGACAATGTCGGGTATAAAATGCCTTCAAAAATCCTTTCCGATAAAAAGAGTCGGACTTTATATTCCGGGCGGCACTGCTCCTCTTTTCTCAACAGTGCTGATGCTTGCGATTCCTGCCAGAATTGCCGGATGTGCTGAGGTTGCTCTCTTCACACCTCCGGGAAAGGATGGGAAAATTGACGCTTCAATTCTTTATGTTGCAAGTAAATTCGGTATAAAAGAAATAATCAAAGTAGGGGGTGCACAGGCAATTGCAGCAATGGCCTACGGGACAGAGAGCATTAGGAAAGTTGATAAGATATACGGACCGGGGAACAGCTATGTGGCTCAGGCAAAACTCCAGGTGAGCGGAAGCGTGGCAATAGATATGGTGGCAGGACCATCCGAGCTGATGATTATAGCGGATAAAACCGCAAAACCGACATTCCTTGCTGCTGATCTTCTTTCTCAGGCTGAGCATGGCCCGGATTCGCAGCTTTTTCTTCTCACAACCGAAAGGGAAATTGGTATTGACGTCAACAGGGAACTATCGGAGCAAATTAAAAGACTTTCACGTGAAAAAATCGCTCATTCAGCTCTTGAAAACAGTTCTATAGTCATTTTGAAAAATGAGGAGGAAATGGTGGATTTTGCAAATCTATATGGTGCCGAACACCTTATGGTATCTACAAATAATCCGTGGAGAGCGGCAAATCGTATTATAAATGCCGGAAGTATCTTCATAGGAAATTATTCTCCTGAAAGTGCAGGCGATTATGCTTCCGGGACAAATCACAGCCTCCCTACAAATGGTTGGACAAAATCATTCGGAGGCATATCTGTTGACAGTTTTATGCACAAGATCAGCTTTCAGCAGATAACCAAAGAGGGACTTCAATTATTGGGAGGGACGATTGAGGCAATGGCAGAAGCCGAAGGCCTTCTTGCTCACAAAAATGCAGTATCAATCAGATTAAAAGAGATAGAAAATGGAGTTGAATAATTTAGTTAGAGAGAATATCAGGAATCTTAAAAGCTATTCTACAGCAAGAGATGAGGCAGAAGCCGGTTTCTCTGTTTACCTTGATGCGAATGAGAGTCCTTTTGAAAACGGAGTCAACAGATATCCGGATCCTAAACAGAAGGAGCTGAAAAAAATTATTTCCTCAATCTATGGCATTGGGAGTGAAAAAATATTTGTCGGTAATGGGAGTGATGAACCTATTGATTTGATTTACAGAATATTTTGTGAACCAAAAATTGATAATGTGATAGCGGTTTCGCCGACCTATGGCATGTATAAGGTTGCTGCTCAGATAAATGATATTGAGTACAGAGAGGTTCTTCTTGAAGATGACTTTTCCATGAATCCGGATAAAATGCTTGCGGCCACAGATAAAAATTCTAAAATCATTTTCATTTGTTCTCCAAACAATCCTACCGGAAACCTTATAGATGAAAATGCTGTCAAGCAAGTAGCAAAATCATTTTCCGGTTTGGTTGTTGTCGACGAGGCTTATTTTGATTTTTCAGGAGAAGAGGGCTTTATTAAAAAATTGGCGGATTATCCCAATATTGTAGTTTTCCGTACATTGTCCAAGGCATGGGGAATGGCCGGTTTAAGAATTGGGCTCGCATTTGCGGATGAAAGCATTATCGGCCTTTTTTCTGCCGTTAAGTATCCTTATAATATCGGTTCTGAAACACAGAATATAGTCCTGAAATTTCTGAAGAACAGCCCGGAAGAGAAGATAAGACAGACTATTTCGGAAAGGGAAAGGGTTGCAGACAGAATAGGTAAAATGTCAGGAGTGGAAAAAGTATATCCGAGCAGTGCAAATTTCCTTCTGGTTAAATTTAAAGACAGCAAGACCGTATATAATAAACTTATTGATAACGGCATTGTGGTAAGAGACCGTTCTTCTCAGCCTAAGTGTGAGGGTTGTTTGCGTCTTACAATAGGTTTGGTCAAAGAGAACAACAGGCTGCTAAGTGTTCTTGAGGGAGACAATATTGTTATAAATACGGGCCGGACAGTTGTTCTAGAAAGAAAGACAAAAGAGACAAGTATATATCTAAAAATGGATCTGGACGGAAACATGGATACTTATATTGAAACAGGAATACCATTCTTTAATCATATGCTGGAACAACTTGCCTTTCATTCCGGAATCTCCATGCGACTTAATGTGGCAGGGGATCTTGAAGTAGATGAGCATCACACAATAGAGGATACTGCTATTGTTATTGGAGAGGCCATTCTAAAGGCGATGGGTAACAAGGAAGGGATGGCAAGATACGGGTTTTTGCTGCCTATGGATGACTCTGTAGCTCAAGTTGCGATAGATTTGGGGGGGAGAGCTTATCTCAACTGGGATGTGAAATTTATAAAAGATTGTATCGGAGGTATTTCATCCGACATGTTCAGTCACTTTTTCTATTCATTGGCAATGGCTTCTAAGTCGACAATATATATTTCCGCAAAAGGTGAAAATGACCACCATATTGCAGAGTCTGTTTTCAAGGCTTTTGCAAGATCATTAAAAATGGCTCTAAAAAAAGAAGAGAACAGTTATGGATTACCTTCAACAAAAGGCTTGTTATGACAGTAATAATTGATTATAATACAGGAAATCTATTCTCGTTAATGTCCGCATTGGAGAGAATCGGAACTGAATATAAAGTGACCTCTGATCCTCAGGATATATTATCAGCAGATTCAGTTATTCTGCCCGGAGTCGGAGAGGCATCCAATGCAATGTCAGAGCTTAGACAAAGAGGTCTGGAAAAAATTGTTCCTATTATAAAGGCCCCTGTGCTGGGTATTTGTATAGGTATGCAGATTATGTGTTCAAGTAGTGAAGAGAGTGATACAGATTGTCTCGGAATTTTTCCTAACAAGGTATCAAGGCTGAGAGGGCCGGGAATAAAGATCCCTCACATGGGCTGGAATAACGTTGAAAACACAAAATCCCCGCTTTTTACAGGAATTCAGGATGGAGCCTATTTTTATTTTGTGCACTCTTTTGCTCCTGAATGTAATGAATTGACAGCAGCTACTACGGAATACGGATCTGTTTTCAGTTCTGCTTTGTCAGAAAAAAACTTTTACGGCACTCAGTTTCATCCTGAAAAAAGTGGTGAAATTGGGGAGAAAATTTTAAGAAATTTTATAGAAATCAATTTTTAAAAAATGTATATAATTCCAGCAATAGATATAATATCCGGTGAATGTGTAAGGCTCTCCAAAGGCGATTACGACACAAAGAAGGTCTATTCCAAATCGCCTGTAGATGTAGCGAAAATGTATTCTGGGCTTGGGTTTAAAAGGCTACATGTGGTTGATCTGGACGGAGCAAGAAGTTCTGCTCCAAAGAATCTGAGAATATTGGAAAAAATGGTTTCGGCAACATCTCTGGACATCCAGTACGGAGGAGGTATAAAAACAGAGGCTTCGATGAGAAGTGTGCTTGATGCCGGTGCTTCAAGGGTGATCTGCGGTACGGTCGCAGTGACTTCTCCGGAGTTATTCATAGGGTGGCTTGAACACTTTGGCTCTCAAAGAGTAATTCTCGGGGCAGATTTCAGAGATGATTTTGTTGCAGTGAGCGGTTGGGAGAAACAGACCGATATTCGCCTGGATAATGTTATAGGAAATTTTTATTCAAGAGGATTAAGACAGGTGATTGCAACAGATATTTCGAAGGATGGTATGCTTTGTGGTCCTGATTATCAGAGATATTACAAATTGAATGAGATGTTCCCTGACTTGAAGATAACCATCAGCGGAGGCATATCCTCAATAAATGATATAGAGAGGATAGACCGCAGGAAGATAGACAGTGTTATAGTTGGCAAAGCCATATATGAAGGTAGAATTAACATTGAGGAGTTGAGCAGATGTTAGCAAAAAGAATTATTCCATGCCTTGATGTGAAGGACGGGAAAACGGTTAAAGGAATCAACTTTCTGGGTTTAAAAGAGGTTGGAGACCCTGTGGAGATGGGCATCAGGTATGCACTCCAGGGGGCAGATGAGATAGTGTACCTTGATGTAAGTGCAACTATTGAAGGTAGGAACACATTCCTTAAGATGGTGTCATCTGTTGCCAAAAATCTCAGCATACCTTTTACTGTCGGAGGAGGCATATCGTCTATTGAGAATGCATCAGCACTTTTATTGGCCGGAGCGGATAAGGTGTCTCTGAACTCTGCTGCGGTCAGGGATCCTTCACTTGTCTATAATCTGGCCAAGAGATACGGATCTCAGTTTGTAGTTGTTGCTATTGACGCACGTCAAATTGACGGGAAATGGGTGGTTGTAACCCATAGCGGTAAAAGAGAGACGGAACTTGAGTTGTTTACATGGGCAAAAGAGGTCGAAAATCTAGGTGCGGGTGAGATATTATTCACATCAATGGATCATGACGGTACAAAACAGGGATATGCCTGCGAGACTCTGAAAAAGCTTTCGGACAGTATCTCTATCCCGTTGATTGCCTCAGGCGGAGCCGGTAATACAGAGCATTTCTCC
The DNA here is from genome assembly GCA_023227835.1 of Bacteroidales bacterium. Lineage (GTDB taxonomy): Bacteria > Bacteroidota > Bacteroidia > Bacteroidales > UBA932 > Bact-08. The sequence goes on from JALOCI010000016.1 coordinate 42,498, forward strand.
GAATTGTTTCTCAATAAATGTGCGGACGGAGCACTCGCCTCATCAGTATTCCACTATGGTGAGATAAATATCACAGAATTAAAAAGAGTTTTAAAATCAAAAAATATAGATATAAGGTTATGAAAAATTTTAATGAGCTTGATTTCGAAAAAAACAGTGAAGGTCTCATTCCTGCAATAATACAGGATAGCAGGACTCTAAGAGTGTTAATGTTAGGTTATATGAGCAAAGGCTCTCTTGCCAAGACACTTGAATCCGGACTGGCAACTTTTTACAGCAGAAGCAGGAAACAATTATGGACTAAAGGAGAAACAAGCGGAAACTTCCTTAAGGTTGTCTCCATTGATGCAGATTGCGACGGAGATACACTTCTCATCAAAGTAGAACCTAAAGGTGTGGTTTGTCATAAAGGAACCCTAAGTTGTTTCGGAGCCGAAAATAGTGAAGGCTTTACCCGTACACTGGCAAAGGTCATTGCAGAAAGAAATAAAAACAGGCCGGAAGGCTCATATACAACAAAACTATTCTCAGCAGGAGTTTCGGCAATTGCACAAAAAGTGGGAGAAGAGGCTGTCGAGACAGTTATTGAGGCAGTAAAAGGCAACAGAGAGAGACTGATCTATGAGATGTCTGATCTTCTGTACCATTCACTAGTATTGATGGAAAATCAGGGTATCTCTATCTCTGAAATTGAAGAGGAACTATATAAAAGACATAAGTAACCCCTGAAGAATCTTATAATTCATTACCGAAAAAGTTCTTTGACTTCAAAAAATATTTTTTTACATTCGTAAATCGTAAAATTTATATTATAAAAAGGAATATGGCACAATTAGAACTTGAAGGTAAGGTATTTGAAGTGGACGGAGATGGTTTTCTCACAGATCCGGGAGTCTGGAATGATGAAGTTGCAAAACTATTTGCAAAAAGTGACGGGATAGAAGATTTGTCCGAAAAGCACTGGGCAGTGGTTAGAATAATAAGAAGAAATTTCGAAGAGAAGGGTAACGCCCCTATGATAAGAACCATCTGCCAGGAGACTGGTTTGAAGTTACGCGAGATTTATGAACTGTTTCCGTTAGGTCCGGCAAGAGGTGCCTGTCGTGTGGCAGGTCTTCCAAAACCGGATGGTTGCGTATAAAGACTTCTGCTGTATATGGACTGTTCTGGTTGTTGTGCTTTAATAGCCTCAGGCATCTGTTTCCTGATTTTTTTAGCCAGGTTTATTCATCTGGTAAGATTGGGAAATCCGAAAGATCTCTCCCAAAAAAGTGGCGATACAAAGAAAGCTGTCAAGTATTCTTTTACCGAGGCTATGATGCCTAAGAATAAAGAATCTGCCTATCTTCATCTTCCTACATATATCGCCGGTATTCTGTATCACATAGGGACTTTTGTTACTCTTATCTCCTTTGTCTCATTCATTGTAATCTCCTTTACAAAGATATCGATACCATACTCTGTGTCACTCATTGTGGCAATTATACTGGCACCTGCAGTAATTTCCGGTATTTCAATCCTTATAAAGAGAATTTTCAGTAAAGAGCTCTCTCTCTTGTCCGGTCCCGATGATTATATTTCAAATATAGTGACTACTCTGGCCCAGCTCTTAACCGCTATTTTCCTTCTTTTACCGGAGGCCGGCGACATCTATTTTATTGTGATGACTCTGTTCTTCCTTTGGCTGCCATTTGGCAAGACCAGGCATCTTATGTATTTCTTTTTTGCAAGGTATCACCTTGGTTATTTTTATGGATGGAGGGGAACATGGTAACAATTGACAACACTAAAAGAGATAAAGCTATCGATTTGCTCAGGTCGGAGTCGGACAGCAAGCTTGTCACTCACCTGAATGCCTGTGTACGTTGCGGTTTGTGTGCTGACAGCTGTATGTACTATCTGGCCATGAAAGAGCCGAAATATATTCCGTCTGTCAAGGTGAATATGGTAAGCTCTATATACCGCAAATACTGCACTTTTGAGGGGAAAATTGCTCCGGCACTAGTAAACGCAAAGAAACTTGACGAAGAGATGGCTGCCGAAATGGTTGACCTTCTTTTTGGCGCCTGTACAATGTGCGGAAGATGTGTCAAACACTGTTCGATAGGGGTTGACATACCGTTTCTGGTAAAAAAGGGAAGAGAGATGCTTGCTACAATGGACCTCGTCCCTGAAACACTGCAATCGACGGTGGATGCCGCAGTCAATACAGGTAACAATATGGGAATACCGACAGAGGAGTTTGTTGATACCATAAAATGGATGGAAGAGGAGCTTACTGACGAGATGCAGGACGAAAGGGCCAGGATTCCCCTTGATGAACAGGATAAGGAGTTGTTCTATACTCTCAATCCAAGGGAACCAAAATTTTTCCCGCTCTCAATCTCGGCCATGGCTAAAATTTTTTATGCAGCGAATGCAGAGTGGACTCTTTCCTCAAAATATTATGATGTTACCAACTACGGATATTTCAATGCAAATACCAAAGAGGCAACTATCATAGCTGAAAACCTCTATAATGAAGTTCACAGACTTCACGGTAAAAGGCTTATTTTAGGAGAGTGCGGTCACGGTTCCAGAGCTAACAGATGGGAGGGGCCGAACTACCTTAAGAAAAAGTATGACTTTGACACGGTAACTGTCGTTGAACTTATAGCTGAGTATATCAGAAGTGGCAAGATAACTCTGGACAAAACCCTTAACAAGGAGATCTATACTATTCATGACCCTTGCAACCTTGTAAGAAACGGCGGCCTTATGGATGAAATTCGTTTTGTGGTAAAAAATGCCGTTGAGAATCTTGTGGAGATGAATCCTTATGGAAAGGATAATTTCTGCTGCGGAGGGGGAGGAGGTGCCCTTGCTATGAGCGAATATAATGACAGAAGGTTGAAAATAGGGAAGATAAAGGCTGATCAGATTGCGAAAACAGGAGCAAAAGTTGTGATAACACCATGTCACAATTGCGTGGATCAGCTTACTCAGCTCAACCATACATATAAACTTGGTGTAAAGATTGTCACAATATCTGAGATTGTGGCTGATGCATTGGTAATAAACAATAAATAAAACAAATATTATGAGCAAACTGATTTATCTTGACAATTCGGCTACAAGTTTTCCGAAACCGGATTCTGTATACGATTTCATGAATTCGTTCTATAGGACAAAAGGTGTCAGTCCCGGAAGGTCAGGTTTTGATGCAGCCCTTGAGACAGAAGAGGTGGTTAATAATACTCGTAAGATGCTCACAAAGCTGTTCAATGGAGGCGCCGACCATAATCGTCTCACATTCAGTTATAATGCAACGGATTCTCTGAATCTTATTATAAACGGTCTGGTTGAGAAAGGCACACATGTGGTAACTACCATGTTGGAGCATAACTCTGTACTTAGACCTCTTTATATGCATGAGCAAGCCGGCACTATCGAGGTGACTTATGTGCCATTTGATCCGATGACAGGATATGTTGATCCGGATGACATAAAGAAAGCTATAAAGAAAAACACAAAATTTGTAATCGTAACCCATTGCTCAAATGTGCTGGGAACCATACAGCCACTGGCTGAAATAGGCAAGATTTGCAAGGAGAAGGGTGTTATTTTCGTGGCTGACGGCAGTCAGGGAGCAGGATCAGTGGATTTTGACATGCAGGCAAGTAATGTAGATGTATATTGCTTTACCGGTCACAAGTGCCTTATGGGCCCTACAGGTATTGGCGGCTCTTATGTAAGAGAGGGTGTTCATATCAACCACACACGTGCAGGCGGAACCGGTGTTCGTTCAGCTTATCCGGCCCATCTTGAAGAGTATCCTTACAGACTTGAGTATGGCACTTTGAATCTCCTGGGTGTCGGAGGACTCTATGCCGGTGTGAAGTGGATAACCGAGCAGGGTGTAATGAATATCCACAACCGTGAAATCGAGCTTTGGGACAAGTTGCGTAAAGCTGTACAGCAGATAGAGGGTGTTACAACATATTGTGCGACATCAAAGGAGAACAAGAATCCTGTCCTTTCTTTCAATATTAAAGGATTTGAAGCCGGCGATGTAGGAACAATGCTGGATGTTGACTACAATATTGCAGTGAGAACCGGTTTGCAGTGTGCACCAAAGGTTCATCAGCACATAGGTACAGCAGATATTCACGGTACAGTCAGGATGAGTGTCGGTGCCTTCACCACCGAAGATGATATCAATGCTGCTATAACTGCCGTTAAGGAGATAGCAGCCTTAAAGAACTGATTTGTAGCTTCTCTTAACCGTAATTCTTATAAACAAATGCGTTTAAATCATATTTAAGCGCATTTGTTTTGCTTTGATTATTATGGAAATAGAAAAACCAGTGCCACTAAGTAAATTTTCTTTACAGTGTAAAAAAATTTTCTATCTTTGTTTAATAGTCACAGAACACCAATATGATGAAAAGAATTTTAGTGACGGGAGGTGCCGGTTTTATTGGTTCTCATCTTTGCTCAAGACTTCTTAGTGAGGGCAATGATGTTATATGCCTGGATAATTATTTTACAGGCAACAAAGACAATATAATGCCTCTTATAGGAAACCCCCGTTTTGAGATGGTACGGCACGATGTCATAAATCCTTACCATGTAGAAGTTGACCAAATATACAACCTGGCATGCCCTGCATCACCACTGCATTACCAGTATAACCCTATCAAGACCATTAAGACATCTGTAATGGGGGCTATAAATATGTTGGGGTTGGCGAAACGGGTAAATGCAAAAATTTTACAGGCATCGACAAGTGAGATATACGGAGATCCTTATGTACACCCTCAGCCTGAATCATATTGGGGGAATGTCAACACAATAGGTATAAGGTCTTGTTATGATGAGGGGAAAAGATGTGCTGAGACCCTTTTTATGGATTACCACAGGCAAAACAAGGTAAGAATTAAAATTATCAGGATTTTCAATACTTACGGTCCGAACATGCATCCTAATGACGGAAGGGTTGTTTCAAATTTCATTGTCCAGGCGTTGAAAAATGAAAACATTACAATTTATGGGGAAGGGAAGCAAACAAGGAGTTTTCAATATATCGACGATTTAGTTGAGGGTATGATCAGAGTCATGAATACAGATGACTCTTTCATAGGGCCAATTAATATCGGGAATCCTAATGAGTTTACAATTATGCAATTGGCTGAGAAGGTGCTTTCCCTCACCGGTTCAAAATCGAAGATTGTAAAGCTAGACCTTCCTTCTGATGATCCTCAACAAAGGAGGCCGGATATAACTCTTGCCAGGGATTTTCTTGGTTGGGAGCCTGTAGTGCAGCTCGATCAAGGATTGGAAAAGACTATTAACTATTTTAAAACAAAGGTTTTATAAAATAATGGAAGTAAACAATCCTGATTATACAATTTTGATTGTAGACGATGTTGATGCAAATGTTCTACTTCTCAAACTGCTTATATCCAAAGCCGGATATAAGACCATGACAGCATTCAACGGCAGGGATGCCCTGGACGCTGTTGAAAAACAAAAGCCGGATCTTATCCTTCTCGATATTATGATGCCCATTATGGACGGACATGAGGTGGCAAGAAAGTTAAAAGAGAGGCAGGAATATGCAGATATTCCAATTATATTCCTCTCTGCCCTCAACTCAACAGAGGACATAATACAGGGTTTCAGATTCGGAGCTGCAGACTATGTTTCCAAGCCGTTCAACAAAGATGAGCTGCTAACAAGGATAAATCATCAAATTTCACTTATTGAGGCCAAACGAATCATTACAAGACAGACGGAAGAGCTGAGAAGGACAATTCTGGGAAGGGATAAGCTTTATTCCGTGATAGCTCATGATCTTAGGGCACCTATTGCCTCTATAAGGATGGTTATGGAAGTGCTGATTTCTGAGGTAAAGAGAGAGAGCATAGGTGATGATATGTATGAGCTTCTTAATATGGCAAACCGACTCACCGATGATAGCTTCTCGTTGTTGGACAATCTTCTGAAGTGGACTAAAAGTCAGACAGGCCGCCTGAATACTGTCTTCCAGGACAATGTTGATATTATGAATATGATAACAGGTGTTGTTGAGGTCCAGAGAGGAGTGGCTTCATTGAAAAATGTAAGTCTGAATCTTATCGGGTCTACTAACAGGTCGGCGAGAATTGATATTGACATGGCTAAGACATCCTTAAGGAACCTTATAAGCAACGCTATCAAGTTCAGCTATGAAAACTCTGAAATAGATGTCGGAATTGAAGAAAATGAGGACAGGGTTCTTATATATGTACGCGATCACGGGACAGGTATTAGTGAAGATAACCAGGAAAAGTTATTTAAACCGGACAGCCATTTTACAAGTTTCGGCACGGATAATGAAGAGGGATCGGGACTGGGACTACTGCTTTGCAACGAGTTTGTAATGAGGAATGGAGGTACGTTGAAATTCACATCTAAAGAGGGGGCAGGTTCAACTTTCACGTTTGATATACCTACACCGGTTATAAATGACTAAAATAATTAATAATAGTATTATGGAAAATAATAAGGATAACCAGGAGTACCCGATACCAGATCTTTCGTATTTAAGAGATATGACAGACGGAGATGAGGAATCATTAAAGGAGGTGATTGCCATATTTCTTGATGAGGCTCCCCGCCTTATGAAACTTATGAAAGACAGTGCCGGATCAGGAGATCACGACAGCCTGAAATTTTCGACACATAAACTCATAACACAACTTACTTATGTCGGAATAACTTCTGTAATACCGGATGTTAAACTTATAAACACAGGCAGCTCAAAAATGAGCGACCTTAAAGAGAGGGTAGACAGAATTGCGGAAGTTGTAGAACACAGTATGACATACCTGAGGACATTAATTTAACTAATAATCTGAATCCCAATGGAAAAAATACTGATCATAGACGATGATAAGTTGGTGCGTAAAGTCTTTAAAATGACTTTACTGAAAGAGGGATATGATATCCTTGAAGCTGAGGATGGACCGACAGGATTACAACTTATACGTTCAGAACATCCGGACCTTACTCTTACGGATTATCAGATGCCGGGGATGAACGGTATTGAAGTTCTCGCAGAGATAAGAAAGACTAAAACCAATATGCCTGTTATCATACTTACTGCATTTGGAGATGTTGTTTTGACTATTAAGGCTATACAGCTTGGGGCGTTCGATTTCCTTGAAAAGCCGGTAAACCCGGAGTTGTTAAAAACAACAATAAAAAGTGCTCTTGAGTCTGTTAACAGAAGCAATAAGCTAACAGGTATCATTAAAAAAGATATTCCTGTCGACACAGCATTAGAACATAGCATTTTGGTAGGAAAGACAGCAAAAATGAAGGAGATCTTCAAATCTATAGGTCTGATTTCCATGAACAGAGTTAATGTTCTTATACAGGGAGAGACAGGTACCGGAAAGGAGCTTATAGCACGTCTGATACACTATTCCGGTATAACACGTTCAGAGCCTTTGGTTGTGGTGAATTGTAGCGCTCTTACCGAAACACTCCTTGAAAGTGAGTTGTTTGGACATGTCAAAGGGGCATTTACTGACTCTATAAGGGATAAAAAGGGTAAGTTCGAGTTGGCAGGAGAGGGGACGATTTTTCTGGATGAGATTTCAGAAATTTCTCACAATACACAGGTAAAGTTATTACGAGTTATTCAAGAGCTGGAATTTGAAAAAGTCGGAGGAGAATCTCCTATTCCGATGAAGGCAAGAATAATAGCAGCAACTAATAAGAGCCTTGAAAAACTCATTCAGGAAGGTAAATTCAGAGAAGATCTTTACTACAGGCTGAAAGTTTTTACTATTGACATGCCACCCTTGCGTGAAAGGAAAGATGACATAAACGATCTTGTTATACATTTCTTGTATAAACTTAACAAGAGGTTTAACAGAAATGTTACAAAGATTGGTGACGGTGTCATTGAAATGCTGCAGCAGCACAATTGGTCAGGAAACGTTAGAGAACTGGAAAATACAATTTTACAGGCTATGATTGTGGCAAAAAATGATGTGCTTGAAAAAGAGAATATCTCTCTGATAAACAGATTTGAAGGTGATCAGGAAAAACAGGGAAACAAAGAGATGATTGTCTCGCTTGCCGAGGTGGAGAAGGCTCATATTAAGAGAGTTCTTGACCTTGTAAACTGGAATAAAGTGGAGGCATCTCAAATCCTTGATATTTCAAGACCAACACTGAATGCAAAGATTGAAAAATACAATCTTATACAATAAGCATTCGGTTATATGTGCGATATATAGCACTCTTTCCATCCGGCATCATGAAGCAGCTTCACAAAATCGGAGGCTGCTTTTATGTTTTTGAACAAACCTGTTGAGTAATGATATAATCCATCACTCTCTTTGGTCTCTTCAATTTCAAGATTATTGATGGTTTTTAACAAAGTACAGAATATCTCTGTTTTATCTAGCTTTCTGGTGGTTGCTATCAGCTGAATCTTATATCTGTGTGCTCCGTGCTCTATTTTTATTCCTTTTAGATCTTTTGGATCCCCGGCAGTAATGAAACAGTCTTTCCACCCTTTTTGGCGAATCTTCATCATAAACTTTTCAGCATCTGTTGCAGATTTGTACCAACCTGTACAATACCTATAAAAACCGTCGTTTCCTTTAATTTCTTCAATTTTTATCTCAGGGATGGCTGAAGTTATATTTCTAAATACTGTATGCATATTTACCTTTGTTCTGGACGCAAGAAGCTGAATCCTTAAATCATCATTAAACGCTTCTGTTTTTTGAACAGAATCCTTGGCAATAACATTCGGCTGAAGAGCAATACCTGCATCAGGAGCTGAAATTGTATCCGTTTCCGGATGAATATCCTCCTCTTTAATGTTCTTCGTTAGTATGAATTCAAGATTGTCAACAATGTCTCCATCTATAAGAGGCTTAATTTCAAAATGTATATCTTTTGATGCTGTCATTCCAACCTTTTCCATCTGAAGCGGATCTATCTGAGCGTAGTATTTTCCGGGATTCAGCCCTAGAAAACTGAAATACCCGTCAGCCTCGCTCAGAGTACTCTTGACCAGAGTTGAGTCACTCCTGTGGAAGTTAATTATAATCCTGCCCTGACCTGATTTGCCGTTTTTTCCTGACAGATAAACCATTCCTGAAGCCTCTCCCATAACGGAGACAGGTATGTCGATTCTTCTGAACATATTCGGTTCAATAACTATGTTCATGCTTTTGTGCTTTATTTGCCAGGCTATATTGTCAAAATTTACTCCGTCTACAGTTAAGATGTGATTTGCATAAGGTTCCAGATCAAAGACTCTTACAATGGTATCTCTGTCGTCACTTTCGATTCTTCCTCCGCTTATATGTGCCTGTAATCCTGAAATTTTCGGTTCACCTTTATCTTTAATCCCATTACAGTTGATATCAAGGAATGGTATAAGTGTAAGTCCACCGTTTCCAACAGTTGAACGACTGCTTCCTGAAATATAACCTGACCGGGCATCAAAAATAATACTTCCGGTTGCTGATTCTGTAACAGTAGTTTTACCTGCGTTCCTTCTTGCATTAATTCCGCTCTGGGCAAAAGAGAAATCGTACCTGAATCCCAACTCGATGCTGGAACTCTTGTTATTAAAATTATTTTCATAAGAAAGATTCAGGTAACCTTTCTTAAATAATTTCTTTTCAATTCCACATTTTGCGTTTTCAAATTTTCCGCTGCTGTAGTTATAAAGGGCTTGAGGTGTCAAAATAAAGGATCCAGGCAACCTTGTTGAAAATGACATGTTGCTGTAAACTCTCGGATTACTCTCTCCATATAGCTGAGCTCCCGTGGTAAGGTTTGCATTGAAGCCGAGAATTGTCCCGGTAAAAATAAGTTCTGCGCTAGTAAACTTAGATGTCTCAGTAAGAGACTGGTTAAGCGAGAGCCTGGTATAGAAAGAGGTTTTCTTAAGCCTTATGGGCATAGAGAGAAGTAATTTCCGCTCTTCAGTATAATTTGTCGTAATTGATGTTTGTCCTTTATTGTACTTGATATAGTTCAATTCAAACTGAAGATCGGACTTTAACTTCCAGTTCAATAAGCCGCTGAAATTTGTGCCATGATTGTACACCCCGGTCAAAAGCAGGTTTGGAGCAATCTTTATGGATGCTTTTGCAAAAGGTATATATTTCAATGAATCAAGGGAAGACAAGTACTCAACACCACCCCCGACTGTCATGAATTTTGAGACTCCATAATCAAAGTTTGTCTTAGAAAAAAGACTTCCTGCAGAGTCTTCAACCATACCGGCAGAGATGTTGTATTCAAATCTGCCTTTTGGCAAGAAATTAAAAGGTATTTCAATGTTTTTCTCCTGTGATCTCTCCTCTCCCCATGGGCCGTAAAACTGTAGCTTAACATCAGTGCTGCCATATATAAGCGGTACGTCAAACGTGTAGAATCCGGAGGCATCAGCTTTTTTGTAATCAACCAGAACATTGTTCACGTATAGTTCCACCATCCAGCCCGGTTCGGTAACATCACTCAGTGTATATGTACCGAACGATCTTCTGTATGTAGTAGGAGTGTTGGTAATTTTCCCCCCAACAACAGGAGAGGTGAGTGTAGATATACTTTCAGACTGAATTTTTCCAAGAATAACCTGAGTTAAACCCTTAAAGTCATTATTTGCGTAACGCCACTGATAGTACTGTTTTTTCAGGGAGAAAGGAGAATCTGTCTCATAGTTCAGCAAGATATCTGTCTCTCCTCCGGCTACAACTGCCCCGATATCCAGTGCAAGTCGCGAATTAACAGCTCCACCGCTCTCTTGAGTGGAATTAAGAGTCCAGTCGGCATTACCGAAATTAAAAACAGGATATTTTCTCTTTATAATTGTGTCTGCATCAACAACTCCCTTTATCTGATTAATGCTCTTGCGCATTTGCTCCTGTCTCATCTCCCTTATAATTGGGAGTTCAATTTTTGTGTTAAGCGTAACAGAAAGGGCTCGAAAATTAAAAATACAATCCAGTCCAAAGATTTCACCGAAATAGTTTGATTTAAGATACAGACCGGTCTCTGTTCTTACGAGATCCCCCTCCCTAAGGTCGTATTCCTTTTTCTGGTAAACTATTTGATTTTTTGTGCGGTCTATATTGTATGTCGCTTCTTCTGATATAAAAAAACCTGAAAAGGAGTTGAACCCAGAATCAGTATTGTATTTAATCCTAAGGAAATTAAAAAGATCATTCAGACACAGATAAAGAGTCTCATCCTTTACAAGGGCACCTATGTCCGCTCCTCCTATCCTGGGAACACTAAGAGATACGGCAATCTCCTCATATTCCCTGTTTTCCTGGCTAACGGCGTTGTTGGAAAACAATAATGAAAAGGTTGTAAGCAATGTAAATAAAACAGAGAAACCTATTTTTTTTGATTTGCAGTTTAATCCGGTTCTCTTGTCCGTTTGCATGTTACTAATAATAATGGGCTGTTATTGTGAAACTTCCCGAATAATTGCCCGGAGGATTTGCAGTTACAGATCCAACATAGAGAGTGCCTCCCATATACAAAGTTACCGGGTATCTCTGAGTTACACTCCATCCGTAATTACTGCCGTTTGTGTTTAGGTAAAGTGTCATACTTCCTCCGCCGGTTCTTGTCATTGTTACAGGGCTTTGGATAGATAAACTGTAAATATAGTATGTTCTGTTTCTTCTCGTGGTGCTCATAGTGAAAGAGCATTCATTATATGCAGAAGGGAAAAGTATTACACTACCTGTACTGGATCTAACACCGTCGTCACTGATAGTTACAGTGCCACCTGAGCCAACAGGGTATAATGAACCAAAATTTAAGCCCTGATCTATTCTTAAAGTCACCTGAGCATTGAGAGGCATGGTATATATAACAATAGAAAGCAGAGCTAGTATATATGGACACTTTTTGTTCATTATTATGCTTTTATAAATCTTAGCAGATAAGTGATTTATTTAATGGTTAATTCGGCCTCGGCGTATTTTTCGGGACGGGTATCTGACTGCGAAGAGTAGGTAACTCTAATCTTACCGGTCTTAAAATCCACCTTGGCGGAGTTATCAAGATCAAGCTTGAATCTTCTGATGGAATTCGGTGTATATACAGCGATACCATTAACAATGCCTACTGTGGACTCTTTACCGGACGGAGAAATGTATGTCACTCGCAGATCTCCGTAAACTGACATATTTCCAGTCCTGTTGAAAACCATTGACAATCTGTTAGTAGAGTCATTGATCATCTCTAATTTCAAGTCGGAAACGGATACTTTTGTGTCAGATTGTCCAATCCTGATAATAACCGGAATGGTAATTCCAAAAATAGGGACAAGCCTTATACTTAAAGCTGTAGTATCACGATTGGGGTCTTCCTCTCCAAGGGCTAACTCTTTTGGTACAGCTCTGAAATATACATGTGACCGATATTCTCCGGGAGCAAGACCGGAAGTGTTCGTTACCTGCATTTTCACCACCTGTGATTCATTAGGAGCAAGAGTGACTGTTCTTGGGAAAAAACGGATATATTTGTCTGCAAAATTTTGTCCTGGATCAGGTTCGGTAATCTCTTCGAAGGCCCCATCATCGGTCATTCTGTATTGAACAATTGAAACATTGTATTTAGAGGTGTCCTGGCCCGTGTTTGCCAGGTTCAGTTCCATAACTCTTCTTGTCCCGTCAAAAACAACGCGCCTTGGAGTAATCAAGAGGTTTCCCTGGGCGGTTGCTTCCGAAAAGTTCAGAAGTGAGAAGAGGGATAATGCTAATAAAAACAAACAAGATATTGATTTCTTACCATTGTTTGACTTATTGTAAATGACAGAATTAAACATTTTCAGGGGTTTTAAATTTTCAAAAATTAATCCAAATATAACAAAATTGTAAGAAATGTTATTACTATAGATTAATTATAAGAGAATGTAATTGTATAGGTTCCTGAATAGATACCAACCGGATTTTTTTCTATGTCACCAACCTTAAGGGTTGCTCCAACGTTTACAGAGAGTAGGCCGTTATTAAGCACTCCTGTTCCTATGCCTGCTTCTGGGTAAGATTTCCAGTCATAGACCTCAAGAGTTTTTCCATTTGTGCTATTTGTCAGCAACGCTGATGTTGCCGGGAGGGCTATTGTTACAGCAGCCTCGTTTTGTCCCGTAAGAACAAAAGTTGCCGGGTTATAAGAACCTCCGCTCAGAGCTACAGAACCTGTTGCAGACCTTACCCCGTCCGGAGTCAGGATTATTTCGCCTCCATTTGTTTCGGGGGAGAATCTGCCGAAGTTGAGAGTTGAATTCTCGGTAGCAGTGAGAGCCTTAATAATCTCAGCAGATGCATGCGCTATTATGCTGACTTGCGCTTTTGCTGACGAAGCTGATATTGAGGACATAATAGCCACAAAAGGTATTATGTAAAAACTTTTTCTCATAATGTGGTTGTTTTGCCAAATCAGGAAACGTTGCTTGAAGAAGCAGCGTTTCCTGATATTAGTATAAGGTTCCGATTACTCGTAGTTAACGGTAATCTTAAGGTCGGTGGTGTTTGTATATGTTCCTGCAACTGTGTTCGCCGGTATTGCAAGTGTGCCTCCAACAAGAATCACACTTGAACCTCCTGTTAGTACATTTCCT
>JALOCI010000083.1 GCA_023227835.1 Bacteroidales bacterium
TCCGTTTTCATCAGCCTTGTATGTTGTTATAAGACAGTCTGATTTTAAGAATTCAATTGCGCTGTCTTTGTTTAACTGATATGTGGCGTAAGGGAATCCTGTAGTTACCGAATACCTAAGCGAGTTGCCGTTTTTGGCTCCGCTTGAGACAATGTTGTTAGCCAAAAAAAGTGCAGAGTGTGCAATAAGCTTATATTCACGATCTGACGGAGAAGCATTCAGTGATTTATGAGGAGAAACACCTTCATTTAAGGCTTGAAGCCCTACTAGATAGTCTGAATCGTCAATTTTTATCTTAGAAAAGCCGAGTATTGGATCGTTTGATGTGTAATACTCGCGGATTGTTGATTCATATACACTTGGAAATGAGAAAGTTTTAACCATAGATTTATATTGTTAAATTTGTTACAATATATAACTTATTTTTTAATAAATCACTCAAATCGTTGATTTTATCTTATAATTATTCCTTTCAGTGCTATTTCTGGTTATGAGCTCCCCTAAAAAACCGGCCAGGAAAAGTTGAAGTCCGACGATAAGCGCAACAAGAGAGATATAGAAAAGTGGCTGATTAGTTACAGCCCTGTATGGCATCCCTTTAGCCTGTGAAGTTATCTTGTCGATAATAAGCCATAGAGACGTTATTGTCCCAATAATAAAGGTAAGACTTCCAATCAATCCGAAAAAGTGCATTGGACGTTTACCGAATCTTGACAGGAACCACAGAGTGAGAAGATCCAGAAATCCATTAACAAACCGGTCCATCCCGAACTTACTCTTGCCGAACTTACGGGGCTGATGTGCGACTACCTTTTCCCCGATTCTTGTAAACCCTGCATTTTTGGCTATGTATGGAATATACCGGTGCATTTCACCATAGACCTCAATATTTTTTACAACCTCCTTCCTGTATGCCTTCAGACCGCAGTTCATGTCGTGCAGCTTGATACCTGTCACCTTTCTTGCAGTGGCATTATAAATCTTCGACGGTATATTCTTGGCAAATACATTGTCCTTTCTTTTCTTCTTCCATCCGGACACAAGATCATACTGACCTGAATTTATCATATCAAACAAGGCCGGTATCTCATCCGGGCTGTCCTGAAGGTCGGCATCCATAGTTATTACAACCTCACCCCTGGCTGCCTCGAATCCGCAGAAAAGAGCGGCAGATTTGCCATAATTTCTTCTAAAGCTTATACCACGGATAATTGATGGATATCTTTCAGAGAGATTCTGAATTATGTTCCACGAACGGTCGGTACTGCCGTCATCTATAAGAAGAACCTCATATACAATGTGCTTTCCTGCAAGAGATTGCTCAATCCACGAGATTAGCTCCGTCAATGACTCATCTTCGTTATATACGGATATTATAATTGAAAGGTCCAACATGGGTGATATCCGTATTAAATACTGTTATTTGTGAATATATCCCCTTTTTTTGTGTAGTTTGCTATAACAGCAGATGCAATCAACCCAAAAACAGTATAATAAAAAAGCGTAATCACTGATACAAGCTGAGGTAATTTCGACTGATACCTCTCCATACTATCGGCAGCATCGGGGTTACTGCTCTGCATTGCAACGATAACCTGCTCCATGGCTGTTTGCATAGCATCCGGGAAAAGCACGGCATATTGCAGAAAATTAAATGCTGCTAAAACAACCGATGACAACAAGCAGATTTTAAACCCAAAACTGAACCCTTCCTTGTATGTGAAGGTATCATGAGATTTGCTGAACTCTTTTATAAAATAGTACAACAAGGCTAAACAGCCGACGAACTTGACGAGCCATAGTAATATTGAAATTACAGTTCCAGGTTCAAAAACCACTTGAATAAGGCTTACTACAATTGTAATAATTGATAGTAAAAGTGCGTCCAAAGCCGCTATACTCCACTCTTTTGATTGCATAATAGATTGATTTGCAGTGTAATTGGTTTAATACATAACTTTCAAATTTAAACAAAAATGTAAATAGCACAAAATTTAAGGATTAATAAAAAAAGATTAACTTTGCAAATTGTTAGAATTGTGTTAAAGATTATGATAAATATTACTTTCCCGGACGGAGGAATCCGTCAGTACGAAAAGGGTACCACCCCTTATGATATAGCTCACAGTATAAGTCCAAGACTGGCTCAGGATGTACTCGCAGCAACGGTTAACGGCAAGGTTGTTGAACTTGGCAGGCCAATCAATGAAGATTCAACCCTAATGCTTCATAAGTGGGAAGATCAACAGGCAAAGAGTACCTTCTGGCACTCTTCGTCTCACCTGATGGCGGAGGCTCTTGAGCTTTTATATCCGGGTATCAAGTTCGGTATCGGACCTTCAATTGAGACAGGTTTTTACTACGATGTGGATCCGGGCGAAAAAACTATCACTGAGGCCGATCTCAAGAAAATCGAAGACAAGATGCTCGAACTGGCAAGGGAGAAGCAACATTTTGTACGCAGGGAGGTGAGCAAGGATGAGGCGATGAAAACATATACCGAAAAGGGAGATCAGTATAAGTGTGAACTTATCCGCGATCTTGAGGACGGTACAATATCTTTTTACACTAATGGTTCTTTCACAGACCTGTGCAGAGGACCGCATCTCAATGACACATCTGTAATAAAGGCGGTCAAACTTACATCTATAGCCGGCGCATACTGGAGAGGAAATGAAAAGAACAAAATGCTCACCCGTATATATGGCGTGACATTCCCTCAGAAAAAACTTCTTGATGAGTATCTGGTACTTATGGAGGAGGCAAAGAAACGTGACCACAGGAAATTAGGCAAGGAGCTGGAGTTGTTTGCATTCTCTCAAAGAGTGGGACAAGGTTTGCCATTGTGGCTTCCAAAAGGTGCACAGCTTAGGGAGAGACTTGAAAACTTCCTTAAAAACGTACAGAAAAAGGGAGGTTACCTTCCGGTAATCACACCTCACATAGGACAGAAAGAGTTATATGTGACTTCCGGTCACTATGCCAAATATGGTGCTGATTCGTTCCAGCCGATTCATACCCCGCAGGAGGGAGAGGAGTTCCTGCTTAAACCTATGAACTGTCCTCACCATTGTGAGATTTATAGGACAAAGCCTCGTTCATACAAAGATCTTCCTATCCGTTTTGCTGAGTTCGGTACAGTATACCGCTACGAGCAGAGTGGTGAGCTTCACGGGCTTACAAGGGTAAGGGGCTTTACTCAGGATGATGCACACATCTTCTGTCGTCAGGATCAGATTAAAGAGGAGTTCAACAAGGTTATAGATATCGTCCTTTACATTTTCAAAACATTGGATTTCAAGGACTATACTGCACAGATTTCTCTCAGGGATCCTAACAATAAAGAGAAATATATCGGTACCGATGAAAACTGGGAAAAGGCTGAGAGAGCTATAATTGAATCTGCCGAGGAGAAAGGGCTTAAAACTGTCGTGGAATTGGGAGAGGCAGCATTCTACGGACCTAAGCTTGACTTTATGGTGAAGGATGCAATCGGAAGAAAGTGGCAGCTTGGTACAATCCAGGTGGACTACAACCTTCCTGAGAGATTTGAGCTAGAATATGTAGGAGCCGATGACAAGAAATATCGTCCGGTGATGATACACAGAGCCCCATTTGGTTCGATGGAGAGATTTGTTGCTGTACTCATTGAGCATACCGGTGGAAAGTTCCCGTTGTGGCTTGCTCCTGAACAGGCGGTTATTCTTCCTGTCAGCGAGAAATACAATGATTATGCAAAAAAAGTTGTAGATTTGCTGACTAATAACGATATTCGCGCCTCAATTGACGATCGTAACGAAACTATCGGCAAGAAAATCAGGGAGAATGAATTAAAAAGGATTCCATTCATCCTGATTGTTGGTGAGAAAGAGGAAGATTCCGGTATGGTTTCTGTAAGAAAGCAGGGAGAGGGAGATAAGGGAACAATGTCGATTGTGGATTTTGCAGGACTCATTAATAATGAGATAAAAAAACAAATTGAGTAATAACTAAAATAGGAGGACAATTTATCGCAACACCTTTCAAACCTCGTCCGGGTGGCTTTGTGAAAAGAACACCGGGCCAGAACAACCCAAGAAATGACAGCAGAAATCTGCAGAACAGGCAGAATTCGGGTCAGGAGGGTCCGAGAGTAAATAACGGAATAACTGCTGCAAGAGTGAGAGTAGTAGGGGACAATGTGCCGAATCCCGGAATCTTTTCTCTCTTTGAGGCAATTAAGATGGCTGAGGCGTTAGAGCTAGATTTGGTTGAAATTTCTCCTAATGTAGATCCACCCGTTTGCAAGATTATTGACTATCAGAAGTACATCTACCAGCAGAAGAAAAAGGCTAAGGAGATGAAGTCAAATGCAAGCAAGGTGGTTATAAAAGAGATACGGTTCGGTCCAAATACGGATGAACATGACTACCAGTTTAAGTTGAAGCATGCTCAATCATTCCTGCAGGAGGGATCAAAAGTAAAGGCGTATGTCTTTTTCAAGGGAAGATCGATTCTCTTCTCGGAACAAGGAGAAAAGTTGCTTTTACGTTTTGCCCTTGAACTGGAAGAATACGGAAAAGCTGAGCAGATGCCGAAGCTTGAAGGAAAAAGGATGATAATGATGTTATCACCGGCCAAAAAGAAATAGTTTTTAACTTTAAAAATAGAAACCAATGCCCAAAATTAAAACCAACTCCGGTGCTAAAAAGCGTTTCGACCTTACCGGAACGGGAAAAGTGAAAAGAAAGCATGCTTTCAAAAGTCACATTTTAACCAAAAAAACAACCAAAAGAAAGAGAAATCTTACTTACTCGGCAGTAGTGGCTACTTCTGATGAGAAGAGGATGAAAAACCTCCTGGTTGCGTAATTATTTATTAACCTGAATGCACAGCAGAATAAGGTTCTCAATGGTGGAGAACGCTGACATTCTTAAACAAAAACAAAGATGCCAAGATCGGTAAATTCGGTAGCTTCAAGAGCTCGCCGTAAAAAAATTCTGAAACTTACACGTGGTAATTTTCTTGCACGTGCAAATGTATGGACTGTAGCTAAGAACACCTGGGAGAAGGGTCTTACCTACGCATACCGCGATCGTAAAACCAAAAAGAGATTGTTCCGTGCTCTCTGGATACAAAGGATAAATGCAGCCGCAAGGCAGCATGGTATGAACTATTCTCAGTTCATAGGTAAACTTGCAAAGAGCAATGTGGGTCTTAACCGTAAGGTGCTTGCAGATCTTGCAATGAACAATCCTAAAGCTTTCGAGGCTATTATAAACTCTGTAAAATAGACAAAAGTTGAAAGTTCTTCAGATAATAGGCAACAAATGGTTCAAGTTTTCAATTTGGGCTCTTTTGTATTTGCTGTGGGTGATATGGTTCGGCAACGTGTGGTTCATCCTCGGATTAATCATAATTTTCGACCTGTTTATCACTCGTAAGGTAAAGTGGGCCTTTTGGAAAAAGAACTACAAAAAGGGAGAGAAAAGAAATGCCTGGCTGGACTGGCTGGATGCAATAATCTTCGCGCTTATAGCATCTACTCTTATTAAGGCATTCTTCTTTGAGGCATATATGATTCCGACCTCCTCTATGGAGAGAACCCTTATGACGGGTGACTATCTCTTCGTAAGCAAGGTTGCTTATGGCCCCAAGATTGCTCAGACTCCTATATCATTCCCTCTTGTTCACAATGTGCTTCCGATTACAGGAGGCGAGTCATATCTTAAGTGGATACATAATCCATACAGGCGTATGGACGGATTCAGAACAGTAAAGAGAAACGATATTGTTGTCTTTAACTTTCCCAACGGAGATACAGTGCTAAAGGGAGATCCTACCGCCGATTACTATCAATGCATAAGACTTTACGGAAGAGATTACACATACAGGACTTATGGCCCTGTAGTGGTAAGACCTGATGATAAGAAGGACAATTATGTAAAGCGATGTGTTGCCCAAGCGGGAGATACACTTGAGATCGTAAACGGCAAGGTTTATATTGACGGAAATCCGCAACCAAACTCCCCCGGAATCCAGAACACATATACTGTATATACAAATGGAACGACTTTGAATCCGAAGATTATTGAGGATATGGGTCTTAATAATGATGAGCTCTACTATGATGCATCGCTTCCGGGCTATACCAATTTTCCTCTTAATGAGGATGAGGTGGCTAAGATTAAGGCTATGGCAAACATTGTAGATATACGTCAGAATATTGATACATATCCGCCGGATCTTCCCGATTCTCCTCTTACGATCTTCCCTTTTGAAGGTGACTTCAAATGGACAAGGGATAATTTTGGTCCGCTATGGATACCAAAGAAAGGGGCTACTGTTCCTCTTACAGTTGACAACCTTCCTCTGTACAGCCGGATAATTTCCTCTTATGAGGACAATAAGCTGGAGGTTAAGGGTTCTGAGATCTATATCAACGGAAAACCTGCCAATAGTTATACTTTCAAAATGGATTATTACTTCATGATGGGAGATAACAGGCACAATTCCGCTGATTCAAGATACTGGGGTTTTGTTCCGGAGTCACATATTGTGGGGACACCGTCCGTAATATGGTTTTCAAAGGATAAATACAGCTCTTTCCCTCGAAATATAAGGTGGAAGAGGATTTTTAAAATTGTGTAAATATTTGCATAATATAAAAATTATCGTGATATTTGCAGCCCCTTAGGGGTATATTAATGAATAATATATAAAAATTACATACAAAATGGCAAGAGTTTGTCAAGTTACCGGTAAAAAGAGGATGATAGGAAACAATGTTTCCCATTCAAAACGCCGTACAAAGAGAGAATTTTCTCCAAACCTTCAGAACAAACGTTTTTGGCTTGAAGAGGAGAAAAGATTTATCACCCTCAAGGTTTCAGCCGCAGGGATGCGTAATATTTACAAGAATGGTCTTAAGGCCACTCTGATAGATGCTCAGAATAAAGGTTTAATCAGCTTAGTATAATTTAGAATAACATGGCAAAAAAAGGAAATAGAGTTCAGGTTATACTGGAGTGTACCGAACAAAGAGAGAGCGGTGTTCCCGGGATTTCAAGATATATCACCACAAAGAACAAGAAGAATACCACTCAGCGTCTGGAGCGTAAGAAATACAATCCATTCATGAAGAAGGTAACTGTTCACCGTGAAATTAAGTAATAACGACTAAAACATTATAGAAAATGGCAAAGAAAGTAGTTGCTACATTCGGTGGCTCAAAAGGATCAGGAAAGAATGTCGTTAAATGCATCCGCATGGTACGTTCAGATCGTAGCGGAGCTTATGCATTTCAGGAAGAGATTGTTCCTACAGAAGGTGTAAAGGATTTTTTCGCTAAGAAATAACAATACCTTATAAGAAAACTAAAAAATGCCGCCTTAAAAAGCGGCATTTTTTGTTTGTCTATCTCATTTAAAGGAAATTTCATATCTTTGACAATTAATTCTGTATACATGGCATTATTCGGACTATTCGGGTCAAAATCAAGAGAGGAAAAAGATGCTCTGAACCAAGGACTTGAAAAAACAAAAAAAGGCATTTTTGAGAAATTATCAAGGGCCGTGGTGGGAAAATCCAGGGTGGATGAAGATACTCTGGATGATATTGAGGAGGCTTTGATAGCATCTGATATAGGAGTGGAGACTACATTGAAGATTATTGAGAGACTTGAGGAGAGGGTTAGCAGAGATAAATTTATGGACAGTAATGAACTTAACTCGATTCTCAGGGAGGAGATAGAGGCTCTGCTGAATATTGACGAAAATTATAAAGGAGAAATCCCGTTTGACTTTTCAAAAAAGCCTTTTGTAATACTTGTAGTTGGGGTCAATGGGGTCGGTAAAACGACAACTATAGGAAAACTGGCTTCCCGACTAAAAAATTCAGGATACAGTGTCGTACTTGGAGCTGCCGATACATTCAGGGCAGCAGCGGTTGACCAACTGACAATATGGAGTGAAAGAGCCGGGGTTCCTATTGTAAAGCAAGCTATGGGTTCCGACCCGGCATCTGTAGCTTATGATACCGTAGCATCAGCAATTTCACAGAATGCTGATGTTGTGTTGATAGACACTGCCGGTCGCCTTCACAATAAGGTAAACCTGATGAACGAACTTACCAAGATCAGGAATGTGATGAGGAAACTGATTCCGGATGCACCTCATGAAGTTCTTCTTGTCCTTGACGGCTCAACAGGCCAGAATGCATTTCTGCAGGCCAAGGAGTTTACAAGAGCAACGGATGTGACAGCTCTGGCTGTAACAAAGCTTGATGGAACAGCTAAGGGGGGGGTAGTTATAGGAATATCTGACCAATTTAAAGTACCCGTAAAATTTATAGGAGTGGGAGAGAAGATAGACGATCTTCAACTTTTCAACAAGAAGGAGTTCGTTGAGTCTCTGTTCTAATTTATATAACCTGAAGTAATTTATTTATCATGAACATATCATATAAGTGGCTTAAAAATTATATTAATCTTGACATCAATCCGGAGGAAGCAGCGAAAATACTCAACACTATAGGTCTCGAAGTTGAAGGAATGAGCCTGACAGAGGAGATTCCCGGAGGGCTGGCAGGTGTCGTTGTGGGTGAGGTTCTGGAATGTGTGAAACACCCGGAT
>JALOCI010000084.1 GCA_023227835.1 Bacteroidales bacterium
GTGGAGTTCCGCGCCCAGGCCCAGGAAGGGGCCGAAGGATAGCCCGGGCGCGCTTCGGCGCGTCCTGGCCGGCGTGGTAGGTTCTCCCTTTCGAGCCACGCCGGCCGAACCTCGCCCCGAGAGGGCAGCACCGGAAAGGGGCGAGAGACGAGGGGGAACCCGAGTCAGGGGCAGGAGTCGCGGGGCTCCTGCCCTTTTTCGTGCTCGCGCCGGCGCCGCTCCTGCTGCTGGAGCGACAAGGCCACCAGGAAGCCCGCCCGCAGGCCGCCGGCGTGGCACTCGGAACAGATCCGCCGGATAGGCCGGCCCATCCGTTCCGGATCGGGCACGGCCGCGGGACGCTTGCCGCAGTGTTCGCACAGGCGGGGCATCAACACTTTTCCGGAGAAATGCGAGGAACGTCGGGAAAGTTCATAATCGCCCAAATCGAAAACGCTTCGACAAAAGGTTTTCGATTTATTCCGCTTGCCCATCCACAAAACCCGATTTTCCCATCCGGATAAAATGAAATTGCTTCGCGCCTTGTGAAATAAGGTCCGTTCACTTTCAAATAAAATCCGCGCGTTCCTCCATTCCTGCGGATGAAGTCGATTTTAAGATTGTTCGGAGGTTCGACCCACATTTTCAAATTGTCGTGATTCTGCAAATTCTGTTCAAGCGAAACCAAAAGGCGATAGATTTTCAAAGGGTCGAGAGATTCGATAATTCTCTTTTCCTGAATCATGCAGCCCGCCTTCCCGTCTCGAAGTAGGACAGATCCGGCAGCACTTCCGCGGACCGAATCCCGTACAGGGCGAGCTCGTTCGGAATGCAGCCTTCCAGCGGGAACGAGTGTTCCAGGTCGCACGGACCGAGGGAAAGGACGGCGAAGCCTTCAACGAGGCCGGGAACGTCGCGCAGGACCGACGAAACGCCGAAGCGCAGCACGACGCCGGAATACTTCTCGACCTGCGGGCACCACTCCAGGAGTTCCAGCACGTCCCCAGGCTCGAACCGGGCGCGGTCCTCCTGGCGCAGCTCGAACGCCTTTTCCCCGCGGAGGATCGCACCGACGAACCGCGGCCAGATTTTGCGGGCATGGTTTCGAGGAATCAGCACGTCGTAACCTCCGTCGCGGAATACAAAAAGCTCTTTCGGACTGTGATTTCCTCGCCGGCCTCTTTGATGTTGTAATCCATCATAGCGCGGGCCGTTCCGGAAACAATCGTTCCCGAAATCCATTCCTCGCACTGCGAAGAAACCATGAGAACGAATTCCCCTTTTCTGGAATGGTGGACGTTATACGCTTTTCCGTTTTCAACCTGAACAGACATTTATTCCCCCTTCGATTCTGCGGTTTCATTTGCGGAACGAACGAATCCTTCGTGCGGAATCGTTGCTTCCTTGGCTTCCACGAGATCCAGCACGGCGCGCCGAATCTGTTTGAAGTCGGACGCGGCCCCCTTGGCGTAGTCCGGAAGATCCTTCGTTCCGAACGCGGGCATCGGCCCGCGCTCCTGCTTCGTCCACTCCCTGGCGATGGCCTCGACCCGGACCGTACAGCCCAGGCAACGAGAGAGAACGAACTCCCGAAGGTATTTCGGGGTTCTGACGTTCTTTGACATGGTTTCCCCTTCTGCTACTTGTCGATCCGGGAGAGCTGGCGCGACCACTTCCAGGCGGCGCGAGCATCGAAACCCATTTCCCAGGCCACGCGGGCAGCATCCAGCCGCCGGCGCATGGTTTCCCCCTCTGCCTGCCACCACGCCCCGAAGAGCGCGCCCACGAGGGCGACGGAGCCCGTCAACAGATCGGACCACGGCGAGGGGAGGAAGACGGTAGGCGCGAACATGAGCACGAACCACAACACCAGCGCGCCCGCCTTGCAGCGGGTCGAGCTGGCGAGGAAGTCGCCCCAGATGATGAACAGGGCGACGAACACTAGTTCCCCCCGGCTCCGAAGATGTGCAGGCCGGCGCCAACGGCGACCCGGCCCGACTCTTCACCGAAGGCCGGCTGACCGTCCAGCGGGACCGGCGCGTCTTCCCAGGTAAGGGACACACCCGGTTGACCGGAAAGCGGAATAACCACACCCGGCGACGGCATAAGGGCGGGAATCTTCCGCAGCGGTTCGGAGGGATCCACGACGGCGGCGAAGATCGCGGCCGTTTCCGGGATGCAGGCGCGAATCTTGCCTTCGTGGCGAACGACGGCCCACCGCATCACGCCACCGTTCCGCGGTGGTCGATGCGGTGCCCGGGGAACTGCTCGCGCAGCTCTTCGAGGGTCGCGCCCTTGGAGAGGGCGAACTCGTAGAACCGGCGTTCCAGGACGTGGCGGGCATTCTCGGCCCAGGCGAGCCGGGTCTCGAGGTTGGCGACCTGCCCGCGGAGCTCGGACTCGGAGGCGGCCAGCTCGCGGCCGTACTCGAGCGCCGCGGCTTCCCGCTGCTCGGCGCCGGCCTTGCCGGACAAGGCGAGATCGCGCTCGGCGATCAGTTCCGAACAGGCTCCCGACGTGGATTCGTGCGCCTGCATCCATCGTTCCGCCGTTTCCCAATTGTCGGCGGCCTTCTGCTTCCATTCGCCCAAGCTCTTCCAGTTGTCGGCCGCGACCTGCTTCGCGATGTCGCATTCCTTCACCAGGGCACGGAACGCCGCGGCGAGTTCCTTGTAGCTGCTGGGGATCTTCCGAACCCCCGTCGCCGTGGTCGCAACCGCGGGCGCCTTCTTCTTCGTCATGTCGATTCCCTTTCGAGGAACGGCCGAACGCCGGCCGCCTTCGGAATATATCCTTTTGGTTCGCCTAGCGCAAGCCCTTTTCTCGGTAGAGTTTCGAGAGGGCGGCGGCCGGGTGAATGGCCCACACGCGCAAGGCCAGATCGCGCCGGATGGTCTGGCCCGCGTCCCGCATCTGCGCCACGGATCGAGCGGCGAAGGCGTCGCGCTTCCGCAGCCATTCCGGCGACAGGCTCGCCGGGTCGAATCCGGCATCCTTCCACGCTCTCCAGAAGCCGCCGGGAGCCATAGCGACGGCCGACACGGCCGTGCGGGCCGCGGCTAACTGTAGTTCCCCCCACTGCTCGGGCGTGAGCCGAAGCCACGGCCACGGGCCGGGGCCTTCCCCCGGGGCTGCGACGGCCCAGGCCGGCGCCGGATCCCGCGCCGGGTTCTGGTGGAGGGTGGTCTCTCTGCCCAGGCCTCCGAATAGTGCCCCCTGGCCCTCGAGGGCTTCGAGGTAGTGCGCGTCGGCCATGGCGAGCGCGGTCGGATCCTCCACGCGGCGCCGGAAACGGACCTCCACGCCTCCGGGATACCTGACGACGGTTCCCGCCTTCCCGTGGCGCACCATGCCCCGCGGCGGGTTGCGGCGCAAGAGACGGCGATCCACGTGGCCCAGCAGCACGGCCCCCGGGTCCACGTCGTCCGCAGCACCGAACAGGCTTTCCCCGGGTCCAGTCCGCAGGGCGTCGGCGACGTATTCGCGCAGGTAGTCGGCCATCGCTTCGGCAGGCGCAGCACGGCCGGCCGCCTTGACGATTGCCACGCCCAGCGCCCAGGCGAGAGAGTCGGCCAGCGGCGCCGCGTCCTTCGGCATGTCGCCCAGGTCGAGGCCGCCTTGAACCTCTTCGTCGCGCAGGGCGGCGCGCATCTTCGCTAGGCTCTTTCCGTCCATCCGGCGGAACCACTCGAAGGCCCGCGGCAGCCGCGGCAGGAGGCGCCACCCTTCGGCGATCTCTGGCGGCCTGCTGCTGGCGGCGCTTTCCAGGCTCCAGACGGCCGGCAGCATTCCCAGCAGCACCGGCACGAGGTCGGGCCGCCCGCTCGGATCGTAGGCCGCGGCCACAACGTCCGCGGGGATACCTTGCAGCATGACCGCTTCCACCAGGGCGGCAGCCTGCGCCGGCTGGTTGTTGATCGCGGCCGCCTTCGCCGGATCCATCTTCGCGAGGATCTTCCGCCACGTCTCCGGGTTGTCGGCGATCCAGTCGCCGACGGTCTCGGGAGTCACGGGGCGCGAGAACTGGAAGCGGCCCAAGGCGAGCGGCGTCTCGATCCCCAGCGCGCGGCCGACGTGGACGGCCTTTTCCAGGTCCGACAGGCCGGCCGAGGCCGTGCCCTGGCTCGCTCCGGCAAGGGCGACGGCCTGCTCGACGGGCGCGCCGTCCTTGCCTCCCAGCACCCGCACGGCGAGGAACCGCTCGTCCCTGTCCAGTTCGTCCAGCTTCGCGGCCATGTTCCAGCGGGAAGCGACGGCGGAAAGGTACTGTTCCCACGCCTCCGATTCCGTCTCGAACGCGAGAATCGCGGCCATGGTGCGGCCGTTCCCGGACACCACGAGAAAGGCCTCGGAACGCTCCCCCGTGCCTCTCCACACCACCGGCGCCGAATCCGCGGGCGTCGAGCTGGCGAGCATGAGCCGGCGAGCATCGAGACCGGCGGCCAACTTCTGGACCTGCGACCGACTCGCCACGGCTTCCCGGTTTCGGCCTTGGAGCTCGGGCAGGTAGAACCGAAGCGGGCGGCCCGTCTTCGGATCGTTGCTCGGGATGATCCGGGACAGCGGAACCAGAGCCCAGCGGAAGGGATAGAGCCGGCCCTCCGAATCCTCGAGCATTCCCGACGGCCCCCAGGCGAGCACCCCGCCGGCGTCGTCGCGCTTCTCGGGCTTGACGATGGACCACCCGCCACGCTCGCCAACGGCTGCGGCGCCGGTTCCGGTCGGATTCTTGCGTACCTTGCGCGCGACGGCATCCGCGGCCCGCTTCGCTCCTCGGCCGGCCTTGGAGGCCATCCGCACGGCTTCGCGGACGATCAAGGCATCCGGCGACACGATGGCTAGGGCGATGTCGTCGGGGTTGATCCGCTCGCCCACCTTCACGGCCACCCACTGGCGGGCGTGGTTCATGTAGCGCCCACCCTTGGCAAGGGCGGCGGCGATCTTCTCGCGGCTCATCTTCGAGACGTTCACGGGGCAACCTCCAGGGATCCGCCATTCCTGGCGGCATGTTCGCGCGCGGCCTGCACGGCCTCGGGCGTTCGTTCGTTCCAGTAGCCGCCACCACCCAGGCGAACGGCTCGCCACATGATCCAGGCCCGCACCGGCGAGACGCCGCAGGAAAGCAACGCCTCGCGGAACAGGGCGTCCGCTCGCTCCCTGCTGCACGGTTGGACCGTGTAGAGGTAGTCGTGAAGCACCGCGGCCCGGTTGGATCGAGCCCAAGGGGGATAGATGCCCCACAGAACGCGCGGAATCGAGGCCGCATCGCAGCGGAACCCGCGCGGGCACCAGATCGGCGCAAGCTCCGAGAGTCGGCCCTCCCTGGCGAGCTGTTCGAGGTCTCCGGCCGTGCTCGGCAGGTATCCCAGCGGGGCGAGGAGTTCGACGCAAGGCCGATCCGTCCTCGACTCCTGGCCGGTGAGGTCGCGCACGTCCAGGGCGGAAAGCCATTTCCCGCCCCCCTTCCACGGCTTGAGCTCCGCGGCCGCGGGCATCACGCCGCCCGCTTCCCGAAGAGCCCTTGCAGCAGGGCGGCCCGGTTCGCTTCCCGCTCCTCCGGCGTTAGGCTGCTCGCGGGCGTCCTGGCGGCCTCGAGGCGCCGAAGGCTCTCCGCCCGTCGTTCCTGCTCCTTCGCCCGCTCCTTCGCCCTCCTGGCGGCCTCCTGGCCCTCCCTCGAGGCTTCCCACACCTTCGCGCAGACAGCGGCGAACGCCTTCCAATCGCGAATCCTCCCGCCCCGGCTCTTCCTCCAGCCAGCGGCGACGGCCGAAAGGTAGGCTCTCGAGATGTCGTCGGCGCTCCATGTCGGCCACGTCGTCCGGCAATGGTCCGCCCACTCCTCCGGGCTCGGCTGGCTGCTGCTGCTGCATGGTCCCCCCCCTGGCTCCGAAGAGCGCGCGCGGGCAGCCGTTCCGGCTGCCTGTTGCTGGTCGTGTTCGTGCTCGTGGTGCGTTTCGCTTCCCCCCTGCACCCCCCTTTCGCTCTCCTTCCCTGTTTCTTCCGTAGGAAGAACAACAGGGATTCTAGTGGAAGTGTCCGTTTGGGACATTTCCGGAACTGTTCCTTTGGGACGCTTCGGAAGTGTCCGTTTGGGACGCTTCGGAACCCCTCCAGGGGCAGGGCTCGGACCCTCTTCGAGGTGCGAACGAACGAGCGCGTCTAGTGCTCGGACGTTCACCACATAGGCGAGGGCGTTTCCGGGAGCGGCGACCCCTCCGGCGCGCAGGTCGGCGACGATTCCCAACCCTGCCCAGAACCGGCGGGCGCGCTCCTGTTCCTTCCGGCCTAGTAGGGTCGCGTCGTACCACTCCCAGGCGGGGCAGATCCAGGTATTCCCATCGCCGGCCTGTCGCTGCCTCTCCAGCGCGTGGGACATCCACAAGGCCGCCACGGCATCCGATCCGGGGATCCTTCCCAAGATCGGGAGGAAGGAAATCGGACGTGCCCACAGATCCAGAATGGAGAAAAGGGGCCGCCTCGGCCGTCGTGCTGCTGCTCGCGTCATGCTGAAACCTCGCCACCCAGGGCGGCCAAGATGGCGGAATGGCGGAATCCGCCCTTCCGGAGTTTGGGGAAGCCGGCCGCATCGAATCGCCGGCGAATGATGGACCAGAGGCCGCGGACATCCAAGCGGGTCCAGCGGATCCGCTGCGCTCCTCCGCTTCGGTGACCAACGAAGAGAGCGCGAAGCCCTTCGGCATCGGGGCGGACTGCCACCCAGGCGCGCAGGGCGTCGGCGATCTCGGGGAGGGCGACCACGGGCGCGGATCTCCTCGGGAGGGAAAGGCGGCCGGACGAAGGATCGAAGCTCGACACGTCCAGGGCGGCAGCGTCCACGAGAGAGATCCCCCACCCGACGACGAGCCACAAGACGGCCCGGTCCCTGGCGTCTCGCCACTCCTGGCCGTCAACGCGAGCCACGAAGGCCCGCGCGGCGCGCATCGATAGAGAGTCGGCCGGCGGCCGTTCCGCCTCGGCACGGCGCCGCGGGAACTGCGGGATCCAAGTCGCGGCGCCGGCAGCGTAGAGCAGGCGGAACGCCTGTAGAACGGCCATCCGTCGAGCCTTGAGGGTTCGAGGTCCATTCCCGCGGATCTCGTGGAGCCACGTTTCCCAGGCCACGAGGCGGGCCGTTCCTTCGGCCTGCGGCATCCTGGCGACATGGAGCACGGCGTCGAGAGGGTCGGGGATCTCGAGCCACCGGCAGAGCCACGAGAGACCGTCGGAGTAGATCGCGCGCGTTCGCTCGCTGAACGATTGAGCCCACACGGCCCAGGCATTCCGCAAGCCAGCATCGCCCGAAAACGGATTCCCGCCGGAAAGATGCAGATCGGGGAGCATGGAGGAAAGAGCGGCACCTCCAGGCGCCGCCCCTTCGCTCGCGATGTAGGCCGGGACGTTCACCGGCCCGGCCTCAAGAATCGACGCTTCGCAGCCTCGAGAACGAGCTTTCCACCTTCGGCGATCAACGGCCCATGATCGCGCAAGAGCTGTTCGAGTGCGTCGGTTTTTGGACGTGCGCGCGGCGCCTCGTCCTCCTCCTCGTCGTCGCCGAAATCGCCCGACAGAATTTGACGGATTAACGCCTCGAAGCCCTCTACACCCGGCTTCAAGCCGGAATCGGTCAAAATCTGTTCGAGCTGTTCGCTTTCCTGTTCGGAAAGCGAAACAGACCAAACGACCGCAACCGGCCGCGCCGTCATCCCTGCGGATCCTTGCTCGCTCCGGGCATGTCGCCGGCCCCGGGATCCTCGCTTCCGAACGCGCGGAAGGAAACGCCGTGCGCCTGCGCCATGACTTCGACAAGGCGCTCCAGGGCGCCGGCGGTGCGCTCCGCGGCTTCCGCTTGACGCATCGCCGATTCGGCAAGTACAGTTGGAAGCGGGACGAACTCCGAGCCCTCGTCGGTCTCGATCTCGAAGAAAAGAAACGGGTCCGGCTTGGTTCTCTCGTCGCGTTCCCCGGCTCCGATTTTCTGCGGAAGTGGCTTGTTCATGAAGAAAACATCCCTTTCGTGTATTGTATAGAGGGGAAGCCCATTTCCCCCCATTTTATCGGCCTCCCAGGGCGGAAAGCCCTTGCAAGCCGACTTCGGGGAAGATAGGTTGTAATTGTGAAATCCACAAGGGAAAAGCTCTTCAAGGTCGAGCAGACCGGGGAACAGATTGGCAGGCTCGCCCGCCAATACTGGCAGGATATGGCGGACCTCGTTTCGCTGACTCCTCCGCAGTTGTTCGACTTCGTGCAGGCGATCCCGTACCGGCGCGACCCTCCGGGCGTCGAGCTGGTGCAGCGTCCGCTTTTCCTCCGCATGGAGGCCGCCCGCGGCGCCGATTGCGACGACCGCGCGACGGCCGTCGCCGCGTGGGCCATCGCTTCGGGCTATCCCTGGCGCGTCGTGGCCGTGTCTCGTCGTCCCGATCTTCGCTTGCATCACGTCTTCACCGAGGTTCGTCTCGGGTCGTCGTGGGTGCCCATCGACCCCACCTACCCAACAAGCAGCTACGGGCGCCCGGAAAACTGGACGGCCCGCAAAACCCTAGCGGAGGGCTGAAAATGGCCGTTCTCGAAACTCTCGAAGGTGACAACATGGA
>JALOCI010000085.1 GCA_023227835.1 Bacteroidales bacterium
GCTAAGTGGCCATATAAGAAAAATCGGTGTCTTTGAGGCTTATGACTTCAATGCAAATTAACGCCACTGACTATTAAAATAGGCATAATACGCAACCATAAACGCCTCCGGAGTCGCGAAGCCTAAATATGAAATACCGGCCGCAGGATCTTCGGTGATAGCCTTGACTCCGGCGTTGCCACCAACGCTGTAGATGAATTCATACATTATCTCCCCGAGCAGGTAGTAGTTAAAATATGGATTCGGATAAACAGCAATATCCTCAAAAGTCGGCTGGTGTTTGAAATATGCAGTTGCATCAGCTAGTGCTTTATTAGCATCAGATTTCCATTCAGCCTTTTTCTCAGGAGTAACCATTCCGCCCATTTGCATAAAACTTGGAAATCCCTCATTGAGCCAAGCCGGCATAGAAACACCAGGTTTCATAAGAATTGCCTGAAACTCATGGGCAAGTTCATGTCGCAGTAAACTAGGAAACAGTTGCAACTCTTCGCTTTTGTTGGCGCATGAAAAAACAAGCCCTGAAGCCCATGCCGTCCCACCGGTGATTCTTCCCGGATTAGGAATCCCGTCAATATAGGCTGATTCGGATTCTGGAATACTAACTACAGTTAATTTTATTGGGAAGGAAACCCCAAGCTTTGTCTTGTATTCGGAGTATGCCTCTTCTAACGTGTTGCTGAACAGTGGATAATTAAATGAGTCAGCATCTCTGTACAGGTATCTGAAATGTTCGCTCTCCTGTTGCCATTTGATGCGGGTGCTCTCGCTTCTCAATATTCTGTAGTTTGAATATCTGATCCACTTTTGTTCAAAATCAGCGAATGTGCCAAATCTCCACGGAGCAAGAGTTATATCGTTGCTGCTTGTGGCAATGATGTCCCAATATGGCCAGCAATAGTATGAACTTAAAAATTCTCCGAACAGCCACGCTATTGCGATCCCGTTTTTCTCAGTGAATTTTTCCCTGTTATTCAGGTCGCTGAATGAGGGAAGTGTTCCTCCGAAATTGTTTATTGCCGCTTTTACTGCTTCGTCTCCCGGCACAGCTCCTGATTCAAATGCGGCAAATCCGTTACTGAACCAGATAGGCATCTCGGAATTTTTGTAATAGTGTTTTATAAACGCTTTGCTTACGTAGAAAAGAGCTGCAACATTCACATCGGGGAAAAGTGCTTTCTGTTCGGGATAAAGTGGTTTGCTGACATAGATTTTTCCGTCGTTTCCTATGTATCCGCAGTCAAAAGGAAAAGCATCAGCGGGTTTCGAATTTTGCCAGGTTGTGGAGAGTATAGGGATTACCTCTATGTTAGGAAATTGAACCGTGTTCTGGTATATTGTCCTTCTTTGGTAGTTCAGCGCCCTGATCTTGCTTTGAATTTTTGTCTGGTCAATTGTCGGGAGTTGCTCGTTTTTGACTTCGTATGTGTATGTGCATACGCTGCCGTCTTCAGCTGTAACATCAAGGTTTAAATTGTTGTCAAAATTAATTGGAGTGACACCGGAGACCTGGGCTACATTGTTTATTTTGACCTGAGCGTTCGAGGAAACTGAAAATGTCGGAATCAAATGATTTTTTACAATATCGGAGGGGAATTCGTAGGATAATTTCCGGGCGTTTTGGTCAATTGTGAAAACGATATCGTAGGGCAGGGCCGGGTTTTTTGATTTTTCCAGGACAAAGCTATTCAACTCTTTTTCTGTGTTCAATGTTTTGTTTACGGTAACTGTATAGTCGGATGAGTTTCCGTTTTCTGCAATGACCGAATAGGTCAGTGTCGATTCAAAATTGTTAGGAGTGACGCCGGAATTTTGAACAACATTGCCGATCTTCAGTTGTGCCCCTTTTGATAGTGAGAAAGATGCTACAAGTGAATTCCTTGAGGTATTCAGGGGAACTGTGCATTTGATTGTCCTGTTTAAGAGGTCTATCGTGGTCGTGATGTCTTCCTTCAACTCCGGATTGTTTGCCTTTTCGAAGAAAAATGACTTGATGTCCTTATTTGTTGAAAGAACTCTTGTGACAACAACGGAGTAGTTGGATGATGTCCCGTCTTCTGCTACGACTGTGTATATCACAGGATTTCTGAAGTCATTGACAGTGTTCCTGTCGATTTGTCTTTGAGAACCGATATTGACAACTGCTTTAGGTGATGCAGTAAATGTCGCCTTCAAGGCATTGAGTTCACATTCGGCAGGTAATGATACAGATATGTTTTTTCCACTTATTGTTGCAGCAACATCATTTGTAAGAGCTATGTTATCAGCGGCTTTGAAGCCAAATGTTAGCATTTCCTTTTCTGAACTGGGTTGTACTTTATCCTTAGAACATGAGAAAAGTATTGCTGAAGTAATAAAGAGCAGAGTTGCAAAATTTTTCATATAACCTTTACCGAAGATTAATAAAACATAAATTCTAAAATTGAAGTTGTGGGTTCACTCTGTCACGAAGATTGTGTAAATATATAAAAAATTTTTGTGGCACTGATTTTTCTAATTATTTGAAGCAGAGGTTTGTGCAAAATATTATAGTTAAGCTCCTTATGACCGGTATAGTATTGTTGCTAAAAATGAAGCAATTAGAAAAATCAGTGCCACAAAAATTAAATCTTATCTTTGTGAATATTGTAGCCGGCTTTTCAAAAAAATAGTATTATGAGAAAAAAGGTAATCATTATAGGCATTTTCATATTTTGCATGGTGTGCCAACAATTGTCCGCACAGCAGCCATATTCCGATGAGGTTATCAACGGAATGATGCCATACACAAAAGGAGAGATAAAACAACGTTTCGCATTCGTCAATTCATACGGATTGAAAAACTATTCGGAAGCAGAGCTTAATGCATGCAAAAGCGCAGCGCAGAGAGTAACCGCGAATATGCTGAACTGGCTCAAGAGTAATCCTCCGCAAGGATATGAGGCTTTGATCAATACTTTTATAGACATTCTGCCGAACAACTCTTTCAAAAGTCTTTCCGATGACCCACATCCCAGGATATATGCAAAAATTGAACTCCATTTTGCACCATATATACATACACCAAAGGGAAAGTTTGCAAATTATGAAGTCGGAACCTGGGTTGCCGTTTATCTAAACGGAATGGACAAAACCACTTTTGGTGCCCCGGTAGCCGGGGATATCTGTGTAATTCCAAGGAAGACAGCCGACTTCTTCAATTTCGGAATATATCAGACAGCAGGGGATGAGATAACTATGGCAGGCAGGGATAATGTTGATCTTTTCATTCCTGTTTCGCAAGAGTTCTACCTGAGCGAGGCTATCAAAGGGCAGAAGCAAGAGAGGGAAAACGCAGGCATAACTTCGGCGAACCCTACAAAGGAGGAACGACGGAAGGAGATAGAGCAAGCCTATAAAGAGATTCTGGAAGTAAACAGACAAACTGCCGAGGAGTTTAGAAGCAAAGCCTTGAAAGAGCTGGAGAATGAATCTGATGCTGAGTTCTTGGATCTGGAGGGTAAGTTGCGGGAAGAGCTCGGTAAAATGTCTGCTGCTGAGCGTAAGAAACCGGCTTTTTATGCCGGTGACGGGGATCTCGCTCCCAAGATGTTTGAATTGACAGGCAATTATTCCGGATTATGTCCGGAGGGGCATCGTGATGGCTGTGAGGCATTGGTTAGGATAAATCCCGAACTTATCGGATTTTCAGCTTCTGGTAAGATCAAGTTAATGCTCATTCAATGGAATTATATTCAACTGACCGGGGAGAACTGGGATAAACCTCGCTTCTACAACAGAAATAAAGACTATGACAATGTTCATCAGTGGAATATGGTTCGATTTTATAATATATGTGGCACTGATTTTTCTAATTTCCTGGAATAGAGTGCTATGTAAAATGTCGTATATTTGCTCCTTGTCGTTGGAATAGCATTGTTGTTAATAATGAGGAAATTAGGAAAATCAGTGCCACTAAAAATAAGAAAATACACAAAGTCAGAGGATGAGGCTGAATTGATGCAGATGATTCTTGATGAAGATGGTTGGGACTATGCAGATGAAAATCTATCTGAAAAATACAAATCTGCCCTGGAAACCTCCATCACGTATGTCGCATATAAGAACAATGTTTTATGTGGATATTCCCGCTCTCTGGAAGATTTCGGGACTTACATATATATCTGCGACCTGTTGGTAAAGCCCGATTGTCGGGGTGGGGAGATTGGCAGAAAGCTGATGGAGTGCATTCGTCAGGATTACCCGAATCGGATTGTTTATGTTATGTCCGGTGTTGATGGATACTATGAAAAACTTGGCTATAAGAGAGTCGGTTCTATTTTTGAGTTGTAATTTTTGTAGCACTGATTTTATGAGTGATTACTATAAACAAGAATCGTCAATATATCTCTTCTGCCGCTTAAAATTTAGTGGGAAATACTGGGTCAGGATAATTTTCAGCCGGAGCAGGAGTTAGGAGCAATTGAAGACATAAAGCCGAAAAAGACCTTGGTTTTTAGCCAATTTCGCAGCGGGTTTTCAGGAAAAAGTGCGAGGACCGTTCAAAGACCGAAGGGAGGCGTTCCGGAGCACCCTGAAAACCGGCAAGAAACGGCGTTAAGAAAAACCAGTGTCTTTGAGGCTTATGACTTCAATGCGACTGAGGATGGACTGCCCTGAGACGATATTTCTCCAATATAAAAAGCGGCCACAGAGAATAAATCCGGACAAACTAGCCTGTATAAAATTTACAAAAATGAGTTCCCTTAATAGTGAGGTGGTTAGAAAAATCAGTGCCACTAAAATTTTATTTGGATAACCATATGGAAATTCATAATTTTATATCGTCTCTTTTTGTTAGTCAATCTTTTAGTTGATTTCAAGCTCCAGTAAATAGCATATTTTATTGTCGGAAGAGGAGGGTGAGGCCTGGATAATTGAATGATTTTTCAATTAGCTGCAATAACAATGATAAATAGATATTTGAGCCATAGTTCTCATAAATAGTGATACATAATACACAAACTATCATGCAATTAGAAAAATCAGTGCCACAGATTTTAATTCTATTGCTCGTAGCACTCAACCTGAGTGCACAAAGTGTCAATTTTGAAAGGAGTTACGATCAGACAGCCAAATATGGCACGGGCGAAAATGCCTTCTATTTGGTTTCTCTGGGGCAAAAGATTGGAATTTGCAATAAAAATGGAAAAGAGATAATTCCTCCGGGAAACTATGTGTCAGCAAATCAGCTCTTAGACATAAAATCAGGATGTGGCCTATATGTGCTTTTTAAAAATACTACCTCCGGCAGGCTGCCTGTGGTTTTCGACCTGAACGGGAAGTATATTATGGGGCCGGATCCCTCTGTTACATCGGTTGCTATCAATAAAGGGATTATCGTCTGGAATCAATTCAAATTAGCAGGCCTATATAATTTCGAGGGCAAGGTTGTTATACCGCATGAATTTGCAGACCTCTCGTATGACGAGGTATCCAACACAATGTGTTATATGCCGTTCGAAGGAGGGAATTATGTATCTACAGGAATTGCTCCGGATGGAACAATGGTGTCAGGAGAGGATACTCTAAAAACAATAAACTATCTCAAAAATTACTATTCTACTCCGCACAACAGAGCGTTACAACTCTATCGGGAAGGTGTTTACTATCAAACCGGACAAGACAGACCACGGGATTTCCAAAAAGCCTGTGAATTTTTTGAGGCTGCGGGCAAGTATGATAATTACTTCATGAGTGGAATAGCTCAGATGAGTGAACTTGGTCTTGGCAGGGAGCAGAATTTGGCTTTTGCTCACTGGGCATATGAAAAGGCGGTGAAGGCGGGGAACAAGGTTGCCTGGTCATTATTCTCAAACCTTCGGTATGCCATAAATTTGCAAGACAAAGGGCGACTTAATAATGAAGCTTTTGGCAATTATATAATGGCAATGGAAAAAGAGGTGCTGGATCATGATTTCTGGGGAGCCAAAGGATATCTAATCAGGGCTGCTGAACTGGGTTATTTACCGGCTATGTACGAGTTAGGAACGTGCTATTTGCAAGGAGATGTTTATCAGGAGAGTGCTGAAGAGCAACAACGATTGGCTCTTCTGTGGTTAAAAAAGTCTGCTGAAGGGGGATATGAACCATCGATGAACAACTACGGAGTATTATTGGAAAAAGAGGGCAACCCGGAAACCGCTTTCCGTTATTATCTTAAAGCAGCAGAAGCAAATTACCCGCCTTGCGTACAAAATGTGGCATTATGTTACGAAGCAGGTACGGGTGTGGAAAGAAACATGAGAAAAGCCGACAAATTTATAAAGCTGTCTCATGAACTTGCTTATACCGATACAGAAGAGATGCTGGGTATGCTGCAAAACCATAAGGAAGAGAGAAGAGCTGATTTGTTTCATGCAATAAGTGTTTTTGAACAAACAATCGGCTTTTTGGCCAGGGTTGAGGATGTTGTACTGACACATACAAATAACTCTTACTTACTTAATAAATTTGCCAATTATAATTCACCCGTTCAGCACAACGTTTATGTAGTAAATGCAGAAAATGCTGATAATGGCAATACTGCAAACCCTCCGGCACAGCAAGGGCGTGAGTTTGTTTACCAAACAACTGTCAATTGTTATAACTCCAGAGGAGAATGCGATAAGTTACATATTTATAAGTCAAAATATACCTCTTTGTACAGAGCCTCATTTCTTAAAGAAGCAGAATTAGATAAAGACGCCACATATATAATCAGACTTGAAGGTATGACTATAGGAGGGGTGTTATATCCAAAGTGTATAACTCCTCTTGGATATGCCTGGTATTTTAATTATTAGTTAATTTATTATTTCACTAACAATTCAAATTATGAAAACATTATTCTGTAATAAACAGTTTTTTTCTAGAATGTGGCTTGGACTATTTCTTTTTTCAATATCCGTGCTAAACGGCTCAGCCTCATACGGCTATAACAAGTACTTTCTGCCAAGTAATAAAGGTGCTCAGTTTGAGAATGTTAATGGAACTTCATATCTCGTATTTGATTATCCCGGTAAAAGTGCAAAGGAACTATATCAGAGAGCACTGGAGATATTCAGGAATTCAACGGCAAAAGAGGAGAGGGTGGAGAATAGGTCAATCGTTTTTTATGAAGACAATTTTATTCCCTCTATGAATGCTAGCACATATTGTTATAAATATTCTGTGATGTTTCGAGATGGAAAAATTAGGATAGATAATCCATACCTGGTAATTAAAATGATTATTCACAATGAGACAGGATACCCTGATGCATATAAGTATATTTCAATATTGGAAAATGCTCGGGAAGGAGCAAAGGCGAAAAACAAGGCAGAATATGATAACTGGATAAAGATCGTAAAAGATGAACTCTCCTCAGCAACAGCATATTTTGATGCGATAACTGACAATCTGGTTCAGGGGCTTAAGCCAGATATACTTGACAATCCATCGTCTTGGGTTCTTTATGAGGGAGATGTGAAATTCAAATTAACACCGAATGGTCTGACAAATGAAAATAATCAAGATTATGTTGCAATTGCACTTCCCGGGAAAAACATGGAAAATATTAAGCCTAGAATCAGATCTTTAATAAATATTCTTACAGTAACCGGTGATTATGAGAGGTATTTCTGTAAAGAGATGGTAACCCCGGACATAAAGGATATTATTAGGCTTACCTATCCGGTGCCGTGCGATTTTATGGTTGATATCTCTACACGAGTCAATGTTGGACCTTATCAATCTTTTTACTTCGTTTCAAACGGTATAATAAGAGTCCCCGATTCAAAACCAGGGAATCTGGCTTTCATTCTAAACATTGTTTATGCTGATGAAAAAATTAAAATTAGCAATCCAGTTATTACTCATATCAGCCAAGATGCTCCATGGGGTTATGAAATGCTAGTGGGTTATAAATATCCTGGTGGCAAATCTGGCATATTCAATGCAAAAGATGACTCAATACTATACCCTGACCACAAAAAAGCAATTGAGGAGCATTTTGAGAATCTTTTTGCACTTATAAAGAAGTATCTTATATCTGAAGATTTTGAAAATATATGGCACTAATTTTCCTATTTTCCTGAAATAGAGATTTGTGTAAATGTTATATATTTGCTTCTTGTTATCTGAACAAGATTGGGATCATAAGTAAAAGTTGGGGACAGGGGTAACAAAATTTTATCTTTGCGTTACGAAAAAGGAAAGAGAAAAATGCAAAAGAGTGGTTATTCATTGTTGTTGCCGACAGGGATGTTGGAGTATTTT
>JALOCI010000017.1 GCA_023227835.1 Bacteroidales bacterium
TCATGTCATCAGCCTACAAAACCATTCCTGCATCAGATGTTGTACTTACGGTTGATCTTGGCGACCCGGACAACATTCACCCGGCCCGGAAGGCAGAGATAGGCGAGAGACTTGCATTTAAGGCTCTATATAAAACTTATGGCGACAAGAGTGCAGATGTAAGATATCCCGATGTTCAATATATAAAGAGAGCTGATGACAAGGTTGTAATAGGACTCGGCAACACATACGATAAAATCGTCACAGGATCAGATAATCCTGAATTTGAGCTCTCGGAAGATGGGACCAGGTTCTTTCAGGCATCACACACTGTATGTGATAATGAGATTATCATTCAATGTGATTCAGTCAAAAATCCTCTATTCGTAAGGCATGCATACCGCAACAGCTCTACAGTCTCAATTTTCAATGCAAGAATGCTCCCATTGGATGGTTTTAGCAAAAAGATTCTAAATATACCTTGTGTCGACAACGGGAAGAGTGTTATATGGAACATTGCGCCGGACAAGAGGTTTGAAGACCATTTGAATTTCAACGAGAGATATGCCGATGAACTTTCCTTGATTGCGAAAAAACCTGCTCAACAAGGGTTCTCTCCCAATATAGATGTCTTATTTGTAGGCAGTTCATCTGTAAGAATGTGGAAAACCCTTCAGAAAGACATGCATCCTCTAAAAGTTGTAAATAATGGTTTTGGAGGTTCTACAATCAGGGACATTATCTATCATTATGACGTGCTGGTCAAACCATACAACCCTAATAAGATTGTTCTCTATGTCGAAAACGACGTAATTCC
Source organism: Bacteroidales bacterium (assembly GCA_023227835.1). Taxonomy (GTDB): domain Bacteria; phylum Bacteroidota; class Bacteroidia; order Bacteroidales; family UBA932; genus Bact-08. Next base: position 797 of record JALOCI010000017.1, read on the forward strand.
TGAAGACAAGCTTGACACGCAAACACTTTTCGATTTTTTCAAAATCTTTTGCTCAAAGGTCCATAAAGATTTTCCCTCGGCAACCCTTTACATAGTATCGCTGAAACCATCACCGCTAAGGTTCGGTATATACAAAGAGCAATGTGCCATAAATACACTGTTGAGGAAATTCGCGAAGGATCAGCCACTTACAAAATACATCGATGTTGCTTCTGACATGATCAGAAATGGTCAGCCTGATAAAAGGCTCTTTTCGGAGGATATGCTCCACATGAATGCAGAAGGCTATGCATTATGGAGCAGGATAATAAACAGAGAGCTATATTAGCATAGAGATTATACAAAATCAAAGGTGTCCTGGAATAAATCGCAGGACACCTTATATAGGTTGCGTTTACTAAACTTTTACTTAACCCAAAACTATTCCGCAACCATTATTGGATTTATTCTCCGAATATCTTAGTGATTTCTTTATAAATTTCTGGAGTATTGCCCACCGCCCTAAAAATAATCTTTCCTTCTTTATCCAGAAGTATTTTTGTCGGAAAACCCTCAATTGCATAAATATCAGACAGATTCACACTCTCCGAGCCATCATCATTCAATACCTGTATCCATGTCATACCATCCTCTTTAACGGCTTTCTTCCAGGATTCAAAGCATTTGTTTAAATCTTTGTTTCTTTCGTTTGCAACTCCGACAATCTCAAGACCCATTGACTTATACTTCTCATAGATTTCCCTAAGGTGTGGATGGCTTGCCCTGCATGGACTACACCAACTACCCCAAAAATCGAGTATTACATATTTACCCTTTAACGAGCTAAGAGTAAAAGTATTGCCGTTGATATCTTTTTTTGTAAAATCCATACTCTGACTTCCAACTGGTGGTATTCGTTTTCTTGTTTCAAGCGTGCTTTGAATTCTCAACCACGTTTGTGAGGTTCCGAAAGATTTTTGGGTTAACCCAAGAAGTTCCTCAAAAACTGAATCTTCAAGATTGTTAGATTGAAAGACATTTGCAAGCAGCATAAGTGAGACCAGAGATTCAGGATGCTGCTTGATATGATTCACCTTTAGATGTTCTATTTCGCCCCAAATCGGTTTTGCCTCATCCACATATTTTTGGCCCTCGGTCTCACCTTTTATCTCTGCCAACTTATATAAGCTGTCTATCTTCATTTGAAAGAAATCTTCTTCAGTGTTGTATGAGTTAAATTCATTCTGTAATGCTGTTCCTGTTATAGTCGCATTTTTAAAAGAGGATCCTGTTATGGTAGTTGTTCCTGAAGACAGAAAAAAGGATGCACTGGTAAAAGCTTCACTATCCTCGCCATCATTGGCTTTCGGCTTACCTAACGGGGCAGCAGATATACACGCTCTTAAATCATGTGGAATAACACCCTTTATCTCAAACTTCCCGTCTTTTGTTACAGTAGAATCACTCTGTCTGGTATCATTATTTAATGCCCAACATGCAAGGTGGATTTTATACTCTTGCTTTGCATTTGTGATCTCCCCCTTAATAATAAATTGCTTTCCCTCTTTTTCCAGAAAAACTTCAGACAACTTTCTGTCAAGCTCTTTGCCCCTTAGACCTTTTGCAACAATTTTTCCATTTGGATCTATCAGGAAATTCTCCGGGATTGTATTAATCTTGTAAAGTATAGCAGCTTCATTATCCTTTTTAAGATCTGACAATTGTTGCCATGGCAGTTTATCATCCAAAACCGCTTTAAGCCAAGCCTTTCTATCCGTATCAAGTGATATTGATAAAATTTCCAACCCTTTTGCGTGGTATTTATTATAGGCCTTTATAATGTTAGGATTTTCCGCTCTGCAACCTCCACACCAACTTGCCCAGAAATCAATCAGTACATATTTACCCTTGAAATCTGATAATTTCACCACTTTTCCATTTATATCCGGTTGTGAAAATTCAATTGCTTCATTACCTTCGCCAAAGTTCATTCTTTCTCTTTCTTCTGCAATTTGTCGCAAAATTTGTCTGGCAGTAAAAGAGTTTTGCATTTTTGGACTCATTGCCTTTATTTTCTCTTCAATGGAATTAAGCGATGATTCGACAGGTCGAATAACCATTCCCAAATCGTATAATTCAATATAACTATCCGGGTGTGCTTCAAAAAAACCTTTATAATATTCGCTTACAGCCTTGTCGTCTGACATATTCTTCTGTCTCTCAGCTTTAGCTCCTTCTCTAAAGGCTTTGTATTCTGAGTCAATAGCAGAACCTGTGATTTTAATATTCTCAAGAGGATCTTCTGATCCTGACAGATATTTCCCGGTTATCGCAATGTTTGAATTTTCAATAAAAAATTCAATAACGGCAGGGCCATGCATATCTTTTGTCTTGAAAAATATAACAGATCTTATTGGTTCATCAGTCCTTCCCTTAAATATGAATTCTCCATTTATGACTTTTGCAGAATCCACAACCTGTTTGTCATTTTTTACCGGACCGTATAGGTAAATGTAATCGGCTGAATAGTGCCCGCCTTTAACATCTCCGGCCTCACATTTCAATCCGTCAATTTTTCCCTTTATTGTATATCCAATATTAACATCGTTTTGGGATAATACAATTATTGGAATAAAAATAAAAGCAAGAAAAAAAATTGTCTTTTTTAGATTCATAATATATTTATTTACTTATTGTTCATCACCTGCTCTATCATCGCCTTCGTCTCTTCATAGCCCTCATACTCATTAATATAACCGGTTTCCTTGAATCTTATATTTCCATTTCTGTCAATAATTATCTTCGTCGGAAGATATTCGATATCAAAGATTTCGCTAAGAGGATTCTTTTTTATGACCGGGTCTCTGAGGTCCATAAAAAGGTTAAAAGTATAATGCCTGGCAGATAAAATCTTTTTGGCCTCATCTGCTGCATTATTACTTCTTTCTGCTGTATGGATGAACATAAAAACAACTGATGTATCTTTTGAAAAGTAGTTTACTAGCTTCTGCATTGCCGGAAATGAACCCACGCATGGCTCGCACCAAGTTGCCCAGAAATCCATTATCACTGTCTTTCCTTTCAGACTCTGTAATGAAACAGCCCTTCCATTCATGTCAGTTATACTAAAATCAGGAGAAGGTGTATTGATCATTTTTTCTGATATCTTATTGATGAGGTTTTTCTCAATAACCACAGCTATGGAATCTATGTATTTTTTATAATAAAGATCGTCACCGTATATTTTTATAAAAATTTCCCTTGCTGCTCCGGTAATTTTTTCATTTTTATCCCCTGGTTTCAGTAACTCCTCCTTAATCTCTTCTATTGCTTTTTGGGGATTACCGGCCTTTACCATTGATATGGCATACTTTTCATGCATACTCTTTGGAGCAGATGGTGTCAAGTATTTCAAAACCTCACTATAATTACCTCGTTCAAACAGAATCAATCCATATAACAAATTGAATTCTAGGTTATTACCAAATGTTGAACGAAATGTTTTGCCTTTATCTGTATTTATGATAGGGAGTATAAGATTTTCTGCTTCATCCAGTTTTTTTACAGAGATATATGAACTTATCGCACTATAAATGGCAGTGTATTTAGCGGCGTCACCCTTAATAGTATTAATCCAACTGTTTACCTTTTCAACATTACCTGACTCTGCGTAAGCGCAAATAATAAGCGATTTCGAATATTCATACATAGACGAGGTGGAGTCCATCTGCAAAAGATAACTTTCCTTTATAACCGGGTCAATTTCTGATTTTATGGCATTGTACAAATCTGTTTTTTTCTCCTCCTGCTGAGCTTGAAGTTCAGGACAGAACAAAACAATCAGCACAAAAAATATTAATATCTTTCTCATAAATAATCTGGCAATTTGAATCTAACGAGAGTAACCATAATCAAAACCGTAACCTATATACATATCGTTCATGTATTCGTATGTTGAATTCAAAAAATGGGTCTCTTTTACTTTTCCTTTTCCGGTAACTGTTCTTGCCGGAGCTCCATACGGAAGCCCTCCCACCATATTGTACATATAGAGATGATAATCTCCGCCATTTTGTGTGGCTATAGTCAGATAATCTATCTTGGGAGTGGCATTTCTGTCAAATCTGTTCGATATATATGTGATTGTCTCACCTGATGGCAAATCTGTAAACGGAATTTCATGTTCATTATTATTAACTACATCATAGTAGTATGGCTTATTGTTTTCAATAAAGTAGATTAACTGAGCTGTACGTTCATTCGATCCATACTGGGAAGCTGAATAAAACCTCATTGTAGATGGTATCTCCTTTACAGCAGATACAACCGGCGGACGTGACGAACTCTTGGCGGTGATAATATATAGATACATTTTTGAATTTGCCTTGTCTTTAAATAAGGCATAGGCAGTTCCCTTATATGACCCCATGAACAGACATGTATAATTCGTTGTTGGATATAAATCATTTGACAAAACAGAAGCAACTGCATTATAATTGGTATATAACAATCTACTATTGGTTTCATCCCAATAAACCAAACCAACAGTAGTTGTTGAAAATGCCCAGAACTGGCTGGCTCCAGACTCTCCGGACGGGAATCCGAAAATTCCTGAACCAACAGACATATTGTCTTCGGAAAAAACACCCTTATTAGTAAGAAAGACATCATTCCACATGAATGTTATAAATTTAAAAGGCGTTTCATTCTGTTTTTCATAAAACATGTTATCCGGATTAAATATCAGACGCATATCTGAAGTGTTGAAAATTGAATAATTATTAGTAGCAGTAATTATCCCAATACAATTAGCACTCGATTTTGTCAGTGAAAGTGGATCTGTCAATTGCTTATTATATAAGATACCCATACTTTTAGGTGCCCCTGAAAGAGCAGTTCCCTGAGTCTTTAATAAAACATCCGAAATCAACTTGCCATCATTAAGCAGAATGTCTATATCTGTATCTCCGGAAGCTGTCTCCTTAAGAATGTAGTGTCCAAGGCTGTATCTTGTAGATACTGTAAGGGTTGTATTGGTATGTGAATAATAGGTGTTACTCTTGTTTTTTACATAATAGAAAATTGTATATGTTCCGGGAGCATTATTAATGAGATAATTAAGATTTCTATCTTTTCCCAAAGTGTCACACTTGTTATTCTTATCATAAATCAACCAAGTGTATTCAAAATCACTTTCATTATATGTACTTTCAATCCTTGGGGTAATCTTAAGTGTGTCTGACGCTGCTATCTTTGAATAGCTGGTCTCTATGCCGGATATTGTGATATCACTTATCGCAGTATAATCATAATTGCCTTTATCCACATAACATGCTGTTATAAAAAAGACAGCAATTGATATTATAAATATTTTTCCTTTCATTTTAATAATCATTTATGTTTATTGAAACGCCACAACAGTTCCGTCAGCCTCTTTAAGGACGTCCAGACCTTGTGCCATACGGCCGGCATTGTATTCTAAGAGTTTATTGGCAAGTAATTGTGACAAATAGGTACAATAGCCACCGTCATAATTATCATTGGTTCCTGTTTCATAATCATCACTGCTTGTAAAGCCAAGGACATTGGCTAAGTAGTCATCATCCCACTTTTTCCCTGTTTGCTCAATCATCCATTTGTGTTTAACCGGTCCATACTCTCCAAAATAGGCAGAGCAATATATAGCCCATCTGCTAGGTCGTGCAAGTTGATCGGTAAATACAATCCTCACCCCATTTCTCTCTTTACTTATGAGTTTAAAATCATTATTGGATTCAATACGAATCATAAGATTATAGCTGTTTGTTTTTAAAGAAACATCTCTTTTAAGGACTACAGGAATTGAATCACGTGAGCGATTTGCACGCATGACATAGTATTTTTTCAACGAGGCATCATTAAATGAGACGTAGTGAGTACCGGCGACAGCATCATCCTTCCCTGTCATTTGTTGCACAATTGATATCTCCCTATCCCTGTCCGACAGTGGTCCCATTGTTTCAACCTTAACCCAGACAGTATCGGAAAGCAAACTTGATGGTCCGTAAACAAAGGAGTAACTGAGAAGGGTATCTGATGTAGAAGTATAGTAGAAATTCAGCCCGCTGCCGGCATCATAAACCTCAGGGGTTTTCTCACATGAGGATGCTATATATATTAAGGCTGTAAAAATTAAATATTTATAAATACTCTTTTTCATCTGTTCAGGTTTTATTTATTTGGATTAAATTCAGACATCGGAAGCGGAATAATATAGTTTGACTCAGTAACTGGTGAGCTTCTCCACAACATAGATGTTGCAGCAGTCCTTTTATAAGTGAAAAACATCTGTCCCTCACCAAAAAACTCACGTCTGTATTCGTTAAGAACCCCCTCCTTCACCGCATCGAGATTGTTATATGTATCACCATATATCTGTACAGCATGGGAAAGCATATATTCTGCCCAAAGAGTGTTTGCTTCAGAAAGGTTAGTGGTGCTCTCCATCGCTATTAAATAGACCTCCGAAAGACGTATAAGAGGAATTATCTGACTTTTGTACATTCCTGAGCCCTCAGATGTTGTAGACTTGGTATCATAGAAATATTTCTTTAATGTCGGGTAAATCTTTCCTGAAGGATCCATTGTAGTTCGGTCCCATGAAGAGTTGTAACGATTGTTGGATGCTGTGCCTTGATTTTCGAAAAGCTCATTTAACTGATCAATAGTAATAACATAGTGGGATGTTCTGATCTTGTCGGCTCCCATTCCTAAGATTTCAGGAGAATAATCCATAAGGTTATAAACATTCAGCATCATTAGTGACTCTGACGGGCACCCTATGTATCCTGCAGGAATATCATTGGCTCCGCTAAGTGTCATTAACTCGTTATTATCAGCACCTTTGGCGACAATAATTGCTTTTGATACGGTATAAGCTTTTTGTATATTTCCTGTATAGAGATAAAATCTTGCCTGCAAAGCCTTTACCGCCCAGTAATTAAACCTGTTCTGACGATATAGCAGGAAATTGTCAATATTTGAAACAGATCCGTTTAGTTGACTAAATGTATATTTTGAAATAGGATCGTTATTCTTAAGAAGGGATTCAGCTTTATTCAAATCAGCTTCTATTTTTGCAACAAACTGGCTATATGTGTAATATTTAGGCAAATTAGCCGCAGATACAGTTTCAGCATAAGGTAGAGATACTTGAATCGAAGCATTTTGAGGTAATTGCCCGAATAGACGTAGAATGTCAAAATGGCAAAAGGCCCTTATTGCATAAGCCTCTCCGGCGATCATATATCTTTTTGTGGTATCACTTATCACTTTTCCCCTGTTATCTATATTGTCAATTATCATATTTGCCTGGGCAATCACATTATAAAGGCCGGCATAAATCGAACTTATAGCTGTTTTTGCGTTATCGTTAGTATAAAGGAAGTTTCCTAATTCATAATCAGTGGGATTAGTATTGGCATCAAATGGTTTCCAAAGTTGTGCAAGTGACTCGATATTCGACATTGTCAACTTTTCACCATAGATATCTCGATGTTTCAATTTAATGTAACACCCGTTCAATGCATCACAAAATCCTGTATAGGAACTAAAAAGCTCTTTTGTTGTTTTCTGATTGTCAGGGTTTACCTCTAACCATTTATTGCAGGATGTCGTAAAGAGTAATATGAATACTATGCTGTATAAAAATGTTTTTTTCATTTTATTATCATTTAATTGGTTAAAACATAACTGCAATTGAAATTCCAGCCCTTCTGGCAAAAGGATACGTTGTCCCTCTCTCACGCTTTACAGATGACAAGTAAAACAGGTCAGACATGTTGAAATTTATTGTCATGTTTTGTATGTTCCATTTTTTAAGGAATTGAGATTCATCAATTTTGTATTGGAGACTCGCACTTTGTAATTCAAAAACATTTTCATCCATTACAAAGCGGGAAGTTGCATGAGTATCATTATTTGAGAAAGCTTTGAAGAAAGTTACATCTCCCGGTTTGCTCCATCTGTCACTTAAAACTCTGTGGTCGACATTCTGGTCGTAAAGGGTATATGTTGTTACCTCGACCTTATCCAATAAGGTTTGGTTATAAACCTGACCACCCCAATGGTAACCGAAAGTAAGATTCAAGGTAAAATTCCGGTATCTTAGCATAGATGAGATGTTTCCGTTATACAAAGGATCGCTGACACCACAGTACACCTTTGCACTTGGATGCCATGTTTCTGTTATGTCACCATTTTTATCTAAAAATAATTCCTTTCCTGTACTAGGATCTATACCAAGAGACCTGACCGCCCAAATAGAATTTTGCGCATATCCCTCATAAAACAAAGTGCTGACATCCACATCCTGATTCCTGTAGGCTTCGTTTTGAGTTTTTATTGCCTCAGAGAGTTTATCTATACTATTTTTATTATATGCCAGTTTGGTTCCCAACAGCCATATCACACCACCCTTGCTGGTATTCCTGAATATATACCAGTTAAGAGAGGTCTCAAAACCATTATTCCTGACTGCGCCTACATTTTCAATATACGAAGGATAGCCTGTTGAATAAGGCAGATCCATTGCCGAGAGTAGATTTGTTGTTTTTTTACGGTAGTAATCAAATGTGGCATTAACTCTATTATTAAATATCCCGATCTCAGTTCCAATATTGAACTCATCGGTTGTCTGCCACTTGAGTTTGTCATTTCCAAGTGCTATAAGGTATGCGCCTGTACGGTTAAGATACTTGTCACCCGTATAATACTGGTAAGTCTGAAGAGCCTGATAGGCAGAGAAGTTCTGCGATCCGGTCTGACCATAAGACAGCTTGAAGCGCAATAAATCAATTACTTCGCTGTTCTTAAGAAAATTTTCCCTATGCAAATTCCATCCGAGGCCCGCGCTCCAGAAAGGTGCAAATCTGTTTTGAGAACCGAACTGAGAACTGCCATCCATGCGGTACGAAAGGTCGACATAATATCGGTTTGCATAAGTATAGTTGATGTTACCGGTCACACCAATGCTCCTGGTTATACTTTTCGACCCTGTAGGCAAACCTTCATGTTCATACTGAAGGGCATTACCGATAAATGGCTGGCTCTCAATAGGGAATCCCTCGACTTTAAAAGTATACCCGTAATAGTCATTATTTTGTATAAAATAGTCCAATCCGGCATAAACCTGATGCTTTCCTTTAAATGTTTTCGAATAACTAAGTGTTATCTCCCCGTCATATTTAAAATTATTGCCTGAACCAAAAGTGTAGGAACCTCTTCTGAAATATTTATCATCCGTAGTATAATCCTTAAATGTTGAATGGTTAGCCGGAAGAAAATTATTACTCTCCGTCAGTTTTTTAGAAATTCCCAGTTGAGCGCGAAGTTTAAGCTCTTTCAGAATATCCCACTCTATTGAAAAATTATTTATAAACTCCACATATTTAGAATCATTCAAGCTATTAAGAGAGGCATCTTTTAACGGATTGCCAATTCTTGCCATACCCTCATAAAGACCTGGAAATTCAGCTATAATTTCTCCATTTTCATCATACGGCTTGTCATAAGGCATCATTTTAGCCCATGTGCCAAACGATCCATAACGGCTTTCAATAGCATGGTTCTGCCCGATACTTAACTGATTTTTGAACAATACATTTTTATAAGTGTAAGCAATATTAATCAGGCCGTTAAATGTATTCCTCTCAGAGCCCTTCATGGCGCCTTCTATATTATTATAAGAGAGAGAGGTCCCCCACCGGAACTCATTACTCCCGCCCTCAAGCCTTAAGTTATATTTATTACTGACACCGGTACGGACAGGATAGTGCAGCCAATCTGTATCCACCCCCTCCAAAACATCTTTAAGCCTGGCCTCATAAGCTATCTGCTTTTTATTCATAGTATAAGGAATATCGGATGAATATAGTCCGAGACGTTTTTGTAACCCCAATAATTCAGACGCATTAAGCAAATCATAACTTGTAAGGTCAGGCATTTCCAATGAAACTCCAGCCTGGGCGTTTATTCTCAATTTACCCGGCTGGGGTTGTTTTGATATAATTACAATTACACCATTCGCTCCTCGTGATCCATATATAGCTGTTGCTGAGGCATCTTTCAGAACATTAATTGATTCAATGTCCTCATCATTATAGTCCATCAGTTTTGTCAGAGTGATTTCAAAACCATCCATGATTATAAGTGGTGTATTGACGGTATTCTTCAAACCTGTATTATACTCGGAAACACTTGTAGGCAAAGATGAATTTCCCCTCAGTGTAAACTGAGGCAGAGCGTTCGGGTTGCTTCCGATTGTATTGTCCAATCTCACATTCAGAGACGGATCAATATTTTTCAAAGTCTGTATCAGATTTTGCCCCTTAGCAGCTTGAATCTGATTTGCTGTAATAGTTGATATAGAGCCAGTATAGCTCCCCTTACTTTTGTTAAACACACCTGTTACAACAACCTCATTTACCTCAGAGGCAAAATCCTCAAGAATAATATCCTGCTCCTCCTGGCCTCTGATTCTAACCTCTCTCGGCATCTTTCCCACACAAGAGTATATAACCACACAATTTTTTGGAATATCCAACTCGTAAAAACCGTTCGCATCTGTCGCCATCCCTTTCCGTGTACCTTTCACCTGTACCGCTACACCTTCCAGAGGTGTCCCGGATAAATCCCGGACTGTACCTCTTAGAAAATGTTTAGCCGGCTTAGGCTGTTGTTCCACATCCTTTTTTGGTTGAACAATTATCAAATCTCCTTGTAAAGAGGTACAAAACGCTGTTCCCTCAAGGCATGCTTCAACACATTTTTGTATGGTAGAATTTTTAAGAGTTAAAGTGATTAATTTCTGTTCTTTTGACACCTCTTCCACTTTGAAGAGTACTTGATTGTTTGACTTTCTGTTTATCTCGTTAAGCGCTTCAGTTAGTCTCACATTTTTCAAATTGATTGAGATCTGAAGCGGAGCATTCTGCCCAAAGCAGGGAACTGCCCCTATAAACAAGATCGAGAAGATCAAACCAAATAGGAATCCTTTAGAAAATGGTCTTTTCATAATTAGTTAGGTTTATTGAATGTTTTTCAGTTGTTTTCCTTGAATGGCACTATTCAGGTGTTATATGAATAGTTTTACCCTCACTGTCAATTTTGAACTTAGGTCCACCTGTAAGGTTAATTGAGTTTAGTGTGGTAGATATATCTCCGTATTTACTAAATCGTCCGCTGAATGTATTTGAACCGGCTAGTGGTTTATCATAAATAAAACTAACCCCATACCACCTGCTCAATACTTTGAGGATTTCATCAAGATCGGCATTATTAAACATAAAGTAACCAGTTCTCCATGCTGTGGCAAAATCAGTGTTGGCTACACTTGTTGTTATTTCATTTGTTTCTCGCTGACACACAGATCCCATTCCCGGTTTCAACATCACAGTAGAGCCACCGCTTCCCACAGAAAGGCTGCCTTCTATAAGGGTAGTGTAAATATTCCGGTCGTTCTCATAGGCCTTTATGTTAAAGGATGTTCCAAGCACCTGAATTGTCTGATTAAGACTATGAACTATAAATGGCCTCTTACTATCATGTGCTACTTCAAAAAAGCCCTCACCCTTCAGGTTCACAATTCTTTTATCTCCATGAAAATTAACAGGGAACTCTATTTCCGAAAGTGCATTAAGCCATACTTTTGTCCCGTCACTTAAGACGAAAGAGTATTCTCCACCAATTTCTGTTACTATTTTATTTTTTACCTCAGGTTGTTTTTGCTCATGGTTCTCTTTCGCCTTGTATACCAGTTCCCCTTCATTATTAACAATTAATGCCGCAGATGCATCAATACTGTCAGGTATCTCTTTATCCAGGCTGATAACCTTTCCGGATCCCATAACAAGTTTAACCTTGGAATTCTCTGCCAAAGATGCAGGTAATTCCTTTTCATTATGCTGTGACAGGAAAAGCCAACCTGCAAACATTAAGGCAATACAGCCTGCCGCAATAGATGTTGCGAATATTGCTTTGCGTCCAAACTCCTTTATCATAAGTTTTCGTGCAACTACTCCGCAAACGGCTTCCCAATCCAATGACTCGTTTAATTTCTCCTCAAGCTTCAATCGTTTAAGAAGAGTCTCGCCTGTAATTATATTCTTGTATGTCTGTCTATTAGATTCACTTTCGTCTAACCAGCTCAAAAGCATTTCACGCTCCTCGGCAGTAGCTTTCTCCAGTCTGATTTTAATAATTATCTCAGCAAGTTTTTTAGCATCCCTATAATCCATAAGACCCATTTTATATAAAGACACCGCATAAATAGAAAGTGGATGAGACAATCGAAAAGTTGTTTATATAAAAAAAATAATTCTAATTTCGTCCCGACAAGAATTAAGCACTATTCATATCGAAAAGAGTTTTGACATATTCATCAAAGCGCATTATGCATCATCTTGCGCAGTAGCAGAGAGATTTGTAAAATCTCCTGTAATTGCACAGGATATTGTTCAGGAGGTGATTATCCGTTATTGGACAAACCCTGATAAAGAAAAGATAACCTCTGTTAATGACTATCTTTTTATTATGGTAAAGAATGCGTCACTTAACTATCTGCGTGGAAAGAGAAGGGAGGAACAGCGTTATCAGCATATCCACTCAGAAAGAGATGACAAGGATGATGAATTGTTTAATATTCTCGTGGAAGAGGAGTACAATCAGCTATTAATAAGCCTAATAGAGCAGCTACCAAAACCGAATGCTCGTGTAATACGCTATGCTTTATCTGGTTATAACAACAAGGAAATATCCATTTTACTTGGAATATCAATCAACACCGTTAAATCCATGAAGTATTCCGCAATCAGGAAACTGCGGGAATATTTTAACTCTCTGTACTAATCATGCATTGTATATACTGCATTTCTAACAATTAATGAAGAACTCTTCAAAGCCATCGCAGAAGTGATGGATATGAAGTACACAATTGAACTCTGTTAACGGAGCGAAGGTTTGGAAGATTTCAGCAATGGGAAGGCGCACTTTTTTACGATAGCAGTAAAGTAAAATGAGTAAAAATATTTGATTATTTAATTTAAACCATTACTTTTGTCATGTTATAATTCGAAAGAGAGAAATGACAATCCAGCACACAACTTCAATTATTATGGGTTCAACATCCATGTCAACAATCACAACAACAACGTTGTATGATTGAAGTTGGTTATGTTTGGCATATATAAAAATTGAAACCGGCTTCTTAAAAAGGAAGCCGGTTTTTTTATGAAAAATAGTGAAAACTGAAAGATTATGAAGGTATTAAAGTTTGGTGGCTCATCGGTAGGAAGTCCGGCTCGCATCAAGGAGGTAATTGAAATTGTTGTTAATTCAGACAGGAACAATGGCAGAATAGCAGTTGTATTCTCTGCCTTCCAGGGAGTTACGGACACACTAATTAATCTGGCAAATCTTGCTTCCTGTGGTAATCAACAGTATCATACATCTCTTGAAGAGCTGAAAGAGAGACATTTCGAAGCTGTGAGAGAATTAATTCCCGTCAAAAATCAGAGCCATATACTGACCAATATACTTTTCAACCTCAAGGAACTTTCGGATATTCTTCATGGTGTATCTCTGGTAAAAGAGTTGACAGGAAAAACTCTTGACCATATATTAAGTTTCGGAGAGAGGCTTTCTTCTTACATTATAAGCGAAGCTTTAAAAGAGAGAGGTGTGGATGCCGAGTTTTTAGACAGCAGGGATTTGTTGATTTGCGATGATAATTTCGGAGCCGGGAGGATCAATTTTGAGATAACAGACAAGAACATTGAGATATATTTCAAAAGCCACTCAAAACTACAGATAATCACAGGATTCATAGCCTCCACAAAGAGAGGTGAGACAATCACACTCGGACGAGGAGGATCTGATTACACTGCTTCCATTTTTGGCGCTGCTTTACAGGTTGAAGAGATTGAGATATGGACAGACGTTGACGGCGTCATGACCGCTGACCCCAGAAAGGTCAAAGGGGCATTTTCCGTGCCTTCGCTTACATACGATGAAGCTATGGAGATGTCACACTTCGGTGCAAAAGTAATCTACCCTCCTACCATGCAACCTGCTATGGACAGAAATGTACCTATCAGGATAATGAACACCATGAACCCCTCTTTCCCCGGCACTTTGATTGGAAGAAAAAGTGAAAACGAAAGGTTCGCCATAAAAGGTATATCCTCAATAGACAACATTTCAATGCTATTGATACAGGGAAGCGGAATGATAGGGGTTGCCGGAATCTCCAAAAGAGTATTTGGATCTCTGGCAAACATGAATATAAACGTCATACTTATATCTCAGGCCTCCTCTGAACATTCGATTTGTATAGCCGTAATGCCGGACTCCGCTGTAAAGGCAAAAAGATGCATTGAGAAAGAGTTCAAATATGAGATTCAGGCAAAGATTGTAAACGAAGTCAGTATAACAAACGACCTCTCCATAGTCACCGTCGTCGGGGCTCAGATGAGACAGACACCGGGCAATGCCGGTAAATTCTTTCAATCACTGGGCAGAAGTAAAGTGAATATCATAGCCATAGCACAGGGCTCCTCAGAACTTGACATCTCTGCCGTAATTGCCAAGTCAGATCTAAACAAGGCCCTTAATGCCATTCATGACACATACTTTAACAACGGACACAAGCCTGTCAATATATTCCTTGCCGGCACCGGTCTTATCGGCAGCGAACTCCTAAGTCAGATTGAAAGACAGCAAAATGATCTGTTCAAGAGTTCTCTTTTGAAAATAGAGGTGATTGCTGTTGCAAACAGTAGGAAGATGCTATTTGAAAACGGAGGAATAAAACTTAAGCAATGGAAATCCTCACTTTCCGGATCAAAAGATGTTGCCGGTCCGGACACTTTCGTCGACAAGATGATTTCCATGAGCCTTCAGGGGTCTGTGTTTGTGGATTGCACTCCGGGTGAAAGCTATGTAACTAAATATCCGGAGATTCTCGCTGCAGGAATCTCTGTTGTTACGCCTAATAAGAAGGGGAATTCATCTAAAATGGATTTTTACAATAGTATCCGGTTAAGCTCAAAAAGAGGCGGATCAAAGTTCCTGTATGAGACAAATGTCGGAGCAGGTCTCCCGGTAGTGGGAACATTGAAGGATCTGATATCATGCGGAGACAAAATAATCTCTGTTGAAGGAGTGTTATCCGGCACACTCAGCTACATATTCAACACCTATGACGGAAGTGTTCCGTTTTCTGAACTTGTCAAAGATGCACAGGCAAAGGGATATACCGAGCCGGATCCGAGAGATGATCTGAACGGGATGGATGTTGCCAGAAAGCTGCTGATTCTTGCAAGAGAGTCCGGATTTAAGATGGAAATGGAGGAGATTCAGCTTGAGAGCCTTATACCAGAAGGGGTTTCTTTGACAGGAAATGTGGAAGAATTCTATAAAGAGATGAAGGGATTCGATTCTTTATTTGAGCAAAAGCTTAACATGGCAAAAAATGAAGGTAAAGTACTCAGATATATCGCAAGCCTCAAAGAGGGCAAGGCTTCTGTCTCGCTAAAGGCAGTTGACAGTTCTCATCCGTTCTTTCCGCTTAAGGCCAATGACAATATAGTTGCTTTCAGCAGTAAATATTACAGTACCAGACCATTGGTAATACAAGGCCCGGGAGCCGGAGCTGAAGTAACAGCATGTGGTGTCTTCGCAGACATTCTAAAAAGTGTTTAAAATTAAAAATATATAAAATTGTTAAAAATGGAAAAACAGAAGTTAAAAGTGGCCGTACTTGGTGCAACCGGCAGCGTAGGACAAAAATTCATAGAACTACTTCAAAATCATCCCTGGTTCGAACTACACGAGGTTGCCGCCTCCGAACGTTCTGCCGGAAAATTATATAAAGATGCCGTGAACTGGGTACAGTCAACACCACTTCCTGAAAAGGCATCTGCCCTGACTGTTAAAGAGTGCCGTCCCGTACTGGAGAGCAGAATTGTTTTCTCAGGACTTGATGCCTCTGTAGCGGGAGAGATAGAGCAGGAGTTTGCAGAAAAAGGGTATTATGTGATATCAAACTCCCGCAATCACAGATTTGACAAGGATGTACCGTTGCTTATTCCCGAGATAAATCCCGACCATCTTGAACTCATAAAAAGCCAAAAGTATGGAGGGGCAATAGTAACAAATCCCAATTGCTCAACCATAGGTCTGGTTCTGGCACTCAAACCGCTGCAGGATAAATTCGGAATTGAAACTGTAAATGTGGTGACAATGCAGGCGCTTTCAGGAGCAGGCTACCCGGGAGTCTCATCTCTTGATATAATTGACAATGTTATTCCATTCATCGGAAGCGAAGAGGAGAAGATGGAGAGCGAACCGTTGAAAATTCTAGGCAAATACACCGGCTCAGAAATAGAGAACGTAGATATAAAAATAAGTGCACAGTGTAACAGGGTGGCTGTAATCGACGGTCACACAGAAACTGTTCAGGTGAAGTTAAAAAACAAGGCCTCAATAGATGAGATTAAAGCTGTGTGGAGAGAATTCATTGCCCTGCCACAACAGTACGAATTGCCATCAGCCCCTGCAAATCCTGTCCACTATTTTGAAGAGAAAAACTACCCGCAACCAAAACTTCACAGGAATATTGACAAGGCAATGGCAGTGTCTGTCGGCAGACTCAGGGAGTGTCCGGTCTTTGACTACAAATTTGTCATAACATCACATAATACAATCAGGGGAGCTGCCGGTGGTGCAATTCTCAATGCAGAGCTAATGTACAAGATGGGTTACCTAAAAAATATATAAGGTCAAAAATGAAAAATGAAGTCAGGGTATTTGCACCGGCAACAGTTGCAAACATTGCATGCGGATTTGACATCATGGGGTTTGCCATCGACGAGCCCGGAGATGAAGTTGTGATAAGAACATCAGGAAAACCCGGAGTGAGAATTACAAAAATCTCAGGAGATGAGGGACGTTTACCTCTCGATGCCGCTTTAAACACGGCTGGAAAACCTCTTCTCTCAATGGTGGAAAAATTCGGCATAACGTGTGGCATTGAGATGGAAATCCATAAGAAAATGCCTCTGGGCAGCGGACTCGGATCCAGTGCTGCCAGTGCAGTGGCGGCCGCATTTGCCCTTGACAGATTGCTCGAACTTGATTTACCAATAAAAGAGCTGCTCAATTTTGCGATTGAGGGGGAGCAGCTTGCCAGCGGATCTATCCATGCAGACAACGTTGCACCCTGTCTGTATGGAGGATTCGTTCTTATAAGAAGTTATGAGCCTGTTGACATAATAAAACTGGATGTCCCTGAAGAGTTATACTGCTCTGTGATACATCCGCAGATTGAGATTTCGACCAAAGAGTCCAGGTTGATTCTACCAACAGAGATTTCTCTCACGAATGCAGTAAAACAATGGGGAAATACGGCAGCGCTTGTTGCAGGACTTATGAAAAGTGACTATAATCTAATAGGGCGTTCTCTTGAGGATGTGGTTATTGAACCTGTCAGGTCTCAACTAATCCCGGGGTTTTCCGATATTAAAAAGGCGGCTCTTGAAAGCGGAGCATTAGGATGTAGCATATCAGGTTCCGGCCCCTCAATCTTTGCTTTGTCCAGAGGAGAGGAAACTGCAAAGAAAACCGGGATTGCAATGCAGGAAAGCCTGTTGAAACACCAACTTAAATCTGAGTTATACGTATCAAGAATAAACCAAAACGGGCCAAGAATAATAGAAATAAGCTAGCATTATGAAACTTTACAGCACAAACGACAGAAACAAGCTTGTCACCTTCAGGGAGGCAGTTCTTAAAGGAATATCAAAAGACGGAGGACTTTTCATGCCTGTCTCCTTACCAAAGATGCCTGACGCCTTTTTCGAGAGGATTAATATTCTTGACATGCAAGACATTGCTTTTGCCGTATCCAGGACCTTACTTAAAGAGGAGATTCCTGACTATGACATGTTCGGAATCATAAGACGTGCTTTTACTTTCACTGCACCCTTGGTAAACCTCGGCAAAGACAAATACGTACTTGAGTTGTTCCACGGTCCTACTCTTGCTTTCAAGGATTTCGGCGCAAGGTTCCTGGCGGAGACATTATCCTATTTTAATAAAGATGAGAACAAAGAACTTGTTATACTTGTAGCAACATCAGGTGATACCGGAAGTGCTGTTGCCAATGGGTTTCACAATGTTCCCGGAGTAAAGGTGGTTCTTCTGTACCCATCAGGAAAGGTAAGCCGTATACAGGAACAGCAACTTACCACTCTGGGAGGGAATGTGACAGCATTGGAGATACTAGGGAACTTTGACGATTGTCAGAGAATGGTAAAGCAGGCATTTGCAGATAACGAGCTGACATCAAAAGTAAGAATATCCTCGGCAAATTCGATAAACATAGCCCGATTGCTTCCCCAGTCGTTTTATTATCACTACGCATACTCCCAAGTGGAAGACCGTGATAAGGATGTAGTTTTCTCCGTACCGAGCGGCAATTTCGGAAACCTCACAGGCGGTCTGTTTGCCAAAGAGATGGGGTTACCTGTTCACAAATTTATTGCAGCAGTAAATACCAATGATATTTTTCCGCAATATCTGAAGACAGGGGAATTCAAGCCAAAAGCATCGGTACAGACAATCTCCAATGCAATGGACGTTGGAAATCCCAGCAATTTTGCACGCATCAGCTCATTGTTCCAAGGAAGCGTGGCCAACGTTAAAGACGTGATATACAGCCGCTCTTACACAGATGACCAGACTAAAAATGCAATCAACGAGGTAAACAACAGATACGGATACTTAATAGACCCGCACGGAGCTGTGGGATATATGGCTCTTAACGACTATCTGAATGAAAATCCGGGATTATACAGTTCTATAGTTCTTGAGACGGCCCATCCTGCAAAATTCAAGGATATTGTTGAAAAGAGTTCAGGCACTGCCGTGACGGTTCCTAAGAACCTTGAGCAGTGCCTGAATAAGGAAAAAAGGAGCATCGTATTGCCGAACGAATACGAAGCTTTGAAAAATATCCTACTTTGATTTCTTCTCTTTTAGAATTTCAAGAAGAAGTTCCGGTTCATTTGTAGTTATTAGGTCAACCCCCTGTCCCAAAAACGAAACCAAATCCTCTTTCTTGTTTACAGTCCACACATTTACAGTCATTCCGGCAGCATGGGCGTCTTTTATGAGATTTGCATCTTTCTCAAACATCTTGTAATTGAAGTCTATGCCCCACATATTTATTGCCTTGAGATCATTAACGCTCTTGTCATCGCTCAGATAGGCCGTTCTTGCTGACGGGTCCATCTGCGCAGAGATAAGACATGCGTTATAATTAAATGAGATATAGCAAGCAACCCAGGCCTGAGCCTTCATGTCATGAACCAGATTCATAACCTTGGCTGTAAGCTCGTCTGTCCTCTCCTGGCTTTTCAAAGAAGCCTTTATCTCTATCACAATCCTGGTCTTGTTCTGTTTCTTAACATCTTTGATAATTTGTGCAAGAGTTGTGACATAGTCCCCACCCTTGAGAGGAACAGTTGCCATATCGGCAGCGGTATTATCCTCAACCACTTTTCCTCCTACTGAAGGGTCATGATTCAGGACAATCTCTCCGTCAGAAGTCATCCAAACATCCAGTTCGGAAGCCTCGCAACCAATCTCAATCGCATACTTAAGCGAATTTCTTGAATTCTGGCTTGCCTCATGATTCTTCCATGCACCTCTGTGAGCTACAACCTTGTTCTTTATAAACTGATCCTTGACAAGTTCAAATTCCTTTGATTCACAACCGGATTTTATAGTAATACCATATACGAAAACAGGAGAGTCGGACTTTAGTGCAACATCCTTCTTCAATGCGATTGAACCGCTTTTATCCACAGTAAAAATACCGGCAGTATCTTTTTCAATAGAAATCCCGTGGCTGCAATGAGATCCGCATGATGAAATGACTTTTGCAATTTTTGCTCCCTTCACTCCTACCGGAATAGAATAATTGTCAAGTGTCAGCATTGGGTCTGTATTTACCGGATTCGCATATGTCATACCAGAGATGGCTAACGAACCGCAAATTGATAAAACAATTGATTTTAGTTTCATGATATATTTTTAAAGATTTATATTCATCCCCGCAAATATAATCTTTTCCTTTCAAAAGCTTTTACCTTTTACTTCGAAAGTCTGTAATCCACCCGCCCGCTACTAACAAATCATAAAGATCCTTGTCTTTCTCTGCATAAAGCACATTGATTGCCTCAGAAAGGAAGAGCTCTTCCGGGACATAATCAACACCTAGTATCTCTTTTATTATCCCATTCATACCGGCAGCCATTTTGTCCTCATCTCCCCCGTTTTCCCAGTAGCTCAGTACTGATGCCGGTATTTCGGCATTGCCTTTTGTAATTGTCCTTCCATCCTTCCTGAGTTCGGTTATTTCGAAATAGATTACGAAATCCGAATTGAAAGTCTGCATGTTTCGCCCTTCCAATATCTTTTTGTTTGTATAGTTAACCTCCCAGTAATTTAACACAGCTCCTGAAAAACGGCTGGACAAAGTACACCATGAAGGCTCATACATAGGTGAGTTATAGATGTCATATATAGACTGAGCCTTGTTTACTGCCGACCTTGGAATTATTTTATAACTGAATTTCACATAGTCGATTGCCCCTTTTAAAGGGACAACCCGAATCCCGAGACTTATTGTGTTTAATTTACCTGAATACGGGTAATACTCTTTGTCTATTTCTGCAAGGTCTATCCTGACATATTGATTTACGTCACGCTCCTCTTTGTATTTATTCCAATATGAGAGAATAGAATCAGCCTTATTCGAGTATAGCCCGTACTGTTTCTCCCAGGCAACTTTAAGACTGTCACTTATGTGATTAAATACTGAAGTGTCGTTTATATACAAGACAAAATCATTCACCCGTCGATATGTTATCTCCCCACAATTCTTCCCTGACACACTATCCCGCATAAGCGAATCCTTGATGTTTTGTATTAACGAATAGATATTACTGAATCCGGGATTTTTGTTTTCAACCTTAGCCAGCTCCTGAGCCGTCAGTATCTCTTTGATTGTTTTATTAAGAGGGTTGGTGCAACCCGATAAAAGAGCTGCTACCAAAACTAATAAGAATAGCTTTTTCATGACTCTTTGTTTTTCTTGATATAAAGCTACTCATTTTTTAGTAATATCTAAGGGTCAGAAAGAAAACGACGCCCGGAGAGATTTATAGTCTTCAAATATCATGTCAGCGCCTGCGGCTTCAAGTTCAGATACCGGGAACGAGGTCAACAAGGCATAGACCATACACCCTGCCCTCTTTGCTGCAAGAATACCATTCGGAGAATCCTCAATCACCACAATATCTTTTGTATTCACAATTTCCAGAGCTTTAAGATATGGGTCGGGATAAGGTTTATGGAGTTTTGTATCATCCGCCGCTATAATATGCTCGTATGATTCTGTAAAATGCAGGTATTTGTCTATATTGGCAAGTTCCGTTCTTGTAGAAGAAGTCACTAATACAGCTTCAATACCGGCTGTGTGCAGAGAGTCCATGAACTCCTCGTAACCCTCTATAAAAGGCATTTCAGGTAACATCCTTGCCAGGAACTCATGCCTCTTCGCAATAAACTCGTCACAAGACCTGTGAAAAGGATCAAGCCGTTCAGAAACGTGCCTGAAAAAGCCCATCTCCGTTATTCCTTTGAATCTGTCAAACAGATCCGGAGTATAGTTTATTCCGTAATGCTGTAAGGTCAGAGCCTTGCTTTCAGCGTGTAGAGGTTCCGAATCCACAACAACCCCGTCAAAATCGAAGAAAACCTTTTTAATCATCAATATTGTCAATGTTCTCCGGAGTTAAGGCTTTATAGCGCCTCCCCCAGAATTTATATTTTGTAAGCGAGGTATAGACCACCATCCTGTCAAATAGTCTGTATTTGTTAAAATAGTGTACTATCCTGTACCACCCCCCCAAAAGTATTAAGAAAATCAGAGGTTCCACAATAGACTTAACGGTTTCGTTCTCTATTTTATAAATATAAAGACCAAAATATTTGTAAAACAATCCAATAAGGAACATAGAAAAAATCACACAGAACCCGATTGTAAAACCATGGCCTGTCTCTATAGCCTTTTTAGGGCAACTACCCATACATCTCATACAACTTTCACATCTGAAAGTCCAGAAAGGTCTGTTATCAACCTTTATTATCGCCTTGACCGGACACTCTTTGATACACAACCCGCATTTATTGCAATCTGAAGAGGCATAATAAGTCTTTGCAATCATAAATCTTCCGACAAGATAATATAGTACAGCTATCGGTAGCAATAAGATGTCATATAACTCCAGCAAGGCCTTAAAATCAGATTTTCCTTCCAGAATTCCCCGTGTGAATTTATAGACACGGTCTCTTTCCGTTTTATGGATATATCTTACAGTTCTTGCATTTAGTCCGGGATGAACAGATATCCAGTTTGACGGTAAGTTTACAGGGAACAACGCACGAATACCATATCCTTTTAATTTTAAAAAAAGGGACGACAGATAAAACGTTATTCCGCTAACCCCGGGTGTTACAAACTTCCCGATTAACATCCCCGCCCTGGTGTTCATAAGCACAACCCTGTTCCTCCCTTTTGGAAATCTTGCAATAAAATGAAGCATTACAGGAGGGTAGTTAAAGCCATGAACAGGAGATATAAATATTATTAAAGCATCCGGATCAGGATTGCTTATATTGAGTCTGTCAATTGTGGCAATATTAAATAATCTGCAATCCACACCATCTTTCGAGGCAATTCCGGAAATCCATGAAGCGACATTTTTCGAGTTACCTGTCCCTGTGAAATAGTATATTGAAATCTTTTCTATATTTCTGTCTATTGCTTTCATTTTCTTCTCAATAAGAGATTGCCAAATTTAGTTATTTAATAAAAAATCAAAAATATTTTTTGCACTTACTTATTAGTAAGTATATTTGTAAAAAGTATAGAATGTCTGTCACTAGGGAGAAGATATTGGAACTAGGTGAAAACCTGATACGTACAAAAGGTTACAATGCTTTTAGCTATCAGGATATCTCCACAGAGCTGGGTATTAAAAACGCAGCTGTGCACTACTATTTTCCCTCAAAGGAAAATTTAGGCACCAGCATAGTTAAGACCAATATCCAGCGTTTCGAAGAGATGGTTGAAAACATGAACAGCCGGAAATTCGGAGAGTGGCAACAGCTTGAAATTTTCCTGAAAATTTACATCAAGAGCCACAGAGAGAACAAGAAATGCATTGTCGGAGCTTTGAGCCCTGACTACTTCACACTGAACGAAACAACCAAGAGAGATCTAAAAAGGATGGTCGAGATGATTCTGAGGTGGCTCACCGACCTTCTTGACAAGGGAAGAAGAAAAAAAGTCTTTTCATTTCATAATGATCCCGAAAGCAAGGCAACAATTATCTTCTCCAGTCTGGTTGCAAGTCTTCAGCTTTCTGCCGTTCTTGACAAAATTGATTATAAGGGTTTTTACCAATCAATCTTAGATGATTTAAAACCCTAAAAAAATTTACAAACTCCACTTACTTACTAGTAAGTATAGTGCTTATATAATAAGGAAACATGAAAAGAGCCGTAATAACAGGAATGGGGGTAATAACCCCTATCGGAAACAGTGTCAATGAATTCTGGACCAATCTGATTCAAGGCAAGAGCGGAGCAGCACCTATTACCCGATTCGACACGACAAATCATAAAACGAAGTTTGCCTGCGAAGTAAAAAATTTTGATCCCTTGCAATATGTTGAGAAATCAGAAGCCAGAAAGATGGACCTTTTTACACTCTACTCAATTGCTGCGGCTGATGAGTGCATCAAAGATTCCGGTCTGGATATCGCAAATTGCGATCTTAGTCGCATTGGAGTTATTATGGCAACCGGAATAGGGGGCATTAATACATTGGAGGCAGAGCTTAAGAATTTCTTTGAGAATCCCGATTACCCGAGATTCAACCCTTTCTTTATAACAAAAATGATTTCAAATATAGCTGCAGGACAGATAACCATAAGGTACGGATTTCACGGGGTGAGCTATGCCATAACATCTGCCTGTGCGGCATCCAACAATGCAATTGCAAATGCACTTGACCTGATAAGGCTAGGAAGAGCCAATATCATTCTGGCCGGCGGAGCAGAGGCAACAATTACACAGACTGCAATCGGGGGCTTTAATTCTATGAAAGCATTATCTACAATGAACGAGACACCGGAAACGGCATCACGTCCGTTTGACAAGACCCGGGATGGATTTGTTGCAGGTGAAGGAGCCGGTATTCTGATGATAGAGGAGCTAGAACATGCCTTAAAGAGAGGTGCCAGAATATACTGCGAACTTGCCGGATATGGTGCTGCATCCGATGCGTATCATGTTGCCGCAACTCATCCTGAAGGGCTGGGAGCCGTTCTTGCCATGCAGGAGGCCCTGAATGATGCAGGTATCAAAGCAAGCGATGTTTCATACATTAATGCACACGCTACATCAACCCCTATCGGAGATATCAGTGAATGTAAAGCAATTGCAAAAGTGTTTGAGGGATCGTTGGAAAATTTGCAGATAAGTGCCACAAAATCAATGACAGGCCATTTACTTGGTGCTGCAGGTGCAGTTGAAGCAATCGCATGTATAAAGGCAATCGGACAAAATATTATCCCGCCTACCATCAATCTCTCTGAACCGGATCCTGAAATGGACCCGAGACTGAATTTCACTCCGGACACAGCCTTGAATAAGGAGGTGACAATCGCACTGAACAACACATTCGGATTCGGAGGTCACACCTCGACTACGGTGTTCAGACGGTACTAGCGCTTAAGCCCCTCAGATACAGACTCTTCATAGTCCGGATTAAAACCGATTTTCAACCATTTTGTATACAGTTCCGACAACTGCTCAAGTTCTTTAGTTTTACCTGATTTCCGGTATATATCGGCAAGATTCCGAAGGGTCAGCGAGTATCCATACATTACAACACCAGAAACGCGAGGAAGATCTTGCGTCTTGATTGTATTATAGTTCTCCAGATTTTTCATATTAAACAACGCTTCCAGTTTTGTCACATCATAAGCCGCGCTCTCTTTTTCAGCAACAACTGGTATTAACCTTGATACTAATCCGCAATTCTGAAAATTTGTCTCCAACCCTCCATAAAAAGATGGATCTGCAAAAATTGAGAAGTAAATAGGACGCTCACCCATGTTATTTTCAATTATCTGCAATAAAACAGCCCTTTGTGGACTAAGGTAAGTCCTTGGTTTCGCCTCTTCTCCCTCCATTTTTGTATGCATCCTCTCAGATGTCAGATCAGGCCTTACATTCCATACAAATTTTGAATTCTCCGGCAAATTATAAATAGCGCAATCCCTACGGGAGATATTAATTGCGACATCTGTCGCTCTCCATTTGAATGGGTGAATGTCCATAATTTGCTGCTCTGTAAGGTTAATCTTCACACTCCTTACACAATTCTCCAATCCTCGTTTCAAGAATAGGACATACCAAGGACGATCAAGATTGCCAAGCGGGATTACAGTTATATCCTGCCTTTTCTTCTCAACCAATTGCAAATAAGTACATATATCAAAATCCAGATTTCCACCGGTAAAGACAATAGCATCTCTGTCACAACCCGTCAGGAAATTTCTTCCGAACTCTACCAGCCATGGAGGGTACGCTCCCTTGTCAAATGCCAGTTTATAAAAATGTCTTAATTTATCTGCATCGTAGTTCTGCATAGCCAGGAAAGCATTTCCGCTACACTCCGCCCCGTAAAAATATTTAGCGTCACCATAATTCGGATTAATCTCCAGAGCCTTATCAAGGTAACCGAAAATCCTTGTTGAATAGGCGTAATCATAACCTGTCAATGGTCTGCTGTCGTATGCCCGGTAATGGTTAAACCACCCCAGATAGTAGTATAAGTCAGCATCCTGAGGTGTCTGCACAACCGCTTTTTCAAGCAAACTTATTGCCTCATTGTAATGTTCCTTCCGGAATTCGGACAATGCCTGTTCCTTCAAAGAGACTTCCTGTGAAAAGAGCATTCCCACCGACAGAAATATAACGAAGAGAATAATGATAATCTTTCTCATTAATTTTTAATTTACTCTTTAAACCTGACATAAATATACTCATCCATAATCTCGCCATTTTTGAAAAGAGCCCTCTTTAGAGTTGCCTCCTTTGAAAATCCGGCTTTTTCCAAAACTTTTTGAGATCCTGAATTAGTCGAGAAGGGCTTTGCATAAATCCTTACAATATCAAACGTATCGAATCCGTATTTGACTATATCCTTCACCGCACTTGACATAATCCCGTTTCTCCAGTATTTTTCAGAGAGCCAGTAACCGATCTCCGCACTCTTTTCATGGATATCGGTTTGAGGAAAAATTCCTATCGAACCGGCAGCCTCTCCCTCGATTTCAATTGCAAAAACTTTTGTCGGATTATCTTTCCCGACCATCTCTATATAACCTTTTCCCGACTCATAAGTATATGGGTGGGGAAATTGGTTGGTAAGCCATTTGGCAACATTGTAATTGTCAGCATGTTTAACAAGAGAGTCCAAATCAGAACTTCGCCAAGGCCTCAAAATATAGTCCATAATAATCTTAATATTTAACTTTTAAATCAACCCGAAACAAATTGCAATAAAACTAGGACCGTTCAATCCGCCATGCATGATTACCCCGACCCATGAGTTCTTTGTTTTCTGAACAATATACGACTGAATAAAAATCAGCGGGATCAACGTAATCAACAAGTGCCACCCGAATGCCACATGAAACAGTCCCCATCCGAATCCGTGAATAAGCCATGTGTACTTTCCGAATGCCAGTTCCTGCCTTGGCAGCATAACACCCCTCCACAGAAATTCCTCTCCCATAATATTCAATATCCAATATGGCAGCCACACCAGCAGCAACCAGTATCTCCCTTTTGACAACGGCTCAAAAGTCATAAATGAAGGAGAGTGGTCAAAGCTTCCGATAAAGTACTCCATGCCCTTCATCAACAATCCGCTTGCAACTCCGACAAAAATCAATCCGAAAAGACCCCACAGGATATCTTTTTTCGATATTTTACGGAATCTTAGCCTGTCAACCCACGTTTTTGCCGAAAACCCGAACCCCTCTCTGCGCAATATCAGCACCCCGGTTATAATCAGCGGAGTGAAAATTCCGAGACCTCCGACAATAAACCAGAAGAGGATTGTCTCTTGCCCGGTCACACGACTCAAATACGGAATCATATATTTTGTCATGCAATACATCAGGATTGCAGCAGGAATATAAATTGCAAAAGAACCGGCCAGACCAAGTTTCTTAATATGAATTTCTGTCTTCATGCTTTGATTTTTCATATTCATCAACAATTAATTTAGCTTTTTCATAATCAGAATCAGAAACAACCACCTTGACCCCACCCTCAGGTCTCCAGCCATAACTTCTTGTTCCGATAATCTCATCTTTCAAAAAAGATTCGACACCCTCAATTTCAAGGATATTTTTTATCATCTGACAGTCAAACAATGTTCCGTCATATATTTCAATCGCTTTCATTTTTCACCCTCCCTTTTTAACTATTCACTATTAACTCTTAACTTTTCACTCTCCACTCTTCAGTTTTAACTATTCACTCTCCACTCTTCACTTTTAACCATTCACTCTCCACTCTTCGCCTTCCCTCTAATACATCGTACAGAAAAACCTATCCATTTTGGATGTACATCCCTGTACAAATCATCAAGGCTATATACTATGCTGCGAAACCAAGCCCCTGACGCTCCATATTCAGTACTACTCCACCAGAATCCGCTACTTCCGGCAAGAGAAAACCTGCCTTCCCTGCATCGCTCACCTCCGGGAAGAGCAGAAAAACCATATAAATTCTCTCCTTTTCCTCCTGACCGCCAACCAAAATTATTCTTCAAATGTCGTCCGCTTTTGCCACCCGTTTCATAAGAATCAGAAGATTTATCAACGATTATATTCTGATTGTCTAAAAATTTTCTCAAAATATTCCACTCCTCATCGGTAGGCACACTCCACCCGACAGGGCATATTTTTCCGGTTTCTACCGTATACCAGTTATACATTGCCCCATATGTCCGGGAAAAGCGGTTGTCATTATTATACCAGCAATATGCCCCGCTTAACAGTCGGGGCCATATACCGCTGTCTGAAACAAGAGTTATGCTTCTGCCATTGTTGTAGCATGTTGTTCTCAGATTTTCAGCCATCCACTCCTGACCACCAATAATTATTGTCTTATAAACATTTCCCTCAAAATCTGAGACTATACCTGCAGTCAAGACCTGCGCATCCAGTGAAGGCAAAAAAACCATCAGAAATAAGAAATATAAAACTGACAGCTTATACATTTAATTATAGGATAACATTTTTCGGATTGCCTCGATTCTCTCCTCCCTTTCCAACGAAAAAGTTTTGCTTTTATCGTTGCAATAGTCATAAAGCTGCAACGCTTTTTCATAATAAAGACGGAAAGCATCAGATTTGCCGCCTGATCCTAATCCGGCAACACATTCGGCTAAAAGTTCAATATTTTCTACACTTAAACCCTTTATACCGGAGAGATATGCATTACCCTCCGCTTTATCCAATAACATGAACTTTTCCAAATCAAAGCCCGCTTCATTTAAAAGCATATCCTTTGTATCCTCAAACTGTTTTTCAACAGATAAAGAAAGGTTGTCACTCCCTCCGAAAAGTTTTTGACGGATGGCTCCCAAAATAGCAGCCATTTTCTCGATTTCCCTGAGAATATAATCTTTTTGTTCCACTCTAGTAATTCTTAAAGCTGTACTTATCCCTGACTAATTGCTTCTCTTCGTCAGGCAGAGCTTTGAAGTATGACTTCCATCCGGGACAAAAATTGATATGCCAACGCCAGAACCTTCCGGCAAAAGATTTGGGTTTGTTGTCATACTTGGCCCTCATAGGGCAATTTGCGCAATTGCTTTCCATAATTTTATGTCTTTATAGATTTATAAACCAGATTAGTGTTATTTCTTCAACAAATATCATCTTTTTTAGAGACATACTAAAAAATAGTGCATCTTAAGGATACCCGCAAATCCCTTATAAATAATCACAGATTATTATAACATTTTGAATTTTATGATAACCTGGTTTTTATCACTCCCGGGCAATCCTTTAATAACAATAATATCTTTTATAGTATTCCCCTGAAACATTAAGTCCCGCCTGCCAATAGTCAGAAGACTATCTTTCTTATCTCTAATTTCCACATTTTGAGTATAACTATTTGTTTGAATATTATACAACGATAAGAACGGAATTCGTTTTCTTTCTATGTTATCAGATAGTGAATACATAAAGAATACAATATTCCCACCCTGAATTACATTTCTCATATTAAGCACACTCCGCCCCAAATTTCCCAACCTGTCCATGAAAAGTTCATCATACCCAATTCTCAGATTCCCTGATCGCGTTAACCATGCCGGGATCAGCTTTTTATTCTTAACAACAAAAACCGTGTCATTAAAATAATTATAGATATATGGCCCCTGCTTGTCACCAAAAATAAAGAGATTCCCCAGTATAAGTTCCTCCGGCAACATATTCCTGTCTTTCCGCGAAACAGGCTCCATTATTTCATCCTCTTGATTGAACAGAAACATATCTACTCTCGCAGAGTTATTGGAACTATAAAAGAGTAACCCATCCTTA
This sequence comes from Bacteroidales bacterium, assembly GCA_023227835.1. Classification (GTDB taxonomy): domain Bacteria; phylum Bacteroidota; class Bacteroidia; order Bacteroidales; family UBA932; genus Bact-08. The sequence goes on from JALOCI010000017.1 coordinate 30,583, forward strand.
TACGGAAAAAAAGATTTGAGATATAACAGAGTATCTTCGAATTTTGGTTTAAATGAGGATATGTGATTACCATCTTTATCATATTTTAGAATTCTCTGACTTGGGAAATCAAAAACAGCAATACTTCTATCATCATTATTTACAGATACTCCACCCACACTAAGATACTCTCCCGGGCCTCTTCCTTGAGAGGCTAACTGTCGAATATACTTTCCCTTTTTATTATATTCATATATTGATTTTTTATCTGAAACAATAAAAAAAGAGCTGTCAGACTCATACAAACCGGTTATTGCACCAATAATCGGCGCATCTTCAGAATTGTCCAGTTCAATGACTTCTGTCCCGGCAACAATAGAATCAAGAGGAATAGTTTTGCAATCTTCATTTTTCGAAATATCATGCAGGTTAAATTCTTTTAGATTTCCACCTCTTGAACATGATAATGATATAAGTAGTATAAAAAATAATACTACATTACTAAGCCTGAATTTTTTCATATCTGAATAATTATTGACGGAATATTATAATAAGATCACTATTTAAAATCCTTTTATAGCATTGTACTATAAAGATATAAATAATATTCCTCAATCAACTCTCAGATGACCATATATATAAGCGAATTATCTTTTCTCAATCTCCCGCAGATGCTCCATCCTTTTCTTTTCAAGGAATCCCTGAATGGTCTCCAAATGCTCCTTAACCTTTCCGTTCCCGAATTCATAGACTTTTGTGACCAGACCGTCCAAAAAGTCACGATCGTGAGAGACTACGATAAGAGTCCCGTCAAAAGCTAGGAGGGCTTGTTTGAGAATATCTTTTGTCCTTAAATCCAAGTGGTTTGTGGGCTCATCGAGAATAAGAAAATTCACAGGTTCAAGCAGTAGCTTTATCATTGCCAGCCTGGTACGCTCACCTCCGGAGAGCACTTTTACCTTCTTATCAACATCATCCCGGCCAAACATAAAGGCTCCGAGCAGATCACGAATCTTGGAGCGGATATCTCCCATTGCAATATCGTCAATCGTCCTGAACACAGTAAGATCCTCATCCAGCAAGGAGGCCTGATTCTGTGCAAAATATCCGATCATGACATTATGCCCGAGGGTCAGCTTCCCGTCATGCTCAATCTCCTTCATAATGCATTTCACCAAAGTTGATTTTCCCTCACCATTCCTCCCCACAAATGCCACCTTGTCGCCACGCTCTATAGTAAGTGATGTGTCGGCGAATATTGGTCTGCCGTCATAGCTTTTCCCTACCCCGTCCATTATGACAGGAAAATTTCCGCTGCGCGGCGATGGCGGGAATTTAAGCTTCAGGGCAGAAGTGTCCACCTCATCAACCTCAATGACATCAAGCTTTTCAAGCATTTTTACACGCGACTGGACTTGCAGGGTCTTTGAATAAGTACCCTTGAACCTCTCAATGAACTCCTTTGTCTCCGCAATCATCTTCTGCTGATCCTCATACTGTCTCTGTTGCTGCATTCGTCTCTCCTGGCGAAGTTCAAGATAATGGGAGTAGTTTACCTTATAGTCGTAAATGCGCCCCATTGTGAGTTCAATTGTCCTGTTCGTAACATTATCCACAAACGACTTGTCATGAGAGATAAGCACAACAGCCTTTGCCTGGTTCATCAGGAAATCCTCCAGCCAGATGATAGACTCCATGTCCAGATGGTTGGTAGGCTCATCCAGAAGGATGACATCCGGTTTGCGGAGCAGTATTTTTGCCAGCTCGATACGCATTCTCCAGCCACCGCTCAGTTCCGATGTCTGTCTGCCAAGCTCTTCTCTTTTAAACCCGAGTCCGAGCAGCACCTTCTCCACATCCTCCTCGTAATGGGTAATGTCGACCGCATAATACTTCTCGCTCAATGCAGAGAGATCCTCTATCAGCTTGTAATACTCGTCGGAATCATAGTCGCTCCTCTCCTCCAGCTGCCTGTTGTAATCAGCAATCTGCGCCTCAATCTCATGCAAGTGCTTAAATGCTAACGAGGCCTCCTCAAAGACAGTCCGACCATCCTCGGTCATCAGATGCTGAGGAAGATATGCAATCAAAGAATCTTTAGGTGCAGAGACAACGCCTCTCGACGGATTTCTCTCCCCTGCCAGGATTTTCAACAGAGTGGACTTCCCCGCCCCGTTTTTACCCATCAGGGCAATCCTGTCATTGTCATTAATTACAAAAGATACATTTTCAAAAAGAACCGTACCCCCAAACTCTACACACAACCCGTCGCAAGAAACCATTTTTTAAAATTTTGAGGTGCAAAGATATACAAAAAACTTTGGCAAGGTTATTTCGCTAACTTTGCACAAATTATGACAAAAATCTCTTCCGCTGCATTTGCAGATACAAAGCCGCATTACGGCATACTTGACGGATTACGTGGTGTAGCAGCACTGACAGTCGTCTGCTTTCACATTTTCGAGGCATTCGCAACAAGTCATATAGACCAGAGAATCAACCACGGATACCTTGCCGTTGACTTCTTCTTTATCCTCTCGGGCTTCGTTATGGGTTACGCCTATGATGACCGGTGGAAAACAATGTCTGTGAAAGAGTTTCTCAAGCGAAGGTTTATCCGCCTGCATCCGATGGTGGTTCTGGGGGCTGTAATAGGTGCGGTAATGTTTTATACACAAGGTTGCTCTGTATGGGATGTCTCCCGGATATCGGTAATGATGCTGCTTATAGCCACGCTGTTGAGTGCTGCTCTGATTCCTGCGACCCCGGGAACCGAAGTCAGAGGCGTTGGTGAGATGTATCAGCTGAATGGCCCAAGCTGGTCTCTCTTTTTTGAATATATCGGCAATATCCTCTATGCTTTCTTTATTCATAAACTTCCGACCAAGGCTCTCACCTGGCTGGTTATAGCTGCAGCTGCAGGGTTAGGTGTGTTTGCTATTTGGGGACCGTATGGTGATATCTGTGTGGGATTCTCGATGACGGGGGATAATATGCTCGGGGGCTCGCTGCGCTTACTGTTTGCCTTCTCTGCCGGTTTGTTGCTTTCTCGTATTTTCAAGCCTGTCAAAGTTAAGGGTGCTTTCTGGATTGGTGGTGTTGCTATCGTTATTCTCTCTGCTATTCCGAGGGTCGGCGGCAGTGAGCATCTTTGGATGAACGGTTTGTATGACACGCTTTGTGCGGTTGTGGTTTTTCCTGTGCTTGTCTATATCGGGGCTTCGGGAAAGATTTCGGGGAGGTTCACTAATGGTCTTTGTAAGTTTCTGGGGGATATTTCGTACCCTCTTTATATGGTTCACTATCCCTTCATTTATCTCTATTATGCCTGGGTTAAGAATAATAATCTGACGTTTGTTGATTCTTTGCCGGGTGCGATTGCGCTGTTTGCTGGAAGTGTGGTTTTGGCTTATTTGAGTCTGAAGTTCTACGATGAGCCTGTCCGTAAATTCCTTTCGAAAAAGCTTTTGAACAAAAAGTCATAATCTAGCAAGATTCCGTTTTTCAACCGGGTAGTGGCACTAACCACTTGCCAATTTCGTCAGGAAAGTCGTTTAGCGCAGCCACAACGGCTCAAGGACGCCGGTTTCTCTCAATTTGTTCCTGATAGCCGCTTTTTTATACTGTGGGAAATACTGTCTCAGGGCTGTCCATCCTCAGTCGTTACACTCCCTCCGGCTGAAATGCCCTGATCCAGTATTTCCCACTCACTTGTAAGCGGCTTATGATGCAAATTGTAGATGTCTGCTTATGGTTACACACTCATAAAACCGTCAATGAAATGACTGAATTAATGTAAATATTGTCAATTGACTGACTTGATTTTGCGAAAAGCCGTGCAAAGTCAATTAATGTCAGACTCATATTGTTTGCCATCTGCTGTTGTTAATTTCAGTTGGTTAGTGTTAGTACCCAACTTACAACAAAAAACCTGATAAAGTCCCAAAATAAAATTGCATATATAACATTATTGCAATATATTTGTAATCAGCTGCCAATCAACTTAACAGAATCAAAACAACGCGCCATGAAAACAGTAGCACTAATTGAAAAAGGCAAAAACGGCACATACGGCATCTACACACCTGATTTGAAAAGCACTATCATTGGAGAGGGCATTAGTGTCGCAGAAGCAAAAAAGGACTTTGAAAATTCTGTCCAGGAGATTATTGAGGTATATGCTGAAGACGGGCAAGAATTACCTGAAGAGCTAAAGAATCTCACCTTTGAATACAAGTATGATCTTGCTTCTTTATTTGACTATTATCGAATAATTAATGTTTCTCAATTTGCTAAAACTGCCGGGATTAATCCATCACTAATGAGGCAATATAAAAGTGGACAATACATTAGTGAAAAACAGATATCAAAGATTGAAAAGGAGTTGAACAGGATAGGCAGAGAATTGGCTAGCTTAAGTCTTATCTAGACAGCATACCTCAGCACCTTTCCGGATTTACTTAAAAAACCTTGGCAAAGTATCTTTTTACGATTTCATAGCCACAACGTCTCAAGGACACTGTTTTTAGTAATTTGTTCTCAGTGGCCGCTTATATACTGAGGGAAACACTGTCTCAGGGCTGTCCATCCTCAGTCGTTGCACTCCCTCCGGCTGAAATGCCCTGATCCCGTATTTCCCACTCACTTGTAAGCGGCCACAGAGAACGAATTGACGATTCCTGTCTATGATGAGACACTCGTAAGACCACTAAAAAATCAAGGTCTTTTGCGGCTTAGGACTTCAATTGCTCCTTGTTCCGGTTCCGGCGGAAAATGCAATTCGTCATGCCCTGATAATCTGCCTATTGCAAAAAACTTTGGCAAGGTCAGATTTTCAGAGAAGTCATCGACAGAGAGCCGGCAACTGTTTTGTCATTGAAGAGTGTTATGCTCTCTTGATCCTCTTTCAGAGCGAGTATGTACAAAAGAGGAAGATAGTGTTCGGGAGTGGGGATTGCCAGACGGAACGCTTCTCCTTGATTGATGTAATTAATCAGATCCCGGTGGTTTCCTTCAAGAATAAACTTTTTCATACGAGAATCTGCCTCAGCGGCCCAATCATAGGCAAATGGTTCGTTTAGCTTGTCCCACGCGGCAAGTCTTAAGTTGTGAACCATGTTTCCGCTTCCTATTATAAGTATGCCTTTGGTTCTTAGATATGAAAGTTCTCTTCCGAGCTGATAATGGTATTCAGCGGGTTTTGTGTAATCAAGGCTCAATTGTACAACCGGAACATCTGCTTCAGGATAGAGATGTTTTATTACGCTCCATGCCCCATGGTCAAGTCCCCAGTGATAATCCGGCTCTATCTTTACTTTTTTCACACTCTGAATGATGTCTTTTGCCAATTCGGGACTTCCCGGGGCGGGGTATTCGACTTCATAGAGTTCTCTTGGGAATCCGCCAAAATCGTGTATTGTCTCGGGTTTTTCCATTGACGTTACAAATGTGCCTCTGGTCTCCCAGTGGGCGGAGATGCAAAGAATTGCCGTTGGTTTTGGTATCCCGGCGCCTTTCTCACGGAATCCTTTTACAAATTCATTCTCTTCTATGGCGTTCATTGGATTTCCGTGTCCAAGAAAAAGTACCGGCATTTTGTCTGTTTTCATAATAACTTCTTTGGCAAGGTTGTTTTTGCCTGTTATAAATATACATATTAGAAGCGGAACAGCATAATCATTGTGGTTGTTATCGGTAAGTCGCTTGGCGCAGATATAAAGGCTCAAAGATGCTGGTTTTTCTTAATTTGTTCCCGATAGCCGCTTTTATACTGTGGGAAATACTGTCTCAGGGCTGTCCATCCGATGTCGCATTGAAGCCATAAGCCTTAAAGACACTGGTTTTTCTTAACGCCGTTTCTTGCGGGTTTTCAGGGTGCTGTGGAACGCCTCCCTTCGGTCGTTGAACGGTCCTCGCACTATTTCCTGAAAACCACGCTGCGAAATCGGCTAAAAAACCAAGGTCTTTTGCGGTCTTATGTCTTCAATTGCTCCTTACTCCTATTCCGGCTGAAATGCCCTGATCCAGCATTTACCCACTCACTTGTAAGCGGCCACAGAGAACGAATTGACAATACCTGTTTATGATTAAACACCCATAAGACCCCTAAAAAATCAAGGTCTATAGGGTTACTTTATTATGTCTATACCAATTGTTATACCATGCCACATTTTTCCTTGATATAGCCAGCTTTTACGGCCTTCACCCATAGCATAATCCCAACCAAAAGAGTATCCTAAATTGATACTATTATAGCCTAACATAAAAAAACCGCCGGTGGAAATAATTGCAACTTTACGCTCAACTATAATTGGAGGATTTCTTGTATTTAATTTCTTCAAATCAACTGCTCCTGTTCCCAAAAACCAACCGGGAGTAAAAGAAAACTGTTTTAAATTTTTACCAAAAATATCTTTTTTCAGGCTATACGAATTAAGATTGAATTTCCAGCCAAACGCAAGAGCTGGGTTGAATCCTGTTTCTGCCTGAGATGGAAAAGAATCCACAGGAGCAAAATTTCTAAGTTTTGGACGAATTTTAAGCGGTATAGAGAGCCCTTGTAAAACAGGCTTGCTGTCAAGGTATTTGAAATTGCGAGCTTTTAACAAATAATCTGATTCAATATAATAATACTTGTTTGTAAAATCTAATTTCTGTTGACTAGGACCATCTGGTAATTTATATTGTACTAACAAATTCAGTCCACTCGAATCAACTTCCTCAATAATTATATTTTCTCCCTTTTGTTTAATTCTGCTCTGAAAACCAGTGACAACATCATAATAATAAAGACTATCTGTTCCCATTGGAGGATTTTGATCTGTATTTCTTATTCTCGATATTGTGTTGCTCTTAAAAATATATTTCTGCTCAACACAAGAAGCCAGTAATATTGCCACAAAAATTACCAGCAATATTTTTACTTTCATAATTATGTTATATCATTTTTTTCTTTAAGTGGCAAATAATCATCATCATAAGAAGTAAATGTTCTAGTATTTTTATCATAGGCTATCTTTTTTTGAGCAAGTACTGCAGCTATAGCCGAGAAGTCATTTGGTGTTAAATCGACGAAAAGATTTTGATTCTCACCTTCCAAACGAAATATTATTCTTCCATTTCCGTTTGGCCTGAAGTTTAAAAAGTAATAAAGGATTTTTTGCATTTTGTTTAGTTTTAGAAAGGTTTGGTATATTATAGACAACTTGAAAATCTACTGAGTATATACTTTCAAACACATTAAATTGAAGCCGGATCTAGAAAATCCATAACTTCATCACAAACAATACAATATAAAATTATAGCATTTTTTTCATATAAACTACTATTTTGCGAATTACTTTCACTATAACATCCTCTTTATCACCACAAAACACAAGGTTCAAAACATCAATTCCGAGTGTGGTATTAAGGAAGCGTGTGGTGTAAGTTTATTTTGATTTATAAATATGCCCTACCTTTAAGAGTGTTACACTACTATAGTTTAATTTGGTAAAACCTTGGCTAGGTGTATCGTGATACAACAAATATTATTATATTTGTTGTATAGTTATTTTCGGGCTTATGAATAATATTTTAGCTTTTAATATGTCTAATCCCACCGATGTGGCGGTGCAGATTGCTGCAAGGGTTAAGGCACGCCGGTTGGAACTGAATTTAACACAAGAGGGATTAGCCGCAAGAGCCGGTGTTAAATTTGCTACTTATCGCAGGTTCGAACAAACGGGAGAGATATCTCTGAGAGGTCTGCTCCGGATTGGCTTTGCCCTGAATGCACTGTCTGACTTTGATGTTCTCTTTACTCAGAAGCAATATGTGTCGCTTGACGACGTGTTGAATGAGCAGTATGTAACCCGTAAAAGAGGAAAGAAGAATGAATAGCATAAAACAGACAGAGGTTATCTGTGATAACAGGTTGGCAGGCCGTCTGGCTCTGACCAAAGAGGGATTGTGCGCATTTGAGTATTCGGCTGAGTGGCTCAATTCCGGATTTTCCATATCACCGTTTGAACTCCCCTTGCGCAGTGGCGTTTTTGTCGCAAAACCCAGTCCGTTTGATGGCGGCTTCGGTGTTTTTGACGACTGCCTGCCAGATGGATGGGGTCTGCTTATTCTTGACAGATACCTGCAAAAGAATGGCCTGAATCCACGGACACTATCGTTACTTGACCGATTGGCATTGGTTGGTTCTACAGGGCGTGGAGCATTAGAGTTCCGTCCGGACAAGAGTGTCACATCAAAGCAGGACTACGCCGACTTCGAGAAACTGGCTTTAGAGGCTGAGCAGATTCTTGACAGCGACGATTACACAGGAGAGGGTATTGAGGAATTTCAATATAGGGGTGGTTCTCCGGGAGGTGCCCGCCCTAAAATCTTTGCTCGTTATGATGGCAAAGAGTGGTTGGTGAAATTTCGGGCATCGACTATATGCATATTTTTCAGGCTTGTGCTGCGTTGACACATAGTGTTGTGGAGCTTTGGAAAGTTTATCGTCTGATGGTGTTCAACTATCTTATAGGCAACAAGGATGACCACGCAAAGAATTTTGCCTTTATCTACCGGGATGGTGATTGGCATTTTGCTCCGGCTTATGACCTGCTTCCTAGTGATGGTATCAACGGTTTTCGCACGACCTCAATCAATAGCAGCATCGAACCTTCGAAGGAGGATATCTTTGCGGTTGCCGTTAAGGTTGGGTTGAATAAAAAGGAGGCGATGGAGGTGTTCGGAAAGATTGAAAGTATCCTTGCAGGTTAATTTGTTCTCAGTGGCCGCTTTTTATACTGTGGGAAAATACTGTCTCAGGGCTGTCCATCCTCAGTCGCATTGAAGTCATAAGCCTTAAAGACTCTGGTTTTTCTTAACGGCCTCATAAGCCGCTTTTATACTGTGAAAAATACTGTTTCAGGGCTGTCCATCCTCAGTCGTTGCACTCCCTCCGGCTGAAATGCCCTGATCCAGCATTTACCCACTCACTTGTAAGCGGCTTATGAAGCAAATTGTCGATTTTTGTATCCTCCCTTCGGTCGTTGAACGGTCCTCGCACTATTTCCTGAAAACCCGCTGCGATCCCGGCTAAAAAACCAAGGTCTTTTGCGGCTTTATGTCTTCAATTGCTCCTTGTTACAAAAATGCGAATCATCACTTTTTGATATTCAGCCACTTGCAAAAATCTTTGGCAAGGTCTCGCTTATTCAGTCATACCTCATCTCCCGTTCCAAAATCAGGACCTCTGTTCCATTGTCGTCAAGCTGAAATCCGCCATCTCGATAATAATTTTCGGGCAGATGTTTTACTTTTTTTACGAATGGCTGGTAAAAATTCTCGTAGCCACTTTCGTAACCACTTACCACAACCGGCATATCGTCGGGATGCTGTTGTAGTATTTTTATGAGTTCGCCCACGGTAAAGTTAAATATGTTGCTATTACTCATTTTTCTTCTTTCTGGGTTTTAGCAGCCTTGGTTCTTTGTTTTTGTCAATCGTTTTAATACTGTCTGCCACAGGCAGGTTTTCGGGCATTTCGCCCCCCAGCTCCTCAATGGTTTTGCGAACTTTTTTACCCACTTCGTAATGGGTTTGGTTGGCCTTCTGTTTGCCTTTGATATTTTCCCGCCTTAATTTTTCTTCGGTTTGCGTTGCGCGAAAGAGATTGGCTGCCAATTCTGTGCTACCCATGTGGTCGAGTATCTGCTGACTTTTCTTTAAACCTTTCTTTTTATGTATTGCATTAGCATCCAACCCTCCATACAAGCCCATATAACCATGGTTTTGAAATATAGCATAATCTATAGACTCAACAACCCCTGCATCTTTTGCAGCAGCAGCAAGTTGAGTATTGTGCTTTGCCATCTCGTTGCGTAGAAACAAGCGTTTTTCGTCTTCAGTACTCAGGCGGTTGTACTCGTCCATTTGGCGAATTTCCTGCATGCGTGTTTGAACGGCAAAATAGGTTTGTCCCATAGCCACAATCTCTTTGCCCGGGTCGGCGTTTTGCACAATCAGATAACAGGCATAACGAGATAGTTTCACGCTTTCTGTTTGTCTTTGTGCTCCTGATCCAATATTAACCATTTCGAGGATATCCTCGAAATGGTCTGATATATTCTGGCCACTATTTGTACAAGCCTCTTTTGCCCTTTCTATTACGGGTATAAAGTGCCTGTATTCAGAATATTCCAAAACCTTGGACAAATCTCGGGCGCTCCAAAATTCATTACCGTTTTCATCTGTTTGTTTTATTTGTTCAAACAGGTTGTTATGTTGATTCATGAGTACTTTTGCCATGGATTACAATTTTATTTTAAAAGGTTCTTCCGGGCTGTTTCCGTTTTTCTTTGCCATTTACTATTCTTCAAAATAAGACTCAACAAGTTTCAATTAATACTCAAAATTAACAAATTAACACGGGGTTGAGAATAAAAATACTAGCTAAATTTTTCATTTACTTTAAATGTGGCTTTGTATTATGGGTAACGTTAATTATTCCTCTAACATGTGTGTACAATAGTTTATTATTGGCTCATCTGAAGAAAAACCTTGGCAAGGCATCATTTTGCCAACTTTATAGTTGCTTTTTCGAACTTTTACAAGAAGTATTCAACACTTATCGCTATCTTAGCGAGGGTGATAAATAGTATGTGGTCTGTATCTCATTTCACATTTCCGAGCACAAGATGAAATATCCATTTAAAGGAGAAAGAGAATGAAAAGCCCGTTTACAGGAGGAAAGGCAGTACTCCGACAAGAAGATTCAGAGTTGGTATTCAGGAAGGAGAAGTTTAAATTCACCTATCTGTATTATCAATGCGAAGATACCAAAGAACGATTCACAACTACTGAGATTGATGAGATCAACCTCTCCCAGGTATACAATCAATATCGAATAAAGTACGGGATTCCGTTTCCCGATGAGATTAGAAAGATTCGCAAAGCGTACGATCTTCCGGCATCAAAGATGTCAGAGATTTTAGGGTTTGGAGAAAACCAATACAGGTTGTACGAAAACGGTGATATACCAAGTGAGACGAATGGTAAGATTCTTAACTCCATAAAGCGCCCGGACGTTTTTATGTTATTTGTTGAGAATGCCAGGAATCAATTCGAAGCAAAAGATTATGAACGGATTCTGAGCAAGCTGAAAAAAGCTATGGAGATCGAGCAACCGGACATAAGGGAGGCTCTTATTTTCGAGTCATATTCCAGAGGGATTTACAATGGATATGCCGCCCGGTCATACAGCAAGTTAAGGAATATAATCCTCTTCTTTATTGAGAAATGTGGCGACACATTTAATACTAAGATGAACAAATTGTTGTTCTATTCTGATTTTCTCTCTTACAGGACTTATGGTTACGGAATGACAGGTCTGGCTTATAAGGCTATTCTACATGGTCCTGTTCCTGTTAAGTGGGATAGGGTTTATAGTCTGATGGATGATGTCTGGCCGGAAATAGTAGAGTTTCCTTCAGGTATAAGCGGAACAAAATTATGCTCGACAGTGTCACCTGATTACAGTAGCTTCTCCACCGGGGAGTTAAACATTTTAAATTCTGTGCTTGACAAGTTCAAGGATGTCTCTGCCTCTGAAATCTCCGGGCTTAGTCACAATGAAGTTATCTGGAAAAAGTACAGCAACACTAACCAGCTAATCGACTACAGAGAAGCCTTCACACTAAAGGCGTTTGAATCTCTGGTCTGAAACACTAAAAACCTTGGCTAGGTGTCGTTTTCAGTCACTGTCCGGAAAGTCGTTTGGCACAGCCACAAAGTCTCAAGGACGCTGGTTTTTCTTAACGGCCTCATAAGCCGCTTTTATACTGTGGACAAATACTGTCTCAGGGCTGTCCATCCTCAGTCGTTGCACTCCCTCCGGCTGAAATGCCCTGATCCAGCATTTTCCCACTCACTTGTAAGCGGATTATGAGGCAAAATGTCGATTCTTGTGTTTCCACTAAAAAACCAAGGTCTTTTTTGCCGTTGTGTCTGCTGGGCACTTGAACTTTCAGGATGAACACAAAATTTAAACTCGCTTCTTTTCAAACAAGGGAGCGAGTTTTCGCATTTTTAACAATTTGTAATCTCGTAGTTTCGTGACAAATAGATTGTTGATTAAAATATTATTTGTAACTTTTCACGGAGTTTTCTAATCACAATAAAAATGTTATCTACAATAATAATTATCTTAATAGCCCTTGTTTTTATTTGGTTATTAAGAAAGTCAAAAGTCGGTAATCATTTACATTGGCCGCAATTTAATTCATCATTAGAAAACAAAGCGTATTATATATCCGAATTAGATTATGCTTAATATCAATAACATATCGAAGTCATTTGGTGACCGAAAAGTTCTTTTTGATTTGAACATGGATTTTGAGCGAGGCCAGATTTATACAATAGTTGGTAGTAATGGTGCAGGTAAAACTACATTATTTAATCTTATTACTGGATTTCTGAAGCCGGATAAGGGTGATATATCATTAAACGGCAAGTCACTAACAAATCATTCCCCTGTTAAAATTAATGAGAGAGGTATTACTCGGACATTTCAAGACTTAAGACTGATAAACAACCTCACAGTAAAAGAGAATATACTCTTAGCTTTTAAAAATAATCTTGGAGAAAAAATATATAATGCTGTTTTACCATCAAACTTCTTCAAAAAACAAAATTTGGAATTCTCTCACAAAGCAGATAAAATATTAGAAAAAGTACATCTTTCAAATTTGGCTAATGAACTGGCTTGCAATATATCATACGGGCAACAGAAACTATTAAATATTGGATGTTGCATAGCCAATGATGCCAAATTATTATTATTAGATGAACCTGTCGCTGGAATTGATAAAGATAATTATTTACGTATATACAATCTGTTGATTGATTTAAAGAAAGAAGGTAAAACCATCATACAGATTGAGCATAACTATGAATTTATGGAAGGTCTTAGCGATGGTATATATTTCCTTCATCATGGCAATGCAACATTTTTCAAGAGTTATACTGGTTTTAAAGACAGCGATTTAGTAAAAGAAGAATATTTTATGCAAGATGCTAAAAGTTGAACATATAACAACGGGATATGGAAAAAAGCAAGTTTTAACTGATGTCTCTTTTGAAGTGGCAAAAGGCGAAACGATTTTGTTGACTGGTGCTAATGGATCAGGTAAAAGTACAGTACTGAAAACCATTTATGGTCTATTGAAGCCTTGGAATGCAGAAGGTAAAATATATTTTGAGGGAAGAGATATTACGGCCCTACCAACTTCACAAATGATACACATTGGAATTGTTTATGTCCCCCAGAAGAAAAATGTGTTTGAAGACTTTACAGTAGAAGAAAATCTACTGACCTCAGCTAGCATATATCCCAAAACAGAAGCTATTAAAAGGAAAGGTCAAGTTTTGAAAATGCTCCCAATTTTAAATGAATTACGGAAAAGAACCCCATTTCATTTAAGCGGTGGAGAGAGACAATTATTGGCCTTATGTAATGCATTAGTCCATAATCCAAAAATTGTTTTATTTGATGAACCATTTGCCGGTGTCGATCCGGAAAATATAATTAGTCTTAACAATGCAATGCAAATAATGAGAGCCAATAATACTACTTTCATCATTGCGGAGCACAGAAAATTTATGTTAAAAAGTGTTGATAAAAGAGAGATTATATTAGAATTAGGAATGATTAAAAAATAAATATATGAAGAAGGAAATTTACATAATAATTGGTGTGATTGCAATAATTGCGATCGTGTTTGTATTATATTTTAATAAAAATAACGAAATAAATAAGGATACTACTATTAATATTGGTGTTATTTTACCATTAACAGGAGATGCTGCGGTATATGGTCAAGCCATGAAAAATGGGATAATGTTAGCTTACGATGAATCAGAAATAAAAGAAAAAATAAATCTCATTTTTGAAGATGATATTGGTGATAACAACAAAGCGTTATCAGCTGCCTATTCACTTATCAACAAGAAAGCAGTTGCTATTATAGGTGGTGCTCAAAGCAAAACAGCGGATGTACTAATTCCGCTATTAACAAAAGAGAAGATTCCTCTCGTAGCACCTGGTGCATCTTCTGTAGAATTTGATAATATAAGCCATTACTTCTTTAGGCTTTGGGCTTCGGATTCTTATGATGGAGAAATTATGGCAGATTTTATTACAAAACAAAACATGGGAAATAAAATTGCAATATTTTATACTAATTCAAAATATGGAGTAGGAATAGATCAGGTCTTCGAAAAAGCAATCAAGAAAAGGAATGGGAATATTGTTTTTTCAGAATCTTTTTCTGAAGGTGCAAAAGATTTTAAAACACAACTTGTAAAAATTAAAAATAATGGTGCAACAGCATTGTTTTTACCCGGATACTATGAAGAAGTATCTATTATCATTAAGCAAATTAGAGAATTGGGAATAAAAATAGACATTTATGGCACAAGTAGTTTTCATGATGAAAAATTATTGTCATCGCTTGGAAATTCATTAAATGGGGTTTATTTCTCATACCCAGATTTTGATATAAATGGGAGTAAAGAAGCGACCAAACAATTCGCGGATAACTATTATAGAAAATACTCTGTTAAAGCAGATGTTTTTGCAGCAAACGCATATGATTGTTTTAAGGTAATTGAATATGCTTTAAAAAATGGAGCAAAAACGTCAAATGACATTAGAGCTAAAATTGCAGAAATAGAAAATTTTGTCGGTGCTGGTGGTAATTTTTCTTTTGATGATTTTGGGAGTGTTCTAAAAGAATTTTCTGTATATCAAATAATTGATGGTAAATATTTAAAATTTTAATAAAATGTTAGTTTCGTTAGATTGGCTTGATTTGTTTGAATTAGATGGACTGCCAAATTGGATAAAAATCATTATTTATATATTAATAGTTTTTTTGTCCTCCTCTACATTGTTACGATTGATTTCTCCTAAGGCATACTCTTATTTTCAAGCAATTATGAATAGATTCCTAAATTATAAAACGATAAAAAGCTTGAATCACACTCACCCCGTTGAAAAAATTGTATCTAACAATATCATTTTTGTTGGAGTAAAAGAAGATCAATTTTCTGAATATGCAGAAAGATTTATGAGAGAAGAAAAGTCTCAAATAATCATAACCAATTCTCGAGAGCCAGGTTGGTTCTATAAAAAGTTTCGTAATGCTATATTTGACACAAAGTCAGGAAACTCTAACGCACAATCAATAATACAAAACTTAGAAACTATCTTCAAACAAAAAAATACAAATTATGAGTCTGCATATCTTGAGATTAGAAAATTAAGAAAGTTATTTTTTGAAGACAAGGTAATAAATAACGTTTTTCCACATCTAAAAAAATTATCTGAATCGGGATCATCAAATAAATTAAGAGTGAACTTTTTTAAGTACAATATAAATGATTGTAGAGCAAAAGAATTTGAAAATTTTAGAAAAGATAATACAAAACTACATCTTTTTTTCTTTGAAACTTTTATTAATTATAATGTAAAGAGTATATACTGCAATATTTGTGAAAGTAAATATGAAGGTGAAGATGCATTAATATTAAGCGACAAAGTGTTGTTATATAATAATATAAAAGAATTGCATTATAGACCATCAATTAATTCGCATGATTTTTTTCACTATGTAAAAAATCATGTTACATCAATTCAAAAGCAAGAAACAAAATTAATTGCCAAGCAATTGATTGGGGATATTAGTGAATGTTTTTTATCAAATAACTAGTTATGGTCTACTATTTACCTGTCATTAAAAAATAATTATTTTGAAGATATTTGAAATAATAATGCTCTTTAATTAAATATATAAATGATAAAATGGAAGGACAAACATTAACAATAATTGGATTTCTCCTTACAATTTTTGGTATTATAATTAGTATTATCGGTCTCTTCTACCCTGAAGAATTGGCCTATTTCTTAAGGATATTAAAAAATAATAGGCAAGTCAGTAAGAAAAAATTATTGTACAAATATAGAGCACAGATGATTACTAATAATGTAATTTTATTGGATATATCTGAAGTTGAGTTTTCGAAAGTTGCAGCAAATTTTCTGAAAGACAAATCTCATAAAAGACTAACAATAACCAATATAAGAGAACCGGGTTGGTTCTTCAACTATGTGTTCGAAAGAGTTTCTTCAGAGTTTAGTTCTGATAAGACTCCTTATAAAACGATAAAATTTTTACATGATGTTATCATTGGAAAAGAAAATGCTGATGTTAATTATGTAAGAACAGAACTTAGAAAATTAACAAATGAATTTTATAATAAAAATGAGAATACTATAGAAGAAATTCTCCCCCACTTAAAGCCATTTAACAATCGGGAGATTGATAAAAAAAATAAAGTGAGAGTTAATTTTTTTAAAGTTTTTATAAATAACACCGATGCAAATACTAATACATTTATAAAAAATAATCATTGGGTTCACCTTATATTCTTTGAGGATTTTATAAATTATAATGTTACAAGCGTTTTTTGTGACATATCAAATAGCAATTCTATGTATCTTGGGGAAGATTCTTTAATACTAGATAACAAGATTGTGTTGAATCATGATGAATATGTCAAAGAATTAAATTTCCAAAATCATAGGCATCCTATTGATAAAGTTTTGTCTCATGGTTTTTATCAGGAGATTCTTAGCAAAAAAGAAAATTATCTAGAAACGAAAATAATTTTAGAAAAGTTATACCATATAGCAATATGAATTTAAATATAATTATCCCACACTATCATTCAAGCTTTTGCTTAAACAATTGCATGTATTGTGGTTTTAAAAAAAGCAACCAGATTATTCCTCGTAAACGATTAACTGAAGAAGAATTTATAGCAGAAATTGATTTGATTTTATCATGGGGATATAGGACAATAGAATTTGTGTATGCTTCAGATCCTCTGCTTGATATTTCGAACATAGCCAAGAGAATAGGGTATGTCAAAGAAATAGGGCAAAAAAGAAATATGTATTTAAGGGTAGGTCTTAATGCTGATCCATTAAAATATGAAGATTATTTGACTTTAAAAAAAGCCGGATTAGATTTCTTTGTTATATGGATGGAAACATACTCTCGTGAAAAATATGCTTTTTGGCATGATCCGAATTGTCCTAAATATGATTTTGATTTTCGTTATAATTCATACAGCAGAGCTATTGATGCTGGTTTAACTAATTATGGCATGGGAATACTCTTTGGCCTTAATAATTGGCATGAAGATGTAACAGCTTTAGTAGAACATGGAAAAATCTTAGAACAAAAATATGGCATATCACCTTATATTATTGGACTACCTCGTTTCAAAAAAGCTAACTCTGTTATTGACATAGATGATTATATTCTTCCAGTAAATGATGAAGAGTATATGCAGGCTTGTAAAACGTATAAAGAAAACTTCCCAAAAACAATGTTATTTATTAACACTAGGGAGAAGTTGGATTTTAACTTAAAATTTTGTGGAGATAACGATTTATTTACAATAGATTGTGGTACTTCTCCCGGGGCATACTTATATCCGTCAGTAGTAAAGAATGGAGTTGAGCAGTTTCACACCTACCAATATAATAGAGATATAGCCACAAGAAAAATTAAGGAAAAGGGATTTACTCCAATATTTGACTGGTAAAATGCAAAATAACACAAATCTAACGTTATCACAATATTCCAAATTTGCCCCATATTATAAAGCAATTGGAGAAAAAAGGGGACATTTTGATGCTCAGACAATGTTTTTAAAGAATATTCTAAAATGTCATTCGAGTGAAAGCTACACAATTTTAGATGCTTCGTGTGGTACAGGTAATGTACTTTTAAATTTATCAGAAATTTTTCCTAATTATAAGTTGTTTGGGACTGATGGATGTCCTGAATTTGTTTTACAAGCAAACAGATTAGTGGGTAGTAAATCTATTAATATTCAGTGTACTGAATGGTTGAATCTAAGAAACGTTTTTGAACCTAATAAATTTGATTTAATTTATATATTAGGAAACTCTATTGGGCATGCTTCCTCTATTAATGAATTTTCTCAAATTCTATCAATTATAAAAACACTATTGAAAGATGGTGGAAGTTTTATATTTGATCTAAGAACATGGAGTGATTGTGATAATAATAAATCATTTAATGAGCCATATATTAAAGAAAATTTTATTTATTTAACTAATCTTAAATACACAACGGAATATTATTTTAAGAATCGGAGGCATTATTTAGTCCATAGAATATATAATGGGGATAAACTAGTGACCGAAATAAAACTGAGCTTTTTTGCCTATTCAAGGCAAGAGATTGATGATATAATAATCTCAAACGGTTTTTATATATTAGAGAGGGCTCATAAACCTCAAGATTATCCATTTTTATCATACAAAATAAGAAAATGCAAATAATTGTTAACATATTAATTAGCTTTTCGATATTTTTATTTGTGGCACAAACATTTGTGTTGGTTTATTTACCTACCAAATTTTTCAATTTAGCTCTCGCTGTATCTTTAGCTTTTTCCGCATATTTCACCTATCTTTTCTCCCAACAACTACAACTCTCTCTCTGGCTTTCTATTCTTTTGGCAATTATCTGTGCCACAGCCGTCGGAATGTTATCCGAATTTGGTATATATAAACCATTAAGAAAGCGTGGAGCTTCACCTATGATCCTGATGATTGCATCTTTAGGGCTATATATTGTATTGCAAAACATAATTTCCATGCTTTGGGGTGATGATACCAAAAGTGTGAGGATGGGTGACATCCAGGTGGGTCATGAGTTTCTTGGGGCATATATTACAGATATTCAAATCATCACAGTTGTAGTTTGCATACTGTTGTTTGTAGCTTGTGTTGTTTTCATGAAACATAGCCGTATTGGGAGAAATATCCGAGCGGTGGCAAGTAATCCGGAGTTAAGCAATATCATTGGCATTTCATCTGACAGGGTTATTCTGTGGGCCTTTGGCATAGGTTCAGCATTAGCAGCAGTGGCTGGTATCCTTATCGCTTTTGATACTGATATGACCCCAACAATGGGCTTTAATTGGTTGCTGTATGGGGTCGTTGCAATGATAATCGGAGGTGTAGGTAGCAACTGGGGATTGGTAGGAGGGGCACTGTTGCTCGCAACGGCTCAACATCTATCAGCTTACTATATTGGTAGTCAATGGATGGATGCGGTAGCATATATTATCTTAATTTTGTTCTTATTAGCTAAACCACTTGGCTTCAGTGGTAAACGATTAAAGAAGATTGAAATATAATTATGGAATACATTCTACATCTATTGATACTGGTTTGCATTTATGTAATGCTTTCGCAAACATTGAGTTTGACAGCTGGTTTTGGAGGAATGATTTCATTGGCTCATGCCGGATTTTATGGCATGGGCGCATATACCGCAGCTCTTTTAGCTATTAATTTTCAATTACCATTCTTGTTAGCCTTACTAATTGGTATGCTATTGAGTGGTCTATTAGCTTTAGTTGTATCAACGATTGCCTTACGAACAATAGATGACTATTTTATTATTTGCACCTTAGGTATACAAGTCATTGTTTTCTCATTAATGAATAACTGGATGTCGCTTACAAAGGGGCCAATGGGTATTCCGGGTATTCCTGCTGCTTCAATTTTTGGTTTTGAGTTTGACAACAAAATATCATTCTTGATACTGACCATATTCTTTACAGCCATTGTATTCTTCATTATACGAAACATTACCAAATCATCATTTGGCCGAGTTCTTATTGCCTTAAGTGAAGATGAGATATATACAAAAAGCCTTGGGAAGAAGGTGTATTTTTCCAAAGTTGCCAGCTTTACCATAGGGGCAATGCT
This sequence comes from Bacteroidales bacterium, assembly GCA_023227835.1. Classification (GTDB taxonomy): domain Bacteria; phylum Bacteroidota; class Bacteroidia; order Bacteroidales; family UBA932; genus Bact-08. The sequence continues at coordinate 50,420 of JALOCI010000017.1, forward strand.
CGCGGCTATTCCCGGAGTATTATATGCACATTATATAAGTTACATTGACCCGACTAGTTTTACTGTTGATGAATCCATTTTCATTTTATCAATAGTAATAATCGGCGGAATGAGAAATTTATGGGGTTCAGCAATAGCCGCAGCTGTATTAGTTTTCTTGCCAGAAGCATTAAGGTTTTTAGGAATGCCTGGTAATATCGCTGCTAATATGCGCCAAATTATATACGGCCTTGCTTTGATTGTAATGATGTTCAAATTCAGCCAAGGTTTTTTGGATAGAAAGAAAACGTGAGAACATTTATCTCTGACTACGGAAAACCTTGGCAAAGTCTGTTATCTGTTTTTCTTAAAGTTTTCTGCTTGTTCAAAAATCTCAATATAAACTTCATCACGCTCTACTGGTGGATAGCCAAACTCATCCAAAATCAAAATCAAATCCACTTTCAAAGCTGATTTTATATCGTCTCGTTTGTTCCAGTCGGGGAATTTTGCCTGGTTGTCAACTATTACTTTTACCGCTTTTGACAAGTCAATTAATTTGTCTTCAGGATAAGTGAAGTCGTATTTTTTACATAGCTCTTTCAGAATGTCGTAAAATGCTTTTTCTTCAAAGTCAATTCCTAATTCATCTCCAGCCTTAAATTCCTTTTGGACATCCCAAATCAGGTTTGTCAAGGCTTCTGCTGATAATATCACACCAAATGTGCCGGTCATATCACTCACAAATGTACCGGGTGTATCAGTCACAAATGAGCCAGGCGTATCACCCACAAATGTACCACAATAAAGGGATGTAATCTTGAAGGACGC
>JALOCI010000019.1 GCA_023227835.1 Bacteroidales bacterium
GAATATGTTGTAGCCACTAAGTGCCATTGGGAAGGCTTCATTTCCTTTCGTGGCAAGAACCACTCCCAGAACCATTATTATTCCTATCACTCCTCCTGCAAGTGCGAGGAAAGCGGCCTCTGCAAGGAATTGAGTAAGAATCATATATCGTTTGGCTCCAAGGGCTTTCTGAATACCGATGAGATTAGTCCTCTCTTTGACAGAGACAAACATTATGTTTGCAATACCAAAACCTCCTATCAATATAGAAAAACCTCCTATTATCCAACCCGCAAGATTTATTCCTCCGAATATGCTTTTTGTTTGGTTAAGTAGAAAAGTCATCTCGTTGAGAGCAAAGTTATCTGCCTGGTTGGGCTTGAGTCTCCTGACCGACCTCATCAGTTGTCTCATTTCTGATATAAACTCATCCCTATCCGCATTATCAAATGGTTTTACGCAGATCATGGCATCTGTGTTCCTTGCATTAACAAGGGTGCTCATAAAACGGTAAGGCACGGTTATGGAGTTGTCGGTATCGAATATGTTCACAATACTCTCCCCGGCCTTTTTGTTTACTCCTATGACCTTCACGTTGCTTGATCCAACCTTGATTATTTTATTCACCGGGTCCTCCCCTTCGAAGAGTGCCTCTGCTACAGCATATCCTATAACTGCTACGGGTGTTGAGGTCTGAGCCTCGAAAGTGGAAAAATAGCGGCCGTTGTCAATCTCTACATTGGAAATCTTATCCCAGTCGCTTGTTGGGGCTGTTATGAAACCACTGTTGAATGAGTTCCTCTTGTAACGTATGTTTTTTGAGGTGAAGATTACAAATGCTACAGCTTCGGAGTTTTTGCTGTTCTCCTTGATAAAGCGGAACTCTTCAAATTTAGGTGCCGGTCTTTTGCGATACTCCCACCATTTGTACTCTTCTCCTTCAGGGGGAGACCATGGAAACTCCTGAATATAAAGGGTGTTTCCTCCGAAACTCTTCAGTCCGTTGGCAACATTGCTTTCGAGGGCATCAATGGCTGTAAAGACAGTCACAATTGAGAAAATGCCGATACTTACCCCGAAGAGGGAGAGGAATGTGCGGAATTTGTCTCCTTTTAGTGATCCGTATGCAAAAGATATACTCTCGAATATAAGTTTGAGGATCACCGTAATTTTTCTGTATAATCGTATCATAGCCCCCTTTAATTAAGTTATAACCCTATTTTTTTCTTCAGAGCCCGTAATTTGTCGAATGCGTCGAGCGGAGACATGGAGTTTATATCCATTTCTCGGAGTTCATCCCTTATACTGACCAAAAGTGGATCTTCAAGCTGGAAAAAGGAGAGTTGCACTGCATTTTCACCGTAAGAGCCGACTTTTTCACCGTGGCCTGTTTTCTTTGCCGGGAGCGTGCTGTCTGTGGCGTTTGCCTCATCCTTCCTTTCTAGCTGTTTAAGTATTCTCTCAGCTCTCTTCACCACATCCTGCGGCATGCCTGCCATCTTTGCAACATGTATTCCAAAGCTGTGAGCCACACCTCCCGGGAGAAGCTTTCGCAGGAAAATAACTTTGTTATCAACCTCCTTGACTGCTATATGGAAGTTTTTAACCCGAGGAAAATGATCCTCAAGGTCATTCAGTTCATGGTAATGTGTTGCAAATAGAGTCTTGGCATGAAATTCCCGGCGTTCATGAATGTATTCTACTATAGCCCAGGCAATTGACATGCCGTCATATGTGCTTGTTCCACGACCGATCTCATCGAGAAGAACCAGTGAACGGTCCGACAGGTTGTGGAGGATTGTGGCAGTCTCCAGCATCTCAACCATGAATGTGGATTCACCTCTTGAGATATTGTCTGATGCACCCACACGTGTGAAGATCTTGTCGATAATGCCTATCTGGGCCGAGTCTGCAGGCACGAAACAGCCGGTTTGTGCAAGAAGCACTATCAGGGCCGTCTGCCTTAGAAGTGCACTTTTACCGGCCATGTTTGGTCCTGTGAGGATTATTATCTGTTGGGTGTCATTGTCAAGATAGAGGTCGTTCGGTACATACTCTTCTCCCGGAGACATTAGCGTCTCAATCACGGGATGCCTTCCGTTCCTGATAGTAATTTTATTATCGAGTGTTACCTGAGGCCTGTGGTAATTATTGTTTCGGGCAAGCTCCGCAAAACCGGCCAGAACATCAATCTTTGCAATAAGGGCAGCATTTTTCTGCATCGCAGGGATGCTTCTCCTTATTTGCTCGATAATTCCCATAAAAAGAGAACTTTCCAGATTCAGGATTTTCTCCTCCGCTCCTAAAATCTTCTCCTCGTACTCCTTGAGTTCCTGTGTGATGTACCTCTCTGCGCTGACAAGGGTCTGTTTGCGTATCCACTCAGGCGGGACTTTGTCCTTGTGTGTATTCCGGACTTCGAGATAGTAGCCGAATACATTGTTGTAGCTGATTTTTAACGAAGAGATGCCGGTTCTCTCAATCTCCCGTTCCTGAATCCTCTCTAATATCTCCTTTCCGTGACGTGCAATATTTCTAAGAGAATCAAGCTCATCGCTTATTCCGTCTGCAATTACGTCTCCCTTGCCAATCTGTCCTGCAGGTTCCGGAAGCAGCTCCTTGCGGAGTTTTTCGAGAAGTTCCTCGCAAAGGTCAATCTCTGAAGAGATAATTGTGAGCTCATCTATCCCAAGATGATTTAAAATATCTTTTAAAGGGCCGGTGTGTTCCAACCCTCTGCGGAGTTGAATGACCTCTCTCGGGGTCACTTTTCCGGCTGCTGCCTTTGAGATTATTCTCTCCTGATCCCCAATCTCCCTTAGCAGTGCTCTTGTTTTCTCCCTGCTTTCACTTTCAGTTATAAACTTCTCAACTATGTTATGCCTGTGGTTGATCTCTTCTGCGCTCTTAACAGGCATAGAGAGCCAGTTTCTGAGCAATCTTGCCCCCATAGGGGAACTTGTCCTGTCAACGACATCAATCAGGGAAGATCCGTTTTCTGCAGCGCTGTTGAAAACTTCAAGATTACGGAATGTAAACCGGTCTATCCATACAAACTCGCCCTCATCGATTCTGGAAATAGAGCAGATATGGCTAAGACCCTCATGCCTTGTTAGTTCCAGATAATATAGGATTGCACCCGCAGCAGTTACGGCCAGGGGAAGCTTGTCTATACCAAAACCCTTGAGAGTCTTGACTCCGAAGTGGTTTTGAAGCTTCTCGTAAGCCGAGTCTGTTACGAAGGCCCATTCGTCCATAGTGGAGACATAGATCTCCTTTCCGAAACGCTCTTCGAATCCCCGCTGATAGCTTTTCTGCATCAGAATCTCCTTGGGAGCCAGGCTGGCAAGAAGCAGTTCTATATATGGCAGCGGGCCCGAGGCTACTTTGTAACTGCCGGTCGATATATCGAGAAAGGCAACTCCTGCCTTGTCGTTCTCAAAATATACAGCTGCAAGGTAGTTGTTCTCCTTGTGAGAGAGCAACTGATCGTTATATGCCACACCCGGTGTCACCAGTTCTGTGATTCCCCGTTTTACAATCTTCTTTGTCAGTTTCGGATCTTCCAGCTGGTCGCATATCGCAACCTTGTGTCCGGCCCTTACCAACTTAGGAAGATATGTATCTATCGCATGATGCGGAAAGCCCGCAAGCTCAACATGTTGTGCAGAACCATTGGCTCTTTTGGTGAGCACTATCCCAAGCACTTTGGATGCTGTTATTGCATCCTCTCCGAATGTCTCATAAAAGTCCCCCACTCTGAAAAGAAGAATCGCCTCCGGATATTTGGATTTCACGGAGAAGTATTGCTTCATTAATGGGGTCTCTACTATTTTTTTATCCTCGTTCATCCTTACAAAAATAGATATTATCTTTGTATAATTTCCCTCAAAAAAATCATAAAATGAAAATTATTCCGTCACTTCTGATCGCTCTGACAATCTCATCTGCTGCATTTGGCAAGGAGAAAAAGGAGAGCATGGCTTCTACTCAGTTACAGCAGATTATGAAAGATAACAACACAACCGGCCTTGCTGTTGCCGTTGTTAAAAATGGAAAAATCATATACACGCAATCTTTTGGAAAAAAGAGTATTGAAAACAATACCGATCTGAAGGAGAGCGATATTTTCAGAATCGCATCGATATCCAAGTCCTTTACAACAACCGCATTGATGACCCTTGTCGATAAGGGGCTGGTTAATCCGGACCAGGATGTGAGTGATCTTATTGGATTCAGGGTCCGTAACCCGAAGTTTCCGGAGATACCCATTACAGTAAAGTTGCTTCTTTCACATACCTCAAGCCTTCAGGATGCAGCAGGATATTTCTCGCTTGATGTTGTTAATCCTGAAAAGGGAGAAAACTATGTAAAGGCATATCACGATTATGCTCCGGGTACTCAGTACGAATATTGCAACCTGGGTTATAACATTATAGGCACTATTGTGGAGAAGGTCTCAGGTGTGAGATTTGACAATTATGTCAGAGACAATGTCATCAAACCTTTGGGACTGTATGCAGGATATAATGTAGACTCTCTTGATGCATCGAGATTCGTAACTCTTTACGGAAATGACGACAATGGTGTATGGGGACCGCAACCGGCAGCATACAGAAGCAGGGCGGAGGATATACAAAACGGCTATGTGATGGGTTACAGCACACCGTTGTTCTCACCTACAGGTGGCATAAAGATATCAGCCCGCGATCTTGCCCGCTATATGATTATGCACATGAATTACGGCAAGTCCGGAAAGACCAGGATAATATCGGAGAAGAGCTCAAAAATGATGCAGACTCCGATTGTGAAAGTAAATGAGAATATAGGTTACGGTATGGCTCTCGAGAAAGCCACCAACCTGATTGAGGGTGAGGTAATGACCGGTCATACAGGTTCTGCCTACGGCGTTTACAGCGCAATGTTCTTCAACCCGGAGAAAAAATTCGGAATCGTCATGATTACTAACGGTTGCCCTCCGGTTTACAAGAACGGTTTTACAGTAATTCAGAGAGATGTTATCAATGCTCTATACAATATCTTTATAGCTAAATAATCTGCTTTGAAAAAGATCCTGATAATATCCTATTACTGGCCTCCGGCGGGAGGTTCGGGTGTACAGCGGTGGCTGAAATTTGTCAAGTATTTCAGAAAGTTCGGATATGAGCCGATTGTCTACACACCGGAAAATCCCGAATATATGGCACAGGATCCCGGACTGCTTTCAGAGATTCCTTCCGGAACTACAATAATCAGGAAAAAGATTCTCGAGCCCTACAATCTTTATAAGATTCTGACCGGAAAGAGAGGGGAGAGCATCAAGCCCGGCTTTATCGCCCGGGAGGCAAAAGGGGGGAAAGGGAAGTTTACCGAGAAACTATCTCTCTTTATCAGGAGCAATGTATTCATACCTGACCCGAAGTGTTTCTGGATCAGACCATCGATAAGGTTTCTCAACAGATACCTTGCCGAAAATCCTGTAGATGCAATTATCAGTACAGGTCCTCCGCACTCTATGCATATGATTGCCAAAGCTGTGGCAAAGAGAAGGAACATCCGTTGGATTGCCGATTTCAGGGATCCATGGACAAAGATGTATACATTCAAATACATGAATAACACTTTTCTGACAACCCTTCTGCATAAACGTATGGAGAGAAATGTGGTCAGGAGTGCAGATGCAGTTGTGGTTGTAACCAATCTTATGAGGGATGAGTTTCTTGAACTCGGACCGAAAAGAATAGAGGTTATCACAAATGGTTATGATGCTTCCGATTTTGAACATCTCAGGGAGGAGGTTGAGGAGAAGTTTACGATAACCTACACAGGTCTTTTTGTTAAAGACAGGAATCCATCTGTATTATGGAAGATTCTCGGTGAAATGGTCCGGGATATTCCCGGATTCAGGGAGAGCCTGGCAATAAGAATCATAGGCCACACAGACAGTTCTGTATGGCAGGAGATATCTTCAAATACACTTGACAATAGCCTGATTAATATGGATTATATGCCACATAATGAGGTGGTTAAATGGCAACAAAGGGCCAGGGTGTTACTATTGGCGGGAGGGCAGGAGCCTGAAGCCAAAGGTATCCTTACCGGTAAGTTTTTCGAATATCTTGCTGCACGACGGCCGATTTTGAGTTTTGGCCCAATTGGGGGTGATATGGATGTAGCATTGAGGGAGTGTGAAGCCGGAGCTATGTTTGATTATTCCGATTATGCCGGAGCAAGGGGGTGGATTGAGAAGCAGTATGAGTTGTACAAGAAAGGAGAAATATATATACCTTCGGGAAAAATTGAAAACTACTCAAGAGAGGGACTTTGCAGGAGAATGTCCTCTTTGCTTGATGAGATAATCTAAAATTGAAAAGATGAAGAATTTTAAGCAGTACATACCTTATCTGATAGCTGTTGCATCATTCGCGGTATTGGCATATTTTTTCACCCCGCAAGTCTTCAGCGGAAAGGTTGTCAACCAGTCAGACATCGCCTCATGGAGAGGTATGGCAAACGAGATAATTCAGTATAACGAGGCCAATCCGGACAAAGACCCGGCACTCTGGACCAACTCTATGTTCTCGGGAATGCCGGCAACTTCAATTTCTGTCGTTTATAAAGGTGACTTTACGGATTATCTCTACAAAATGTTTTTTGTTGGAGTCAGACCGCCAAGTTATCTTCTGATAAGTATGGTGGGAGCTTTTCTAATGTTCCTTGCCTTTGGTGTGAATATCTGGCTGTCGTTGATAGGAGCCATTGCAGTAACGCTTTGTGCATACAATCCACAGATAATCCAGGTGGGGCACAATTCAAAAATGGTTGCGATTGCCTTTATGCCTTGGGTTATAGCTGCAGTCGCGTACGCTTACAGGAAAAAACCAATTCTGGGAGCAATTTTGTTTGCCTTTGCCCTCAGTTTCCAGATAAAGGCGAACCATCCTCAGATAACATATTACCTTGCTATCATTATAATTGGTTATGTGATAGCATTGTTTTACAATTCGATAAAAGAGAAGAGCTTTATGAAGTTCTTCAGAACATCCTGTTTCCTTCTTGTTGCAGGTTTGCTTGGTATTGCAACTAACATCAACCATCTCTGGCCGACATACGAGTACTCAAAATATACGATGCGCGGCGGCTCTGAACTTAATTCCAATAAACAAGGAGAGAAAAACGGAGGGCTGGACATAACATACGCCACACAGTGGTCATACAGTCCGCAGGAGTTGCCGAACCTGATGATTCCAAACTATAACGGAGGCTCCTCTGCGGGTGAGTTGTCCAAGAGTTCGGAGACTTATAAGGTATTCAAGAATGCAGGTTATCAGGATGCAGACAATGCTATAAAACAGATGCCGCTCTATTGGGGTCCACAGCCTTTTACTGCAGGCCCGATGTATATCGGTGCCATATCGATATTCCTCTTCATACTGGGACTGATGCTGGTTCCCGGATCCATGAAATGGTGGATTGCCGGAGTTTCACTTGTTGCTGTTCTACTCTCGTGGGGCTCCCATTTTCTCTTCTTCACAGAGCTTTTCTTCAAGTATGCCCCTCTGTATAACAAATTCCGCACAGTGTCAATGATACTTGTAATATTGCAGGTTCTTGTCCCTCTTCTTGCGTTTGTTACTGTTGACAGGCTGTTGAAAGGGGAGTATGATCAGAAGAAGGTAAAACAGGGGATAGTTGTTTCGCTTGTAATAACAGCGGGATTCTCACTATTGCTTGCTTTAATGCCTTCGCTTGCAGGCGATTTCGTTTCTGCATCGGACGGCCAGCTTCCCGAACAGCTGAGAAGCTCTCTCATCCAGGACAGGATGTCACTTCTAAGTGCCGATGCGTTCAGAACCTTTGCCTTTATAGTACTGGCCGCCGGAGCATTGTGGCTAACAATTATCAACAAACTGAAGAGGTCATATTTATATGTCATTCTCGGACTACTGGTGATGGTGGATTTGTGGGCTGTCGATAAACGGTACCTTAACGACTCGCATTTTGTGTCAGATACCCAGTTCAAGGATCAATATGCAAAAAGACCCGTAGATGAGCAGATTCTTCAAGACAAGGATCCTGATTACAGGGTTCTGGATTTAAGTGTAAACACTTTCAACGATGCTCATGTAAGTTATCACCATAAGACAATCGGGGGTTACAGCCCGGCAAAACTGCAGAGATATCAGGATCTGATTGATTATTATATAATTCCTGAAATACAGAAAATCGGCAATGACATAAAGGGCTCTACAACTATAGCAGAGGCTGAGTCAAAACTTGGCAACTATATGGTTCTCAATATGCTTAATACTCGTTATATTGTTGTCAATGGAGGAAATCCTCCTCTTCGCAACAGCGGAGCAATGGGTAATGCGTGGTTTGCTGACACACTCGTATGGGCAAAAGGTGCCGAAGGAGAGATTTCTATGCTTGGCCAGGTTGACCTGAAGAGAGCTGCCGTGGTAGAGGAGAGTTTCAAGGAGAAGTTATCCGGACTTACATTTACTTCGGCGGAGGAGTCTCCTGCCGCAGAAATGGCGGAACAGAGTGATCTTGGAAATGAAATAACCCTTACCTCATATTCTCCTAACAGGTTGACATATAAAAGCAGATCCGCCAAAGAGGGTTTGGCTGTTTTCAGTGAGGTATATTATCCTGCTGGATGGAGTGCCAAAATTGACGGGCAACAGGCAGAAATACTACGTGCCAATTATGTTCTCAGGGCCTTGAGATTGCCGGCGGGAGAACATGAGATTGAGTTCAGTTACATGCCTGAATCCATAGTTAAAGGGGCTAAATATTCAAGTATGGCATCCGGCTTGCTTATATTGCTTTTAGTTCTTGGAATATTTTTTGAGATAAAGGGTCGTAAACAATAAAATGTTAAGGGTAATAAGGGACTATTTAAGTGTATTCGGGTTATTGTGCCTGACACTTTTTCTAACAATGGCAACACTTGAGAGAAAGAGTGCCTTGATGGCTCAACCCTTAAGCCCTGTCCAGGAAAATGTCTGTACATACTCTCCTGTTCTCGGTCAGTCCGGAGTGCGGCAGGTTTTGTCAGAGACAACTGCCCCGGTAGTAGCTTCGCCCGGAGGTTTCGCAGCAAATCCTTGCATAGCAAACTTTCACCAGAAGGTTCTTGGATACTCACTCTTCAGAGAGCGACATATCGGGAAGTTCAACGGCAGGATTGAGCAGCAGTTTCTTGAGTTGATTAATTCTATTTATACCCCGGCCTGCTCATTTTTCATTTATGGTCTGCGGAAGATAGTCATTTAGTGTTTTTATTGGATTTTAACTCTTCTGTCTCGTTTTGGCGGGGCAGGGATTGCGTATGCATTAAAAACAATAATTCAATAAAAACACATATTATGAACACAAATATATCACATCCGGAAATTGTCAAGGTTTTTGACACAAAAAGTCTTCTTATAACATCTGCCATTGCTGTTGCAGGAATTGCATCACTTGTCCTGTCATGGTTCGGCATTGCAAGCATTTTGCTTATTATAGCCTTACTGCTGTTTTTTCTAAAATCAAAGGCCAATGTTTATAAGCCTTCGGGCAGTTTTGTGAAGACAGAATCATTCTATCTGGACAAGGAGGAACTTCCTTTCTTGCAGACTTTGTTGGAAGGTAAGGAACAAGAGGAGCCGAGAGTAATAAAATTCACTTCAACAGGTAGTGCAAGAATTGATTACATCTTTTCTGCCGATAAACAATTCGCTGCTTTTCAGCTTTTCGAGTTTATTCCGCACAAATATGAGGTGTATTCAAAGATGATCAGTTTTACCGGAGCTCAGGCCAAAAAAATGATCAGCTATATTGATAAGTGTAAAAAGTAATTTGATTATATCTTTCTCCACACAGGCAGGAAGAAAACAATGCCGATAATAGAGAAGATGAGGCCTCCCATAGTGCCTACTGCAAATGAAAACCAGAACTGCTCGTCTTTCCCGTCGAACAGGAATGGCAGCAGGCCGAGAACAGTAGAGATTATGGTTAACAAAATTGGGATAATCTTGTAATTATAGGCTTTAATGTAAAGGTCCAGAGGATTGCGCAGTCTGAGAGATGCCGCTCCTTTGGGCCTTTTAAGTATATTATATTGATTTATAATGTATATCCCGGCATTGACGGATATTCCGCAAAGCATAATCATGGCCGCAAAGCCACCCTGGTCGAATGTGTATCCTGTAAAATAAAACGTAAGGAAAAGTCCTATCAAGGAGAGCGGAATCATCAATATTATCAGGAGTGGTTGTAACAGGGACTCAAAGAGCATTGAGCAGATGAAGTATATTATTGCAATAACAAGCAAGAGAAGCAGGAATAACTTACTTTTTGAAAAATCCCATTCATAATCCTCGGTTTCGGCTTTATAACCGATAGGCAAAACCTCTTCGTTCAATCTCTTTATCTCTCGCTTCTTTACTCTGGATGAAAGTTCATACGAACCTATAAAATCGTACGAAACGACCAGCCTGTATTGCTGATTCTCCTTGTAAATGTCGTTACCGCTCTTTCTCATCTCAATCTCGCCTATTTCTGAAAACTTCACCTCCTGTTCATTCACTATTGAAAGGTGCTCATTATAGAGATTCCATACATCAAACTTATTCAGGTTCGAGGAGACCACTTTTACAGGAACCTTTTCGTCACCAACAACCAACGATGCGGCACTTTGATTGAAAAGCTGGTCTTGCAAGGCCATATATACATCGGCGGGAGTCATCCCGAGCACAGCCATAGTGTTGTAGTTGTAATCAATGAAATACTCATTTCTTGCACTCCTTTCGCCATAACGCCGGTTCCCGCTGATTTCAGGCTTGCTTACCCTTTGATTCTCAGAGAGGCTTTTAACTGCGTTCTGGCAGTATGAATAAAGCTGATCATAATTATAACCTGTTATAATAATGCTGTTGGAACCAAAAGAGCCTGAACCCACATAGTTATTGAACCCGTTTTCGTCTATCCCGTACACTGCCCATGTAGCTCCGCCAAAATCTATAGCCTTTGCAATTACCTCTTGTTTTAGAAACAGCGGAAACTCACTATTCTCATACTCTTTCTTGAAAGTGACCTCTATTGAGGCATTTTTATATGAACTAATAGTTGTGTTGAACATTTTTATCTGAGGAAACTTTGTAAGGAAGTTTTCCATATTCACCACAATGTCGTTCAACTGTTTGGTCGTACAGCCGTCCGGCAGGCCGGCTTGTATAGATATGGATTTTTTTGCAGGCTCTCTTCCGTAGCCGTATGTCTTTACATTTTGTGAGAAAAGCCGTAGAGTTCCTCCAAAGATTTTCTCTGCAATATTTTTTACATCATTTTGATAAAATGAGCTGCCGATTGTTTTGTTGTAGGCTTTATCCCAAAAACTCTCCTCCTTTTCAATTTTTGAGGGGAGATAGTGTAAAGGAAGGCCGAACCCGAAGATCAGCAGCAGAATAAATATCCACCGGTGACCTCTGCCGAATGAAATATATCGTTTGTAAAAGTTATTAAACCTTACAGTCCGTCTTAACGAGGAGGTATTTTGTGAAGACCTGAAACCGCCTACGGGAAGTTTGTCTACAAGCGCAGGAACAAGTATCAGTGATATAATCAGGGAGACTGTCAGGTTTATTATTATTACTGCCGAGAACTCCACTAAGTTGACTTTCTCTTTCTCCGGCAGGAAGAAGATGACCGTAAGCGCACCTATTGTGGTAAAAAGTGCTCCCATAATTGCGAGGAACGCTTTTCTGTCACGGAAATAGCCGTAATGGGAGATCATAATAATGCTGGAGTCGATAATCATTCCCAGAGAGACCGTTATTCCGGCAAGCGAGTATATATGTATCTGAAGTTTGAACAGATAGTAGAAGATAAATGCAATGAATAAGTTTGCAATTAGTGTGATAATGATGATTGAGAGATAGCGGAGACTCCTGGTTGCCAGGAATACAAATGCCAGCAGGAAAAGAATGGAGAGAATTGTCCTTCTCAATATCTTGTTCAGTTCGGTTTTCAGCTCTTCCGAAACATCATAAGAGAGAGTAGCAGAAAACTTGTCCGGGAACTCTTTTTCCAGCTCTTTCATCCGGGTTTTCACAGTATTGCAGAGGTCGATAGTGTTTATCCCCTTTTCAGGTACAATTGAGAGGTTTATTGTATTCAACCCGTTTATACGATTGTAGTAGGAGGGCTCTCTCTCCTTGTAAACCGTTTTGGTGATGTCATCAAGCCTTATAATCCGGCCGTCAACATTCCTGATCGGTATTTGCCCGAATTTGCTCCCTTTTGAAGAGGTGGTAAGTATTATCGCCTTGCTCTCTATACTGCCTATGACATCGTCTGAGCCGGCGTATGTGCTAATGGCGCTTGTAATGTCTTCGGGTGAGACCCCTATTTTTCTCAAATAGTCAGGATTAAATGAGACCTCTATGAAGTAAGGTGTGGCTCCGGAGAGGTTTGCTTCGGCAATTCCGTCAATAAGAGACAATTGCTTTACAATGTGTTCCTTTGCATACTCTTCTATCTGATTGGTGGGAATTCCTGCATTTATAGTGTAAAATAAAACAGAGCTTGTGTTTTCTCCAGTATATGAAGCTGAAAAAAGAGGATAGGTTACCCCTTCCGGAAGCTTCGGATAAATTCTCCTTATCTGTGATGCTATTTCAAAACGGACAGCATTTATGTCTGTCTTTGGTTTCAGGGTGATTGAGATGTTCCCTGTCTCCTTGCCGGAAGTAGAGCTTACCTCTTTAATGCCTGATATTGCAGAGATTACCCCCTCTAATTTTGAGGTAACTTCAGATTCAATCACGCGGGCTGAGGCTCCCGGCCAATTGTAGCTGATTCTTATATTCTTTTGCTCGTAAGTGGGAGTGTACTGAATGCTCAGTAACGGGGTTATCCCTGCTCCGACTATCACAAGAACAACAAATACAAGTATCACAGAGAATGAGGAGAGTTTCATCCTTTACGCTTGTTATAAATATTGTAGTAGAAAACCGGGATGAAAAAGACGCTGACAATGGTTCCCATCACCATACCTCCGATAAGTGCAAGAGAGAGCGGGTACTGAAGGTCTGATCCTATGTCTCCACGGACAAGGAATGGAGCAATTGCGAGAATGGTTGTCAAACTTGTCATAATTATTGGCTTCAGCCTTCTTGAGCCTCCGGTCATAATTGCCCTGAGAAGTGAGTAGCCATCCTTCCTCAACCTGTTGATTGTGTCAACCTTGAGTATGGAGTCATTGATAATAATACCTGCCATGACAACCAGTCCTATCATTGACATAAGGTTAATACCTGAGCCGCATACCCAAAGCAACAACATGGCTGCAAATACATCAACGATAATCTCAGAGAGAATAATGAATGGTTGTATAAGAGATTCAAATTGAGCAGCCAGAATGAAAAATAATAACAGAAGAGCAACAATCAGAATTATGGCAAGTTCCCCTATCATCTCCCTGTTCGAGAAATAGCTGCCGGAGAATGTTACATCGAAATCTTTATCTCTGTTTGCAATACTTTTTATTGTACTTATGGACTCTTTGACATCCTTGTCCGGTATTGTGAGGTTCAGGGGATAGTAATCACCTAAAGTTCCGGAGGTAATGCTCTTGAGGTCTCTTACGCGGGTCTCATGCATCACAACCGAGAGAGGAATCTCGGTTCCGTCTTCATTTATGACGGTTGTCATAAGCAGATCTGCCGTTGGGTCCGATGACTCTCCAACTGTTACCGGCACAGAATAGCTCCCCTCATTTATAGCAAAAACAGTGTTCTCCATTGTTGCTGTCTTCAGGGCATCGTACACATCGCTATATGATATCTTATATATCGACAACATCTCCGGGTCTGTCACAAACAATATCTGCTCCTGCCAAAGTACTGGCTCCATATACAGAGATGGCAGAGTGTCTGATATTTTTGACAGGAAGTTATTCAGCTTATCCGGGTCGGGGGCGCCTCCCTCTTTAGCCATAATCCTTGCAGTGAGATTGTAACCCTTGTCTGAAAAGACCATGTTGAAAATATTATCTGTCTGTGACAAGCGATACGCTGCATCCGGGTATCTCTCCTTGAGAAAATCTGTAACCCTTTTTTCCAGATCAGGCAAGCTTGATGGTTTGTCTGCCTTCAGGTAAAGTAATACCTCGGACTGTCCCAGATCCGGTGTATGTGAAAGCAGAAATTGCTGGTTTCCTACAAAAGAGCTGCTCTGAACAACACTATTTCCTGCAACATTTAGGACTTCGAGAGTTCTTCTGTCACTCTCCTCTGTTGTTATCGGAATATTCCAGTCTATCGAAACCATTACATCATCGTGGGTAACAGGAGGAAGCTTGGACTTGTCAATCACATTATATATCAGCCAGGCACCGGGTATTGTTGAAAGGAATAAAACCCAGGCAAGTCTTTGATGGCGGAATGTCCATTTGAGCCCCTTCTCATATAGTGCCGTTATGTCTATTTTCTTAAGCCTTTCCAGAATCCGGTTCTCTTTGGACTCTCCCTTTTTCTTGTATAGTTGGTAGTAATAAACGGGTATCACAAGAACTGCCACTATGAGCGAGGAGAGTAGTCCGATTGAAACTCCGAGAGCCTGATCGTAAAAAAGCGCACCTGCGATACCGCTGAGAAAGACTAAAGGAATGAACACAGAGCATGTCGTCATCACAGAACTCAACATGGCGGAAAAGACCTCATTTACGCCTTTTACAACCGATTCCTTAAGAGAGAACCCTCTTTCCCGCAATTGCGTTATATTGTCAATAACAATTATCGAGTTGTCCACCATCATTCCAATACCCAGAATCAGGCCGGAAAGAGATATAATATTGATTGAGATTCCGACAATGAAAAAGAAGAGTAAAGCCACTATCAAAGAGAGAGGTATAGTGATGGTTACAAGCCAGGGAGTGCGGAAATCCCTCATGAAGAGAAAGAGCACGATACAAGCGAGTATTGCTCCTATGATGAGATTATTCTTAAGATTCCCGATAGAGTAAGTTAAAAGTTCCGTCTGATCTCTTGTAACCTTAAACTCTATGCCCGGATACTCCTTTTCAAATTCCGACAAAGATTTATTAACAGCTTTTTTCAGATCATCCATCTTGGCATCGGACTGTTTGATAATTGCAAGAGAAATGGCCCTTTTACCATCGCTTCTTACCAGCCCTCTCTCCTCTTTTGCCTGTTCTGTGACTGTTGCGAGGTCCTTGAATTTATAGATTCTGCCGTCTATATTGAGTACTATGTTCTCAATCTCCTCACGTGTACGTATTTCAGAAATAAAACGGATGTCCCATCTGTAGTGCCCGTCTTTTATAGAGAGGTTTCCAAGTTTAAGATTGCTGTTTGAGATAGCATTCTTTAACCTTTTTTCAGTAATTGCGAGAGCACGCATCTTTTCGTTTTTCGGAGTAATGATAATTTCAGGCAGGGAGAGTCCGCTGATATCTACAAGAGCAATTTCCGGAACCTGTTCCAGTCTTTTGGATATAACTTCCGAGGCAAAACGGCTTAATTCAAGAAATTTCTCCGAATAATCATCTTTGGCCGTCATGTTGATAAAAAAGGCGGGAATGTCGGTCGCGTTAGCTTTTATAACCTTAGGCCGCTCAATATCTTTAGGCATGGATGATATTGCCTTGTCAACCTTTTCATTTACCTCGATAAATGTAAAGTCAATGTCGGTCCCAGGGTCAAATTCCATGAAAATATCTGCACCATTGTCTTTAGACTCACATTTCAGCTCCTTTAGATGCTGTGTCTGCATCAGTTGAGGACGTAGTGACTTTACAATTGTCTTGTCAACTTCACGGGCAGAATATCCGGGAGCACTTATCTGGACTGTCACCTGTGGAATCTCAACATCCGGCATCAATGACACGGGAAGCATGGATATGGCAACCAGACCCAGTACTACAACAGCTATAATCGACATTGTAACCGCTATGGGACGCTCAATGAGTTTGCCAATCATAACCTAATTCTTTTTTCTCTTTATTTCCACATTTGAACCGTCAGCCAGGTTGAGATTTCCGGAGGTGATAATAATATCACCCTCGTTAAGCTCAGCATTCTTGTCGATATTTGCTGTTACGGTGTGTGATTCTGTGTTGGACATCTCAATTGTCACATACGTCCACATGGCTTTGTTTGTCTTTTTATCAAGCCGGAACAGAACATCAAAGTCATCCCTCATCACAACGGCACTCTTTGGTACCACAAGCTTTCCCCTGATAAGATTCTCGACAATCACCTTTGTGTTCATCCCCTCAATTAGTTTCCCCGAATTATTGTTTACCATTGCCAGAACCTTGATCTGACCCTTGTCGTTCACAAGTGGGTTTATCTGAGTTACCGTGCCGGAGTAAAACTTTTCAGGATCGGAGTATGTACAGACTTTTATGCTGCTTCCGACTTTGACAAAAGGAACTTCCGACTCAAGCAGTCCGAATTCCACTTCAAACCTTGTATCATCAATAAGGGTACATACAATATCTGAAAAGGCTTCGTGAGGTTTTGCGGTAAGATTTGCAACCTTGCCTGAAAACGGGGCGTATAGAGTTGTGTTTCTAAGGGCCTCTTCGGCTTGTCTTAGATCACCCTTGGCAGAAGTATATCCTGACCGGATCTTGATGGTTTTAAGCAAATCAGGAGGAACAGAGGAGGTGTCCTTAGAATACCCGTAACCTATCAGCTGGTCATAAAACTCAAGTTCGGCCTTCGACATGGACAGTTTGGCCTGTTCAAGCTTATATTTCGCATCCTTTTGGTCGAGGCGGGCAATGGCTGTTCCGACCTTAATGCTTTCACCATTCTTTACAAGAATTTCTGATATTGTACCGGAGTTGAGAAATTTCAGATCACTCTTAGTAACCGCTTTCAGCTTTCCATTGCTGATTATCTGCTTGTTGAAATTAACCCTCTTCAGGACCATTGTGTCCACCATGTTTTTTTCTGATACATAGTCGGCCTTATCCGTTACAGACTCCTCTTCCTTTGTCTTGTTGCCGGAGCAGGCTGCAATCATTAGCATTGACAGGAGAAATATTGCTTTTTTGTTCATAGTGGTTTAGTTTTCTGTTAGAAGGTTAAAATCTGTGACTATCTCTTTTTTATCGAGGTAGTCATAGAGAGATATCTTACGTATTGAGTAGAAGTATTTCCAATAGTTGTTAAGGTCTGAGATATACCTTTTTACAGCGTTGTCTTTCTCTGTTTGAGCCGTATTGAGTTCGGTCACTGAAATCGATCCGTTCTTGAAACGCTCCATGGTAATGTCATACCTGAGTTTTGCTATTGAATCATTGCGTGCGGAGATGCTGCATTGCATTTTCTGGTTGTTGAACTGCATAACTTTGATTAATATCTCCTGGCGGTATTCCGATTCAGTTTGTTCTATCTGGGTTTTTGCTATCTCTTCTCTTGATTTGGCAAGTTTGATCTTTCCTCGTCCAAGGCCCCAGTCAAGTATTGGCAGAGAGAGGCTTAACCCTACGATTTCCTGATCCATAGGATTTCTGTAGGAATCGGCAAGTTTTTCTCCCTTTTGATTTACTCCGAACTGTGCAAAGAGTTTGGCATTCAATCCTGCATTGGATTTGGCCTCAGCCACCTCTTGCCTGGCCGCAAGCATGTCAAGTTCATTGCTGAGGTTTTCAGATGAATTCTTTAGAGCACGATCCAGTACATCGGAATAGTCGAGCTGTATCTCAGGTCCCATTTCGGGCATAATAAGCTCAATTATGACACTTTCGTTATATCCCAGATAACTCCTTAATTTGAGCATCTCGGATTCGAAATTCATCTTGCCGTCGTTGATTTCGAGTTGCGCATTATAAAGGCTCATCTTTAGCTGCAACAACTCGTTGTTTGTGATAGATCCGATTTCATACCTCTTTTCGGCAATGCTGACCGATAACTGAGTCGCGGCATAGTTCTTTTCTGCCATTTCAAGATTTTTCTGAGCAGAGAGGACTGAGAAAAACCGGTCTGCGGCCTCAATATTTATACTCTCCATACTTTCAAGATATACTTTTTGAATCCTGTCATACTCCTTAGGTTCTATCATCTTTTCCCACCTGAAGGAGTTGTATCCGTTTATCGGTTGTGAATAGACGAGGCTGACAGGAGTTGAGTTGTATGTTAAATTATCATAAGGGGCAAATTGGTCCAGTCTGTTGAGCGAAGAGGTCAGGGAGAGCGTTCCACCTGTAAGCCCGATGTTTTGATCTACAGAGAGAGAGAGGCTGTTGCTCATATTATTGTTTTCAACATAATTGAACTTTCCGGTCTCTGCATCCTGCAGTTTTGCAAGGTAACGGCTATAGCTTCCCAACGTTGCATTTAGATTGAGTGATGGCAGGAATTTTGCCTTAAATGTCCGGTACCGCCAGTATCCTGCAAGAAAGTTGTATTTTGCAATCATGGCTGCAGGAGACTGCTCCCTTGCCGTAGAGATTGCTTCGTCGAGAGTCATCCTCAAATGGTGCTCATTTGGCAGGAGATTTTGTCCCTGAGAAAATCCGTTTACGGAAATTATTGTCAAAAGTGTTAAAAAGGCAATTCTTACCATCTGAATTTACTATTTGAGTTTAACCAGGATAGCTATCGGGTTATCGTTTTCACTAATGTTTTCGGCCATCTTCTTGATATTTTCGGGACAATCGTTATCCTCAGCGTAAGTTATGAATTTTATTGCATCGATATATCCAACCATATATTTTCCGTCACTTGTTATTGATTTAGGCCAGAAAGGAGGGCCGCCCTTGAGGTCATCCTTGAAACCCATCATGCCCTCTGAAGGCTCTTTCATTATTATAGTCTCTCCCTTTTTCTTGTCGAAATATCCGTAAGCTATAGTCTTTGTACCTAGAGGAGATATATACTTTTTGTATAGTCCCCGAAGGTTCTCCCATAGAAAAAGCTGGTTGTCGCTTTCAAGGCCTGTCATGATGTTGGTTATTACATCTATGTCAAAATTGTGCATTTGCGACTGTGTCTCGGGAGTGGGAGCATATTCCCCGAGATTGAAAATATAGAGGCTGTCTAGTTGATACTGTTCATTAATGTTGTAAATAACATTTTTGTTGGTGATAGTAGCCCTGGTTTTGTTGTGAAACGGATATGTCTGTAATAATTTAGCGCTCACCATTATTACTTCCTGAACTTTGCCGTTTATCGTTATACTTTGTCTATTTACTTTACCACTAGCAGAGGTTGTATCTCTGTTCAGAATTTTTCCTATAGTTTTTGAACCTTTATCATATATGTAGGCGAGTATGCTTTTATCAGCCGGAGATGTGCCGTCAAGCTCTTCCATTATACCAATCGAACAAATGTAATTCCCATCGGACATGAATGTTGCACTACCAATTCTGCGATTTTCTGTCTCTGCAGGGACTTTTACCCTGTATACGAAATCACCGTCGATGTTATATTCGCAGATATCTCCCATGATATCGGAAACAAAGAGCCTTTCTGTGTTGTAGTTGTATCCTGCCCTAATTGGAAAGGCATACTCCTGCGGTCCTTTGCCGTTGTGATCAATTGTCTTTTTAAATTTGCCATCTTTGTCGAAGAGCTTGAAAACCTTATTGTTGTCAAATAGAATGAAAATCTCTTTTTCAAAGAGCATAGGCCGGGACATTCCGGACATTTCGCCCACAACACTGTTTTCGTTTGTCTGGAGAGGAATATAGGTTATATCCCCGGCAATCTCGCTGAGGTTTGCGACACGGGCATCAGGAAGGGCTCCTACAATGTCGATTACCCTGTTTTCATTTTTTTTGGCCGAGCTGCAAGAAATGAGCATTATTGCAATTATCAGGTATGCTATGTGCTTGATAATGAAAATTAGCGGGCTTTTCATGGTTGTTTTATTTATTCTCTTTTAATTTTACCAGGATAGCTACAAGATTGTCGCTCTCATCGAGTTTTGCACCTAATTTCTCAAGCTCATCGGAACAGTCGTGCTCCTCAACATACATTTTCAAATCCATTGCACTGACATACCCGATCAGTATCTTTCCGTCATTAGATACAGATTTAGGCAAGAAAGCAGGGCCTCTTTTAAGATCTTCCTTAAATCCCGGGCTGTTGTTCTCTGGCATATGCATGATGGTAACCTTCCCGCTGTTTTTGTCAAACATAGCGGTTGACAATTTATACATTGGCTTGGTTTCGCTTGATACCAACGGATCATTGTTCAGACCACGGAGATTGATAATTTTAAATATAATTTGATTCTCTGTCTCTAATAACATGTCAGATACATGAATAAACTTAGAATCCTTAGCTTTTGCCTTTTCCCTGTTTGCATTTGTTATTCTGTACTCTCCGAGGTTGATCTTATAGAGTGTGTCAACTGTGTTGTCATCTTTTATAGAGAGAATATAACCGTAAGAGGCGATACTTATGCGGGGCTGGTTTTGGAACATATAAAAATTGAGGCTGAACTCTTTTTTAGGAGTATCATTATTGGATTGGGTCCCCTTCTCACCTATTGTAATAGAAGCTTCATCAAATTCAAGGAATTCAATTTTTGGTGTCGGGACTTTTGCAACCACATTTGACAGAGAGTCAAAAATATAGGCACAGACACCCATGTCTTTGCACGCGTTGAATGCCGTTGCGATATATCTGTTATTCCCGATTTTTGCCATATTGTGTTCACAACATTTAAAAAGGCTGTCGGCAGGGGCAGATACTTTACTTATAAAATCCCCCTTGTTCGAATATTCGATTAAAGAATATGTGAAAAGTGTCTGAACTATAATATTACCGCTCTTCGTGTCAACACCATCAAAAAAGCCTCCATAGAACTCCTCCGGGCCTCTTCCTTCCCTGTTAAATGAACGGAGAAATTTCCCGTTTTTATCAAAGAGTTTGAATAGACCACGGTTATGTGTGTAGAAGGTTTCATTCTCGTATATGAATGATTGTCTTCCCCGTGGTTCGGTCACAAGCGAGCTGTCGGTAGTCTCAAATGGTATGTAGGTAATACTCTCGGCTATCTCGCTGAGATTTACGACACGGGCATCGTTGATGGCCGCGACGATGTCGATAATGTCACCCGCCGCCCTCTTTTCGGAGTGGCAGGAGATTAACAATGATGAACTAAATAATAGTAAGGCGCACTGGAATAAGGTAACAGATTTTTTCATGGCAAGGATGAATTTAAAAGTTTAGGGTTACCCGGGGCAGAACTGAAAAACACTCACCTCAAAATACATGCCGTACAGTCCTAATTCTCAGGATATTTCTTTTAATTGCAAAAAAAGATTGATTAATATTATCGTGCAATGGCTATTATCGGATTGTCGTTTTCTCCAAGATTACCAATGATTTGGGTCAGGCCCGTATAATTTGTGCCCTCCTCTTCTGCCATAGTTATAAGGTTTACAGCATTGTAATAAGTAATCAATTCTCCTCTGGATGTTGAAAATACAGGCCAGAATACAGGCCCGCCCTTTATATCTTCTTCCATACCGGATCTGCGTTTTACCGGTTGTTTCAAAAGAGAGAGCTGCTCCTTTTTCTTGTTGTAGATTCCGCATACTGTTGTGACCATATCTACCGGGCCGTTTCCCGGTAATTGCATATCTGTGCTTCTTTCAAACGGTTCCTGGGCAAGGGCTCTCATGTCAAACTTTATGAATAAATAGTCACTTGTCTCAAAAAATACGGAATATTTAGTTATTACCTTTTTATCGTAAGCTTTTCCCGGCATCATAGATCTGACACTTTCATCCTTGTACTTGCCCAGATTGAATATAATATGCGGTGTCATTTTGTATGAACTGTCAGCTTCTATACAGAATATGGTATCATTGCTTGTCTGTGATGCATAGAAGTCTTTGCCGAATCTGTAAATGTTATATGGATCTATCGCTATAACAGGTGCCGGGCTTCCGGTATTGCTCATCACATATCCGTTCATGTCAGATCCGCTTCTGATTACATTGAGACTATCGTCAATTATGACATAACAATTTTCCGGTGAAGCTCCCTGATGAAATTTAAAAGTACTGATAAAAAAATTATCGTTTCCGAGTGGCATGAAAAAGAAAGGGTTACCAATACCGTCAGGAGAGTTTATCCTCCTGACAAATTCACCGCTTATCCTATATTCGACAATCTCTCCTGTGGATGTAAGTATAAGCAGGTTGCCATTAGAGGGGTTTACTGCAATACTTCTTATTTCATTGTACTCTTCAGGACCTCGGCCTATTCGCTTGATTGAACGGATGAACTTTCCGTTTTCATCAAAAATCATACAGCAATCATTTATGTCAGAGATGTATAAATGTCCGCACTCATAGCAGATGTCGCTGATATTTCCGAGCAAAGAGCTGTCTGTAGTCTCGAGCCTTATATAACGGATCTCATTCATATAGTCGCTGAGTTTGCCGACTGTGTAATTTCCGACAGCTCCTTCAACATCAATTATAACCGGACCGGTATTTCTTTTTTCGGAATTGCAGGAGTATATACTGGCTATAACCAATAATAAAATGATTGATCTAAAAATGTATCTCTTCATGTAAAGTTTAGGTTTCGGTATAGCTAAATTACATATAATAGTAATGGTTTGACCGTTTAAAAAAAACGGGAGCGCCAAGTTTCGCTTTTTTGCGGGCTAATAAACAGGTAGTGAGCTATATAAAAAACAATTTGGAGCGCCAAGTTTACACTCAGAAAAGTTTTATAAGCCCTGTCCCGTTCAGCAAAATCAGGGTAATTGCAATAGGCGAGAGGAATTTTATGCCTAACATAATCCAACCGAAGAGTGTTTTTTTAAAAGAAATTGCCCCGCCATTGAACAGTTCATCCCTGACATCCTCACGGCTTACCTTCCATCCCACAAAGAGAACAATCAGCAATCCTCCGACAGGCAGCATTATATTTGAAGTAGTGTAGTCGAAGAGATCAAACATGTTTTTACCGAAAATGGTAATCTCCTTCAGTTCCCCGAGAGAGAGAGAACAAAGGACACCAAAGATACCTATCACGGCAAATGTAATTAGAGTAGCTATCTTGCGGCTCATCTTCAACTCTTCTACAAAATACGCAACCACAACTTCTAAAAGAGATATAGAAGAGGTTATGGCTGCTACGAGTAAAATAACAAAGAAGGCAAAAGATATTACCTGACCGAATGGCATTTGTGCAAAAATCTGAGGCAAGGTGATGAAAACAAGCCCGGGCCCCTCTCCCGGTGATATTCCAAATGCAAATACGGCTGGTATTATAGCCAGGCCGGCAAGTATCGCAAATGTTGAGTCTGCTATTGCTGTTGTGAGAGATATGTTAATCAGATTCTCCTTTTTATTTACATAAGAGCCGTATGTTATTATACATCCCATTCCTACACTCAGGGAGAAAAATGCCTGACCGAGAGCTGCCAGGACACTGCCTGCGGTAAGCTTCGAAAAGTCCGGATTGAATAAAAATCTAAGACCTTCATTTGCTCCCGGAAGGGTCAGGGATCTGATTGCAAGAATTATAATAAGGACAAATAAAGTTGGCATTAGAATTTTTGCATATTTTTCAATACCATTTTTTATACCGGCAGAAACAATTAAAGCATTTATGGCCAAATATATAAGCATCATAACAGCCGGTCTGACAGGAGATGTCGTGAAGTCGGCGAATGCATTTGACAGAGTGTTGCTGTTATTTACAAGAAATCCAGAGGAGGCAGACTTTACGATATATTCAAGAGTCCATCCGCCTACAACAGAGTAGAAGCAGGATATCATAAATGCGGTGGCTACACTTATAATGCCTATTGAAAGCCATCCGGATTCAGGGGCCATTTTTCTTATAGCTCCTATTGCGTTTGATTGAGTGCGTCTTCCTATTATGAACTCAGATATCATTATCGGGAGGCATAGCACGATAGCCATTGTGATATATACAACAATAAAAGCAGCACCACCATTGTTTCCTACCAAATAAGGGAATCTCCAGAGATTACCGAGGCCGACGGCAGATCCGGCTACAGCAACCAGAACACCGAAACGGCTTCCGAAGCCGTCTCTTTTTGAGTTTGTCATAAAATAAGTCTTAAGTTAAAACAAAGATAAAAAAATGTAGGCTTTTATCTATATTTGCCACATTCAGTAAAAGGACAAAAGTGATGACAAACAGGGTATGTGAGCTTTTTGGTATAGAGTATCCTATTATTCAGGGAGGAATGGTATGGTGCAGCGGCTGGCGTCTTGCCGCCGCCGTGAGCAACGCCGGAGGATTGGGTCTTATTGGAGCCGGATCTATGCATCCGGACAATCTCAGACATCATATTCAGAGCTGCAAAGCTGCTACAGACAAGCCTTTCGGGGTGAATGTCCCGCTTCTTTATCCCCAGATTGAGGATATTATGAAAATAATTGTAGAAGAGAAAGTTTCTATTGTATTCACATCTGCAGGATCTCCCAAGAAATGGACTTCGTTCCTTAAGGAACACGGAGTCACTGTTGCTCATGTAGTTTCCAGCTCCACATTTGCTGTCAAGTGTCAGGAGGCTGGTGTTGATGCTGTTGTTGCCGAGGGTTTTGAGGCCGGGGGACATAATGGCAGGGAGGAGACAACTACTTTTTGTCTGATTCCGAATGTCAGGAAGGCTATTGATATTCCATTAATTGCAGCCGGAGGCATTGCTTCTCGTCAGAGTTATGAGGCTGCTTTTGTTTTAGGAGCTGAGGGTGTACAGATCGGAACCAGGTTTGCCTTATGTTCCGAAAGCTCTGCTCATCCTTTGTTCAAAGAGAGATGCAGAGGGTTGAAAGAGGGTGAAACAAGGTTGTTACTAAAGAAACTTGCACCTGCAAGGCTTGTAGATAATGATTTTTCAAAGGCAGTCGAAATCGCTGAAAACAGAGGAGCATCAGAAGATGAACTTCGCGAACTTTTAGGTAAGGGAAGGGCAAAAAAAGGAATCTTTGAAGGGGACTTATCAGAAGGTGAACTTGAAATCGGACAGGCAGCCACAATGGTCTCAAAAGAGGAATCTGCCGCTGATATTATTAAGGATCTCACATTAAAATAATGACAATCAAAACTTCGTAACAACTGACTAAGATTATATTACTTAACTATATGATTTTAATCTTTAATCGAGTTATTTACGAAGATATTGATATGCCATTTATTTAACCTGTCGTTTATTTCACAAGTGCCTCGTACTTGCTTGAGACTACATCCCAGTTGATAATCTGCCAGAATGATTCTATGTAGTCAGGACGTCTGTTCTGATACTTCAGGTAATACGCATGTTCCCAAACATCCATCGCAAGGATTGGTGTTCCCTGTTTTTCGGCAACATCCATCAGTGGGCTCTCCTGATTTGCAGTTGAGGATACAAAAAGTTCACCTTTTTCATCAACGCTCAGCCACGCCCAGCCGCTTCCGAAACGAGTTTTGCCGGCATCGGAAAACTGTTTTTTCAGCTCATCAAGTGAACCGAATTTCTTGTTGATTGCCTCTGCAAGTTTTGCCGAAGGTTTTCCACTATTTGGCTTTATGCTTTCCCAATATATTACGTGATTGTAAAATCCGCCGCCGTTGTTTTTCACAGCAGCCGGGTACTTGCTGATGTTTTTGAACACCTCAAGGATTGTCAGATTTTCAGCATCTGTACCTTTTACAGCTGCAAGGAAATTGTCAAAATATGCTTTCTGGTGTTTACCGTAGTGAATCTCAACAGTCTGTTGGTCTATAAATGGTTCCAGTGCGTCTGTTGAATAAGGAAGTTGTGGAAATTCAAGTGTGTTTATTGCTTTCATTGATATACATTTTTTGTTGTTAGACAGTCCGTTATTATTCTGAGCTGTTGCCAATAATGGTACAGCTATAAGAATCAGTAATATTATATTTTTCATAAATCTCTTGTTTATAGAAATAACAGACAAGAGAGATTTTTGTTTAAAAACGGAATTATTTAAACGTTTCGCTCGACAACAACAAATTCAAACGGGTATTCAAATTTTTCTCCACGTTGAAAAGATTCCCTGTAAATCTCAGTCCATTCAGAAAGATTTATTTTAGGGAAAAAGGTATCTGCATCTTCTATGGTTGTGTGAACCAATGTAGCATAAATCTTTTGGGCGACAGGAATTGCCTGTCGGTATATCTCCCCGCCACCGATAACGAATATCTCTTCTTTAGAATTGTCAGTTTGTGCGGGATCTTTGGGAATGGAGGCCGCTGTCACAGCTCCCTCAAAAGATGGGTAGAATTCTACGCCTGGAATCTGACTTTCTGAGAGAGACCGGCTTACAACTATGTTTCTTCTGTTGGGAAGAGGTCTTCCTATTGATTCCCATGTTTTTCTGCCCATTATAATAGTGTGACCTCCTGTGATGCCCTTGAAGTATCTCAAGTCTTCGGTAATATGCCAAAGCAAACGGTTATCCCTTCCGATTGCCCTGTTGTCGGCAAATGCTACAATGATTGAGATGGTTGGTTTTTGAGGTCTCATATTCTGTTGGTTTACTGGCTATTCTGCAAAATGGGTCAGACCGCAATAGGGGCCTTGATTCCGGGATATGGGTCATACCCCTCCAGTGAGAAATCGTCGTATTTGAAACCGAATATATCGGTCACCTCAGGATTTATAACCATTTTTGGAAGCGGCCGGGGGGTGCGTGTAAGTTGCAGCTCCACTTGTTCAAAATGGTTTGTATAGATATGTGTATCACCGAAAGAGTGTATGAACTCCCCCGGCCGCAACCCGCAAACCTGTGCCACCATCATTGTAAGCAGTGCGTATGATGCAATATTGAACGGAACTCCGATAAAAACATCTGCACTTCTCTGGTACAACTGGCAGCTCAACTTACCATCAGCAACATAGAACTGAAACAGGGCATGACACGGAGGCAGAGCCATCTTGTCAATCTCTGCGGGATTCCAGGCTGAGACAATATGTCTACGGGAATCGGGATTATTTTTTATCCCCTCAATAAGAAGTGATATCTGGTCGATGCTTTTCCCATTTGGGGCCGGCCAGGAGCGCCACTGATGCCCGTAAACAGGACCAAGCTCCCCGTCCGGGCCGGCCCACTCATCCCAAATACTCACTCCGTTATCGTGCAGATACTTGATATTTGTGTCACCCTTCAGAAACCATAACAACTCGTGAATGATCGACCGGAGATGCAGTTTTTTTGTCGTTAGTACAGGAAATCCCTCGTTCAGATTAAACCTCATCTGGTAACCGAACACACTTTTTGTTCCGGTTCCCGTACGGTCACTCTTGAGGTTTCCATTTGTCATTATGTGTTGTAGGAGAGTAAGATATTGTTTCATTTTCGGATATTCACGTTAATCGGTTCAAATATTCGTATAAAGACAAATATAAGGACTTTTAGGGTATTTGCCTTCTGAAGCGTCTTATTAAATGTCAATACTGATTTTAAAGAATAAAGTTATGTTCAGGAAAGCATTTATTGTGACAGCATCAATTTTGCTGGTTACTCTGCTATATGCGCGGCCACATTATAAAAATGGAGTTTACACCGGCATCTCAAGATCTGTTTACACACAGGAGCCATATTACGGAATAACCAGAATCACGGTAGAAAGAGGCTTTATTGTAAGTGTCAGCTTCGTTGTTAGGGACTCTCTCAAACATGAGGATTTCTCAGAAAAATATGAGAGGCACTTTGCCGGTTATCCCGAGTATATAAAACAGTGCAGGAATGACTGGAAAGGAATATGTTCCTACCCCAAGTCCCTTCTGCAGCATCAGGACATCTCCAAAGTAGATGCGACCTCAGGAGCAACCTGGTCATACAATCTGTTCAAAGACTCGTTCAGTGATGCTCTCGGTAAGATGAGCCCTCAGCCAAGATGAGCACCGGGTCAGATTATTTTCTTATATTCATACGATTTTGACTGACAGATATTTTTTGACTTTTTTCAAAAACTCCCCGGTAGAATTATGAACTTTTGCTTTTGATATTATTGACACTTTAGTTAATCTTATTAGCGCTGATTGTTAGTTTATGAACTCAGTTTGTTAATTATGAAAAAGAAAATTACAATCATTATTGTTGCCACTCTCCTGGTCATACTGACGACACTGTCAACATGTGCCGGCATCGGTTACATCACACAAGCCGTCAATGGCCACTTCAGACTTATGAGGTCAAGGGTGCCTATTAATAAAATCCTAGATGACCCCACTCAGGATTCTGTGCTTAAACAAAAATTAAGACTGGTGCTTGAGATACGGAAGTTTGCAACAACAGAGCTGGGGCTGCCTGACAACAAAAGCTATACATTTTATGCCGAAATAAAAACTGAAGAGCTGGGATGGAATATATATTGCGCTCCCGAATTCTCCACAAAGCCCAAGGAGTGGAGTTTCCCGATAGCAGGCAGTACTGTATACAGAGGCTACTTTTCAAAAAAGATGGCAATTAAATATGCCCGAAAGATGGAGAGGAAAGGTTATGATGTCTGCCTCTTGCCGATAACGGCATACTCCACACTCGGTTTTTTCAACGACCCCATTCTCAACACACACCTGAGAATGGACACCATCCACCTTGCAGGCATGATAATCCATGAGCTTGCCCACCAGCGGTATTATAACAAAAAGGATTCCCGGTATAGCGAGAGCTTTGCCGTTGCCGTGGAGCGGGCGGGCGTATTGAGATGGCTTCAATCTATCAATCGCTCCGACCAGATGGCCAGGGCGCAAAAAATGTGGGCCAGACAAGACTCCATCAACAACCTTTACCTTGCCGCCCGCGACACCCTTTCAAAACTCTACTCAAACGCCGCTCCTACATTGACCCCGCAAGACAGCACCACCCTCCGCCGCCAGAAAGATTCCGTTTTCAACCGCCTCTCACTCCGGATCAAAGAGCTGAACCTAAGTTATGGAATCTCCACACCACAACACTACCAGATCACCAAAACGAAAAACAACAACATCCGTGAGAATAAAAGTCCCGAAAAAATACCCGAAGAGTTCAGAAAAATGAACAATGCCCGCCTTATTCCAATCAGCACATACTACTCCCTTGTCCCGGCATTCCTCCGCCAACTCGACAGCCTCAACGGTGATTTCAGGTTATTTTATTTAGAAGTAGAAAGATAAACCGATTTTTGCTTGCAAGACACAACCGACACAAATTGCTTGAGAGTTAAAATTCTGTCTCTAAATGACTTGTCAAAAGAGTCTAAGTATGGCTGAGGAACAACCAAGCAAACATTGTTACTATACATTTCTGCCAGTTGATTTTTGGAAATCCCTTGTTGGAGAGTAAAAAGATGTTTTACCGGTATCCGGTCTGCTTCGTTTAGTATTTGCCTCCATCTGTCTTTACAAGTGGTCTTGGCACCAAGAAATGTAAGATTGTTTGTAGGAAAATGGGGGTTATGATACTCAAAGCCGCCAGGAAAAATAAAATCGGGTTTTTTTGCATCTTCTGTGATTATTTGTTGTTCAAAATGTAGTCCTGATGTTGTGAAAATCTCCGAGAGATGGTGTTCAAGGGATTTACCGGCTCGGCTTTTACGCCTGTTTAGAATTTTATTTGAGAATACTATAAGGTCTTCAACGGATGAGAAAGGTTTTGTAATATGTTCCCCATATAATTTTATCTCAGAAGCCTTAAATAATTCATATTCAGACTCTATCCATTTTAGTAGAATATTATCAGGATTATTTAATATAGCAGAGTTTTTTATACCAAATGTTTTTATATAAGTTTCGCGGGCAAATGCAGCCATAACATCTGTTGCAGGGAAAACGGAGATTTCTTTTATAAAATTGTCAAACAATGCTTTAAGCGCTTCTTCCGGAGAATAAAGCGATGTTTTTTCAATTAGTTTGTTAGTTTGATCAGAAGAGAGATTGAAAGCAGTAAAGAAATCTTCTATATCATCATCAGTGCTAAGAATATATCCCTCATAATAGTGAATCTCAACTCTACATAGTATTATCAGATCTCCGACATTTGTCTCTTCAAGAAATGGAAATCCTTTGCCAAACCTTGTCAAGCGATATTCATTCCTTGTGCCTTTCCCATAATAAATGAAACGACTATCTGTTTCAAAATCATTTTGCCATTTTATAGTTATGAAATGTTCACAATTCTCCCCTTTGATACCTTGCTTGTCAAACATAAGAGACCAACAGCTTTTAGGAATATAAAAGCCGGATTGATGTGCGCCTGTTGCACCAGTATCATTTGCTGAAATAAATTTACAAAAAGCAGAAATAGACTTGTTTACAGCAGCTATGGCTGATCCCGTAATATAATTCATACTATTTAGATAAAGACTCAACAATTTTTTCAGAGACAGCTGATATTAGAGGTACCACCACGGAATTCCCACATTGCCGATAAGCTTGTACCTCGGATACTTTGTCTAATATATATTTATCCTCATAACCCATGAGTCTGGCACACTCTCGTGGAGTTAAACGTCTTGGATTTTTATTATCATCTTGTGGAATCAATATTTCAGCACCATCTTTATAATACCGGGCACTTAATGTTCTGCTTATATCTTTCAAATCAACCAACCCATATCCAAAGCCGTTTCCCTTGGCTTTATGCTTTCTGGCATAATTCTGTAAATATGTCCACAACTTGTCAGAAAGGGTGTACTTAGGGTCAACATTTAGCTCTAGAATTTCCCGAATCTCCTTTTTATTTTCAGGAGTATCCGGGAAAGTAAAAGTCTCTTTTTTATTGAAAATGTCGTTATTAAACCCTACAATCATTATACGTTCTCTATGTTGTGGTACATATCCTTTAGCATCAAGCACTTTATAATGTACATTGTAGCCGAGTTCTGTCAAAGTGTCAAATATGATTTTGAAAGTGTTTCCTTTATCATGAGAAACCAGGTTTTTTACATTTTCAAGAAAAAAGGCCTTAGGCCTCTTTTTGTTAATTATGTCTGCTACGTCAAAAAAAAGAGTTCCTTGAGTTTTGTCAAGAAAACCATGGGTGCGACCTAAGCTATTTTTT
Organism: Bacteroidales bacterium; assembly: GCA_023227835.1. Taxonomy (GTDB): domain Bacteria; phylum Bacteroidota; class Bacteroidia; order Bacteroidales; family UBA932; genus Bact-08. The sequence continues at coordinate 30,995 of JALOCI010000019.1, forward strand.
TTAGATATACCAGCAATAGAAAACGGCTGGCAAGGAAAGCCGGCACATAAAACATCAAAATTGTCAGGTATAAATTCTTTCGTTTCATCTAAAGTTATGTCACCGAAAGGAATATCACCAAAGTTTGCAAAGTATGTTTTTTGCGCATAAGTATTCCATTCGGATGAAAAAACACATTTGCCACCTGATGCCTGCATGGCAATTCTAAAACCACCCATTCCTGCGAATAAATCTATGAAGGTGAATTTTGGCTTTTTTGTTGTGGGATATGGTACGTCAAGAACATCAGAGTGGAGAAAATATTGTTCAAGAGCTTCACTTAAGCCGCCTTTGAGTTCTTTATTTTCAGGATATCTCTGTATTATAAGTTCATGCATATTCTTTATCGCGTCATTTTTATATGCTGTCTCAGCAGATGAATTGATATTATGAATATAGTGGGTTATTGTAGCCAAGTTGTCATATGTAAACTGATCGTTTAAGGAATAAGACTTTGATTTCTTTTCCATGAAATCTTTGAGGGAAATCTTTCCGTAAGTTTTATATGATGTTTTTTTGTGATTCATAAGAAAGGTGACAAAACCATATTGTAGTATTCTAGGGCAAAGATACATTTTAGATGAAGATACTTGTAACAGAAACTCAATAAATATCTAATTGTAAATAATAATTATTCAATACTGAAGATAGAGAATAACTAAGTGCTAACTTTATATAAAAAATTAATTTATATGTAAATCATATTTTATGCTCAATCCTCCCGTTTTATCCCAAAGATCGTTCAATATGTCCATGATTAAGGGCAAGGATACTAAACCGGAGATGCTTGTCAGGAGGTTCTTGTTTGGAAATGGATTCAGATATCGGGTCAACGTCAGGTCTCTTCCGGGAAAACCTGATATTGTGCTCAGAAAATATGGAGTAGTGATATTCATAAATGGGTGTTTCTGGCATGGACACGAGAACTGCAAATATTTCAAGATACCAAAGACAAGGACTGACTGGTGGATGGATAAAATTGAGAGGAATATTAAAAGAGACACCAAGGTCAGGGATGAATTGAGACAGATAGGCTGGCGCACAATGGTTATCTGGGAGTGCCAGCTCAAGCCCAAGGTAAGAGACAACACCCTGAAAGAGCTTGCCTACCTTCTAGATCTAGCATATCTTGAAAAGTTGCAAAAACAGATAAAAATATGTGGCATAGATTTTTCTAAATAACAGAAATACTTATATTTAAACTTTTTAAACACCACAGTTTATATTTGTAATATGTTGTAATTTAACAAAGTGCAAAAATTTGTGCCACATATTTTAATCATGAGTATATTGAGAATATTAGCGGCCATATTATTATTGTCAGCATTGGTGTGCACCATTATTTTTGATGGTGTGATTGAAAGCATCGCATTATTTGTTTTGGCTACAATATTAATAATTAGCCTAATAATTAATGTAGTTGATTACAGAAAAAGATTCATGAAGAAGTAGTACTATAATAAGTACGAGGATCCTTTAACGACCGAAGGGAAGATATAAGAATCGGCGATTTGCCTCTTAAGCAGTATATAAGTTAGTGTAGAAATAACGAATCAGGGCATTCAGCCTGAGGGAGTAAGGAGCGATTGAAGACATAAGACCGTAAAAGACCTTGTTTTTTTAGTGATTTTATGAGTGTTTCACCATAAACAGGTATCGTCATTTGCCACTTAGCCGCTTACAAATTAGTGTGGAATACTGGGTAAGGGCAATTTTCAGCCGGAGCGAGCGAAGTGAGTGAGGATGGACTGCCCTGAGATAGTATTCCACACATTATAAAAAAGCGGCTAAGAGGTTATTTTAGAAAAACCAGTGTCTTTGAGGCTTATGACTTCAAAGCGACTGAGGATGGACAGCCCTGAGACGTTATTTCTACACAGTATAAAAAGCGGCTAGCGAGAATAAATAAAGAAAAACCGGCGTCCTTAAGGCTTTTGGCTACAAAAAGCAGAAGTTTTACACAAAATATGCAACTTTTTGCCAATGATGTTCGTCTAATATTAATGAAACAAATCTGACTTAAAATGAAAAAGATCTTTTACCTCACAGTTGCACTGCTTATAATAGCAATGTCATCCTGCACATTCCCGGGCATGATTTCAGTAAGACCAGAAGGAGCATACATATCAAAGGATATTAATCCGGAAAGCTTTGAAAGCATCTCCGTCTCATCCGGATTTGAACTCCTTCTCACACAAGACTCTATACAATCAATGACTATAGAGACATACGAAAATGTTTTCAAACATCTGGAAGTCCAGATAGTAGACAACACGCTCATGATCTCACCAAAGGACGGGGTTAATTTTTTCGGTGAACCTAAAGTCAAGATACATATCACCACACCGGTTTTAAAAGAGTTGTCGCTGTCAGGAGGCAGCAGAGCAGAACTGATAAACGGATATAAAGGTGAGCAGGTTGAGGTTTCTCTTAGCGGAGGAAGCAGAATCTTCGGCCTGACAAATGTTAAATTCCTTGACATGTATCTATCCGGCGGATCCAGATCGGAACTGAAAGGTGCCGTGGATTACATATCTGTCAGCTCATCCGGCGGTAGTAAGAGCAGACATCTTGATATGCTTGCCAGAAAGTGCAGCGCATCAATTTCGGGTGGAGGATCTCTTGAAATATCGGTATCGGACAGCCTGGAAGTCGATTGTTCCGGAGGATCCAGGGTGAATTATAAAGGATCTCCGGTTATCTCATCCGAACTATCAGGAGGCTCAGACCTGGAGAAAGTTGATTAATTGTCGTTTTTTGCGATTGTCGTTATTTATCTTTAAAATTGTACCGTCTCCTGCTGATTCGATACAAAACGACAATAATGCAGACACAACGCAACTTCTATAATAACCTGAACAATGATGAATTACTCAAGGCTATCGCTGAGGGTAATGAAGATGCATACTCTTCACTGTTCACAATGTATTATAGCTCTCTTTTCTCATACGCATGCAGGATAATGAACGACAGGAATGAAGCAGAGGAGTGTGTACAGGCTACATTCTGTCATATTTGGGACATACACGGAAAACTTGAAATAAGAGATTCCCTGAAATCATACCTTTTCAGATCAGTATATAACAATTGTATTACAAGATTACGGCAAAGGAAGGCCTTGGCCAAGTATGAAGAATCCGGACAATTGGATCTCTACTTTGCCAGAGTAGTCCAAAACCCTCAGGCAGAGATGAGGCTGATTGATTCGGAGACAAGACGTGAGATATTGAGGACAATTGCAACGCTACCCGACAGATGTCGCGAGATTTTTGTAAAATGCAAAATTGAGGGGAAGTCGTATGCGGATGTTGCTGAAAGCATGGATATTTCAATCAAGACCGTGGAGAATCAAATGACCATTGCGTACAAAAAACTTAGAGAGAAGCTCAACTGGCTTCTTCTGATGTATCTTTAAAAATTTTCAAAAAAACTGGAATTGGTTTGGGGGTTTGGCTCAATTTTATCGTCTTATGATAAATATAGAGAGTCATGCATGATCATCAAGATGAGAAAACAGACCGTCTTTTATCCAAAATCCTTAATGGAAGTGCAAGTTCCGGAGATATAGAATTCTTTGCTGAGTGGATAAAGGATCTCTCAAATGAGAGATATTTCGAGCAATACAAGGAAATGTGGCATGTCGCCAATGATGTTGAGGTTAGCAAGGAGCATCTTGAAAGTTCTTTGTCGATTTTCCTTAGCTATATAAGAAGGAAAAGAAGAGATAAGATGGCCAGGAGAAGAGTGTTGTACTCAATCTCGGCTGCATCTGTCATACTGTTCATCGGTCTCTTCTTTCTCAATGAGAGATATAATCTGCTGAACACAGGAAAAGAGGAGACATTTGCCGACCTTGCATTTTGCAGGGATTCCATAAAAGTAGAGTTATCGGACGGCAGTGTTGTTAATCCAATAAATAACACTATCCCCGGTTTTAGTGTAAATCCGGTGAATCATAGAGAGATGTCCTATGCTGACAATGAACAGGTCAAACAAACAAAAAAGGACAGTGTAAGATACAATTCTGTTACAATCCCTGCAGGTGAGAGATTTGCAGTTGTCTTGTCCGATGGCACTAAAGTTTATCTAAATTCCAACTCATACATAAGATATCCGGTAAATTTCAGCGGGGATACAAGAGATGTTACCCTTGTTGGAAGAGCGTACTTTGATGTCGCAAAATCAAAGATTCCATTCATTGTCAATACTTCTGACATGAAAGTGGAGGTACTCGGGACATCATTCGATGTAGAATCGAGAAAGAACGGAAAGAGTACCTCTGTGATTCTGGTTGAGGGCTCTGTTAAGGTTTTGGCCGATGGTCAAAGCAGGATAATAAGTCCGGATGAGAAACTGTCTATAGACAGATTTAAAAGAAACATATCTGTTACAAGTGTGGATGCTAAAACACTTACATTGTGGAAAGATGGTGTTCTTGTACTTAAGGACAACACCTTTGATGAGATGATTGAGGCTATATGCTCCTGGTATGGTGTAGAGATTGTTGACAATTCATCTGTGCCTGAAACTGAGAGGTTCAATGGTCGTTTTGACAGAGAAAACATTGCTACTGCTATTGAGACCATTGCCCTGAGCGCAAAAGTCGGCTACAGGATTGAGGATGGGAAATTAATTATAGAAGATTTAAAAAATAAAGAATAAGAAAAAAGCGGGAGTAACTAAGGCCTGGTAAACTTTATTCCCTCCCGCTCAACTGATCGATACCTTAATATAAACCAGTTATTTATTTATGCAAAACTATGAAAACTTTTTCACTACGGCAATTCATTTTGCTGTCGCTCTTTCTAACGTTTCTGTTTCCTCCGCTTGCAAAAGGAATTCCTCAACAGGAAAGGATAACAATTAACCTTAAAAACGTAAAGATTGTCGAGTTCTTCCAGGAGATTGAAAAAATCACTGCTTACAAATTCTTTTACAAAACCTCTCAGATAGAGGCTGTTCCATTAATTTCAGTGGAGACGAAGGATCTTCCGCTAACATCTGTCCTTGATCTTGTTTTTGCCAAGGCCGGGCTGACCTATACTTTAAATGACAACCAGATTGTGGTTCAACAGAAGGAGGGAAAACAGTCAAAAGCAAAGAAAAAGGTTACAGGAACCATAACTTTTGCACAGGACGGTACACCCATTCCTTATGCAAACATACAAGTAAAAGGTGTTCATGGTATGGGGGCCACTACAGATGTGTCCGGAAAATTTGCCATTGACGATTTGCCTGAAAATGCAGTTCTGGTTGTATCGTATATTGGATATACGCCTCAGGAGATAGCTGTAAAAGATAAGAATGTTGTAGACGTAGCTCTTTTGGAGGACGTGGCAAAACTACAGGAGGTATTTGTTACCGGTTATTATACTCAGAAGAGGGAGAGTTTTACCGGCTCTGCTGTATCCGTTTCGGGTGAAGATCTGAGGAGAATAGGAACACAAAATCTTCTTGCAAACATACAGGTGATAGATCCGTCTTTCAGACAGGTTGTTAACAATACGGCCGGATCTGACCCAAACGCCCTGCCAGAGTTTCAGGTACGAGGTGCTACAGCAATAAACACCGGAACAACCTCTTCGACGGATGCTTTGGACAGAAGGACTCTGAGCTCTACCAATCCAAACCTTCCCACTTTTATTCTTGACGGATACCAGGTCTCGATAGAAAAAGTGTACGACCTTGATATTAACAGGGTTGAATCCATTACGCTGCTTAAGGATGCTGCAGCAACCGCAATATACGGTTCAAGAGCTTCTAACGGAGTCCTTGTTATAAAGACAAAAGATCCTAAAGAGGGACAACTCTCTGTTGCATACAATTTTGAAACAACCATCTCAACTCCTGATCTTTCAGTATACAAATTGCTTAATGCAAAAGAAAAACTTGAATATGAAATTCTTGCAGGACTTTATGAGCCTACTGTTAATATTTCTGAAGATGAGCAAATAGCCAACTATACAAAGAAAAGAGAGTATCTTGCAGCAGGAGTCAATACCGACTGGATAGCCAGACCTGTAAGAAATTCATTTGGCCAGAAGCACTCTATGTATATTGAGGGTGGCTCTAAATCTATTCGTTACGGGATGGATCTGAGGTATCAGACATCAGACGGAGTTATGAAAGGCTCTGGCCGTGACAGACTTGGAATAGGCATGAACCTGTCATACAATTACAATGAAAAACTTCTTTTCAAGAATTACCTGTCGGTTGAGAGTGTAAAATCCAGAAACTCGCCTTATGGCAGTTTCGCTACTTATGTTCAGCAAAACCCATATTATCCCATTGTAGATCAGAATGGAAACTATATAAGGGAGATGGAGATATGGCAACACCAACAGACAAACGGGGCTGTTACCGAGTCGACCGTTCTTAACCCGCTTTATGATGCCAGATTGAATAGCTTTGACAGGTCTGAATATGCAAACATTACAGATCAGTTTTCACTGGAGTGGAACATATTACCAGGAATGCGCTTCCGCTCATCATTAAGCTTTTCTTCAATCCGGTCAACATCAGATGCATTTACATCACCGCTTGACAATGACTACTATGCATATGCAGCTGAGGATTATATCAAGAGAGGCAGCTATATGTACACAACCGGAAACACAAATAATATTGATGGTCAGGCCGTGTTAACTTACAGTAAGGGATTCAACCGGCATTTCATAAACTTTGCCCTGGGTTCTAACATTACGACCAGTACTACAGACAACAGAGGCATCAGAGCTATCGGATTTACAAATGACAGATTCACCCAACTTGGATTTGCCAATGCATACCAGACCAGCGATTCTCCTGTTAGCCAGGTTGTAAAGAGCAGGCTGTTCGGTACATTTTCCAGTATAAACTACTCATACGCAAACAAATATCTGTTTGACTTCTCCCTAAGGGTTGACGGTTCGTCGAAGTTCGGATCAGAAAATAAATATGCACCATTTTGGTCGACAGGTATCGGATGGAATATGCATAAGGAGAAGTTCATGGAAAACACAATTTTCAGTGAATTAAAACTTAGAGCTACTACCGGTTTCCTCGGTGAGGTCTCTTTTGACCCTTATATGTCAAAGACCATCTATGAATATTATACGCAAAACTGGTATTCCACAGGTGTAGGTGCGGGTTATCTGGGTTATGGTAATGAGCTTCTTAAATGGCAGAGAACACAGACATCCGATCTGGGTATTGATCTCGGACTCTTTGAAAACAGGGTGTGGGTTTCCGGACGTTACTATTACAAAAGGACAAAGGATCTGCTTGCTGATATAAACACTGCTCCGTCTCTTGGTTTTTCAAGTTATAAATCAAATCTTGGAGAGCTTGAAAATAAAGGAGTGGAGTTAAATTTCAGGGTAGACCTGCTGAGAAAAAACAAGAACTGGAGGGTAAACCTGAATGGAAACCTTTCTCACAATAAAAATAAGATACTCAACATCTCTGAAGCATTGAAAGCCTACAACCAGGATTTGATTTCGGATGACGAAAACGATTACACCAGACCGATACCTCAATATGTGGAAGGGCAGTCTCTGTCTATGATATATGCAGTAAGATCACTTGGCATTGACACTCAGACCGGAAAGGAGATCTACGTTAAGAGGGACGGCTCCCTGACATATACATACAGCGCTTCAGACATGGTTCCGATTGCCGAGTCAGCTCCGAAAGCAGAGGGTTTTCTCGGTGCAACAGTCTCTTACAAGCGCTTTATTCTGACAGCCAACATGCACTACAAGTTCGGAGGTTATATGTTCAACCAGACACTTGTCGACAGGGTTGAAAACGCTGATCCTCGTTATAATGTTGACAGAAGAGCTCTTGAGCAGAGATGGCAGAAACCCGGAGATGTGGCATTTTTCAAATCCATCACCAGCACATCGCTTACAAGGGCAACATCACGTTTCGTTCAGAAAGATAACGAGATGGGTTTGACTTCGATTAACCTTACTTATGAGCTTCCGAAAGCGACAGCAAAGAAGCTGTATATGGAGAACCTCCGTTTCGGCATTAATATGGGTGAGACATGGAAATGGTCCTCTGTAAATATAGAGAGAGGTATTGACTACCCATTTTCGAGGACAATGACATTTTCAATAACTGCACAATTTTAAACATTAGACATCATGAAAAATTATATATCAATATTTTGCATCGGCGTGTTTATGTTGACCTCCTGCAGCAAATGGCTTGACGTCAGACCTGAATCGGAAGTCGATATGGAGACACTACTCCAGACAGAGACCGGTTTTCAAGAGGCTCTCAACGGGGTATACACAAACTGCAACACAACTTCAATTTACGGAGAACTAATATGCGGTTTCCCGGACTATCTGGCCGGAATTTACTCACAGAACACTCTGAGCGGCATGTCAAACAATGAGTACAAACCTTTCTTTACCTATGATTATCAGGACGAAGATGTTATCCGTAAGTGTGATATGGTATGGAGTTCAATGTACAAGGCAATTGCACTTTGTAATATTATACTGGAAAAGATTGATGCAAAAGAGAAAATATTTACCGGTAATAACTATGAGATAATCAAAGGCGAGGCACTTGCTCTGAGAGGATATCTCTATTTTGACCTTCTCAGACTATTCGGCCCCTCTTATGCAAGTAATCCTTCAGCCAAAGCAATTCCTTATATTACAGAGTTTTCACTTAAAGGAGCACCACAATCCACAGTGACAGAGATTCTGGACAAAATCCTTTCAGATCTAAATGCCGGAAAAACTCTGCTTAAAGGTGTTGATCCTATTCTTACAGAGAAATATGTTGTTGGCTATCCTTTCGTAAAAGGGGACGAGACAACCGAGCTTACAAATGAGGCTACTGAACAGGATATATTCAGCAATACAAGAAGAGACAGGCTTAACTATTATGCCGTATGCGGCGAACTTGCGAGAGTTTACCTTTACAAAAACGATAAGGTGAATGCTCTTTTAAATGCCAAAGAGGTAATCGATTCTCAAAAATTTCCATGGGCGACAATAGAGAGGGTGACAACAAGTGATCAGCAATACAGAGACAGGATATTTTATACTGAACTGGTTTTCGGATTATATGCTCCGCCATTGGAAGACAACCTTACAGCCAAATTTGAGAATGGGCAACAGGGGCTTTTTTCTGATATGGTTTATTTCAACAATGCCTTTGAGACAGGTTCCGGCGGACCTGGCGGGACTGATATCAGATATGCGAATATGTATACACAATATTCGGGATCAAGTATGCTGGTTTATAAATACCACTGTGATACGGAGGATAATATGTATGAACTTCGTCTGCCGGCAATGCGTCTAAGTGAGATGTACTACATTGCCGCAGAGAGTATCTTTGATACAAATCCGGTTCAGGCGTGGCTCTATTTCAATACAGTACGCTTTCAGAGAGGTATCCCAACAACTCTTACAGGAGATAAAAGCCTGTTTATGTCAGAATTAATAAAAGAGTATAGAAAAGAGTTCTTTGCAGAGGGTCAGCTTTTCTATCTGTTTAAAAGACTGAACTTGCCTGTAGCTGCTATAAACGGTACTACAACTCCGGCGAGTGATAAGATATTTGTGCTTCCACTCCCGGATGCAGAGGTACAATACGGAAAAATAACCAAATAAAAGAGAAATCATGAAAAATAGCATACTTACAAGTTTTCTCATAATACTTTTGCTTGGCTCATGTCAGAAAGCAGAGGAGATGAAGTTTGTCGGAGAGACATGTGCTGTATTCGGCACAAGTCCTGATACACTAAAACATATTGTTTACTCTTTCCTGGAACATCCCGAGGCATCAGGTGTGGATACAATACTTATTCCGGTGCGAATCATGGGAAACAGGGCCTCTTATGACAGGTTAATAACTATTTCGGTTGTTAACTCTAAAAGCACAGCGATTAAGGAGACACATTACAAACCATTGGAAAATTCATATACAATGCCGGCTGACTCAGGCTTGGTATATATCCCGCTTATTGTCAGAAACACAGACCCAAAACTGAGTCTTGAACCGGTTAAACTTGCACTTAAAATAGAGGCTAATTCCGACTTCGGTTCATTTCCTGCAATGCAGTCCACAATTGTGACATTTTCGAATACAATAAAAAAACCTGTATGGTGGGATTATTGGCAAGCAAGTCAGAGTTCGTTCCCTGAATTCTCGGTTACTGCATATGGCCTTGTGACAAAGGTTACCGGCAGGACAGAGTTTGAGACATCTGCCGGAGGGGACATGTCTTTGTTTTATATTTCAGTGTACTCCATGCTGAATGTGTGGACACCGTTCTTCAATGCAGCTACCTCAGGTGTGCTGACACTCAGGGCCTGGATTGAGAGTCATCCTGGTTGGGTGTTGGTTAAACACACAGGGGATGAATACTATGATTTTTACCAGGAACTCTATGCCTCAACAAAGTATAAATACGGGCCGGTTTCTGCCGGATCAACCGTTTTTGGATTCTTTGACGAGAATGGAGAGGTGGTGTCAAAATAATATTAGAATAAGATATAATTATGAAAAATATATATTTACTGTTAATTACAGCCGTTGTGCTTTCCATTTCCTCTTGCACCATCGAGGATCATGGTAATTATGACTACGTGGAGGTCCCAAAGCCTGTCGTTGAAAACCTTGATGATGAATACAGCGTACTTCTCGGAGAGAAGCTCACTGTCACACCAACCGTAAGTATTGAAGGTAAGGCTGATTTCAGCTTTCATTGGAAAGTTTTGCTCTCAAATGGTTATGTTGAGTCAGACGGCCCGACATTGACCTTCTCGCCGACCGCAGAAGTTGGCTCATGGTCTGCAAAACTTATACTTACCAACAATGTAAATGGAGCGAAATACATATATCCGTTTAAAATAAACACTACAACAATCTTCAGTAAAGGTGTCATGGTTCTCAGTAATGAGGGCGGAGTTGCAAGACTCTCTTTCGTTAAGCCTGATAACAGCGTTATGCCAAGAATCTACAAAACCATGAATGGAAAAGACCTCCCCAATGCTCCGCAACAGCTTGTGGCTGCCAATTTCTGGTGGGGTATGCAATTCTATTGGATTCTTTGTGGCGAAGGAGAAGATCCCGGAATGAAGCTTGATCCTAATACTTTAAGTGTTATGCGTACGGTACGGGAGAATTTTGTCGTTCCGGGCACAGATCAAATAAAATTCGGATTCCAACACCAGAGATCAAATGGTTCGGCTCTTATTGGAATTATAAATGACAAGCTTGCACAGACGTATGCTCTCGGATACCCTCTTTCAGATCCTTATGGAATGTGGGGAGACGGTTACCTTGTTAAAGGCGATGGTAATTACAAGATGGGGAATTCTTTTATTTATGTTGATTACCAATATATGTACGGATATGATGAAAATGGGAAGAAACTGATAAGATTCGGCTCTGACGGATCCTGGGTAGGTGATGCTTATGATGTTTCAACACCGCCAGCAGGCCAGACACAGGCGTTTGATCCGAAAAATATGGGAATGACAAAGGTCCTTTATATGTGCCTTATTGGTACAACACATTTCGCCTTTTGTCAGGATGCCGGCGGTACTGTTTATGAATTCCAGTTCTCCAGGGTTCCTGCGGCCAAGGACATCATAACACCACTTATCAAGAGGCAGTTTGTAGGATCATCGATTGTAAAGAGCGATTCAAAATGGTTATCCTCAGTTACTAATGAGTTTTATATATCATCAGGCGACAAGATATACAAGTACAACAGGATAACTCAGGATCTTTCCGCCCTTGCCGCAAACTTCAGTTCGGAACAAATAACCATGATGGAGTTTGCTGATGACAACACTCTTCTGGTGGGCGTTCAAAGCGGAAAAATATATTTTGTTGACATAACACTCGGAGTTGATGGAGCGATTATACCTTCAAAGACAATAAACGGTATCCCGGGTGCTCCTGTAGATGCATATATAAGAATGAATTAATATGAAAAAAGTAGCCTGTTTATTTATAATATTCACATTGTCACTCTCGGTTCCTTCAAATGGTCAGGACAGGAGTGGTTTTAAAATAACCGGATCTATCCCGGGTCTGCCGGATTCGGATATTTACCTTGCCTATATGGTTGAAGGGAAACAGATGACTGATACAGCTAAAGTCAAAGGCGGAGTCTTTGGTTTTGAGGGATCAATCAAATTTCCCGGTGTTGCTATGTTATTTAACTCTAACTATAGTGTACAGAGACTTTTCTTGTTGGACAACTCGCTTATTGAGATGAAAGGTGTTTATGGCCCTCCGGCAAAGATAAGTGTAAGCGGCGCCAAAAATCAGACTGAGTTCGAAGATCTGGAGAAACAGGTGCAGGACAACAGAAGTGCTGTTATAGCCGCATCGGAACGAGGAGACAAAAAACTTTCCGATTCGCTCTACAAGTATGAGGAGCGGATAATACTGAATTTTGTAAAAAGCCATCCTGACAGCTACTATAGTGCAAATCAGCTCTACTACCACTCATCGGAAAAGAATCTTGAAGAGGTGGCTGCATTGTATGATAACTTCACCGATAGAGTAAAAAACTCTTCGGACGGCAAAAATGTGGCTGAAAGGATTGCAACTCTGAAGTTGGTTAAGGTTGGTCTGAAAGCTCTGGATTTTACTCAGAAAGACACATTGGGTAAAGATGTTCACCTTTCGGACTATAAAGGGAAATATGTTCTCCTTGAATTCTGGGCAAGCTGGTGTGGTCCGTGTCGCGCTGAGGGACCGAATATCTACAAGGCATATCAGAAATTCAAAGACTCGGGACTGATTATTCTCGCAGTATCGCTAGACAAAGATGCAGCTCAGTGGAAAAAGGCTATAGTAAAGGATAATCTGCCATGGATACATGTGTCGGATTTAAAATACTATAAGAACGAAGTGGCAGAATTGTACGGTGTACACGCAATACCGGCAAACTTTCTGATATCTCCCGAAGGAAAGATAATTGCTAAGGATCTTCGTGGTGAGAAGCTACATGAGGTATTGGGGCAGATTTTCAAATGAATGGCAGTTATTAATGTTTAGGTTAAGTTAGGTAGAATTTTAATGTCATTCGACGAGGAGGCAGGAAACAAAGTTTCAGGCCTCCTCTTTTTTTAGTGGCACTGATTTTTAATCTTTATTCATCTCTGAAGGGATAAGGGGGGCAGTGGCGGCAGGTCTGTTGCTTGCCTAAGCATTTCCAATCAAAATGCTGACTCGCCTTCGGCTCAGACAGACGCATTTTGCTAATAAATGCTGTCGGCGCAACATTTCGCCCTACCGCCAACGTCCCTCTTTTCCCTTCAGAGATTCAGAAAAAAGTTAGAAAAATCAGTGCCACGAATAAAGCACCCTGAAAACCTGCAAGAAACGGCGTCAAAAAAAACCAGTGTCCTTAAAATTGCCCGGCACTTTGGCGCAGTTTGAGGTATGTGTCTATATAGCAACTGTTTACAAATCGCATTTTTTGGATTTTCAAAAGATGTTCAAAAAATGCGATTCTAGAACACCTTAAAATCATGCACATACCACAAACTGTGGCAAGGTCCCCCCTTGTAAATATATTTTTATATATAAAGATATATTTATAAATTCACTCTCTAAACCGGCTGGGATTTAATGAATTGTGCAAGCCGTTCCTGTATTTTCATTTAAGGTTTTTCAGACAGATTAAAACTGTTTTTGCCGGCACATTGTAAAGTAGGGTAAATACAACGTCCAAAATATATCCAATTTAAAAATTGAAACATGAGAAAACAAGTTGTTAATATCTGTTTATTGTTGGCCACTTTAACCGCCTGTCAGCAGGAGAACCGGGAATACCTTGACCCATCCGATGTTTTTGGAGTAACTGATACCCTGAGGGCCACTATCCTGCCCGAGCCCCTGATGGCTAATAGTATTGTATCCCGTATATATCATACTCCAAAAGGGTTAATTCTGAATACACAAATTGACAAATATGTCATTCAGCTTATCGACACCACTACAGGGAAGAGGCTTGCCTCTGCTGGACGGATAGGACGTGGTCCGGACGAGCTGATAAACCCGGCTGGAATGTCCTATAACTATGACAGCGGCTCCTATTTTGTCTGGGATTATAATCTAAGCAGGTTGGAAATGTTTGCGATAACTGATAGTATTGTCAAGAAGAAGAGTATGTCCAATATCAATCTGACGCTCCAGACTTTGGATGCAATAACCGACACTACATTTGCAGTGTTGGACTTTTGTCCGGACCAGTCAATAGGTATTATAGACACAAATGGCAGATATCTCAGTAGGATTCCTTATAAAATTGTTGATGACAAGAGTATTGATTATAAAACACATTTTTTCAATTCAAATATTGATATATCTCCAGACAGAAAATACCTGGTTGCAGCCTGTTCTAAATTCTCTAATATATGCCTTTACTCAATTAAAGACAATAAGCTATCACTGATATGGGATAAGATGATGTTTAGACCAAAATATGATTTAAGCAAAGGTTGGATTAAAATAGACAATGAACAGCTTAGGGGGTTTAGTGCGGTAAATATGAGTAATCAACTTATATATGTTTGTAGCCAAGGCATTACAACTGGAGAGTGGAGAAAAGAAAAAACAATTTCCAGGAAAAATTCTACATACATACTTATATTTGATCTGAAAGGAAAATTAATGAAAACATATGTCATGGATAAGTACTTTTTGGTATTTACGATAACTCCCGACGGGAGCACCTTGTATGCAGTTATTGACGACCCTGATTTATATATTGCTAAATATTCGCTTTATGAAAAATAGGTTATATCTCGTTTTGCTATTGCTGATTCCGATTTTCTCCTGCAAGAATGCCAAGGTTGATTGTGAAATTATTAATTATGAAGAGCCATCCGAGCAATCACTCTTCTTCTCAGACTTCGTTGACAGCATAGAGTTGATTCAACTTGACAGTTGTTCAGATGCATATCTTACAAGCGATGCTATTCTGATACCCCATGACAGCTCTTTCTATGTCTTCAACAGAAGATTTCTATATATAGGGTTTGCACCAAAGGCCGGAGTAGTGTTAAAATTTAGATCTGATGGTAGATTTGTTGGCTTAATAGGGGATGCCGGTAGTGAACCTGGAGAGTATTTATATCCAAGTAATTTTTTCTTTAACTCTGACACATTGTGTGTTGTAACCAACAGGGATAAATATATACACTATTTCAAGACAAGTGGAGAGTTCATAACTAAAACACCAATTCCATATACTGCATTTGAACAAGTATATAAATACAGTGACAACAGATACCTTGTCTATCTAAATCTGAATAATAAGATCAAGGATGAGCGCCTTGTCGTTCTGGACAATGATGGTAAGGAGGTTAGTGCTTTCCTTCCCAAAAAGACAAAAGTGGGAAGGTGGGAAAATTCCCGCAGTGTTTTTACAAAGTATGGCAACGAGTATATGTTAAGGGAGTTCTATATAGATACTATATATCAGTACAGTCCTGAACAGGGTGTAAGACCAAGATTGAGGGTTGAATTCGGAGAAAAGAAAATATATAAAGATAAATATTTGAAATCCCAGGGAGGTAGTGAGGCGTATGTCCAATTATTGGAAAAGCCTTTTGCCTGTATTGATGATTTTTTTGAAAGCAATAATTACTTTATTATTAAAATATTAGACAATATATCTTTCAATAATTATCGTTGGGTATATGGGCTAAAGGATAAGACCGGGAATCAGGCAAAGTGGTTTGAGTTTAATAAAGAGAACACATTTATAGCATCATCCTTACAGTATCTGGACGGGAATAAGATTTATTTTATGGCACAAGCGAAAAATTTCGCCAAAGCGGACAGCAATTTCAAAGGTAAGCTGAAACATCCTGAATCATTTGAGAAGATTGACCCTGAGGGAAATAGCGTGGTGGTAGTTATGAATCTTAAAAGTTTTTAGTGATTTAAGCATACCTTGCCACAGTTTGTGGTAAGGTCCCCCTAAAAAAATATAAGACACGACAATTTAATCTCGGATGCCGCTCATAAGTTAGTGTAGAAATAACGAATCAGGGCATTCAGCCGGAGGGAGTTTACGACTGAGGATGGACAGCCCTGAGACGTTATTTCTACACAGTATAAAAGCGGCTTAAGAGGCCATTAATGAAAAACCGGCGTCCTTAGGACTTTTGGCTGAATAAAGCATAATAATTATTATCCAAATTGTTATCTTTGCCACAATATTGAAAACAGACAGAAAATGTACAGGACACACACTTGCGGGGAGTTACGCATAAATAATGTAGGTGAGCAGGTTACGCTTGCCGGTTGGGTTCAGAGAATCAGAAAAATGGGAGGGATGAGCTTTATTGACCTGCGCGACAGGTACGGTATAACTCAATTGACAATTGACGAGAGTGCCTCTAAGGATTTGAACGCAGCTGCCGAGAAGTTGGGACGAGAATTCGTGATTCAGGCAAAAGGTGTTGTGGCAGAAAGAAGCAGCAAAAATTCCAAAATCCCTACCGGGGAAATAGAGATAAAATTATCTGCAATCAATGTCCTGAATGCAGCAATGACCCCACCTTTTACAATCGAGGACGAGAGTGACGGAGGAGAGGAGTTACGTGCTAAATATCGTTATCTTGACCTTCGTCGTAATCCTCTGAAAAAAGCACTTGAGCTGAGGCACAGACTGGCACAGGAGGCAAGACAGTATCTGGATGGCCAGGGATTCATGGAGATCGAGACTCCTTACCTGATTAAATCTACACCCGAGGGAGCGCGCGATTTCGTAGTTCCATCAAGGATGAATCCGGGACAGTTCTATGCGCTTCCACAAAGCCCGCAGCAGCAGAAGCAACTTCTGATGGTTGCCGGATATGATAAATATTTCCAGATTGTGCGTTGTTTCCGTGACGAGGACCTGCGTGCGGACAGGCAGCCGGAATTCACACAGATTGACTGTGAAATGTCATTTGTTGAGAGAGAGGACATTCTTAACATGTTTGAGGGCATGATGAAAAACATGTTTAAAAATGCGCTTAATCAGGATTTTAAAGATCCGTTCTCAAGAATGTCATACAGTGATGCTATGAACCACTATGGCTCTGATAAACCCGATATCCGTTTCGGTATGCAGATTCAGGAGGTATCCGATCTCGTCAAAGGGAAGGAATTTTCTGTATTTGACTCGGCTGAATATATCGGAGCGATTCCTGCAGACGGATGTGCTACATATACAAGAAAGCAGCTTGATGAACTTACTGATTGGGTTAAAAGGCCGCAGATAGGGGCAAAGGGTCTTGTCTATATAAGGGTAGCAGAAGACGGTATAAAATCATCGGTTGATAAATTCTATTCTGCCGAGGATTTGAAGGCTGTGTGTGACAGAGTTGGTGCAAAGGTCGGCGATCTTGTGCTTATTCTCTCGGGTGACAAGAAGAAGACTCAGGAGGCACTCGGTACACTTAGGATAGAGATGGGTAACCGCCTGGGATACAGGAAAAGTGATGTGTATGCTCCGCTTTGGGTCTATGATTTCCCTCTGCTTGAGTGGGATGAGGAGACACAACGTTTCTATGCGATGCACCACCCGTTCACATCTCCAAAACCGGAGGATCTTCCGTTATTCTACAGCGATAAGAGAGAAGACGTTGCAAAAGTTGCAGCTAACGCTTATGACTTTGTACTGAACGGGACAGAGCTTGGAGGCGGATCTATAAGAATCCACGATTCAGGAATACAGAAGAGAATGTTCGAGGTTCTCGGATATTCTGCAGAGGAGGTTGAGTACAAGTTCGGCTTTATGATAAGTGCATTTAAATACGGTGCCCCCCCTCACGGAGGAATAGCTTTCGGATTCGACAGGCTGTGCGCTCTGTTCGGAGGTCAGGAGACAATCCGCGATTTCATTGCATTCCCTAAAAATAATGCCGGTCGCGATATGATGCTTGATGCTCCGTCGATGATTGACCAGGTACAGATGGATGAGCTGTTTTTGAAGAGTACAGCTACAGTTAAGTAAATACAACAAATTATAATTGATGGGCCTTTTGATTTTTTATCTTCTGTTAGCCCTCTCTGTCTCTTTTCTTTGTTCTATAATGGAGACAGTATTGCTTACGACCCCGGTCTCCTTTCTTAACATGAAGGAGAATCAGGGTGTGAATGCCGCTTCCATATTAAGGAAACAAAAACAGAATATAGACAAGCCTATAGCGGCAATTCTCTCCCTGAACACGGTTGCCCATACTGTAGGTGCATCAGGAGTTGGAGCACAGGCCACAGCACTGTACGGAGACGCATATTTTGGCATTGTATCGGCGGTTTTAACTCTTCTGATACTGGTGGTTTCCGAGATTCTCCCTAAGACAGTAGGCGCCCATTACTGGAAGAACCTTGTCGTTCCTGCGGGATATATCATAAGAGGCATGATATATATAGCATATCCTTTGGTAGTGATTTCTGAATTCATGACAAAGGTTATTTCGCGTAAATCCAAAGATGAGGCCACCGTAAGCCGTGAGGAGGTGGCAGCAATGGTCGATATCGGTGTGGAGGAGGGAACATTTGAGGATACAGAGCAAAAGATTATACAAAATCTTATAAAACTCAGGACAATAAGGGCAAGCGACGTGATGACTCCCAGAGTTGTTGTTGCTACTGCCTCTGAAGAGATTACTATCGGTGAGTTTTACAAAAACAGGACATATCTTCATTACTCAAGGATACCGGTATATACGGGCAGCAATAAGGAGGATATATGCGGATTTGTATACCGGCAGGAGGTCCTTGAGCACCTTGCGAATGACAATTTCGATGTGGTACTTAAGGATATAAAGAAACCCATAATGATTGCCCCGACAAGCCAGCCTTTGACAATATTATGGGAAAAGCTTACCTCGCAACAGGCTCACATAGCCATGATAATTGATGAGTATGGCGGTTTCGAGGGTATCGTTACACTCGAAGATATCATTGAAACCATCATGGGCATAGAAATCATGGACGACAGAGATATCGTTGCCGATTTACAGCAATTTGCCCGCGAACGTTGGGAGGAGCGTCAGAAAAAACACAGATATCTGAACTAGGCAGCTTAGACTGTCTGATTCAGACAGCCTAAGCGTGCATATCAATTATCTTTCGAGCAAGTTTCCTGAAAGCAATACTATCGGCCCTCTCTGTCAGTGCAACCGGGGAACCGTTATCGCCGCTCTCTCGTATACTTTGTACTATAGGAATCTGTGCCAGGACCGGTATGTCAAATTTTTCAGACATTGCCTTGCAGCCATCCTTTCCGAAAATGTAAT
>JALOCI010000086.1 GCA_023227835.1 Bacteroidales bacterium
TCTTGCCTTAAGAGTCTCAAAGCCTTTATCACTGCTCATGCCCTCAATCATTGCCCTGCGGTTTTGAAGATCACTCATAACATCACCCATACAGTCGCTTGGTACAAGAACTTCTACGTTGTAAATAGGTTCCATGATCTTTGGACCGGCTTTCTTGAATGCTTCCTTGAATGCATTACGGCCGGCAAGTTTGAACGAGATTTCATTTGAGTCAACAGGGTGCATTTTACCATCATATACAAACACTCTTATATCACGGGCATAAGAACCTGTCAGTGGTCCCTCTTCCATTTTTTCCATAACACCCTTAAGGATGGCCGGCATAAAACGTGCATCGATGGCACCTCCCACGATACAGTTGTAGTATTCGAGCTTTCCGCCCCAATCCATTGGATACTCCTCTTTTCCCTTAACATTAAGCACAAGTTCTTTTCCTTCAACCTTGAACTTATTTCCTGCAGGAGTTCCCTCTACAATCGGCTCAATTAGCAGATGAACCTCTCCGAACTGACCTGCACCGCCTGATTGTTTTTTATGTCTGTAATCCGCTGCGGCAACCTTAGTGATTGTCTCACGATAAGGAATCTTAGGAGCGAAAAGATCAACCTCTATCTTATGTGTATTTGTAAGATGCCATTTCAGAATATTGATGTGGTGCTCTCCCTGACCGCTGAGAATTGTCTGCTTGAGCTCTTTTGAGTACTCAATGACTATTGTAGGATCCTCCGCGTGTGCCCTGTTGAGGATTTCACCTAGTTTCTCCTCGTCTTTTTCAACTTTAGCCTTGATAGCTGTACGGAACTTAGAAGGCGGGAATACAATCTTCTCGAATGCCCACTCTTTGCTTCCTCCGTTAAGAGTCTGGTTTGTCTTGACAGATTTCAGCTTGACTGTACATCCTATGTCACCTGCCAGCATCTCGGAAACTTTCTCCTTTTTCTTGCCGGCAACAGCATATATAGCGGAAATACGCTCCTTCGAGCCGTTCTCGGGATTTGTAACATCCATCCCCTCTATAAGCTTTCCTGACATAACCCTGAAGAATGAGACGTCTCCCAGATGCTGCTCAACAGCTGTTTTATATATAAAGATTGAAGCCTGTCCTGAGGCATCACAAGGAACTACGGTACCGTCCTTGAGTTTCTGAACAGTCTTATCGGGAGCAGGTGCTGCATTTATAATAAACTCCATTAACCTCTTCACTCCTATGTCTTTCTTTGCAGATAAGCAGAAAACAGGCATAATCTCACCTTTCTCAAGTCCGATTCTAAGACCGCTGCGTATCTCTTCTTCTGTAAGTATTCCCTTGTCAAAGAATATTTCCATAAGATTTTCATCATTCTCTGCCGCCATCTCCGCAAGTGCCTGATGAAGCTCTTCCGCCCTGTCCTTCATATCGGCAGGAATCTCCATCTCCTCTCTTGTACCGTTTTCATCCTTGAAAAGGTACTTTTTCATCTTCAGTACATCTATGAAAGAGTTGAATCCAGGGCCGGTCTCGACCGGGAATTGAACTGTGATTATCTTATTTCCGAAAGCCTGCTTCAGACTATCAATAGCATTTTCCCAGTTTGCCTTCTCATGGTCAAGCTGGTTTACTCCAACTATAATCGGTTTCTTATGTTTTACTGCATATCTGGCCAGGATCTCTGTTCCAACTTCCACACCCTGCTGGGCATTTACTATCATTAAACCTGTATCAGCAACCTTAAAGGCTGATATGACTCCGCCAATAAAATCATCTGACCCCGGAGTGTCGATAATATTGAGTTTATGATCCATAAACTCTGTATATAATAGAGTCGGATATATGGAACGTTGATAAATCTGTTCAATCTCGGAGCTGTCGCTGACTGTAGTTTTCGCTTCAATGGAACCCCTGCGGTCAATGACTTTACCTTCGAACATCATAGTTTCTGCGAGTGTGGTTTTACCGGATTTTGTACTGCCAAGTAAAACCACATTCCGAATGCTTTGGGTGGAATAACTTTTCATATTAACATGCTGATTATGTATGATTTATAATTACATCGGGTTAAGGATATCAAAATTACAAAAAAGTTTTCATACGACAATACACTCAAAGGCGGACTCCATACACTCCAAAGACTTAAAACCCGACACCTTCCATAATTCCTCGTAACAAACTCCGTTCTTCAAAAGAGCTCTTGCATGTACTACTCTAAACATATCAATCAAGATATCAAGCGATAACCCAAAGGTTGCCGACACAACTATCTCCAATTTTCTCTTTTTTATACCCAGCCTTTGTGCTACGAGTCCGGCCGTCATATCTTTCTCCAGATATGCTTTTCCCCCCTCCATGATCCCTTCAATCATATTGAGGTAATCTTGTGTAAGCTTTATTTTCATAATTTGTTTTTTTCGAAAGTACAACATTATCGGGCACCTGTCACATGCTTTATATTTGATTTATCTATTTCTTGAATTAATTTATCTTTTTCTATGTTATTATGAGCTTTTCTACATCTTTTTCATGTTGTCATAACATCTTTTTGTTGTTTCCTGCCAAGAGGAACATTGTTTTATATTTGTCTATATGGACAACAAAGACATTAAAAAGAGAATACGTGAATTAAGGGAGTCTCTCGGGTATACCCAAGAGGAGGTTGCAAATTCTCTCAAAATGTCCCAGAACTCTTACAGACAACTGGAGTCCGGAAAGACGTTGCTTATTAGCAAGAGGCTGGATTCAATCGCCAGTGTTTTAAAAACATCGGTTGCAGAGTTACTGATGGGCGTAAAACAGGAATCAGCCCTTGAAGAAAGATTGATATTGCAGGAGAAGCTCTATAAAGAGCAGATTGAACGTATTGAGTCTGATTATAAGATAAGAAGCATAGAACTGGAAGATGAGATAAAACGCCTGAAAATGGGGCTCGAATCTAAAGAAAGTATTATTGGAATTCTCAAAGAGAACCTTAACAAATACAGGGAATAGCTCTCTTTTTGCTATCTTGCGTAAAATTACGCAACGATGAAAGAGGCTGTATTGCTTTCACCATTTTTGAATAAAAACCTGATTGAAGCCGGGTGTGATGAAGCCGGAAGAGGTTGTCTGGCAGGGCCGGTATATGCTGCAGCAGTAATTCTGCCGAAAGATTTCAGACATCCCTTACTGAATGACTCAAAAAAGATGACACGCCTCCACAGAGAAAAGCTGAGACCAATAATAGAAAGAGAGGCTGTTGCCTGGGCCGTTGCATCTGTTGACAACAAAGAAATCGACAGAACAAACATACTCCGCGCTTCAATACTTGCCATGCACAAAGCTCTTGATAATCTCGCCACAAGACCGGAACTGATTTTGGTGGACGGCAACAGATTTTATAGCTATCAAAATATAGCACATCAGTGTATAATCAAGGGAGACGGCAAATTTGCATCAATTGCCGCAGCATCTGTCCTTGCAAAGACTCATCGTGACGAATACATGCTCAGGATAGCAAAAGAGTATCCTCAATACGGGTGGGAGAATAATTTTGCATACCCCACCGCATCACATAGAGAAGCAGTTCAAAAATACGGTCTGTGTGAGTATCACAGGGTTACTTTCAGGACCGGCAAGTAAGCGGCAGATTGGCGGGCAACTGTTTCAAGATACTCCACAGCATTTCTGATTGAATCTTCTCTGTCCTTCGCAATTTTTGATATCTCAAAAACTCTGGCAATCCCTGCATTTTTTGATTCTTTCCCGGTAAGCATGTTTGCTCCGCAAAATACCCACACATTCTTTTTATAATCTGAAGAAATCTCACAAACTCCGTTTACAAGCTTACCTGACACACTCTGGTAATCCAGAAGACCCTCACCTGTAACAACCAGATCTGCTGCCGCTATCAGCTTGTCCATATATGTAAATTTTGAAAGAATCTGCCAACCGGGGATAATTTCGGCGTTTAGAAAGCTTCTGAAGGCAAAACCGGTGCCTCCTGCTGCCCCGGAACCAGGAAAATCTGCAAAATCTTTCCCTGTAAAATCTTTGCAAACCTCCGAATAATTTCTCATACCGGCTTCAAGTAAATCAACCATTTCCAGATCAGCCCCTTTTGAGGAGAGTATACTACAGTGGCTCCTCTATCTCCCAGTAATGGGTTATTTACATCACTTGCCACTGTAAATCTCACTTTCTTTAGTGATGGCATTACATTATTTGAAGATATCCCGCAGACATCCATAAGAGACAACGCCTCCTCTCCCCTTCTGTCAATAAAATCATATCCCAACGCTTTAAGCATACCCATACCGCCATCATTGGTCGCACTTCCTCCGATTCCTACCACAACCTCTTCCGCTCCCCGTCCTATTGCCTCTGCTATAACCTCTCCCAAGCCGTATGTAGATGTAATTGATGGGTTATATTCCTCCTTTTTAAGAAGCTGTATTCCACAACAAAGAGCCATTTCAACAAATGCAGTTTTGTTTCTCAGAATAAAAGGGACTTCGATTTCCCGGTAAAACGGATCACTGACTTTTGTATAAATCTTCTCCCCTCCTATTGCTTTTTCAACAACATCAAGAGTACCGTCACCTCCGTCCGCCATCGGCAGTGTATGTATCAGGATTCCTCTTCCTGGCATATAGTTCCTGCAGCCATTTTCAAGCCCTCTCTTTATAGCATTACAGGCATCCTCGGAGCTCAGGCTCCCTTTAAACTTGTCTGCTACAACCAGAATTTTAAACTTTTCTGCCATTTTTCTCTATTTTTGTTAAAATTATTAATAAAAAACAGATGAAAAAAATAGCATTTCTAATTTTTGCGGCATTAATTCTATCTATAAGCCCGGTAAAAGCAGATGAAGGCATGTGGTTGCTACCTCTTTTGGAAAAATTGAACCAAAAGAAGATGAAAGAGCTAGGGTGTAAACTCTCTGCAAAAGATATTTATAACATTAACGGATCTAGTCTGAAAGATGCAATCGTCCACTTCGGAAACGGTTGTACCGCAGAGGTCATATCTCCCGAAGGACTTGTGGTTACAAACCATCACTGCGGATATGGTGCGATACAGAAGCTGAGCAGTGTCGATCATGACTATCTTGCTGACGGATACTGGGCAATGAACAGAAATGAGGAGCTCCCGGCAGAGGGTCTTACTGTGACATTCCTTGAGAGTTTCACAGATGTGACCTCTCAGGTTGAAAACGCTCTCAAGGATGCTAAAAATCCTAAGGAACGCAGGCACGCTTTTACTACAATCACAAACGAACTCGCAGGCAAGATTATCGGAAACAACAAGTTTCTGAAGGCAGAAATAGTTTCCATGTATGCCGATAACGCTTATTACCTTATAGTTACAAAAACTTTCTCAGATATCAGATTCGTTGGTGCACCCCCTTCATCTATCGGCAAATTCGGTGCTGATACCGACAACTGGATGTGGCCGCGTCATACCGGGGATTTCTCAATGTTCCGTATCTACGCAGACAAAGACAACAATCCGGCACCTTATTCTCCGGAAAATAAACCTTACCAGGCTCCAAGACATCTTAAAATATCACTTAAAGGAGTAAACCAGAATGATTTTGCAATGATCATCGGTTACCCTGGAAGAACTAACCGTTTTAT
Organism: Bacteroidales bacterium; assembly: GCA_023227835.1. GTDB lineage: Bacteria > Bacteroidota > Bacteroidia > Bacteroidales > UBA932 > Bact-08. The sequence goes on from JALOCI010000086.1 coordinate 5,590, forward strand.
GACCTCTTCAGAGGTTAAACAGACACAGGATGTCTCTAATGCGATTACAATTTATGCAAGAGGAATCCGCCAGGACATTTTGATGAAGGATATGCTGGCTGACCAGAAGGTTAGGATTCAATATTCAAGCAAATATGCCTCCTCTTCCAATTTCTGGAAAAAAGCCATTGGAATGAATGAGACATTTAAGAAGAATAACGTTGCCGCACGACGCGCATTTGAAGAAGAGGAATTTTTAAAATGGGTGAATGCCGATAAGTCAAGGGTGGAAAAATACGGTTCTGCTCTTGATGACATCAATAAAGCTGTAGCAAACAGGGAGAAAGCATTGTATAATTATAAATATCTTACCGAAACTATTGCCAATATTGAGCTTGCAGGCATAGGGAGTCACTATTCTGCAGTAGCACAGGCATTTGCCTCCGGAAATGAGGAAAATGCAAGGAAGATGGCCGAGGGTCTGAAGGAGAAAGTCGGCAATTTCTTTAAGAATTACGCTCCGGAAACAGACAGGAAAATTGCAAAGGCTTTCTTGAAAATCTATCGTGAAAAGGTTGATGCAAATGCACTCCCTGACATTTACTCTCTTATTGACAAAGATTTCAGCGGGAACATTGATGCATATGTTGACTACTTGTATGACAATACTGCATTCACCTCCATGGACAAAATAGAAAAAGCTCTTGAAACAGGCAAGGATGCCTTTATCAATGACCCTGCCATAGTCATAGGAAGCAGCATATTATCTCTTATCCAGCCGTTCAGTATTGCATACAATCAGGCAAATGCACTTTATTCAAAAGGCACAAAAAGTTACATTGCAGGACAGCTTGAGATGAAGAGTGGCCAGGCAATGTACCCCGATGCAAACTCAACCATGAGGCTTACTTATGGCAATGTCCTCAACTACTCGCCCAAAGACGGAGTTTTATACGAACACTACACTACTCTGAAAGGTGTTATGGAGAAAGAGGACCCTAACAATTGGGAGTTTGTGGTACCGGCAAAATTAAAAGAACTGTATAATAAGAAGGATTTCGGTCAATATGCAATGAAAGACGGAAAGTTACCTTTAGCATTCATTACCAACAATGATATAACCGGAGGGAACTCTGGAAGTCCTGTTCTCAATGCCAAAGGTGAGCTTATTGGTCTTGCTTTTGACGGCAACTGGGAAGCTATGAGCGGAGATATTATCTTCGAACCGAATCTTCAAAGGTGTATCAATGTAGATATCCGCTATGTGCTTTTTATAATGGATAAATTCGGGGGAGCAGGTCACCTTCTCAATGAAATGACCATAATAAAATAGCCTTTCCGGCTATATGGTATAAACATTGCAGCAGTTTGTGCGTTTTAGAAATAAAATTTATGACAGAAAAACAAATTGAAGATGTACTCCGTAGTGTTATGCATCCTGTCAGGGAGACAGATATTGTAACACTCGGAATGGTAGAAGATATAAAGATTGAAGAGGGGAAAATCAGGTTTAAACTGGTTTTCCCGTCTCCCGATGCACTTTCCGGCTCAATTAAACAGAGCTGCGAAGCTGCAATAAAAGAGGCCTTTCCTTCGGAAAATCTTAAAGTAAGTATTCTTGAACTCGTAAGAGAAAGAAAAATAGCCAAGAAAGCCCATCTTGAACTGGGACAAGAGGCGCTTGTAAACGTAGGGCATATAATAGCCGTAGCATCAGGAAAGGGTGGCGTGGGGAAATCCACAGTTGCTGTAAATCTTGCAATTGCTCTTGCCAAGGAGGGTTTTCGTGTAGGCCTGGCAGATGCTGATGTTTACGGGCCGTCTGTTCCTAAAATGACGGGCACGGAAGGTGCTCAGCCAGTAATAGATGACTCTGATGGCAAAGAGATGATCGTGCCAATTGAGAAGTATGGTGTGAAGTGGATGTCAATCGGGTATTTCGCAGAAGCCGGACAACCGCTTATCTGGAGAGGCCCGATGGCAAGTAACGCGTTGAAACAGATGGTGCTTCAGGTTAAATGGGGAGAACTGGATTTTCTGCTGATAGATCTTCCTCCAGGAACAGGGGACATACATATATCCATTGTTCATGACATCCCTCTTTCAGGAGCTATTGTTGTCAGCACGCCGCAAGCAGTTGCTCTGGCAGATGTTGAGAAGGGTGTAAATATGTTCCGGAACAAGGATATTAACAAACCTGTCCTTGGTTTTGTGGAGAATATGGCCTGGTTTACCCCGGAAGAGCTTCCTGAGAACAAATATTACATTTTCGGAAAGGATGGCTGCAAGGCAATGTCTGAAAAATTTGACATACCGGTCCTGGCACAGATTCCTATAGTACAAAGTATACGAGAGAGCGGCGATAACGGTTCCCCGGTTGCACTGATAGAGAGGGCTGATAGTCTTGC